>NZ_JBVJAM010000016.1:0-193734 GCF_055590565.1 Streptomyces sp. NPDC041814 | reverse complement strand
CGCCGCCTCCGCCAGAAGATCGAGGACGTCCCGGGCAGCCCCCGCTACATCCAGACGGTCCGAGGCTTCGGCTACCGCTTCGGACCTCTGGGGGGGGGGGGGGGGGGGGGGGGGGGGGGGGGGGGGGGGGGGGGGGGGCCGCCCCCCGGGGGGGGGGGGGCGCGCGGGGGGGGGGGGCCCCCCCCCCCGCCCCCGTTTCAGGTGAGCGCCGGGGCCGTCAGGCGGCCGTCCAGCATCGTGACCGTCCGGTCCACGCGGTCCAGGTGGGCGCGGTCGTGCGTGACCAGGACCGTCGCCGTGGACCGCTGCCGGGTCAGCGTCACCAGCAGGTCCAGGACGGCCGCGCCGCGTTCGTGGTCCAGGGCGCTGGTCGGCTCGTCCACGAGCAGCAGGGCCGGGTCGTTCATCAGGGCCCGCGCGATGTTGATCCGCTGGCGCTGCCCGCCGGAGAGCTGGTGGGGCCTGCGGCCGGCCTGCCCGGCGAGACCGACCGCATCGAGCAGGCCGAGCGCCCGGGCCCTGGCCGCCCCGGCCCGGCCGCCCGACAGATGGGTCATGACCTGGAGCTGTTCGACCGCGGTCAGGGACGGAAGCAGGTTGGGCTGCTGGAAGACGATGCCGACGCGCTCCCGCCGCAGCGCCGCCTTCTCCGCGCGCCCCAGCCCCGTGGTGTCCGTACCGGCGACGACCACCGCGCCGTCGTCCGGGGTGACCAGGGTCGCCGCCACCGCGAGCAGGCTGGACTTGCCGGAGCCGGACGGGCCGACGACGGCGGTGAGGGTGCCCGCGGGCACGTCGAGCGTGACGCGGTCCAGCGCCGTGAGCCGCCCGTCGCCGTCCGGGTAGGTGAGGGTGACATCGGTGAGCGTGAGGGTCATCGGGCACTCCCGAGCGCGGTGAGCGGGTCGACGGCGGTGATCCGCCGGATGGACAGGGCGGCCCCGGCCGCGCCGAGGGCGATCATCACGGCGGCCGGGACGAGGACCGTCGCCGCGTCCAGGACGAACGGCACGGCCCCGCCGGAGACCAGGGCGCCGATGCCGGAGGCGAGGGCGGTGCCCAGACCCGTACCGACGGCGAGCATCACGACGGCCTGCCCGAGCGCGTCCCGGAGCAGATACGGGGTGGAGGCGCCCAGCGCCTTGAGCACGGCGACGTCACCGCTGCGCTGGATCGTCCAGACGGTGAAGAAGGCTCCGATGACCAGGGCGGAGATGGCGAAGAGGAAGCCGCGCATCAGCTGGAGGGAGCCGTTCTCGGCCTGGTAGGAGCCGATCGCGGTCAGCGAGTCGTCCAGCGACAGCGTGCGGGTGCCGGCCGCCCTGTCGCCCGCGGCCAGATCGGCGGCGCCGGTGGTGGTGAGGGCGATCACGGTGGCGCGCCCGTCCCCGCTTCCGGACCGCCGCCAGTCGGCGAGGTCGGTCCACACGACCGGGGTGTGGCTGTACGAGGCGTCGCCCGCGACGGCGGACACGGTGGCCTCCCGGCCGCCCAGGGTCAGCCGGTCGCCAGGGCTCACTCCCAGCTCGTCGGCGCCCCCGCGCGAGAGCACCACCTCACCGGGGCCGACCCGGGCGGGCGCCAGGCCGCTGCCGGGCTCGACGCCGAACGCGGAGACGGCGGCGGTGCGCTCCCCCGTTCCGGCGGTGGCGTTCAGGGTCCGGATGCCGAGCGGGTGCGCGGACTCCACGCCGGGCCGCCCGGCCCAGGCGCGTACGGCGGCCTCGCCGACGGCCGAATCGGTGAAGGACACCGACCGGCCGTCCGGCGGGGCGGCGAAAGCCAGGTGGTCGGCGTTCAGCCCGGTGACGGCCGAGGTGTTCTCCCGGGCCAGCCCGGCGGTCAGGCCGGACAGCAGGCCCACGAGCAGGGTGATCAGCACGATCACCGTGCCCATGAGGGCGAACCGGCCCTTGGCGAACCGTAGGTCTCTCCATGCGACGAACATGGATCCAGCGTCGTCTCCCCCTGCCCCGGAAACATCGCCCCTGGGCTGGTCACGACATCAACCTTTCGATTGACCGGCCCGGGGCGGGCCGCGCCTAGGCTGGAACATCATGGAAACGCGTGTCCATCCCCCCGTCGCCGCCGCGCTGCGGCTGTGTCTGCACGGGCTGATGCTCGGCCTGCTGGCGCTCACCGCCGTCAAGGCGTTCACCGCCGGTGTCCCGCACCCCGGCGCGGTGACGACGGTCGCCGGGGTGCTGGCGGCCGTGTACGGGGCGGGCGCGGCGGCCAGGTCCGTGCAGCCGGGGACCCGGGCGGGCGCGGGGTGGCTGGCGGTGCTCGGGGTGCTGTGGGCGGCGCTGCTGGTGCTGTCACCGGACGCGCTGTGGGTGGCCTTCCCGCTCTACTTCCTCCAGCTGCATCTGCTGCCGACGCGCTGGGGCCTGCCCGCCGTGGCGGTGACGGCGGCCGCCGCCATCGCGAGCTTCCTGCTGCACGGGCAGGCGGTCACCCCCGGCACGTTCATCGGTCCGCTGCTCGGCGCGGCCGTCGCCGTCGCCACGGTCCTCGGTTACCAGGCGCTGTTCCACGAGAGCGAGCGCCGCCGCGAGCTCATCGAGGAGCTGGTCGCGACCCGTGCGGAGCTGGCCGAGGCGGAGCGCACCGCGGGCACGCTGGCGGAACGCGAGCGGCTGGCCCGGGAGATCCATGACACCCTCGCCCAGGGCCTGTCCTCCATCCAGCTGCTGCTGCGCGCCGCCGAACGGGCGCTGCCCGGGGATGCCCCGGCCGCCGCCCATGTGCACCGGGCGCGCGAGGCGGCGCAGGACAACCTCGCCGAGGCACGCCGCTTCGTCCGCGCGCTGACCCCGCCCGACCTGGCGAACGGCTCCCTGACGGCCGCGCTGGAACGGCTGTCGGCCCGCGCCACGACGCCCGCGCTCACCGTGCGGTTCGCGGTCAGCGGCACACCGGTCGAGCTGCCCACGCCGTACGAGGTGGCGTTGCTGCGGACCGCCCAGTCGGCGCTGGCCAACACCGTGCAACACGCCGGGGCGGGGCGGGCGGAGATCACGCTGAGCTTCATGGACACGTCGGTGTCGCTGGATGTGGTGGACGACGGACGCGGCTTCGCGCAGGACGTCGCGAGGGCAGGCGCCACGGAGTCCGGCGGCTTCGGGCTGCCCGCGATGCGCTCCCGGGCCCGCTCGCTCGGCGGCACCCTGAGCGTCGAGTCGGCGCCCGGCCAGGGCACCGCCGTCGCGCTGACGCTCCCGCTGCCGGTGGGCCGGGCCGGGCGGGAGGCGGCATGAGCGGGCCCGTCCGGCTGCTGCTCGCCGACGACCATCCGGTGGTACGGGCGGGGCTGCGGGCCGTCCTGGACACCGAGCCGGACTTCCGGGTCGTCGCGGAGGCCGCCACCGCCGAGGAGGCGGTCGCCCGGGCGGCGGCCGGCGGGGTGGACGTCGTGCTGATGGACCTCCAGTTCGGCGCCGGGATGCACGGCTCGCAGGCCACGGCGGCGATCACGGCCGCGCCGGACGCACCCCGGGTGCTGATCCTGACGACCTACGACAGCGACGCGGACATCCTGGCGGCGGTCGAGGCGGGCGCGGCGGGCTATCTGCTGAAGGACGCGCCGCCCGAGGAGCTGGCGGCCGCGGTCCGCACGGCGGCGGCCGGGCGCTCGGCGCTGGCCCCGGCCGTGGCGCACCGGCTGATGGACCGTATGCGCACCCCCGCCCAGGCGCTCACCAAGCGCGAGCTGGAAGTGCTGCGACTGGTCGGCGAGGGCCTGTCGAACGCGGAGATCAGCAAGCGGCTCTTCCTCAGCCAGGCGACCGTGAAGTCCCATCTGGTGCACATCTACGCGAAGCTCGGCGTCGACTCGCGCACGGCGGCCGTGGCGGCGGCCACGGCCCGCAGGCTCATCCGCCGCTGAGACCACCGGAGCCGCCGGCCGCCCCGCCCGTTCAGCGCTGCGGCGGCTCACCGAAGAGGTCGACGGCGACCCGGACGTCACGCAGGGCCGCGGCCAGTGCGCTGACCGAGCCGATCGCCCCGGCGATGAGCAGCAGCGAGCGGCGCAGCCGGGGGATCTCGGGTGCCCCGCTCAACGCCATCGCGTCCAGCGCGGCGAGCTCGTCCTCGGCGATGACCCGGTCGGGGAACTGCCCGGGATGCCCTGCCAGGGCCCGCCGGAGCCGGGAGACCGCGGTACGCAGCTCCGCCACCCTGGGGTCCTCACCGCTGGCGGTCACCCGCTCCTGCCCGACGCTCTTCAACAAAGCTCCCCCTCGCACGTCCTTGTGCCGGTGTCGTTCCGAACGGTCCCGGGACCGTGGTCAAGTGTCCGGGGATGCGGGCAAGTTAACGCCATAAAAGGTGCTGGGCGCCACTCCGCGTACGTAACACGCGCCGCAGAGGTACGAGGCGGTGGGCGGGAGCGGCCGCCGTGGGGTATCCAGGCGGCATGACACACGCACAGATCGCCGGACTGCTGCTCGCCGCGGGCGGGGGCCGCCGGCTCGGCGGACGCCCGAAGGCCCTGCTGGAACACCGTGGCGGACTGCTCGTCGAGCACGCGGTGCGCACGCTGCGCGAGGGCGGCTGCGGACCGGTCCGGGTGGTGCTCGGCGCCTCGGCCGACGAGGTGCGGGCCCGCGCCCGGCTGGACGGCTGCGGTGTGAGCGTCAACCCGGAGTGGACCGAGGGCATGGGCTCGTCGCTGCGGACGGGGCTGGACGCGCTCGCGGGTACGGGCGCGGACGCGGCGCTCGTCCTGCTGGTCGACCAGCCGGGGATCGGGGCGGAGGCGGTGGCCCGGGTGGGCGCGGCGTACCGGGACCGGACGAGCCTGGCGGCGGCCTCGTACGCGGGGGAACGCGGGCATCCGGTGCTGTTCGGGGCGGACCGGTGGACGGACGTCGCGGCGGGTGCGGTGGGCGACCAGGGGGCGCGGGCCTATCTCCGGGCGCACCGGGCGGCGCTGACGCTCGTGGAGTGCGGCGACGTGGCACAGGCGTACGACATCGACACTCCGGCGGACCTTTCACACCTGGAGTGAGCGTCCTGGCACGCTGCGCCCACACGCGGGCCGGTCTGTCGACCCGAAGAATCTCGATATCAACAAACCATTGAACTTCCACCATGAGGAAACTACTATCCACTGTTCAGAAGCCCTCTGCACCTCAGACGGCGGCCACAGCCGTATCCCGGAGCCCTGGCACGCCGTGCCGAATCGGGCGGCCCGGCGGCCGTGACGCCGTCCGCACCGCCCGCTGAAGGAGTGACAGCTCATGTCCGCACCAGCGCCGTCCTCGCTGGCCATCGTCGATGCCGAGCCCCTGCCCCGGCAGGACGAGGTCCTGACCCCCGCGGCCCTCGCGTTCGTGGCCGAGCTGCACCGCCGGTTCACGCCCCGGCGCGACGAGCTGCTCGCCCGCCGCGGTGAGCGCCGCGCCGAGATCGCCCGCACCTCCACGCTGGACTTCCTGCCGGAGACCGCGGCGATCCGTGCGGACGACTCCTGGAAGGTCGCGCCGGCCCCGGCCGCGCTGAACGACCGCCGGGTGGAGATCACCGGTCCGACCGATCGCAAGATGACCATCAACGCCCTGAACTCGGGCGCCAGGGTCTGGCTCGCCGACTTCGAGGACGCCTCCGCGCCCACCTGGGAGAACGTCGTCCTCGGCCAGCTCAACCTGATGGACGCGTACAACCGCTCCATCGACTTCACCGACCCGAAGTCCGGCAAGTCGTACGCGCTGAAGCCGGCCGACGAGCTGGCGACCGTCGTCACCCGCCCGCGCGGCTGGCACCTGGACGAGCGCCACCTCCAGCTCGACGGCACCCCCGTGCCCGGCGCGCTGGTCGACTTCGGCCTGTACTTCTTCCACAACGCCCAGCGCCTCATCGACCTCGGCAAGGGCCCGTACTTCTACCTGCCGAAGACGGAGTCGCACCTGGAGGCCCGCCTCTGGAACGACATCTTCGTCTTCGCGCAGGACGAGCTGGGCATCCCGCAGGGCACCGTCCGCGCCACGGTCCTGATCGAGACGATCACCGCCGCGTACGAGATGGAGGAGATCCTGTACGAGCTGCGCGACCACGCCTCCGGGCTGAACGCGGGCCGCTGGGACTACCTCTTCTCCATCGTGAAGAACTTCCGCGACGGCGGCGCCAAGTTCGTCCTGCCGGACCGGAACGCGGTGACGATGACCGCCCCGTTCATGCGGGCGTACACCGAACTCCTCGTCCGCACCTGCCACAAGCGCGGCGCGCACGCGATCGGCGGCATGGCGGCCTTCATCCCGTCCCGCCGCGACGCCGAGGTCAACAAGGTCGCCTTCGAGAAGGTCAAGGCCGACAAGGACCGCGAGGCGAACGACGGCTTCGACGGCTCCTGGGTCGCCCACCCGGACCTCGTCCCGATCGCCATGGCCTCCTTCGACGCGGTCCTCGGCGAGAAGCCGAACCAGAAGGAGCGCCTGCGCGAGGACGTCTCCGTGGCGGCCGGCGACCTGATCGCCATCGACACCCTGCACGCCAAGCCCACGTACGAGGGCCTGCGCAACGCCGTCGCCGTCGGCATCCGCTACATCGAGGCGTGGCTGCGCGGCATGGGCGCGGTCGCCATCTTCAACCTGATGGAGGACGCGGCCACCGCCGAGATCTCGCGCTCGCAGATCTGGCAGTGGATCAACGCGGACGTGGTCTTCGAGAACGGCGAGCACGCCACGGCGGAGCTGGCCCGCGAGGTCGCCGCCGAGGAACTGGCCGCGATCCGCGCGGAGATCGGCGACGAGGCCTTCGCCGCCGGCCAGTGGCAGGAGGCCCACGACCTCCTCCTCCAGGTCTCCCTGGACCAGGACTACGCGGACTTCCTGACCCTCCCGGCGTACGAGCGGCTGCGCTGACGTCCGCCCGCTCCACATGAGCCCCGCGCCCCCGGTGTACGCCTCCGGGGGCGCGGGGTCTTCGCGTTCAGCCGACGCGGATCGCGGTCACCTCGTGGACCATGGCCGCGCTCGTCGCCGGTCCGTTGCAGGTCAGTTGGTGCGGCGGGGCGCGGTGTGCGGTGACCTCCACGTCGTACGCGGTCGCGCGGGGCGGCGGGCCGGTGACGCGGATCAGCCAGTGCTGTCCGGCCCTGGAGGTGCCGGTGACCGTGTAGTCGTGGCGGCCCGCCGGGCCGAAGCGGGCGAGCACCGCGGCGACGGCCGCCTGCTGGGCCGGGAAGAGGTCGGTGTACCCGCGCAGGTGCGTGGCGTGGACGCGGCCCGCGAGGTGCTGTTCGACCGCGGTGACGGCCGAAGCGGCGTCCAGGCCGCCGTAGTAGACGCCGTCGGGGGCGACGAGCACGTTGGCGGCGAAGCGGTCGCCGCCCACGTGGGTGCACTCCCACACCAGGCCGGGCCACCGCTCGCTCAGCGCGCCTGCCACCGGGCGTCCGCGCACCGCGCAGCAGGTGTCGTGGCGGCCGTGGGTGCAGACGAGGACGACGGTCGGGAGCCCCGTCTCCCCGTGCTCCCCGGGCGCTTCGAGTACGTCGGCGACGCGGGCCAGGTCCTCGTCGCGCTCCCAGGTCCCCCACTGCTGGCGGTGGGCGCCGGTGCCGTCGTGGCGCAGGACGGCCCAGCGCCGGGGGCCCGCGTCCGGAGGGCGGCGGCCGTGGCGGCGGATCAGGAGGATGCGGGCGCGCACCGCCCGGGCCGCCTCGTAGAGCAGGGACTTCGGCACGGGGTCGAGCGCGAGGCCGTCGTAGCCGTTGGCCGGCCAGGGCGCGTGGTACTCCACGAGGACCCAGACCAGGCCGTACGGGGCGGTGCCCGGGAGCGCGTCGCCGCGGGCCCGGGCGGCGTCGGCGCAGAAGAAGCGTTCCGCTGTCACCGGAGGCGTTCCGGGCTCACTGAGCGGCCGGGACGAGGACACCGGCGCGCAGCAGCCTCCCCGCGCAGGCGAGGCCGAGGTCGGCGGCGATGCGCACCTCACCGGCGAGCAGCCGGGCCAGGGCGGGCAGGTCCGCGTCCGGGAAGTCCAGCCAGCCGACCCGGGTGACCAGGCGGCGGCCCTCCAGCCGGGCCTCCAGCGCGCCCCGGAGGCGGACCGGGGTGCCGGGGGCCAGGCCGTTGACGGCGGCGAGCTGGGCGAGCGGGCCGAGCGGTGCGGGGCGGGCCTGGGCGCGCCGGGTGCGGTGGAAGTGCGGGGCGGGGTCGGCGCCGGCGAGGGCCGCGGTGAGCCGTTCGCGTACCGGAGCGGTCTCCTCGTCCGGGTCCGCCACTCCCAGCGGCAGGGAGCCGCGCATCCAGGGGTCCTCGCGCAGCTCCGCGAGCGCGGCGCGCATCAGCTGTTCGGCGAGCGCGTACCGGGTCCAGGTGTGGACGCCGAGCGTCAGGTGGACGGAGACCTCGCCCTGCGCCTCGGCGGCGTGCAGCCAGCCGCGCGGCAGGTAGAGGACGTCGCCCGGCCCGAGCACGGTGTCGAGGTGCGGTTCGCCCCCGGCGGCCTCGGCGACGGCGTCGCGGTGGTCGGTCCAGGGCTGGTCGCGCAGCGGGGCGGGGTGCACGGGGCGGTGGACGATCCAGCGCTTGGTGCCCTCGGTCTGGAGCACGAACACGTCGTGCACGTCGTAGTGGGCGTCGAAGCCGCGGTTCTGCGGCGGGGTGACGTAGGCGTTGGCCTGCACCGGGTGACCGAGTTCGGCGGCGAGCGCCGCGGTGAGGTCGCCGACGGGGGCCCAGGTGCGCTGGAGCGCCTGCAGGACGAGGGTGGCGCCGTCGGCGAACTCCCGCCACAGGGCGGTGTCGTCGGCCTGGTCACCGATGGTGGCGCCCACTCCGGCGGGCGAGGTGAACGAGGCGTCGGGGAGCGTGGCACCGTTCTTGGCGACGCGGAGGAACGGCGTACGCAGTCCGCGCCGCGAGACGAGTTCGTCCACGGCGGCGGCGGGGAAGAGGTCGGAGAAGTCACCGGCCCGCCGGGTGAGCAACGCCTCGCGGCCCCAGAAGTCCCGGGCGAACACGGCCCGGTCCGTGCCGGGCGTCAGGCGTGACTCCAGGACCCCGGGGGCCGCGCTCGCGGCCCGGGGGCCCTGGACACGGGTCGGGGATGTGCTCAAGAACGGCCCGCGCCGCCGTCGGCCCCGCCGTCCTGGACACCGGGAGTGCCTGCGGCACCGCCGTCGGCCGGACCCTCGGCGCCACCGTCAGCGCCGCCGTCGTGGACGCCCGGCGTACCGGCCGCGCCACCGTCCGCAGGGCCCTCGGCGCCGCCGTCGGCACCACCGTCCGCGCCGCCGTCCGCGCCGCCGTCGGCGCCGCCGTCCGCACCGCCGTCATGGACGCCGGGCGTACCCGCCGCGCCACCGTCCGCAGGGCCCTCGGCCGCGCCGTCGGCGCCGCCGTCGTGGACGCCCGGCGTGCCCGCCGCGCCACCGTCCGCGGGGCCTTCCTGCTGGTTCGGGTCCTGCTCGGGGCTGGTCATGGTTCCTCCCGCGCGTCGAACGGCTGGGGCCGGACCCGTGAGAGAGCCCGGTGGTGAGGCACGGCGGTGCCACGGGGGCACCGCCGCGACCAGCCTACCGCTATGGGCGGTAAGTCTCGATTTGAGGGAAATGAACCGGTAACAGGCTATTTCAGCCCGTTGTCCAGGGCGCTCATCAGCGTGCCCTGGGTGGTGTCGCCCGACATCTCCCAGACCATGACGCCGAGCAGCCCCTTGTCCTTCACGTAGTCCGTCTTCTTGCCGATGGACCAGGTGTCGTCGAAGGACCACCACTGGCTGCCGGTGTAGCCGTACGTCGAGACGGACTGCTCGTCGTGATGGACCGTCATCGTCGGATAGGCGCCGATGAGGTTCGAGTAGCCCCGGGTGCCGGCCTCCTCGGCGAACTGTCCCGGGGCGGCCCCGCCCGCCGGCTGCCACTCGCCCGCGACGCCACCGTCGGTGACGCCCTGCCAGCCCCGGCCGTAGAACGGGATGCCGAGGGTCAGCTTGCGGGGTTCGACGCCCGCGTCGGTGTACGCCTTGATGGCACTGTCGGCGCTGAAGTGGAAGTCGTACGGGTCCTGCGTGTCGTTGTAGAGGTTGGCCTGGTGGCCGGTGCGGTTCGGCTCCCAGGAGTTGTCGCTGCCGGAGCCGTGGAAGTCGTAGCCCTGGACGTTGGCCACGTCGAGCGAGTCGAAGACCTTGGAGAGGTCCCAGCCCTCGTCGATCTTCTGCGGGTCGGCGGGGGTGAAGGCGGTGAGCAGGCGGTGGCCGCCGCCCAGCGCGTCGAGCTGCTTGCGGAACTCGGCCAGCAGCAGGGTCAGGTTGTCCTTGTCGTCGGGCGAGTAGTGGTTGCCGGGGTGCCCGGTGCCGGTGCCCGGCCACTCCCAGTCGATGTCGAAGCCGTCGAAGATCCCGGCCGCGCTGCCCGGGCCGCCCGCGCCGTTGTACTCGGGCAGGTTGCCCTTGATGTACATGTCGATGCAGGAGGAGACGAACTTCTTGCGGGCCGCGTCGGTGGCGGCCACGTCGGAGAAGTACTTGGAGTACGTCCAGCCGCCGAGCGAGACGACGATCTTCAGGTCGGGGTGGAGCTTCTTGAGCTTCTTCAGCTGGTTGAAGTTGCCGCGCAGCTTGGCCCAGCCGTCGTCCGCGACCCCGTCCACGGACTGGGCGGCGCTGAACGGACGGGCGTAGTCGGCGTCCGCGTCACCCGCGCCGGTGCCCTGCTCGGGGTCCTGGGGGTCGGCGGTGGTGCCCTTGGTGACGCCGTTGAGGCACGTGAGGTTGTTGGGGTCGATGTTGGCGAAGGCGTAGTTGACGATGTCGAGCTTGCCGGCGGCTCCGGAGGTCTCCAGGTTCTTGACGAAGTACTGGCGGCCGTAGATGCCCCACTGGACGAAGTAGCCGACCTTCGCGTAGTTCCCCGCCCCGACGATGTCGTCGGTCTTCACCGTGAGTGCGCTGCTCGCCGGGGAGGCGTTGTCGGCGGCGTCGCGGGCCTTCACCGTGAAGGTGTACGAGGTGGAGGGCGACAGGCCCCCGACGGTCGCGGTGGTCGTGGTGCCGGAGACCGTGGTGGCCAGCGCGGAGCCCCGGTAGATGTCGTACGCGGCGACGCGCTGGTTGTCCGTCGACGCGGTCCAGGCGAGCGTCACGGACGAGGAGTCGGTGGCGGTGGCGCGCAGGGCGCCGGGGGCCGTCGGGGCCGAGGTGTCGGTGGCCGGGTCGACGGTCGTGACGGTCAGCGGGGCACTCTCGGCGGAGACGTTGCCCCGGGTGTCCTTGGCCCGGACGGTGAACGCGTAGGCGGTGGCCGGGGTCAGGCCGGTGACGGTGGCGGAGGTGGCCGCGGTGGCGGAGCCGACGACCTTGCCGCCCGCGAGGATGTCGTACGAGGCCACGGGGAAGTCGCCCGCGGTGGCGGCCGTCCAGGACAGCGTCGCGGTACGGGCGGTGACGTCGGTCTGCTTCAGCCCCCCGGGCGCACCGGGGGGCGCGTCGGCGGAGCCGTCGCACTTGTCACCGTTGATCCTGCATCCGGTCGGCGCGGTGATCGGGCCGGTGGCGACGAACCAGAAGCTGTACGGCTCGGTGCTGCTGTGCGCGGCGACCGTGCCGTTGTAGTGCGCGTTGACGGCGGTGATGTGGCTGCCCTGGGTGGTGGTGGTCCCGTTGTACGAGGACTGGATCGCGACCCCGGAGGGCAGGTCGAACTCCAGGCTCCAGCCGGTGACGGCGATGTCCGTGTCGTTGCGCAGGACGTAGGTGCCCTTCCACCAGGGGCCGTTGTCGGCGGAGGTGAAGGTCGCCGTGAGCTTGCCCGCCGCGTGCGCGGGGACGGCCTGCAGGGACAGGAGCGTGAGGAGGAGGCCGAGAACGGCGAGCAGTGCGGTCGCCGTTCTCCGTCTGAGCGGCATGTGCTCGAACATGGTTTCTCCCTTACGGCAGGGACCGGTGAGGCGGTCCTCGGGGAGGTGCGGATGTCGTGCCATGGAGCACACGGGAAGGTAATTGGTCTGGACCAAGTCGTCAATAGGTACAGACCACTTGAGATTCGCGAGCGGTCCCGCCGCGCGCACCCCCGCGCCCGTTGGTGCAGGTGTGCGAATTGATCGCCTTCGTGGTTAGGATCACCGACGGCAAGGCTGTAGCGCAGAGGTCGTCGCGCCCTAGCAGCAAGCTGGAGGACGTCGGTTCGAATCCGACCGGTCTTGCCACCTTTTCACAGACGGGGGTAAGTGATGTCGCAGCCGATGCCGGTGCGCTGTCCGGCCATTGAACATCCGGACCTGCCTCTCGCCGATCCGGCGCTGCTCGGGCCGTTGCTCGACCGCCTGGCGGGGGCGGAGGCCGTGGGGGCGGACGAGACGTTTCCGCTGGGCGCGCTGCGCGCCGACGGGCGGGTCGACCTGTGCAAGCAGGGGCTCGGCGCGTCAGGTGCCGCCCGGGTCATGCCCGCCGTCGCCCGCTCCCCGCACGCCATCCACGTACTGCTCGGCACCAACTCCCTCGGTGACGAGGGTGCTTCGGCCGTGGCCGCGGCGACGGCCGGGTCCGGGCACGGGCTGCACACCCTCTACCTCGGCTGCAACCGCATCGGCGTCGCCGGGGCCACCGCCCTCGCCTCCGCCCTGGCCGACGACGCCACCGTCCGGGCCCTCTGGCTCAAGCGCAACCCCCTCGGCGACGCGGGCGTCCGCGCCCTGGTCCCGATGCTGCGCCGCGACACCGCCCTGCGCACCCTCGACCTGGTCAACACCGGGGTCACGGCCGACGGTCTGGCCGCCCTGCTCGACGTCCTGAGCACCCGTCCGCGCCCCGTCGAACGGCTCTTCCTCGGCGGCAACGGCCTGGGCGCCGACGCCGCCCCGCTGCTGGCCCGGCTGATCCTGGACGCGGGGGTGCGGGAGCTCTACCTGCCGTCCAACCACCTCGGCGACGAGGGTGCGGCCGTCCTCGCGGGCGCCGCCGACCCCGCCCGCCCGATCCGGCTCGGCCTGGGCGGCAACGGCATCGGACCCGAAGGAGCCCGCGCCCTGGCCGGTGCGCTCGACGGGATCGAGACGCTCGACCTGGGACGGCCGCCCTCGGAACGCAGCCTGGGCGCCCCGCCCAACGCCACCGGGGACCTCGGGGCGCACGCGCTGGCCGAGGCACTGCCGGGCAGTCCGCTGCGCCGCCTCGAACTCAGCCACACCGGGCTGACCGGCCGCGGTGCGAAGACCCTGCTCGCCGCCGTCGCACCCGCGTCCCGGCTGGAGTACGTGGGCCTGGGCCCCGGGCTGCCTCGCCGGGTGAAGCGGTCCTTCGCGGCGCTGCTGCGGCCGGACAGCGGGGCACACGCCGATCTGCGCGCGGTCAGGAGCCTGTACCGGTGAGCCCGCGGGACGTCCGGCTGTTCCTGTCCTCGCAGGAGGCGTCCAGCTGGCGCCAGGTCCGGCGCTACGCCGTGCCGCGCTCCGTGATCGAGCAGTCCGCCGCGCTGCGGGAGGCCGGCGACTGGCGCGGGGCCTGCGCGGCGGCCGGCTTCGACGTGCGCGTCGACCCGGACGTGGTCTCCGCCCGGTACGGCACCGAGGTCGCCGAAGCCCTCCTCGCCGACCTCCGGGACCTGGTGCCGGACCTGCTGCGCTGGCACCTGCCCCGGATGCTCGCGGGCCGCTCGACCCTGGCGACCGAACGGACCGTGCTCCTCGCGGGCTACGGCTCCGCGCCGGACGCCTTCCTCCACATGTCCACCCCGCCCATGGTCGACGGCCCCCAGCGCGTGCCGCTCCGGTTCGGCCCGCCGCGGCGCCGGGACTCGGCCGGCCTCACCGACGACTGGCGGTCGCTCGGGCACCTCTGGCGCGCGAGCCGGGCGCACGAACTGCGCGCACGGGCCGGCGGCGCGGACCGGCTGCCGTTCCTCGCCGCCGACGGCTCACCGCTTCCGGTGGCCCGGCTGCCGCACGGCGACCCCGGCCCCGGCGACGAGGTGGCCCGCGCCGAGTGGCTGAATCTGCTGCACCACGAGGGCCGCGTGGCGGAGGCGCTGGCCGCGGCCGGAATCGAGTGGGACCCGGAGCCGCCGGAGATGCCCGCGTACTACCGGACCGCCCCCGAGACGATCGTGGCCCGTCTCGCGCTGGACGTGCCCCGGCTGGCGGCGGAGGTGCACCGGTTCGCCGCGCTCGGCACGGCGGAACGGTTCCAGATCGGCCACGACTGGCGGGCCCGCGTCCTGCTCGACTTCACCGGACCCGGCCTCGGCGGCCGGCTGCGGATCAAGGTCGTCAACCGCGACGCCGCCACGGGCGCGGCCTTCCTTCCCGAGGCGCTCTGGCGCAGGCTGCCCGACCTGGACCTGCTCAGCGACGGCGTGCTGACCCCGGCGGACCTGCATCCGCTGGTGGCACGGTCGCTCTTCCCGGACCACCGGGGGCCGTCCGGTCCGCCCGGGGTCGCCCCGCCCGCGCCGGTGCGGGTGCGCTGCCGGGGCGACTGGCACGAGGTCCGCTTCCGGGACGGGACGCTGGACTCCCCGCACACCGCGCAGGAACGGCAGCGCGAGAGCGCCCTGCGCGCGTTCGGCGGGGCGGTCACCGGCTGCTTCGCCGTGGAGCACGCCTGCCGCACCGGGACGGGCCGGCTGCCCAGGGCGCTGGCCGCCCAGCGGCGCGACCTCTTCCTGCGCGCCCAGCACGGCGACACGGCGGGGGTCCTGGCGCTGCTGGACGCGGGCGTCGACCCGCACCTCCGGGACGGCGGCAGGCACACGCTGCTCCACGTCCTGCCCCTGCTCGACCACACCGTGCTGCTCCCCCGGCTGCTGGCGGCCGGCCTCGACCTGGAGGCCAGGGACCACCGCCAGCGCACCCCGCTGAGCGTCGCCGTCTCGGGGCGCGGGACGGCGGCACTCGTCCGGGACCTGCTCGACGCGGGCGCCCGGATCGATGTCAGCGACCAGACGGAACTCTCGCTGGAACAGATGATCCGCAAGTACCGGCGGTCCGATCTGAGGTTCCTCGCGGAACGGGTGCTGAAGGAGCACCCGGACGCGGGCGCGGAGTGGTGGGACGAGTGGAACGAGGACGACGCCGACTCCGACGCCGACGAGGAAGAGGAAGGTGAGGACGCGTGAGCACCGTGGCCCCCGGCGTCCCCGCACAGGCGCCGCCGCATCCCCTGGACGCGGCCGACGCGCTCGACCGGCGGCTGCGCGCCACCCGGACCGAGACGGTCGCCGATCCCCAGCTCGAAGCGCTGGCCCTGGCGGTGACGGCCAATCAGCCGGTGCTGCTCTGGGGCGAGCCGGGGATCGGGAAGTCGGCGGGGCTCGAACAGCTCGCGGCGGGCCTCGGCCTGGACCTGGAGACGGTCATCGCCAGCGTGCACGAGCCGTCCGACTTCGCGGGGCTGCCCGTCGTCGGGGACGACCCGGCCACCACCGGGGTCCCGATGGCGCCGCCTGACTGGGCGGTCCGGCTCGCCCGCAAGGGCCAGGGGCTGCTGTTCTTCGACGAGTTGTCGTCCGCTCCCCCGGCCGTGCAGGCGGCCCTGCTGCGGGTCGTCCTGGAACGCCGGGTGGGCAGCCTGAAGCTCCCCGCCGCCGTGCGCATCGTCGCGGCGGCCAATCCGCCGTCGAGCGCGGCGGACGGCTGGCACCTGAGCGCTCCGCTCGCCAACCGCTTCGTGCACCTGCGCTGGACGCACGACCCGCGCACCGTGGCACGCGGCATGGCCGGCACCTGGCCCGAGGCGCCCGTCCCCGTGGTCGATCCCGCCCGGACCGCCGGTGCGGTGGCCCGGGCCCGGGGCGCGGTCTCCGGATTCCTCACCGCGCGCCCGGGTCTGGTGCACCACCTCCCGGCCGACGCGGAGGGCCGGGGCGGGGCCTGGCCGTCGCCCCGGACCTGGGACATGGCGCTGCGGCTGCTCGCCACCGGCTACGCGACCGGCACCGGCCGGGACGCCGTCGCCGCCGCCCTCGCGGGGGCCGTCGGGGACGGGGCGGGCATCGAGCTCCTGTCGTACCTGGAGAACCTGGACCTGCCCGACCCGGACCGGGTGCTGGCCGATCCGGACGCCTTCGCGCTGCCCGAGCGCGGCGACCGGCAACTGGCGTTCCTGATCGCGGTGGTGGCCGCGGTCCAGGCCGAGCCGACCCGGCCCCGCTGGGAGGCGGGCTGGGCGGTGCTGGCGAAGGCCGTCGCGGCGGGCGTCCCGGATGTGGCGGCGCGGGCGGCGGTGGACCTGGCGTCGATGCGGCAGCCCGACTGGCCGGTGCCGGAGGGCATCGACGCCTTCCTGGAACTCCTCCAGCTCTCCGGCGCGCTGCCGGGCAGCGGCTGAGCCCGTGTCCGTACCGGAGGGACGACCCGCGAGGCTCCTGCTGGACCACACCAAGCTGCTCGCCGCGCGGTACCGGGCGGCGAGCGACCGCCCCTATCTCGCGACGGCGCTGTACGCGCTGTCGGTGGTGGAGAGCGACCGGGTACCGACCATGGGCGTGGACCGGCACTGGCGGTGCTATGTGTCGCCCGCCTTCGTGGCGCGGACGCCGGTGGCCGAGCTGGCCGGGGTGTGGGTGCACGAGGTCGCCCATCTGCTGCGCGACCACCACGGCCGTGCGGCCCGGCTCCCGGCGGCCGACCAGCGCGACGCGCACCGGGTCAACGTCGCCCAGGACTGCGAGATCAACGACGACCTGATCAGCGACGGACTGGCGCTGCCGGAAGGGCGGGTGGAGCCGGGGCTCTTCGGGCTGCCGGCCGGTCAGCTCTTCGAGACGTACCTGCCCGCGCTGCCGCCGGGGCCGCCGCCGCACAACTGCGGTTCGGGCGCGCACGGCCGCCCCGAGCCGTGGGAGCTGCCCGGTGCGGAGGGACCGCCCCCGCTGGGCACGACGGAGGCGGAGGCGCTGCGGAGGCGTACGGCCGAGACGATGCGGGCCCACCAGCGCACCCGGGGCACCCTTCCGGCGGGCTGGCGGCGGTGGGCCGAAGAGGTCCTGGAACCGGTCGTGGACTGGCGGCAGGCGCTCGCCGGTGCGGTACGGGAGGCGGCGGCCTGGGCCTCCGGGGCCGTGGACTACACCTACCGCCGCCCGTCCCGGCGCAGCGCGGCCCTGCGCGGCGTCGTCCTGCCGACACTGCGCCGCCCGTTGCCCCGGGTGGCCGTCGTGGTGGACACCTCGGGCTCGATGGGCGACGACGAACTGGCGGCCGCGCTGGGCGAGGTCACCGGGGTCCTCCGGGAGGTGGGCATCCGGGGCAACCGGGTCTCCGTGCTGGCCTGCGACGCCGATGTGCACGCCGTCTCGCGGGTGACCTCCGCCGACCAGGTCGCGCTGGGCGGGGGCGGCGGCACCGACATGCGGGTGGGCATCGCCAGGGCCCTGGCCGCCCCGGAGCGCCCCGGCATCGTGGTGGTCCTCACCGACGGGTACACCCCGTGGCCCGACGAGCCGCCCTCGTCCCGGATCGTCGCCGCGCTCATCGGAACGGACGCCCCGCAGCCGCCGTCGTGGATCGAGACGGTCCGGGTCCCCCTCTGACGCGGCCTCACCGTCCGAGCACCACCGTGAGCGGGTCCGAGAAGTCGCCCCACTTGCCGTCGGGCAGCTGGGCGCGCAGCGTGATCGCGTGACTGGTGCCGCGCGGTTCGGTGGTCGTGTACTGGTAGGTCGCCCGTGCGGTGGGCGGTTCGTCGCCCCAGGCGATGGTGGTGGTCATCTTGCCGTCCAGGTACAGCTGGTACGTGCGGATCTCGCCGTACGCCTTGGGCGGTGCCCACTCCAGGTCGACGGCGTACTCCTTGCCCTGGACCTTGGTCCTGGCCCGTAGGCCGGTGGGTGCGGTGCTCGCCGGGGCGCCGGGGGCCGACGCGGTGGTGAGGTGGAAGGCGTTGCTGTCGGGCGAGGAGGTGTTCGCGGCGTCGCGGGCCCGCACGGTGAAGGTGTAGGCCGTGCCGGGGCGCAGCCCGGTCAGCCGTGCCGTGGTTCCCGTGCCCGGCACGGTGTGGATGCGGGTGCCCTCCTGGTAGACGTCGTACGCGGTGACGCCGACGTCGTCCGTGGATCCGCCCCAGGAGAGGGTGGCGGCCCGGTTGCCGTCGGCCTTGCCGCGCAGTTTCACCGGCCGGGTGGGCGGCCCGTGGTCGGCGGGCGTGGGGGCGGGGGTGGTGACGCGGACGGCCGCGCTGGGCGCGGAGAGGTTGCCGGCGGCGTCGCGGGCGCGGACGGTGAAGCTGTACGCGGTCGACGCGGTGAGCCCCTCCACGTCGATCATCACCTTGGACGCGGGAACGGCCTTGACCTTCTTGCCCTCCCGGTAGACCTCGTAGCCGGTGACGGCCGTGTCGTCGGTGGCGGCCTTCCACATCACGTGCGCGGAGGTGGCGCTGCTCGCCTGCACCGTGACCCCGCGCGGTGCGGTGGGCCTGCTGGTGTCCCCGTGGTCCTCGGAGCCGGAACCGGAGCCGGAGCCGCAGGCGGTGGCGAGTGCGGCGAGGAGCAGGGCGGCGGCGCAAGCCGGCGCGCGACGCGTGTGAGGGGATCGCACGGTGGTGCCTTCCGTCCGGAAGCAATGGTCCAGACCTGTATCGCATGCGTCGGCCCCCGCACACAAGAGCCCGGAGCCGAACCTTCCGCAATGTGCCGGTGTGCCCCGCCCGTTGGGCAGTCGGGCGCCTGACGTACCGTCGGAGGATGCTGTGCGTGCGAGGTGTGGTGCTGCCGGAACGCGAGGAACGGGCCTTCTGGATCGAGGGCGGGGTGCTGCGCGAGGGTGCGCCGCCGGGCGGTTTCGCGGGGCGGCACGCCGAGACCGTGGTCGACGGCGGCTGGCTGCTGCCCGGGCTGGTCGACGTACACACGCACCCCGGGGCCACCGACACGAGCGAGCCCTTCAGCGAGGAGCTGCTGCGTGAACAGCTGCGCGCGCACCGCGACGCCGGGGTCCTCGCCGTCCGCACACCGGGCACGGCCGCGCGGATGCCGGCCTGGGTGGACGACGATCCGGAGCTGCCCCGGGTCACCTCGGCGGGCCGGTGGCTGGCCACCCCCGGGCGGTTCTTCCCCGGCTTCGGCCGGGACGTGAGCGAGGCGGAACTCATCCGGGCCGCCGTGGAGGAGTCCGCCGCCTCGTCCGGCTGGTGCAAGGTCGTCGGGGACTGGCGGCTGGACGAGCCCGCGGTGCCGCTCTCCCTGCTCACCGAGGTGGTGACCGCCGTCCACGCGGCGGGCGGAAAGGTCGCGGTGCACTGCCAGACCGCCGAGGGCAGCCGCAACGCGGTCCTCGCGGGGGCGGACAGCCTGGAGCACGGCATGCATCTGGACCCCGGGCTGCTGGACCGGATGGCGGCGCAGGGCACGGCGTTCGTCCCGACGCTGGCGGCGTTCGCCAGGGGCGTGGACGCGATGAGGGCGCGGGAGCCCAGCGTGCGCCGCGATCTGTGGCTGTCCGGCTGGGAGGGCATGTCCGGCAACGTCCGGGCCGCCCACGAGGCGGGCGTCACGGTGCTGGCCGGCACCGATTCGTTCCCCTGCGGGACCGTCGCGAGCGAGGCGTCCCGGCTGCTCCGGGCCGGGCTGCCGGCCGAGGCGGCGCTCGGCGCGGCGTCCTGGACGGCCCGGGCCTGGCTCGGCCTGCCGGGTCTGGTGGACGGGGCGCCGGCCGACCTCGTCGCTTACGACAAGGACCCGACCGCCGATCCGGCGGTGCTCGACCACCCCAGCCGGATCGTTCTGCGGGGACACGTGGTGCGCTGACCGATGAGTGAGCGGCGGTCCGGCAGTCTGCACTGGTATGGACACACAACCGCTCGACCTCGGACCGGCCGCACGCCGGATCACCGCACAGCTCGACGCCGTGGACGACGGCGCGCTGGGGGCCACGACCCCGTGCCCCGGTGTGACCGTGGGCGCCCTGCTCGCCCATATCGAGGGCCTGGCCGTCGCCTTCCGCGACGCCGCCCGCAAGGAGCCGGGACCGGCCGCCGACTCGGCGCCCTCCGTGGAGACCGGCGTCCTCGCGTCCGGCTGGCGCACCACGCTGCCCGCGGCGCTCGACGGGATGGTGGACGCCTGGCGCGCCCCCGACGCCTGGGAGGGCATGACCAGGGCGGGCGGCGTGGACCTGCCCGGCCAGGTCGCGGGGATGGTCGCGCTCAACGAGCTGGTGCTGCACGGCTGGGACCTCGCGAAGGCGACCGGGCAGCCCTTCGACGCCGACGAGGCCCACCTGCGCAACACACTCGCCCTGCTGGCCGACCCGGGAGACGGACCCTCCCCGTTCGGGCCGCCGGTACCGGTCGCGGACGACGCGCCGCTGCTGGACCGGGCGGTGGCCAGGGGCGGGCGGCGGCCGGACTGGCAGCCCGGGGCCTGAGGGAGCCGAGGGCGCGCTCCCTCGGCGCCCGCGCCGGAGCGTGCCCGCCCCCTCAGCTCGTGAAGAACTCTGTGATCCGCTGCGCCGTCTGCTCCGGATCGGCCTCGTGCGGCCGGTGCCCGCCGCCGATCGTGACCAGGTGGCAGTCGGGGATCATCGACGCCATGTCCTGGAGGCGCCCCTGCGGCATCGTGCTCGCCGGTCCGCCCGCCAGCATCAGTGTCGGCGCGACGATCTCGCCGAGGCCCCGCGCCCACTCCGGATCCGGGTCCGCCAGCTCGCCGTTGACCGACGCGAGCACCGCCTCGTCGTAGTCGGCGGGCCCGTCCGGCTCGACGGCCGGGCCCGCCGCCCCGGGAAACGGCGGCGGGGTCTCCACCAGCACCAGCCGCTCCACCCGGTCCGGGTGCTCCTGGGCGAGGAGGTGGGCGACGACCCCGCCCATGCCGTGGCCGACCACACCGGCCCGGTCCACTTCGCACTCGTCCAGGAACCCGAGCACGTCGTCGCGCATCAGCTCCAGGTAGTACGCGTCGGGCCAGTCGCTCTCCCCGTGGCCGCGCAGGTCGATTCCGTACACCCGCCACTCCCGCCCCAGCAGGCTCCCGGCCGCTTCCCAGCTCGCCGCGCTCGCGCCGAGATCGTGCAGCAGTACGACGGGGGACCCGAACGGGTCGCCCCAGCTCCGGTACGCCAGCCGCACGTCGCCGACATCCACCACAGACTGATCATCCATGCCCCCGACGCTACCGCCGAATGCGCCGGGAACACGCCTCTGGCCTGGCAGGCTGGAACGGTGAAGCTCACCCCGCGCGTCCTGGTCACCCCGCTCGCCGCCCTCCTGATGTCCGCCACCACGCTCTCCGGCTGCGCCCAGGCCGGGGATTCGTCCGGCAAGGGCCGGGCGGACGGGCTCGCGGCCCCGGTGAAGAAGGACATCGCCATGCGGCTCGTCTCCAGCGCGGAGAACTCCACGCTGGACTGGAAGGCGCAGTACGGCTACATCGAGGACATCGGCGACGGCCGCGGCTACACGGGCGGCATCATCGGCTTCTGCTCCGGCACCGGCGACATGCTCCGGGTCGTGGAGCGGTACACGGAGTCCCGGCCGGGCAACGCGCTGGCACGGTTCCTGCCCGCGCTCCGGAAGGTCAAGGGCAGCGACGCGCACACCGGGCTCGGCTCCCCGTTCACCCGGGCCTGGGCCGAGGCGGCGCGCGACACGAGGTTCCGGGAGGCGCAGGACGCCGAGCGGGACGCCTCGTACTTCGATCCGGCGGTGCGCCGGGCGAAGCAGGACGGGCTGGGCACCCTGGGCCAGTTCGCCTACTACGACGCGTATGTGATGCACGGTGAGGCCGACGCGGACGGCACCACCGGTTTCCGTACGATCCGGAGCCAGGCGCTCGACGCGGCCAGGACCCCCGCCGACGGCGGTGACGAGACCGCGTATCTCGACGCCTTCCTCGACGCCCGCGTCGACGCGATCCGCGAGGAGCCCTCGCACAGCGACACCAGCCGGGTCGAGACCGCGCAACGCGTATTTCTGGACAAGGGCAACCTGGATCTGGACCCGCCGTTGGCCTGGAAGGTGTACGGGGACAGCTACGAGATCAAGGGCCCGTAGCCTGGGGCCCGTCGCTCGACTCGCCCGTTCCGAAGGAGTGCAAGGTGCCCGCCAAGGCCTCGGCCGGTCTCGACGATCCGGCGAAGAAGGACATCGCCATGCAACTGGTCTCCAGCGCGGAGAACTCCACGCTGGACTGGAAGGCGCAGTACGGGTACATCGAGGACATCGGCGACGGCCGCGGCTACACCGCGGGGATCATCGGCTTCTGCTCGGGCACCGGCGACATGCTCGGCCTGGTGGAGCTGTACACGCGGCGCAAGCCGGACAACGTACTGGCCCGGTATCTCCCGGCCCTGCGCGAGGTGGACGGCGGCGACTCGCACGAAGGGCTGGACCCTGGCTTCCAGGACGCCTGGGAGACGGCCGCCCGGGATCCGGACTTCCAGCAGGCGCAGGACGACGAGCGCGACCGGGTGTACTTCGATCCGGCCGTCAGCCAGGGCAGGGGCGACGGCCTGGGCACGCTCGGCCAGTTCGCGTACTACGACGCCCTCGTGATGCACGGCGAGGGCGACGACAGCGCCAGCTTCGGGGCCATCCGGCAGCGGGCCCTGGCCCGGGCGGAGCCGCCGGGCCGGGGCGGTGACGAGGTGGCCTACCTCGACGCCTTCCTGGACGAGCGGGTCCGGGCCATGGAGCAGGAAGAGGCCCACTCGGACACCAGCCGGGTGGACGACGCCCAGCGGGTCTTCCTGCGGAACGGCAATCTGGACCTGGACCCGCCGCTCGACTGGCAGGTGTACGGGGACAGCTACCACATCGGCTGAACCGGCAGTGGCGCGTACGGCCAACCCCCGTACGCGCCACAGTCCGCTGACTGTACGTCAGTGAGCGGCCACCTCCATCGCCTTCACCGGGTCGTGGCCGCCGGGCGCGGTGCCCGCCTCCGGATCCGGCTTCCTGCCGAGGTGGTTGAAGGCCAGGTTGAGGACGATCGCCACGACGCAGCCGGTGGAGATGCCCGAGTCGAGGACGACCAGGAGGTCCTTCGGGAAGGCGTGGTAGAAGTCGGGCGCCGCGATCGGTATCAGCCCGACCCCGACGGCCGCCGCGACGATCAGCGCGTTCTCGCCCTTCTCCAGCGCGGCGCCGGCCAGGGTCTGGATGCCGCTCGCGGCGACCGACCCGAACAGGACGATGCCCGCGCCGCCGAGGACCGGCAGCGGCACCAGCGCGATGACGGACGCGGCCACCGGGACCAGGCCGAGCAGGATCAGGATGCCGCCGCCGGCCGCGACCACGAAGCGGCTGCGCACCTTGGTCATCGCGACCAGGCCGATGTTCTGCGCGAACGCGCTGCACATGAAGCCGTTGAACAGCGGGCTGATGGCGCTTCCCAGGGTGTCGGCACGAAGGCCGCCCTCGATGGTCCGTTCGTCGGCGGGGCGGTCGACGATCTTGCCGAGGGCCAGCATGTCCGCCGTGGACTCGGTCATGCAGACCAGCATCACGATGCTCATCGAGACGATCGCGGCGATCTCGAACTGCGGGGCGCCGAAGTGGAACGGGGTGGGGAAGCCGATCGCGTCCGCGTTCTTGAGGGCGCCGAAGTCGGTGATGCCGACCGGGATCGCGATGAGCGTGCCGATGATCAGCCCGAGCAGGATGGCGATCTGCTGGAGGAAGCCGCGCAGGAGTTTGCGCAGGGCCAGCACGACGACGAGGGTGACCGCCGCCATGGTGATGTTGGTGGTGGACCCGTAGTCGTGGGCGGTCGCGTTGCCGCCCTGGGACCAGTTGAAGGCGACCGGCAGCAGCGAGACGCCGATCAGGGTGATCACCGTTCCCGTGACCACGGGCGGGAAGAAGCGGACCAGTTTGCAGAAGTACGGGGCGAGGACGAAGCCGAGGAGGCTCGCGACGATGATCGCGCCGAAGATGACGGCGATCCCGTCGTGCCCCCGGTCCTTGCCGATCGCCACCATCGGGGTCACCCCGGCGAACGAGACGCCGTTGACGAACGGCAGTCTGGCGCCTATCCGCCAGAAGCCGAGCGTCTGGAGCAGGGTGGCTATGCCCGCGGTGAACAGGCTCGCCCCCATCAGGAACGCGGTCTCCTTGGGGCTGAGGCCCACGGCGGGCCCCACGATCATGGGCGGGGCCACCACGCCCGCGTACATCGCGGCCACGTGCTGGAGGCCGCTGGTGAACATCTTCAGCGGGGGAAGCGTCTCGTCGACCGGATGCTTCCGGTCGGACGGGGCCGTCTCCGGCGCGCCGTCGGGGTGGGGGGTCGCACTTGCGTCGTCGCGAAACCTGGGCGTAGCTGCCACGGCGGTTCCTCCGGTCGGTTACACGTCGGCGGTGACGTGGGGTTCAGGGAGGTGGTGCCGGGGCCGGTCCGCCGGACCGGGCCCCGTGTGCTGCGGTGGTGCGGTGAGGCAGGTCGTACGGCTGGTGCGGGCAGCCGGGATCGCCGGGGCGGGAGGCGCGTGCGCGTGGGCGGCGCGCCTCCCGCCCCGGTTGCCGCGGACCCCGCTCGGGTCCGCGGCGGCCGGACGAGGGCCGTCCCCCTCGTCCGGCCGCTTTCGGGGCCGCCGGGCCGTCAGGCTCCGGCGGCGATCTGCGCGAGGCGGCGGGCCTCGTCGCGGGTGGCGCGGGCGATGGCCTCCTCGTCAGCGGTGACCAGGCGGCCGGACTCCACGACCGGCTTCCCGTCGACCAGCGACAGGGTGACCGGGGCGGCGGCGCCGAAGACGAGCGCGGTGACCGGGTCGGCGATGGAGGCGTGGGCGAGGGTGTCCAGCTTCCAGAGGACCAGGTCGGCCAGCTTGCCCGCCTCCAGCGAGCCGGTCTGCGCGGCCCGGCCCAGGACCTGGGCGCCGCCGTAGGTGCCGAGGCGCAGCGCCTGACGGGCGTTCAGGGCGCGTTCCCGGTGCGGGCCGAGTCGGTTGATGAGGAGGGCGTTGCGCAGTTCGGTGTGGAGCTCGCCGGACTCGTTGGACGCGGTGCCGTCGACGCCGAGGCCGACCGGGACGCCCGCGGCGAGCATGTCCGGGACGCGGGCGATGCCTGCGGCGAGGCGGGCGTTGGAGGACGGGCAGTGGGCGACGCCGGTGCCGGTGCGGGCGAAGGCGGCGATGTCGGAGTCGTTCATGTGGACGCAGTGCGCCATCCACACGTCCTCGCCGAGCCAGCCGGTGGACTCGAAGTAGTCGGTCGGGCCCATGCCGAACAGCTCGTGGCAGAACTTCTCCTCCTCCACGGTCTCGGAACCGTGGGTGTGCAGCCGCACGCCCTTCCGCCGGGCCAGTTCGGCGCCCTGGCGCATGAGTTCGGTGGATACGGAGAACGGCGAGCAGGGCGCGACGGCGACCTGGGTCATCGCGTCGAAGGAGGCGTCGTGGTGGGCGTCGACGGTCGCCTCGGTTGCGGCGAGCGCGCCTTCCAGGGTTTCCACGGCGAAGTCCGGGGGCAGCCCGCCGTCCTTCTCGCTGCGGTCCATGGAGCCCCGGGCGAGGGTGAAGCGTACGCCCATGTCGCGGGCGGCCCCGATGATGGCACCGGACAGGTCGCCGGAGCCCTTCGGGAAGACGTAGTGGTGGTCCATCGCGGTGGTGACGCCGCCGAGCGCCATCATGGCGAGCGAGCCCTGCGCGGCGGCGCGGGCCATCGGCTCGTCGATGCGCGCCCACGTCGGGTACAGCGCCACCAGCCAGTCGAAGAGGTTGTGGTCGGTGGCGAGGCCCCGGGTGATCCACTGGTAGAAGTGGTGGTGCGTGTTGATCAGGCCGGGCGTCGCCAGGTGGCCGGTCCCGTCGATCCGGCGCACGACGTTCTCCAGGCCCTCGGGTGCCCGGCCGGCGCCGACGGACTCGATGCGGTTACCGGCGACGACGACGTGGCCCGAGGCGTACTCGGTGTCGGCGGCGTCGACGGTCGCGATCGAGCAGTTCTCGATGACGATGCGCTCCACCCGGTCGGGGGCTGCCGGTGCTGCCATGGTGCTTCCTTCTCTCATGCGGGATGTGGGCACGGCAGGACCCTAGGAGGATTTGAGTGCCACGGCGGTGCGGCCGTGGGTGCCGAGATGGTGGAAAAACAGGTTGAGCAGGACCGCGACGAGCGCACCCGCACTGATCCCGGAGCCCAGGACGGTCTGGGCCCACGACGGGAAGTCGGCGTAGAACCCGGGCGCGGCGAGCGGGACGATGCCCGCGCCGAGGGCGACAGCGACCAGGATGATGTTGGAGCTGTCGTCCAGGCCGGCCTCGGAGAGCGTACGGATGCCGCTGACCGCGATCGAGCCGAAGAGGACGATTCCGGCGCCGCCGAGCACGGGCATCGGGACGAGCGAGACGACCGCGCCGAGCACCGGGAAGAGCCCGAGGACCAGCAGGGCGGCCCCGGCCGCGGCGACGACGTAACGGCTGCGGACCCTGGTGAGCGAGACGACGCCCACGTTCTGCGCGAAGGCGCTGGTGGGGAAGCCGCCGAAGACGGGGCCGACGAGGGTGGCGATGCCGTCGGTGCGCAGGCCCCGGGTGAGGGTGCGTCCGTCGGTGCGCCGGTCGCAGATCTCACCGACGGCCAGCATCCCGGCGGACGACTCCGTCATCAGGACGAGCATCACGATACACAGCGAGAGGATCGCGGCCGGCTGGAATTCCGGCGCGCCGAAGGCGAACGGCGTCGGCACGGCCGCCAGCGGGGCGTCGCGCAGGGCGGAGAAGTCGGCGAGGCCGAAGGGGACAGCGGCCAGCGTGCCGATCAACAGGCCCATGAGCAGCGCGACTTGTCGCAGAAAGCCCCGGCCGAAGCGCTGGATCAGGAGAATCACGACGAGGGTGAACGCGGCGAGCGCGAGGTACTTCATGTCGCCGAAGTCGGTGGCGTTCTTGTCGCCGCCCTGGGCCCAGGAGACCGGTACGGGCATCAGCGTGACCCCGATGAGGGTGATGACGACGCCGGTGACCAGGGGTGGGAAGAAGCGCAGGAGTCTGCCGAAGAACGGTCCGACGACCAGGCAGAACACCCCGGCGACGAGCACAGCGCCGTAGATCGCGGGGAGTTGGTGCCCGGGCGCGTTGGTCTCGGCGATAGCGAGCATCGGGGCGATGCCGGCGGAGGACGCGGCGTTGACGAACGGCAGCCGGTTGCCGGCGAGGCCGCCGATGCCGAGGGTCTGGAGCAGGGTGGCGCAGCCGGCGATGAGGAGGCTCGCCGCGATGAGCCGGGTCATGCCCGCCGTGTCGAGGCCGACGGCCTGACCGATGATCAGCGGAGGGGTGACGACACCGGCGTACATGGCAGCGATGTGCTGGAGGGCGGCCGGCAGGAGCCGCGAGGGGGTGAGCTTCTCGTCCACCGGATGCACCGCACGCTCCGGCGGGGTGGGACAAGGGCCTTCCGCTTCCGCGGGCCCGGATGCTGGCTGTGCCATGAGGGTTCCCTCCGGCCCGGCCGGTGCCCGTCCGCGGGGAACGGGCGGGCACCGGCGCGGCGCCGCGTCAGAGGTTGGTCATGTCGACCGGGATCTGCGGCTCGACGCCGTCCCGGAGCACGGTGCCCTCGATGAGCCCGTACGGACGGTCGGCCGCGAAGTACACCTCGTTGTCGTTCTTGAGCCCGAACGGCTCCAGGTCGACGAGGAAGTGGTGGTTGTTCGGCAGCGAGAAGCGGATCTCGTCGATCTCGCTGCGGTTGTTGATGATGCGCGAACCCATCTGGTACAGGGTCTGCTGGAGCGAGAGCGAGTAGGTCTCGGCGAAGGCGTGCAGCATGTGCTTGCGCGCCTGTTCGTAGGACTTCTCCCAGTTCGGCATGCGCTGCTCGTCGCTGGTCCAGTTGTAGCGCCAGCGGGCGGAGACGTCGGTCGCGAGGATGCGGTCGTACGCCTCCTTGAGCGTCGTGTACTTGTCCTTGACGTAGCCCCAGAACTCGGAGTTGGTCGAGTTCATCACGGTCAGGTCCTTGAGCCCGGAGACGACCTGCCACTTCTCACCGTCGAAGGTGATCTGGGCGGTGCGGATCTCCTGGTTCTTGCGGACGAAGGAGTGCTTGACCTCGTCGGACCCGATGAAGCGGGAGTTCGCGTCGGAGGTGGCGATGCGCTCCCAGGCGTACTCCTCGATGCGGATGCGCGCGGTCTTGATCGGCTCCTGGGAGGTCACGAAGTGGCGGGCGAGGTGGATGCCGAACTGCTCGGCGGACTCGATCCCGTGCTCCTTGGCGAACGCGAACACCGTGTTCTTGGTGGTGTCCGTGGGCAGGACGTGCGCGTTGGAGCCGGAGTAGTGGACGTCGTCCATCTCGCCGGAGAGCGCGACCGAGACGTTCAGGTCCTTGATGTGGTGGGTGTCGCCGTCCCGCGTGATCTTGACGACGCGGTTCTCTGCTTTGCCGTACTGGTTCTGGCCGAGAATCGTGGGCATGTGTCTGCTAGCTCCCTCGGTATACGGAGTAGCCGAACGGGTTGAGCAGCAGCGGTACGTGGTAGTGCTCGCCCGGGGTGACGGCGAAAGTGATCGCCACCTCGGGGAAGAACGCGCCGCTGTCCCTTACGCGGGGGGCGTCCTGCTGCGCCTCGGCTTGCTTCTTGGCTGTGAAGTACGGCTCGGTCTCGAAGTCGAGCCGTACGTGGGTGGTGCCCTCCGGCAGGGCCGGCAGGTCCTTGCAGCGCCCGTCCGCATCGGTCGCGGAGCCCCCGAGCGTCACCCACTCGGCGTCGGCGCCCTTGCGGGCGGCGAGCGAGACGGCGACGTCCGCGGCGGGGCGGCCGATGCTGGTGTCCAGGATGTGGGTGGACACCGATGCGGTGGCGAAGGTGCTCAAGACTCTCCTTGTGTTACGCGTCTTCCGTGACGAGGCGGGTGAGGCGGATGCGGTTGATCTTGCCCAGTTCGGTGCGCACGATCCCCCGCTCCTGCTCGGGCGAGTTCCCGATGCGGGACTTCACCGCGTCGCGCATCTGCTCACCGGTGGCGCCGGTGGCGCAGATCAGGAAGACATGTCCGAACCGCTCCTGGTAGGCCAGGTTGAGTTCGAGCATCTCGGCCTTGAGCTCCTCGGAGGCCCCGGCCATCCCCCGCTGTTCGCGGGAGGAGGTCGGGTCCCCGGGCTTCGGGCGGCCGATCGGCGGGTGACCGGCCATGGCCTCGGCCAGGTCCTCCGCGCCGAGTGCCGCCGTGGCGGTGTCGCTCGCGGAGAGCAGGGCTTCGGTGGTGGCGTACGGGCGGTGGGCGAGGATCGCTCGTCCCCATGCCGCACTGGCACACACCTCGTGCAGTGCGGCGGCCGCATCGGCGTCCGCCTGGGTGTTGAGCCGGGCGAGGCCCGGCGTGGAGCTCGAAGTCACGGGAGCCTCCGTGGCTGTTCTTCGCTGTGCGTTGGTCGGGCTGCGGATAGCTAACGCCCTCCGCAACACGACGTCAACAGTTTGTTGAAATTCCGTATACAGAAAAAGCCGCCGCCCGGTGGTCCGGGCGGCGGCTTGATCGATCATGCATCGGCAGCCGGTGCGACAGCGTCCCAACTACCCGCTCTTGGCGCCGTTTTCCCTGTTCAGGTAGTTGTACACGGTGAACCGCGAGACACCCAGCGCCCCCGCCACGGTCTCGACCCCATGGCGTACGGAGAAGGCACCGCGTGCCTCCAGGAGCCGGACCGCCTCCTGCTTGGCCTTGCGGTCGAGCTCGGCCAGCGGCATGCCGTGCCGGCGCTCCATCGCGGCCAGGATGTGGTCCAGCGACTCCGAGAGCTGCGGCAGCCGGACCGCCACGACGTCCTCGCCCTCCCAGGCCAGCACCACATCGTCGGGGTGCGCCTCGCCGGGGCCGACGAGCTCGGCCCCCATGGCGTCCACGAGGGGCTTCACGGCGGTGACGAGGGGGTGGTCCAGCGGTCCGGTCACTTCGGGTCCTCTCCGATGACGTTGACCTGGAGCGAGACCCGGGTGGCACCCGATGCCAGCGCTTGCCGCAGCAGGCTGTCCACCGCCGTGAGCACCTGGTCGGCACCGCCCTCCGCCGTGTTGCCGAACGGACCGACGTCGACGGCGTCCAGTCCGGCCCCCTGGATGACCTCGCGCGCCACGACCGCGTGCGCGGGCGCCTCGTCCAGATCGAAGGGCTCGGTGGTGAACTCCACTCTCAAGCGCATGGTGCCTCCCAGATACGTTCCGCCGCCGGGGCGGCTCGGGCACGACCCTAGCGCCCTACACCGGCAGCACGCAGACCGCCGCCGGGGCCGCGTACGGGGTCCCGGCCGGGGTCAGGGCGCCGGATTCGGCGTCCACCCGGAAGGCGGTGACCGTGCCGGACCGCTGGTTGGCGGCGAAGAGCAGGGCGCCGTCCGGCGAGAACGCGGTGTGCCGGGGGAAGTCGCCGCCCACGGGCACCGTGTCGAGCAGGCGCAGCGCGGCCCCGCCGTCCTCGATCGCGTACCGGGTGATGCTGTTGTGGCCCCGGTTGGCGAGGTAGGCGAACCGGCCGTCGCCGGTGACCAGGAACTGCGCGGGGTAGCTGGTGCCGGACCCCGTGCCGGTGGACTGCGGGCCGCCCGGGATGAGCGCGCCCGTAGCGGGGTCGTAACCGCAGACCACCGCCGTGTTGTCGAGTTCGCAGGCCAGGTAGGCGTGGCGCCCGTCGGGGTGGAAGGTGAGGTGGCGGGGCCCGGCGCCCGGCCGCAGCGCGGCGTACGAGACCTGTTCCAGGGTGCCGCGCGTCTCGTCCAGCCGGTACGTGTACACCGTGTCGTTCCCGAGGTCGACGGCGAGCACATGGGCGCCGTCGGGCGAGGTGATGATCTGGTGCGCGTGCGGGCCGTCCTGCCCCGGTCCGGGGGCGGGCGAGCCGTGCGCGACCAGGTCGGTGCGCTCCCCCACCGATCCGTCCTCGGCCAGGGGGTGGACGGCGACGCTGCCGGACGTGTAGTTGGCGCTGAGCAGCCACCGCCCGCCCGGGTGGACCGAGAGGTGACAGGGTCCGGCGCCGCCGGTGGACCGGGTGCCCAGGACGCGGAAGGTGCCGCCGGCGACGGCGACCGCGGTGACGCCGCCGTTCTGCTGCTCGTCCACCGCGTAGAGCGTGGCGCCCGTGGGGTGGAGGGCGAGGTACGAGGGGTTCTCGACGCCCGTGACGACGGTGCGGGCGGTGATGCCCGCCGTCTCCGGGTCGTACGCGGCGACGCCGATGCCGGTGCCGCCCGGGCTGGTCGACGTGTAGGTGCCGAGGTAGAGGGTGCGGGTGCTGGTGGCCGCGGGGTGTGCGGGGTGCGACGGGTGCTGGGGGTGGCGGGGCGCGGGGTGGTGCGCGGAGCGCGGGAGGCTGGGGGCGGCGGCGAGGGCGCCGCCCGCCAGGAGGGCTCCGAGCAGGGTGCGGCGGCTGGTGGGGGACGTCATGCGAGGCACCTCGTGGGGTCGGTCGCGTCGGATGTGCCAGCCACAGTGGCCCCGCCCGGGGCCCACCGCAAGAGGTGCACCAGCCATTGCGCAGGGCGCAACGCGGCGGAGCGCCCTCAATCCCCGGACTGGATGTCACCCCGTGTCGAGGACGTGAGCGGCTCGCGCTGCGCGAAGTCGCCCGGCGGGATGCCCGGATGGTGGCCGCCCTCGACCGGTTCGACGGCGGCGGCCGGGCCGAGGGCCAGCCGGGACACGATGCGGTAGCGGTCGCCCCGGTAGAGCGAGTGCACGTACTCGACGGGGCGGCCCGTCGTGTCCGAGGTCAACCGCTCGAAGAGCAGCGCCGGGGACAGCTCGGGGACGTCCAGGAGGCGGGCCTCGGCGCGGGTCACCACGGTCGGTTCGATCGCCTGGACCGCCTCGTGGACGTGCACGTCGTGCCGCAACCGCAGGTGCTCGTAGAGGTCGCCGCTCTCCAGCTCCTCGGCGGAGAGCCCGGGCACCAGCTCGGCCCGGATGTGCAGGTGCTCGATGGCCATGGGGGCGCCGTCGACCAGCCGCAGCCGGGCGACGTACACGATGTCGGCCGCCGGTGACATGCGCAGCTTCCGGCCGACCCGGGCGCCCGCCTGGACGGTGGTGAACTCCAGCAGCCGGCTCGACCAGGCCCCGGACGCCTGCGGCACCGACAGGGCGAGGTCGGCCGAGATCAGCTCCTGGGTGATCTTCTCGGGCGCGACGAACATGCCCCGGCCGTGCTCCCGCACCAGGAGCCCCGTCGCGACCAGCTCGTCCACCGCGGCGCGCAGGGTGGGCCGGGAGACGCCGAGCGTGGCGCACAGGGACCGCTCCGACGGGATCGCGTCGCCCGGGCGCCGGGACTCGATCATTTCCAGGATGGCGTCACGGGCCCGCTCCCGTTTGAGCACCGTCCCCGATGCGTCGGCGTCCATGCGCTGCCCCCTTCTGGCGGGTTACCTACCTGACCACTGGACCACTGGTCAGATGGATTGTAGCCGCTTTCACGGAGCACCCCTCCGGAAGATCCCCAAAACCCGTTGAATACAAGGGGCTTGACGGCTCCATTGGTCCATGCCACCTTCATCCACCAACAAGAGGTGAGCTGTCCAGCGGCCTTCACTGGTCAGGTGGTCAGGTCCTGTTCTCCCAGAGGTGAACCGTGAAGTACCGCTTGCTTGCCGGTGGGTCCGCGCTCGTGCTGGCCGCCGTGCTCAGCGCCTGTGGCTCGTACGACGGCTCCTCCGACGCGTCCGGTGACGGCCGGACCAGCATCGACGTCTGGCTGATGCGCGACAGCGTCTCGGCCCAGTTCCAGAAGGAGTTCGTCCAGGGCTTCGAGAAGGCTCACCCCGACATCCGGGCCCGGATCCAGATCCAGGAGTGGGACGGCATCGGCGAGAAGATCACCGCCGCGCTCGCCAGCAACGACGCCCCGGACGTCATCGAGAGCGGCAACACCCAGGTCGCCCAGTTCGCGCAGAGCGGCGGGCTGCTCGACCTCAGCGACAAGGTGGACGAGCTGAACGGCAAGGACTGGCTCAAGGGCCTCGCCGAGCCGGGGGCGTACGAGGGCAAGCAGTACGGCATCCCGTACTACGCGGCCAACCGGGTGGTCATCTACCGCACCGACCTCTTCGAGAAGGCGGGCATCGACGCGAAGACCATCAAGACCCGCGACCAGTGGATCGCCGCCACCGAGAAGCTCAACAAGGGCGGCAACCAGGGCATCTACCTGCCGGGCCAGACCTGGTACGCCCTGGCCGGCTTCGTCTGGGACGAGGGCGGCGACCTCGCCACCGAGTCCGGGGGGAAGTGGAAGGGCGCCCTGGACACCCCGGAGGCGCTGCGCGGCATGGAGTTCTACGGGAAGCTCCAGGCGCTCGGCAAGGGACCCAAGGACGCCGACGAGGCCGACCCTCCGCAGGCCGACGTGATGGCGCAGGGCAAGGTCGCCCAGGTCATCTCGACCCCGGGCGGCGCCAACGTCGTCATCGAGAAGAACCCGGACCTGAAGGGGAAGCTGGGCTTCTTCCCGATCCCCGGCAAGACCGCCGACACCCCGGGTGCCGTCTTCACTGGTGGCTCGGACCTGGTGATCCCCACCGCGTCCGGCAAGCAGGAGGCCGCGCTCACCTTCATCAAGGAACTCACCGGCGACACCTGGCAGAAGAAGCTCGCCGTCGCCATGAGCTACGTGCCGAACCGGACGACGCTCGCCTCCGCGGTCGCCGCCGACCCGGGCGCCGCCGCGATGGCGGTCGGCGCGGCGAACGGCCACGCCACGCCCAACACGCCGAGCTGGGCCGCGGTCGAGGCGGAGAACCCGATCAAGGACTACATGACCGCCGTCCTCACCGGCGGCGACCCGGCGGAGGAGGCCGCCAAGGCGTCCGCCGACATCACCCGGGCCATGAACTCCGGCTCCTGACCGCTCGTCCGTCCACACCCTTGAGAGGAGGCGTGCCGTGTCGGTCATCCGGGAACGGACCGCACCCCCCAGTCCCCTGCGCCGGGCCGTACCCGGCACGTCCGGACCGCCGCCCCGGCGGCGGTCCGGGGAACCGCGCGGCCTGTGGCCGTACGCCCTGATCGCACCCGCGGTCGGCGGCATGCTCTACCTGCTGATCTATCCGCTGCTGCGGGCGGTCCTGATCTCGCTCCAGGACTTCCGGCTGCGGCAGCTGATCACCGGTGACGCGGAGTTCGTCGGGCTGCGCAACTACCGCACGCTGCTGACGGATCCGCGGTTCTGGGAGGTGGTCCGGCGCACCTTCCTGTTCATGGCGGTCAACGTGGTCCTCATCATGGTGATCGCGACCCTGGTGGCCCTGATGACCGAGCGCCTGGGCAAGGTCGCCCGGACGGTGGTGCTCAGTTCGCTGGTGCTGGCCTGGGCCATGCCGGTGATCGCGGCCACCACGGTCTTCCAGTGGCTGTTCCACTCGGAGTTCGGCATCGTCAACCATCTGCTGACCGGCGCGGGCTTCTCCTCGTTCGACCGGTATCCGTGGTTCGCGCACGGCACCGCCGCCTTCGCCATCCTGGTCCTGCTGGTCGTGTGGCAGTCGGTGCCGTTCGCGGCGATCACGATCTACTCCGCGCTCACCACGGTCCCGACCGAGCTGTACGAGTCGGCCCGGCTGGACGGCGCGAGCGGCGCCCGGATCTTCCGCTCGGTCACCCTGCCGGTGCTCCGGCCGATCTTCCTGCTGGTGTTCTCGCTGGAGGTGATCTGGACGTTCAAGGCGTTCGTCCAGATCTGGGTGATGACCCGGGGCGGGCCGGGCGACGCGACGACGATCCTGCCCGTGTACGCGGTCCAGACCGCACTGGCCGGCCAGCGTTACGACCTGGGCTCGGCCGCCTCGATGGTCACCGTGGTCATGATGTCCGGGGTGCTCGTCCTCTACTTCCGCCAGATGCTCCGCCAGGAGGACGAGATCCGATGAGCCGTGCCCGTAGCGCCCGGCTGCGGCGGCTTCCGCTGAACGCCGCGGCCGCGCTGACCGTCCTGGTCTGCCTGTTCCCCGTCTACTGGATGATCTCCACCGCGTTCAAACCGTCCAAGGACATCCAGTCCTCCGACCCGCAGCTCTTCCCGCGCACCTGGACGCTCGACCACTTCCGCACCGCCGTACAGGCCGACGGCTTCGGGATGTTCTGGCGCAACAGCGCGCTGGTGACGGTGAGTTCGATCCTGCTGGCCCTGATCGTCGCCCTGGCCTCGGCGTACGCGGTGGCGAGGCTGCGCTGGAAGGGTCGGCGGCAGTTCATGCTCATGGTGTTCATCGCGCAGATGGCGCCCTGGGAGTCGCTGATCATCCCGATCTACATCATCTCCCGCGACACGGACATGCTGGACCGGCTGCCGACGCTCACCCTCGTGTACTTCATGGTCACGCTGCCGTTCTCGGTGATCGTGCTGCGGGGCTTCATCGGGACGATCCCGCCGGAGCTGGAGGAGGCCGCGCAGGTCGACGGCTGCACCCGGACCGCCGCCTTCCGGAAGGTGGCCCTGCCGCTGCTCGCGCCGGGTCTCATGGCGACCTCGCTGTTCGGCTTCATCACCGCCTGGAACGAGTTCGCGTACGCCAACTTCCTGATCATCAAGCATCAGGACAGCCGCACCCTGCCGGTCTGGCTGTCCTCCTTCCAGAACACCTTCGGCACCGACTGGGGCGCCACGATGGCCGCCTCCACCCTCTTCGCCCTGCCCGCGCTGGTGGTCTTCCTGCTGCTCCAGCGCCATGTCACCTCCGGCTTCGCCGCCGGCGCCGTCAAGGGCTGACCGACGAACCCTCTCCCCTTCCGGAGGCCCCGCATGCCCGCACCCCGCCCCGAACACTCCCTCGTCCCCCGCCCCCGCAAGGTCTCCGCGCGCCCCGGCCGCTTCACCCTGACCCCGGACACCGGCATCCGCGCCTACCCCGGTGCGGAGGGCGCCGCCGACCTGCTGCGCACCCTGCTCGCGCCCGGCACCGGGCTCCCCCTCGCCCCCTCCGCCACCGGCCGCGTCGTGCTCGCCCTGGACCCGCAGCTGAGCGGCCTCGGCGAGGAGGGGTACGGCCTCACCATCGGCCCGGACACGGTGCTGCTGCGGGCCGCCCGGCTGCCTGGCCTGCTGGCCGGGGTCCAGACGCTGCGCCAGCTGCTGCCCTCCGAGGCGCTCTCGGCCGGGGCCCGGCGCGGCGGGGCCTGGACGCTGCCGTGCGTGGAGATCAGCGACGTCCCGGCGCATCCGTGGCGCGGCACGATGCTCGACGTGGCCCGGCACTTCCAGCCGGTCTCCTACCTGCGTCGTTACGTGGACCTGATGGCCCTGCACAAGCTGAACACGCTGCACCTCCACCTCACCGACGACCAGGGCTGGCGGATGCCCGTCGCCGCCTACCCGAAGCTGACGGGGATCGGCGGACACCGCAGCCAGTCGATGGCCGGTCCGCCGGGCGGCCCCGTCGAGCGCTTCGACGGCATCCCGCACTCGGGGGCGTACACCACCCAGGAGCTGCGCGGCCTCGTCCGTTACGCGGCGGCGCGCGGGGTGCGGGTGGTGCCGGAGATCGAGATGCCCGGCCATGTCCGGGCCGCCCTGGCCGCCCATCCGGAGCTGGGCAACGACCCGTCGAGGCGGCTCGGCGTGTGGACCCGGTGGGGCGTGTGCGACACGGTGTTCGGGGTGCACGAGGAGGTCTTCGACTTCTGCCGGACGGTGCTGGACGAGGTCATGGACGTCTTCCCGTCCCCGTACATCCACGTGGGCGGCGACGAGTGCCCGACCACCGAGTGGGAGACCAGCCCGGCGGCCCGGGAGCGGGCCGCCGCCGAGGGGCTGCCCGACGCGCGCGCCCTGCACGGCTGGTTCATGGGCCGCATCGGGGCGTACGTCGCCGAGCGGGGCCGCATCCCGGTCGGCTGGGCGGAGACCGGCACCGAACTCCCCCCGGAATTCACGGTGATGACCTGGCGCGACCCGGCTCACGCCCGCGCCGCCGCCCGTCGCGGCCACCAGGTGGTCGCCGCCCACTACCGGGCCACCTACCTCGACTACGCGGAGTCCGACGCCCCCGGCGAACCCCTCACGCAGCCGGGCCCGCCCGTCGAGCTGCGCACGGTGCATGGCGACCGCTCGCTGACCGACGACTGGGACCCGGGCGACGCGGTCCGGCTGCTCGGCACCCAGGCCCAGCTGTGGACCGAGTACGCACGCACCCCGGACCGGATCGAGTACCAGACGTATCCGAGGCTGTGCGCCCTCGCGGACCGCGCCTGGTCCGGCGGCGGCGACGGCTGGCCCGGCTTCCTCACCCGCCTGGGCCACCACACCACCCGCCTGGACGCGCTCGGCGTCCGCTACCGCCCTTGGGGGTCTCCGGTAAGTCCCCGCGGCGTCACGGCGCCTGGCACGCACGCTCGCCGCGTTACCGAAACGCCCTAATCGCTCCGCGATGAGGACGCATCGGCGCCTTGCGATCGCACGCACCAGCCACCGCTCCTTCGTCCACGGGGACTCACCGGAGACCCCCAACCCCCGGCCGCTCACCACGGCATCCCCAGGAACAGCGCCGACCCCCTGAAGTCGCACTCCCCCACGACGTTCCCGGAAGGAACAGACGCATGAAGTCACACGCGAAGAGCCGGCTGCGCGCCGCCGCCGCGGCCGCCGTCACCGTGGCCCTGGGCTGTACGGCCCTGGCCGCCGTCCCCACGACGGCGAGCGCCGCCGGCGAACCGATCGCCGTGCAGTACCGCACCGGCGCGACGGGTGCGAGCGCCGACCAGAGCGAACCCTGGCTGAAGGTGCGCAACACCGGCAGCGGGTCCGTGCAGCTCAGCAACGTGAAGATCCGCTACTACTTCAAGGGCGACGCGGTGGGCGAGGTCTACCGGTTCGCCTGCTCGTGGGCGGTGAAGGGCTGCGGCAACATCACGGGGACGTTCGGCACGCTCGCGCATCCGACGGCCGACGCCGACCGCTACCTGGAGATCGGCTTCACCTCCGGCGCGGGCTCCCTGGCACCGGGTGCCGACAGCGGTGACATGCAGCTGCGGTTCTACCGGTCCAGCTGGCAGCCGCTGGTGCAGAGCGACGACTACTCGTTCGGCGCCGGCGCGACCTCGTACACCGACTGGACGAAGGTGACCGCGCAGCTGGGCGGCACCACGGTCTGGGGCACCGCCCCCGCGGGCAACGACCCCACCGACCCGACCGATCCCACGGACCCGACGGACCCCACCGACCCGCCGGGTGACGGGGCGACGCTGTTCGACGACTTCAACTACAGCGGTCACACCGACCCGCAGATCGCCGCGCACGGCTGGAGCGTCCGCTCCAACGCGGGCGGGCCCGGCGTGCCCGGTGCCACCTGGGCTCCGGACAAGGTCACGTTCGCCACGCAGAGCGGCAACTCCATCATGAACCTGGAGACGTCGACGGCGGGCACCGGCGAGTCGACGAAGCAGACCGAGATCCTGACCCAGTCGATGAAGTTCCGGAACGGCACGTACGCGGCGCGGGTCAAGTTCAACGACGCGCCGAAGTCGGGCCCGGACGGCGACCACCTCGTCCAGACGTTCTTCACCATCAACGACCTCAAGGCGCCGATGGCGGACGACTACGCCGAGTACGACTTCGAGTACCTGCCCAACGGCGGCTGGGGCGAGAGCGGCAACATCCTCTACACCACCTCGTGGGAGACCTACCGGCCCGACCCGTGGGAGGCCGTCAACCAGCACACCGAGTCCCGGCAGAGCTACGCCGGCTGGCACGACCTGGTGGTGACCATCGACAACAACGCGATCACGTACTACATCGACGGGCAGCTCTTCGGCACGCACGGCGCGGCCTACCTGCCGGAGCGCGGCATGTCGATCAACTTCAACCAGTGGCTGATCGACCTGGCCGGGCAGACGAGCACCACGCCTCGCGCGTACGACCAGCAGGTGGACTACGTCCTGCACGTGAAGGACCAGGTCCTCACGCCCTCGCAGGTGAACGCGAAGGTGGCCGCGTACCGCGCGGCGGGGACGACGTTCCAGGACACGGTTCCGGCCGGGTGACGCGGTAGCGGACCGCATGGGCGGGGCGGAGGCCGACGGGTCTCCGCCCCGCCTTCTCGCATGTCCGGAGCTTCTGCCCGAGGCCGCCGCCGCGACTCGTAGGGACCTCCTGACCGGCCCGAATTCCCGGAACCCCCTTGACAGCCCCGCCACCCTCCGGGCAATCTTCCATTAAGCAGAAATAAACTTCCGCAATACGGAAGGAGCGCCGAAACCCTCATGGGCTACCCGGACCAGCGCTTCGATGTGAACCTCTCGATCCTCTTCACGGAACTCCCACTCCTGGAGCGGCCCGCGGCAGCTGCCGCGGCCGGCTTCACGGCGGTCGAGCTGTGGTGGCCCTGGATCGAGACCCCCACCCCCGAGCAGGCCGAGCTCGACGCCCTCAAGAAGGCGCTCGACGACGCCGGCACCCAGTTGGTGGGCCTGAACTTCTACGCCGGACAGCTCCCCGGCCCCGACCGCGGCGCGCTCTCCGTGCCCGGCGCGGAGTCGGAGCGCTTCCGGGCCAACATCGAGGTGGCGGCCGGCTTCGCTGCCTCGGTCGGCTGCAAGGCGCTCAACGCGCTGTACGGCAACCGGGTCGACGGCGTCGACCCCGCCGTCCAGGACGAACTCGCCCTGGAGAACCTGGTGCTGGCGGCCCGTGCCGCCGACCGGATCGGCGCGGTACTGCTGATCGAGACCCTGAACGCACCGGAGTCCCCGCGCTATCCGCTGGTGAGCGCCCCGGCCGGGATCGAGGTCGTGGACCGGGTCAACGCGGCGACCGGCCTCGGCAACGCGAAGTTCCTGCTGGACCTGTACCACCTGTCGATGAACGGCGAGGACCTGAGCCAGGTCATCACCGCGTACGCCGACCGGACCGGACACGTCCAGATCGCCGACAACCCGGGACGCGGCGCGCCCGGCACCGGCTCGCTCCCCCTGGAACAGCTCCTGGACGAGCTGGCGAAGGCCGGTTACGAGGGCTGGGTCGGGCTGGAGTACAAGCCCGGCGACCGCCCGAGCGCCGACTCCTTCGACTGGCTCCCGGCCGCGGCGCGGCCCGCCCGCTGAGGCCCCCAGGAGCCCCTGTACACGCTGATCGGAAGGCACCCTCATGAGCAACAACCTCCCCAAGGTTGCGTGGATCGGTCTCGGCATCATGGGTTCACCCATGTCGGAGAACCTGATCAAGGCCGGTTACGACGTCACCGGTTACACCCTGGAGCAGGACAAGGTCGACCGCCTGGCGGCGGCCGGCGGCACCGGCGCCTCCTCGATCGCCGAGGCGGTCAGGGAAGCGGACGTGGTCATCACGATGGTGCCCGCGTCGCCGCAGGTCGAGGCCATCGCGTACGGCCCCGACGGCATCCTGGAGAACGCGAAGCGCGGCGCGCTGCTGATCGACATGTCCTCGATCACCCCGCAGACCTCCGTGGACCTCGCGAAGAACGCCGCCGAGAAGGGCATCCGGGTCCTGGACGCCCCTGTCTCCGGCGGTGAGGCCGGCGCGATCGAGGCCGTCCTCTCCATCATGGTGGGCGGCGAGCAGGCGGACTTCGACGCCGCGAAGCCGCTGCTCGAAGCGCTCGGCAAGACCATCGTGCTCTGCGGCCCGCACGGCTCCGGCCAGACGGTGAAGGCCGCGAACCAGCTGATCGTCGCGGTGAACATCCAGGCGTGCGCCGAGGCCGTGGTCTTCCTGGAGAAGTCCGGGGTGGACCTCGCCGCCGCGCTGGACGTCCTGAACGGCGGGCTGGCCGGCTCGACGGTGCTGACCCGCAAGAAGGACAACTTCCTCAACCGCAACTTCGCCCCGGGCTTCCGGATCGACCTGCACCACAAGGACATGGGCATCGTCACGGACGCCGCCCGCAACGTCGGTGCCGCGCTGCCGGTCGGCGGTGTGGTCGCCCAGCTCGTCGCCTCGCTGCGCGCGCAGGGTGACGGCGGCCTGGACCACTCGGCGCTGCTGCGCTCGGTCGAGCGGCTGTCCGGCCTGCCCGTCCAGGGCTGAGCCCGGCCGCTCTCCTCCCTCCCCACAGACTTCCGGACGGTGCCGTCGCTGACACCTGTCCTGTCGCGCCCAGGCGCCGGCACCGTCCGGAACACCCTCCCACCACGAATTTCAACAAACTGTTGACGCCGCATCCCGGGCCTCTTTACGCTCCGGACACGCCCCCAGGACTCTGCCCCCTGGCCGTCGCAGTTCAGCAGCTCCCCGTACGGAAGGTCGCCCCGACACCATGACGCAGCGTGTGCTTACGACCGAGTCCGGCGCCCCGGTCGCCGACAACCAGAACTCCGCCACCGCGGGTGCCGGAGGCCCGATCCTCCTCCAGGACGGCCACCTCCTGGAGAAGCTCGCCCGCTTCAACCGGGAGCGCATCCCGGAGCGCGTGGTGCACGCCCGGGGCTCCGGCGCGTACGGCTACTTCGAGGTGACCGACGACGTCACCGCGTACACCCGCGCCGACTTCCTCTCCGAGGTGGGCCGCCGCACCGAGACGTTCCTCCGCTTCTCCACCGTCGCCGACTCGCTGGGCGGCGCGGACGCGGTGCGCGACCCGCGCGGTTTCGCCGTCAAGTTCTACACGAACGAGGGCAACTACGACCTCGTCGGGAACAACACCCCGGTGTTCTTCATCAAGGACCCGATCAAGTTCCCCGACTTCATCCACTCGCAGAAGCGCGACCCCTTCACGGGCCGTCAGGAGCCGGACAACGTCTGGGACTTCTGGGCGAACTCCCCGGAGGCCACGCACCAGATCACCTGGCTGATGGGCGACCGGGGCATCCCCGCCTCGTACCGCCACATGAACGGCTTCGGCTCGCACACCTACCAGTGGACGAACGCCGCGGGCGACGCGTACTTCGTGAAGTACCACTTCAAGACCAACCAGGGCGTGCGCTCCCTCTCCGCCGACCAGGCCGCCGAGCTCGTCGGCAAGGACGGCAACTCGCACCAGACGGACCTGCTCCAGGCCATCGAGCGCGGCATGAACCCGTCCTGGACGCTGTACGTGCAGCTCATGCCGGCCGCCGAGGCGGCGGACTACCGCTTCAACCCGTTCGACGTCACCAAGGTGTGGCCGCACGCGGACTACCCGCTCCAGCGGGTGGGCCGGCTGGTACTGGACCGCAACCCGGACAACGTCTTCGCGGAGGTGGAGCAGGCCGCTTTCTCGCCGAACAACTTCGTGCCCGGCATCGGTCCGTCCCCGGACAAGATGCTCCAGGGCCGCCTGTTCGCCTACGCGGACGCGCAGCGCTACCGCCTGGGCATCAACCACACCCAGCTCCCGGTGAACGCGCCGCGCGCCGCCGCCGCGGACAACTACGGCCGCGACGGCCTCCACGCCACGCGGTACGGCTCGCGCCACGACAAGAACTACGAGCCCAACTCGTACGCGGGCCCCGCCCAGACGGACACGGCGCTCTCCGCCCCGCTCCCCGTCCAGGGCTGGACCGGCACCCACGAGGCACCGCTCCACACCAAGGACGACGACTTCTTCCAGGCGGGCGAGCTGTACCGCCTGATGACGGCCGACGAGAAGGACCGCCTCATCGCCAACATCGCGGGCGGCCTCTCCCAGGTCTCCCGGGACGACGTCATCGAGAAGAACCTCGCCCACTTCCACGCGGCCGACCCCGAGTACGGCAAGCGCGTGGAGGAGGCGGTCCGCGCCCTCCGCGAGGACTGACCTCACCCCCGAACCCTGCCCGCGCCGACGCGTCCACCCGGATGAGGGGTTGTTGCGCGACGCGGGCAGGACGAGGGGGTGTCTGGCGGATCCGCGCAGAAGAAGGAGCGGTGTCTGGTGCGTGCGATCGCAAGGCGCCGGGAAGTCCTCGTAGCGGAGCTACTAGGACTTTTCGGCAACGCCGCGAGCGTGCGTGCCAGACACCGTGACGCTGCGGGGATCTGTCAGACACCCCCTAGGGCCGCGGCGGTGGCGTGATGCCAGTGCGGTGGTACGCGGGAGGCGGCCCGGTCACCAGACCTGAAGGCCCGTGCAGCCCCCCTTCGCGCTACTGCCGCGGCCCCTGTTCTTCCCCGAACCAGGGCGCGGAGTACGGATACGGTCCCGTACTCCGCGCCCTTTTCGCGCGCTGCCGGTGAGGCGGAAGCCGACGTGGCGGTGGGCCGAGGTGTGTCACCTCAGAAGACCGGCGGCTTCACCATGAAGTTCTCGCCGCCGTACAGGGATTCGTAACGGACTTCTATCACCAGTCGGTGAGTGACGAGATCCCAGAACCAACCGTGCTGGTCGTCGCTGAACTCGTCCAGAGAGAAGAGGAAGGTGGACTGTCCGGCCAACACCACGGCACCGGGACGCAGGGAGTGAGCCTTGGGACTCGTCGGTAACAGGTCCCGGATGCGTTGCTGCGTGTGGTAATCCCACTGCCCGATGACCTGCCCGTCCAGGCGTACGACCGAGCCCGTCACGATGGCCGGCCCGAGCCCGGCGTTGATGAGGCGGAGTCCCGCTTCCGTACCTTCGTAAGCCTTCACGCGATGCATGTGAAGCATCGGCCGCACCGACTGCCGACCGTGCCGCCTGCTGTCCCGGGCCTGTGTGTAGCTGACCCAGAGAGAGCCGAGTGCCACGACTACCGCCGCAATGGCGGTGACCGTGTCTGCATCCATGCGGATACCCCCGTGCGAAGCCGCGGACAGTGCTCAGGTCCTCCCCAACCGGGATCCGTTCCACTCCTCCACCGACGAGGGAGCGGAAGGCTTCGTCAGCCATCAGCGGGTATTCCTCGTGTTTCAGGCGTGGGAGGCGTGGAGTCGAGGGGAGTTCGCGGATCCTGCTGAGGCACCTCTGAACACCACCGCAAGGAGCCCCTCAGTGCGCCGCCCGACCCGTAGTGCCTTCGCCTCCCTCATCGCCGCAGCCGCCCTCGCCCTCCCCCTCCTCACCCCCGCGCCCGCCTCCGCCGCCACCACGACCACCAGCCGCTTCGCGAACTACCGCTACGGTGACTGCCTGCGCGAGAACTCCGAAACCGGCCTCAAGGGCGACCGCTGCACCACCGGACGCGGAAGCCTCCTGTGGCAGTGGAACGGCAAGCTCAACACCATCACCACGCTCAAGAACAACTTCTGGGGCCGCTGTCTCGACAGCAACGACCGGGGTGACGTCTACCCCCAGCGCTGCAACGGTGGCTCGTACCAGAAGTGGCGCACCGTCCAGCCCGCCGCCCGCAGCGCCGTGATGCTTCAGAGCGTCGGCACGGGCCGCTGCCTCTACCAGCAGGACAACGGCTACTACCGCACCGCCACCTGCGACCGGAACGCCCAGAACCAGCGCTTCACCATCGGCTGAGACAGCGGCTCGGGAGGCCCTGCGCGGCTGCACAGGACCTCCCGCGCCACAACTGACCGTTCAGGCCCCGGCCGCCAGCAGCTGGACCAGGCCGACCCGACTCTCCTGGTCCGCCTCGGTGTGTGTGGCGCGTACCCGCCAGCGGCCCGCGGGCAGCGAGACCGATGCCGCGGCGGGCATCCCGCCACCGGGGTACTCGACGCCCAGGTCGGAACCCGCTTCGGCAGAGTCCATGAGCACCGCCGGGCCGTCCGTGGCCCACGTGCCGCACTCCTCCCACACCGTGTCCGGGTCTGCGAGGACCTTGTGCGCCGCGGCTCTCAACCCGGCCTCGGAGTCGGCGGCGAGCCACCGGAGGAACGTCCGGTGCTGGGGCAGATAGCAACTGGTGGCCGGCTCGTCCGCCAGTACCAGCGCTTGCGCGCCCTCCTCGTCAAGGGGAATCACACCGGCCAGATCGTCCACCGCGCAGGCCCGGTCGTAGTCGTCCGGGGCTGTGCCGTCTCCGGCGATGAGTCCGCTCTCCGTGCTTCCGCCCCAGGAGGCCAAGGCGGAGACGGGGACGACGATCAAGGGGCCGCCCAACGACTCCACCCAGACCCGGGAGCAGTCAGAGGCACCGCTTGCAGCGGATGAGGAGGTGATCATGCCGGCCAGTGTGCCCCCGCCCACTGACAAGGCCACCGACGAAGCTCTTCACACGGGTGGCCGGTACGGCCGGATCCTCGCAGGAACCGCCCAGCCGCACAGCCTCCCGATCGGTCGGCCCTCACGCACGCACCGCTCGGCCACCGCGACTTCCAGAGCAAGTAGCCGCGTCAGGTCCTGGACTCACGGCGGACCAACATCTCGCGCCATGAACGAAGCCGAGAGCGTCCTGGACTGGCTGCAGGTCCTGGTACTCCGCACAGTGCGACGGTGACTGGGAGCACGAGTGGGGCGTCAAGATCGACACAAGCGACAACCCCGGCTGGACAATCCGCATCGACCTGGAGGACACCGACCTGGAAGGACACACCATCTCCTGCCAGGACCTCAAACGCGGCAGGAACGACTGGGTCATGGCCTGGACCTCGGAAATGACCTTCCACGCCGCGTGCGGACCAGCCAACCTCACTGAGGCGCTCACCCTGTTTCGTGAATGGGCGGTTGAGAACACCCTCAGCGAACGGTAGGACGAGCACAGCCTCGGCATGTCAGTTGTCGGAACCGGCCGATTCTGCCGATGCGGCGGTCCGGAAGAGCGTGCCCGCGAGGAGCAGCGCGTCGTCGGCGTCCAGGCAGTCGAAGCGGATGTGGTGGCCGCCGTGCCGGCTCCGGCAGTGCCCGCAGGTGGGCACCGACTCGACGGGCAGCACTTGGCCGGTCGCGGCGATCACCCGCTCCAATTCTTTGGCGAACCGCTCGTGGTCATGCCAGTCCCCGAGGTCAAGGGCACGCAGAACCGACTCGTCACCGCCGAGACTGCGGCAGAGCAGTGTGGCCGCGCCCGTATCGAACATGCCGATATCGATGAGGACCCGGCTCCCCACGGTCTCGATTTCGAGATGTCGTTCGACGCCGACGTGGGCAAGCGCGCGATGCAGCTCCAGTGCCGCCTTCTGCACCTCGCCTAGGTAATTCGCGAAAAGCCGTTCCAGGGAGCGGACTTCCTGCTCCGAAAGCAGCGTGAGGACCAGCTCGTGGCCGGGGCACAGCAAGGGCTGTTCGCCGTGTGCGACCTCGGCGACGACGCCCTCGGCAAGCAAGTGGGCCCGCACGTCTCCGTGCGTCCAGGGGTGGGCGGCCGAGGGAGTCAACCGCAGGCGGCAACCACCCGGCGCGGGGCCTTCCTCCAGCTCAAAGCTGAGACCGGCGTACTCCAGGACCAGCTCCAGGGCGCGAGCCGTGGCCGTCGCGGTCGTCAGCGACTTCGTCATCGGGTAATCCTTGTGAAGTAGGTCGAACGCCTGCATGCGTGTGCGGTGGCAGGCCGCTCGGGGACGTACAGCCAGTCGGTCGGCGCGCTCAGAGATCCTTGATGCCGACGAGCACGCGACCGATCAGGTTCGGCTCGGCCCGTGCGTCTCTGGGTGCCCGGAGGCCATCCGTCTGGGGCAGGCCCGGAGACGACGTCGAAGCGTCGCGGCCCGCATTCGGCCCCGTGGCAGCACGCGCGATCTCGGCCCACACCACTTTCCCCGGCGCGTTACGAGCCGGGTAGTACCCCCAAGCCCGGCTCATCGCCGCCACGATGAAGATCCCCCGCCCGCCCAACGCATCGACACCAACCTCCTTCAGAACGGGCGGCCTCGGATCGCGGTCCCGCACGGACAGCCTGACGGCGCCGGGGACGACCTCCAGCAACAGCTCGAAGGTCTCCACGCCGCTCTGCGACGGAGGCAAAGACGTCGGCGCCTCGCCGTCCTCCGAGTGCCCCACGGCATTGGTCGCCAACTCGGAAACCAGGAGCTTCGCCGTCTCGACCGCGTCGGAGGCCACTCCCCAGCCCACGAGAACATCGGCAGTGTGCAGCCGCGCCAGAGCCACGGCATTGAGCGTATCCGCCAACGCGAGCCGGCTCCTCCGGGGCTGTTGGTGGGGCATGGCGAGCCTCCTGCTGCAGAGAGAACAAGTAGTCACCGAGCACTCGCAAAGAGTGACCGACATCCAGATAACTCCGTTCTGCCGAAGGCTGGTTAGGGCGCTCAAGCACTCATCGAGCGACCTCGCCTAGGGCGTTTTGACCTGCCCATTACGTGGTGGGCCGAGAGCCCGGCGGCTACCGTGCCCGCATGGTGGCGATCCGTAACACCCTCCTTGAGGCGTGGATGACCGAGCATGGGCACAGCTCCAACAGCCTTGCCGAGGCCGTGAACAGCGCTGTCGAAGAACTGACGGGACGCATGGGCGGGCTCGACGGGTCATCGATCCGCGCGTGGAAGGCCGGCCGCGTCACTTGGCCGAAGTCAGCAACCCGCACGGCACTTGAGATGGTGACGGGATTACCCGCCGTCGCCTTAGGGTTCGTGCCACGGGGCCGATCTTCGCCCACCCCAGCTTCATCGCAGCAGGAGGACCCCGAAATGAAGCGCCGTACCCTCGTCGGCGGCATTGCTGCGGCGGCTGCCGCAGCAGCAGCCCCAGGGACCGCATCACCCCGACGGATCGGCATGAGCGACGTCAACCGGCTGAACAAGCGCTTCGCCGAGATCATCGCCAACGACCACCGCCACGGCGGGCAACCTCGCATCGAGGAGCAGGCGACCGCTCTCGCCGACGAGGCACTCAACCTTCAGAACGCGGGCAGTGCGACCCAGAGGGTACGCAACAGCCTGTACGCCTCAGGAGCAGCATTCCGCTCGTCCGCGATGTGGGCAGCCATCGACGGCCGGCGCTACGACGCTGCGAAGGCGCACATGCGCGAGGCGCAGGCCCTCGCGGAGATGTCCGGTGACCAGGCGATCAAGTTCCGCATCTGGAGTCACGCAGGCACGATGTACCGGCACATGCGCCGCCCCGCCGACGCGATCGCCGCCAACGACGTTGCTCGCAACCTGCATCTCACCCGCCGTGACCCACTGTTCGCTTCCCTCGGTCTGGCCCGCCAGGGGGCCATCCACGGCACGGCACAGAACCGGACCGAGACACGTCGCGCGTTCGAACAGGCTCAGGACGCCATGCTGCGTGCCGATCCCGCTGATCACCGGCCCGTCTGGCTGCTCGCCTTCTACGATCAAGCCGAACTGGACTCTCTGGCTCTCTCCGCGTACCTGGCGCTCGGCGACTACCCGACCGCCGAGTATCACGCCCACCGCTGCCTGGCATCGCTCCGACCTCACATGGCCAGGTCCCGTGCCATCGCCACGACCCGTCTCGCTCACGCCCTCCTCGCTCAGGGGGCCGCCGACGCCGCAACTGCCACCGCCATAAGGGTTTCTGCAGATGCCGCGACCCGCCACGCCCGCGTGTCGCGCATGCTCCAAGAGTTCGGGGCCGCCCTCCGCGCCACCGCGCCGCGCAGCACCACCGTCCAGACGTGGACCGAGCACACCATCACTTGGAGGACGACCGCATGACCACCGTACCCGCCACGGAGCTGCGCACCTTCACCAGCTTGGACACCATCCGCGGTGACCTCCTCGACGTATACGCCGAGGTACGCGCCCCGCTGCTCCACCTGCCGAACTACGCGGTCACTGCCTTCGGCGAACGTATCGACCGGCACGCCGCCGAACCGGGGTTCACAGCCGTCCTCGCGTACGCGGACAACCAGCCGGTCGGCTACGCGTACAGCAACACCATTGAGCACGGCGACCGCTACTGGCAGCGCACCAGCCCGCCCCCGGCGGAAAAGTACACCGAGCGCCCGACCATGGCGCTCAAGGAGATCGGCGTCCACCCGTCCTGGCGCAAGACCGGCACCGCCCGCCGCATCCACGACACCCTCCTCGCCACCGGACATGAGCCGTACGTGACGCTCATGGTCAACGGCGCCGCTGGCGAGGGAAAGGTCCACGCGCTCTACAGGTCATGGGGCTACGAAAACATCGGCCAGAGCCAGCCGTCACCAGCCTCGCCAGTCCTCACCGTGATGATCCGCCCCATCGGATAACCAGTCGCAAGACAGCCGCCGATCGGAGGACGGTTTGGTTCAGACTTCAAGTATCGCCGTGACACCGAGAAGTGCCTCCAACACGGCTACGGCCTCACTCTCGCCCTCGGCGTGAACCGTAGCGATGCCCAGACCGGCGGCCGCCGGAAGGTTCACCGCCTGATCATCGACGAACACGCACTGCTCAGCAGGCAGCCCGATCCGGTCCAGAGCGAGTTGGTAGATCGCCGGATCGGGCTTGGCCACGCCGACCAGCTCTGAGACGACATGCACGTCGAACAGGTCCCAGATGCGGAGGTGTTGGTACGGGTTGAACGGGTCGAGACCGAAACTGTTCGACAGCAGGGCGAGCCGGTGGCCGGCTGCCCGCGCAGCACGAGCGAGCGCGACCATCCGCGGAGCCACGGGTACTCCGCTCCAGGCCCGTCCCATCAGATTCACCGGATCCACGTGCGCACCCAGGAGCGCCGCCGTGCCCTCGTTCCACTCTGCCTGCCCGATCTCCCCGATCTCCAGAGCCGCGTAAAGCCGCCGACCCTCGGGGTGATCGTTGAGAGTGCCGCGCCACGCGCCCGGGGCCAGCCCCTCCGACTCGCACCAGGCGTGGTGGACTTCGACCGGACTGGCGGTAAGCACCCCTGCGAAGTCGAGGATCAGTCCGCGCTCGCCCACTGCGTCGCCCCTGTGCGGCATCCGGCAATCACCTTCCTTGATAAGTCGGCCATTCACGCCGCAACGATCTTGTTGCGGACGACACCCCTGAGCACAACGTAGCGATTTGCACACACGGTGCGAGGTAAAGCGATCGCCAAAACCCCCTAAGCGGCTCATCGTCGTTCCGCTCCAAACCCCCTAACCAGGCTCAGCTAAGTCGGAGTTATCTGATGCATACGGCTTGGCCGCCACACGGACAGCCGCTTAGCGGCCCGAATGTGACGGGCCGGACCGTCGAGCGGTTACCACCATGGCGCGAGATGACTCTTCGGGCCCCGAGCACACCCCGCACCCACCCGACCGAGCTCGGCGCAGCAGCCGAGGAGGAGAACAGCGTGGACAACACGAGCACCACGGACAGCGTGGAGACTCCGTCAGAGCAGGAGTTGCGCAATGCGCTCACCCAGAGCCTCATCGAACTGGGAGCCGCCCGCAGCCCCCGCGTGATCGCCGCGTTCCGGAACGTTCGTCGGCATCTCGCCACGCCTGACGCAGACCTGGTATCGACATACGGCGCCGAGGTCGCGACGATCACCAAGACCGATGAGCACGGAGTGCAGATCAGCTCGGTGTCCGCGCCGCGTGTCCAGGCCATGCAGATGGAGCAGGCCGACCTCGCTCCGGGGATGTCCGTGCTCGAAATCGGCTCCGGCGGCCCCAACGCCGCCCTGCTGGCGGAAGTTGTCGGCGACACCGGTCATGTGGTGACCGTGGACATCGATCCGGAGGTGACGGGGCGTGCCTTGGCCTTCCTGAAGGAGACCGGGTATCGCAACGTCACCGTGGTCACCGCGGATGCGGAGGGCGGGGTGCCCGACCGCGCGCCATTCGACCGGATCGTGGTGACGGTGCAGGCGGCCGACATTCCGCCGGCCTGGCTCGACCAGCTCAAGGAGGGTGGGCGTCTCGTCGTCCCGCTGCGGATGCGTGGCATGACCCGTACCGTGGCGTTCGTCCGCGACGGTGGCCGGCTCGTCAGCGACGGGTTCGAGCTGTGCGGCTTCGTGCCAATGCAGGGGGTCGGGGAGAACCGGGTCCGCCTCGCCGTGCTGCACGACGTGGCGGGCGAGCAGGTCGCTCTGCGCCTGGACGGTCACCCCGAGCCGGACACCGAAGCTCTGACCAAGGCCCTCTCCATGCCGAGGAACACGCGGTGGTCCGGTGTGACGCTGGGCGGCAGCGAGTCCAACGAACATCTCGATCTGTGGCTGACCACCGCGTTGGACAATCTGCCACTGCTGGCCGCGATGCCGGGCGCGCGTGAACGGGGGCTCGTCGCCTCGGTGTCCCCGCTCGGCATCCCCACGCTCGTGGACGGCGACAGCTTCGCGTACCGCACGGCGCGGGCCACGGATCAGGAGGACCGCTACGAGCTGGGCGCCATCGGTCACGGCCCGCGCGGGCAGCAGCTCGCCGGGCGCCTGGTCGAGGAGATCCAGGTGTGGGACCGCGAGCACCGCGGTGACCGCGCACACATCGAGGTCTGTCCGGCGGGCACTCCGGACGACCGTCTTCCCGCTGACGGCCGGCTCATCGAGCGGCGGCACTCGCGGGTCTCGATCACCTGGCCGTAGCCCGCCCCGGGCCGCCTCCAGGTTGCACAGCACATCCTCTATCACCTCCCTGAAGGAGAGCGAGATGGCACAGCAGATGAGCACCACGTCCGGCACCGCGCTGAAGGCGGCGACGGATTTCAGCGGCGACGCCGGGGACTTCGACCTGAACATCGAGACGGTTTCCTCGGCGCCCGTCATCGGCGCGCTACTGAACGACACCGGCGACAACTGCACCTCCACCTGCCAGTCGGCCTGCTCCAACAGCACCTGCATCGGCAGCTGACCCGGCGGTGCCAGAACCCCGCAGTTGACGGGGCCCGGGGGCGGGCGGGGCAGACCGCCAGCCCCCGGGGGCACAATCCGAGAGGAGTACGGATGTACCGCCAAATTGACGCGACCATGATCAGAGTATCGATGGTTCCGCTCGCCGCCCCCGCCCTCGACTGGCCCGGTGAAGAGGCCGGTGTCGAGAAGACCCGCGCCTGGATCGAAGACGTCTGGGCGGACGCCTCCCGCGCGGCGGCCATCAGCCACGCCTCGCCTCTGCTGGCTCACGCCGTCCGGGACCTGCTGGCGGGCAAGCCGGTCAAACCCAGCCGCCTTCGCCGGCTCAGCCGGTCCCTGGGCCGCTACCTGCTCAGGATGCGGTTCCGGGCGACCCCCTTCGGGCTGTTCGCCGGGCCGACCGTGGCACGTACCGGGCAGGACGCACACGTCCACTGGGGCCCGCTGGCCCGCGCGACCGCGCGGGCCGACGCCGCATGGCTGCACAGCATCACCTCCGCATTGGAGAGCGACCCCTGCGTCCTCCCATGCCTAACGGTCGTCGCCGACCCCACCCACCTCGTACGCGGCTCCCGGATCACCGTGATGAACCAGCCAGGCGAGGACGGGCCGACGGACACCAGCCTGCGACGCACCCGTGCCGCCGAAGTGGCCTTGTGGCTCGCCCGTACCCCGATCCGGGTCCGCGACCTGGTGGCCGAACTCGGCATCGAGTTCCCGGCAGTTACCGATGCCGCCATTGAGGAAATGATCCGCGCGCTGGTCACGCACCGGGTACTCCTGACCGATCTCCAGGCGCCGATGACCGCCCCTGACGCTCTGGGCCACTTGATCGCCCGGGTCGATGAGAGCGGCGCCGGCACCTCAACGGCTGACGGATTGCGCGACATCCACGGCCTGCTGCTCCGCCACGACCGTGCCCGTCCCGCCGAGCAGCCGGGCCTGCGCGCGCAGGCCACCGACGCCATGGCCGCACTCAGCGGCGTCGCCGAGCAGAGCCTCGTTGTGAACGTGCGCCCGGACGGTGACGTCATCCTGCCCGAAGCGGTGGCCCGGGAGGCGGAGAAGGCGCTGACCCTGATGGCCCGGATCACGCCCTATCCGCGTGGTTCGGCGGCCTGGCAGGACTACCGGGCACGTTTCCTGGACCGCTACAGCGTGGGCACCATCGTGCCGGTCCGTGAGCTGACGAGCCCCGATACCGGCCTCGGCTTCCCCGTCGGATACCGCGGAACGGTCCTGCCCCGCCCCACTCTCGCGACGACGCCGCGCGACGAACACTTGCTCGCCCTCGCGCAGGACGCCGCTCTGACCGACCGGCGCGAAATCGTGCTCACGGAAGAGGACATCGAGGCGCTGACCGTCGGCGAGCCCACGGCACTCCCGGCCCACGTCGAACTGTGCTTCACCGTCTTCGCACACTCCACCCGCGCGCTGACGGAGGGACGCTTCACCCTCTCCACCGTCGGACTGTCCCTCGCGGCCGGCACCCTCTCCGGCCGGTTCCTGCCGACGCTGGACACCGTCGACCAGGACCGGATGAAGGCCGCGTACCGCAGCCTGCCGACCCTCACCGAAGGCGCGGTCCGTGCCCAGGTCTCCTCGCCGCCTCTGCGTCGGCACACCTCCAACGTAGGGCGTGCTCCCCTGGTCGCCCCCGATGTACTGGCCGTCGGCGAGCACAACCCGGACGCCACCACCGGCCTGGACGACCTGGGGGTCGTCGCAGACTCCGAACGCCTCTACCTCGTCTCGCTCTCCACGGGCCGATGCCTGGAAGCCTCGATGATGAGCGCGGTGGAGCTGAGTTCCGCCACACATCCCCTGGTCCGCTTCCTGACCGAGGTCCACCGCTTCCACACCGCCATCCCCCTACCCTTCGCCTGGGGCGTCGCAGCCCGGTTGCCGTTCCTTCCCGAAGTCCGCTATGGCCGCACCATCCTGTCGGCAGCCTGCTGGCGGCTGCACGCCCGCGACCTTCCCGACGCCAACCGCTGGACGGAGGACTTCATCAACTGGCGCATCCGCTACGGCGTACCACGCACGGTGTTCGTCGGCTCCACCGACCAGCAACTCCGCCTGGACCTCGACCAACCCGGCCACCGCGACCTCCTGTGCGCAGAACTGGAACGCCAACGCACCCTGTCCTTGCACGAGGCACCGGAGGAGAGCGCCTACGGCTGGATCGGCCGCGCCCACGAGGTGACCATGTCCTTCGCCGCCGATCAGCCGACCGCCCCGGCCCCCCGCTGGCACACCGTGGCCCGGCGGGCGGACGGTCAGACACCGGGCACGGCCGATACGGGGTACCTGAAGCTGTACGGGAGTGCCGAACGCGCCGACGAAGTGCTCCGTACTCACCTGCCGCACCTGCTTGACGACGTGGCAACCGCGTTCCGGGAGTCCTTCGCGTACGAAGGCTCCTCGGAACTGGTCGGTGGTCTGTCGGACCCCGGGGCGTGGTTCGTCCGGTACGCGGACCCCGACCCTCATCTCCGTATCCGCCTCAACCTACCCAGGCCCGGCAACTTCGCCGATACGACCTGGGAAGTCGCCCAGTGGGCCGACACACTACGCGATGAGGGCTTGGTACAACGCGTGCAGTGGGACACCTACGTTCCCGAAGCCGGGCGCTACGGGACGGGCCCCGCCCTGGCCGCCGCCGAGGGCTACTTCGCCGCCGACTCGGTGGCCGCGCTGGCGCAACTGCGCCTCGGTCTCCCCGCAGAGCTGCGCTCGGCCATCACGGCGGCCTCGTACATGGACATCGCCACCGGCTTCCTCGGTTCTCCCGGCGCAGCACACGCCTGGTTGGCAGCACACCTGTTGCGCGGCAACGGAGCGACGGCGCCCCGGCACACGCAGGCTCTCGTCCTCCGGCTCACCGAGAACGACGACCCGGGCACGTCTCTGCACGATTTCCCCGGTGGCGACGCCGTGCTCGACGCCTGGGCCCGTCGCCGCGACGCCCTTTCCCGCTACCGCAGCAAGCTCCTGCGGCCGGGCCCCGCACCGGAGAACGTGCTGCCGTCCCTCCTGCACATGCACCACAACCGCGTCGCCGGAATCGACCCCGACGCCGAGGCCCTATGCCGGCGCATGGTCCGCGCCGCCGCGCTGTCCTGGACCGTACGCACCGAAGGAGCCGCGCGGTGACCATCGCCCCGTCCGCCCCCGACACTTCCCTGTCCGCACGCCAGTCCCTCGCTCATGGCCCCTTGAGTACGGCGCTGCTGCACATCGAGCGCGCACTGCGCGGTGCGGGCGACTGGACGGAGGCCCGCCGCATACTCGCCGCCACCGGCCCGCTCATCGAGGGCCGCGATGCCGGTCTCTTCCTCGGCGCTCCGGCGATGGCCTTCGCCCTGCACCTGGCCGCCGACGGAACCGACCGTTACGCCGGGGCCCTGCACACCCTCGACCAGGTCGTGACCGCGCACACCCACGCACGGCTCGCGGCCGCCCACGACCGGATCGACGCAGGCCGGCGAACTACGTTCGCCGAGTACGACCTCTTGCGCGGCCTGACCGGGATCGGCGCCCTGCTCCTTCGCCGCAATCCCCACGGCCCCGAACTGCGCGGCATCCTGGACTACCTGGTCCGCCTCACCGAACCGCTCACCGACCACACCGGACAGACCGTTCCCGGCTGGTGGGTGAGCCACGCTCCTGCCACCGATCAGAGCGCCACCCCGGGCGGGCACGCCAACGCCGGGCTCGCGCACGGCATCACCGGCCCGCTCGCACTACTCTCCCTGGCCATACGCGCAGGCGTACACACCGACCACCAGGAACAGGCGATCCGCCGCATCTGCCGATGGCTCGACCAGATCCGGCAAAGCGACGCCCACGGGGTGCGCTGGCCGCGCTGGATCAGTCACCGCGGCGCCTCGCCCACCCGGCCCGCCGCACCGAGCTGGTGCTATGGCACACCGGGGCTCGTACGCGCGCAACAGCTCGCCGGCATCGTCCTGGAAGACACCGACCGCAAACGCATGGCCGAACGAGCCCTCAGCTACTGCCTCGCCGACCCTCACCAACTGGACCTGCTGGCCGACGGCGGGCTCTGCCACGGGGTGGGTGGCGTCCTGCGCACGGTGCAGCGCGTCGCAGCCGACGCGGACAGCCCCAGCGAGTACGCCAACCGCATCGAACCGCTCGTGCAGCGATACCTGCTGGCCGCAGTCCCCGAGGAAGACGGCTTCCTCGTCGGCCGCGCGGGCGCGGCGCTCGCATACCAGGACGCCGAGGCTTCCACTACACCCGGGGGGCAGTGGGACGCCTGCCTCCTCCTGACGTGACCGACTACGACCCGGTCCGCGTCGAGCACGCGATCCACAGCGTCTTCAACGGCGCACGCGTCGAGGATGCCGCAGGAGTCATTGACGTCCCGCCCGCGCAGCTCGCCGAGGCAATCGAGCACTATCAGTCAGCCGGCCGGGCCGCGCTGAAAGCGGCCCCACTCGGCTGGCACCAGGTCAACATTCGCTTCGTGGACTACGAACGCGCGGAGGATGCCTTCCGCACCTGCCTCTTCCCCGGCCTCCACGCAGACGGACCGGTCGGCCAATGGTGGTTCGTACGAAAGGCACCGCACTGGCGCCTGCGCTGCTACCCGGCGCCGGGGGCAACCGCGCAGGCCGTCACCGACCACATCGCAGCAGTCCTCCAGGACTCCAGATCACGGGGCGTGGCCGCCGGCTGGCACCCCGCCCTGTACGAGCCGGAATCGAACGCATTCGGCGGACCCGCCGGAATGCCGCTCGCCCATGCTCTGTTCCACTCGGACAGCGAAGGCGTCCTTGACTACGCACGTATTCGAGCGGAAGGGGCCTCCGCCGTACTGGGGGCGAGGGAGACATCGCTCCTTGCCGTGTCGCTCCTCATGCGGGCGGCCGGGCTGGAGGCAGGCGAGCAGGGCGACGTATGGGCCCGCGTCGAAGAGCGACGGCCGCTCCCACATGACGTGACGCCACACCAGGTCAGCAGCATGAGGGCTCCCATGAAGCGCCTCCTGCTGACCGATGCCCATCCCCTCCTCACGACAGGACCCCTCACACCCATCCACCCGTGGATCGAGTCCCTGCAACATCACGGCCGCCGCCTCGCAGAGGCCGCCGAATCAAACAAACTCAGCACCGGCAAGCGCGCCGTCCTCGCGCGTCACATCCTCTTTCACTGGAACCGGATGGGCTTCTCAGTCAAACAGCAATCCATCTGGTCTCGGGCAGCAAGAGAAGCCCTCCTCGGAACCTGATCAACCGAGACAAGCCGCAGCGCCCCGCGACTACCGAGGCAATCGCCAGGAACTGCGTTCGCGGCGTCGTCACCACTGCCGAACGCCCCTCCCGTGAAGGGGAGTCATGGCGGGGCCAGCGGGACCGCCTATCTTCTCGGACATGGATCATCAGGGAGAATTTCGCCGGGCCGCGCTCGAACTGGGCGTACCGGGCGACGAGATCAGCAGGTTCGGCCGGCATCTCCGTCTATCGATCGGGCTCTCCCCCGTGGGTGGTGGTGTGCCGGTCGGGCAGATCGGTGGGCTGCCTCTGCTGCCCGTGGGCATGGAGTGGCCTTCCGCCGAAAATGTTCCGTTGCCGCTGCTCCTCTCCGTCGATTGCGCCGCGCTGCCGGGAGTCGACGGCTTCGACCTGCCGGTGGACGGCACACTGCTCTTCTTCGTGCATCAGCAGCTGGATCAGGAGGACCGTTCCGGAAGGTGCGCGCGCGTCGTGTACGTACCGGTCGGCACCGAAACCGCCGTCGCGGAAGCCCCCGGCCCCGTGTGCGTGCGCGAGCGGCTCGATGTCCGCGCGGAGCTCGGAGCCGAACTGCCCCTGTGGCTCCAGGAGAAGGACGAGGACGAGGACTGGCACGAGTTCTGGGACGACCTCGAATGGGAGGACATGTCGCCCTTCCAGCAGCGACTGGCCCGGTACATGGAGCGCGATCTGCCGCATCTGGACGAACTGCGGGCCCTGGCCCACTATCTCTGGCCGTCCGAAGCCGCCGTCTCCCTCGGTGGGTATGTCGATGACGAGGTGCTCGGCTGCATCGCGGAGCAGACCCTCGCGGGACGCGAGAAGGAAGGGCAGATCCCGGCCATCCCGATCGGGCAATGGCCGTCTCGCCTGGAGGAGGAACGGCACCGACTTGCAGGCGAGTGGATTGCCCTCGCCAGCGAATCCCGGGCCTACGAGGAGTACCGCACGAGTTTCGTCATCCGCCACGACGCCCTGGCCGCCGCCCGGGTGGGCGAGGCGCTGGCCGTAACGGGGTTCGAGGCGCCGTGAGACGCGGCTCAAGTCGCACGGCGGACGTCCGGAAGGAGCACGCCGCAGCCACCGAACGTTTTCCTGCCCAGCCCCACCGCCTATACACCGCGTGTATAACGTGAATGTATAGTCACTGTTATGACCTCCCCGTCCTCCACGCCCGTGGCGACCTCGGCCCACGCCCTCCGGCGTCCCACCGCCGATCGGGACCGCGCGGCCCTCACGGCGGCGCTGTGTGCCGCCACCGGTATCGCGCTCGGCGTCCTGACGAACCTGCTCCAGGGGTGGCTGCCCTGGCCCTGGAGCCAGTTGGCGAACTCCGGCGGGGTGTGGTCGGTGCTCGCGTTCGCCACCGGCGCGGTCCTCGCGGCGCGCGTCGGTGATGTCCGCCGCATCGCCGTCGCCGGTGCGCTCGCGGAGATCGGGCTCGTCGTCGGCTACTACGGTTACGCGGAACTGGGCCGCGGAGGCATGGGGAGCCTCGTCTTCCCTCTGGTCTGGCTGGTCATGGCCTGTGTCGCAGGGCCGCTCTTCGGCACGGCCGGCGCCTGGTCGCGGCGCAGCCCCCGGCTGTGGCGGCGCGTCGGGTCCCTGGGCGCGGTCGGCGGCCTCTTCGGGAGCGAGTGCCTGCACTCCTGGCTGACACTCGGGTACGCCGGCCAGGCCGGCGCCTGTGCCGTAGTCGCCTGCGCGCTGCCCCTTGCGCTGGCCCGCACCTGGCGCGAACGCGGCCTGGGCCTCGCCGCGGCGGTTCTCGCATCGCCGGTGGCCTACGCAGCCGTGTACGGGCTGCTGGACCGGATCTCCGGCTGAGGGCACCCACGGTTTTCCGCAGGTGCCCTTCCACGGAGCCCAGGTCCTGCCGCGTCACGCCTCCGCGTACGGCCGGATCGCCGTGGGCGCGTGGCCCGGTTCCGTCGCCACGTCCTCGAACTCGTTGACCGACGCGATGTCCGAGCCGCTCATCGAGATGTTCGTGACCCGCTCCAGGATCGCTTCGACCACCACCGGGACCCGGTGTTCCGCCGCCAGCTTCTTCGCCTCCTCGAAGGCGGGGAGGAGAGCGTCCGGTTCGGTGACGCGGATGGCCTTGCAGCCCAGGCCCTCGACCACCTTGACGTGGTCCACGCCGTAGACGCCCAGTTCCGGGGAGTTGAGGTTCTCGAACTCCAGGTTGACCTGGAAGTCGATGTCGAAGTTGCGCTGGGCCTGGCGGATCAGGCCGAGGTACGAGTTGTTGACCAGGACGTGCACGTACGGGATGCGGTGCTGGGCGCCCACCGCGAGCTCCTCCAGCATGAACTGGAAGTCGTAATCGCCGGAGAGCGCGACCACGGAGCCGTCGGGGTCGGCCGTCGCGACGCCGAGCGCGGCCGGGATCGTCCAGCCGAGGGGGCCCGCCTGGCCGCAGTTGATCCAGTGGCGCGGCCGGTACACGTGGAGCATCTGGGCGCCCGCGATCTGGGAGAGGCCGATCGTCGTGACGTACCGGGTCTCCGGGCCGAACGCGCGGTTCATCTCCTCGTACACCCGCTGCGGCTTCAGCGGGACGTTGTCGAAGTGCGTACGGCGCTGCAGGGTCGCCCTGCGCTCCTGCGTGGACGCCGCCCAGGCCGAGCGGTCCTTCAGACGGCCGGCCGCCTTCCGCGCACGGGCCACCTCCACGAACAGTTCCAGCGCCGCCTTCGCGTCGGAGACGATCCCGAGGTCAGGGGCGAAGATCTTGCCGATCTGGGTGGGCGCGATGTCCACGTGGACGAACGTGCGGCCCGCCGTGTAGACGTCCAGCTTGCCGGTGTGGCGGTTGGCCCAGCGGTTGCCGATGCCGAGGACGAAGTCGGACTCCAGGAAGTTCGCGTTGCCGTAGCGGTGCGAGGTCTGGAGGCCGACCATGCCGGCGTTCAGCTCGTGGTCGTCGGGGACGATGCCCCAGCCCATCAGGGTCGGAACGACCGGGACGCCGGTCAACTCGGCGAACTCCACCAGGAGTTCCGAGGCGTCGGCGTTGATGATGCCGCCGCCCGCGACGAGCAGCGGGCGCTCGGAGGCGTCGAGCATGTCCAGGGCGCGCTCGATCTGCTTGCGGGTCGCGGCGGGCTTGTGCACCGGCAGCGGCTCGTACAGCTCGGGGTCGAACTCGATCTCTGTGAGCTGCACGTCGATCGGCAGGTCGATGAGGACCGGGCCGGGGCGGCCCGTGCGCATCAGGTGGAACGCCTGCTGGAAGACGCCGGGGACCTGCGCGGCCTCCAGGACGGTGGTGGCGGCCTTGGTGACCGGGGCGGCGATCGAGGCGATGTCGACGGCCTGGAAGTCCTCCTTGTGCAGGACGGCGGTCGGCGCCTGACCGGTGATGCACAGGATCGGGATCGAGTCCGCGATCGCGGAGTACAGGCCGGTGATCATGTCGGTGCCGGCGGGCCCCGACGTACCGATGCAGACGCCGATGTTGCCCGGGCGGGCCCGGGTGTAGCCCTCCGCCATGTGGGAGGCGCCCTCGACGTGGCGGGCGAGCGTGTGGTGGACGCCGCCGGCCGCCTTGAGGGCCGCGTAGAAGGGGTTGATCGCGGCGCCCGGCACACCGAACGCGTTGCTGACGCCTTCGCGCTTGAGGATCTCGACTGCCGCGCGGGCAGCGGTCATACGAGGCATTGAGTGCTCCTGCTCGTCCCTGGGTGGAGTCGGGGATGGAGTCGGGCTCTGTCGCGCCACCTGAGAGCACCAAATCACCGATTCCGCATTGCGGAAAACTTCTTCTGTTATGTGGAAGCAAATCTAGGCCGCGCCCGGACCGCCGTCAAGGGAGGCGGGACGCGCGCGGAGAAGGGCGCCGAGTGGAGCGAATCCGCACCCGGCGGCGGGCTCTTGGGGGAGCATGGAGGGATTACGGAAGTGGTACGGAGGGAGCACGGGGTGGAGTCAGTGCCGGTACGGTGCCCGGCCTGTCGCCGCGACCACGCGTACGTGACCCCCGTCTACCCCTGCCCGTGCGGGGAGCCGACGGCCCCGCCGCTGCTGCGCGGCGCACCCGTCGTCCCGATCACCCATCGCACCTGGAACGACGACTGGGTGACCGTACGGTGCCGGGGCTGCGGGCGGCACGACCAGTGGCCGCAGCCCGAGCTGTGCTGCCCGTGCGGCGCGGTGCTGCGGGTACCGGTGCGACCGGTGGCGTCCGCCGGGGCGGTCCGGCCCGCGCACATACCGCTGCCGCGCACGGCGGCGGCACCCCGTCCGGCGTTCCGCCCGCTGACCATCCGTACAGCGCGGGACGCGGTCGCGGCGGCGGCCCTCTATCTGGCCTGGCTGGGCTTCCGGGACGTGACGCACCCGGTGAACCGGCCGGCGTCGCGGATCGATCTGCGGGCGGTCGGGCTGATCGCCGAGGTCGACTCCACGACGGGGCCGACCGCCCTCCGCGACGTCGAGTGCCTGTGGCTCAACGCGCTCAACGGCTCCGTGCGCGGGGTGCTGTTCTCACTGGCGGGCTACACGCCGGAGGCCCGCGAGCGCGCGGACACCCTGTGTGTGCCGCTGTTCGTGCTGGACCTCACCGGGACGCCGCAGCCGGTGAACGGTGCGGCGGACGAGCTCGTCAGCACCGGCGCCTGACCGCGCCCACGCCACATTTTCGGACACCGGGACCGGGCGGGGTGTCGTACCTCACAGAAACCGCCCGGCCACCCTGCGTGTGATCCGTCACGTTCTGGCCAACGGCTGCCGATCTGCGGTCCGTTGTCAGTGGCGGGCCCTACAGTGGAGCGCATGGTCTTAACTCCACGGACTTCACCACCCTCGGACACGCCCGCGCACGCCCCCGCGCTCCCGAGGCGCTCCGCCCTGGAGGCCAACGAGGCGATCCGCGCGCTCGTGGACGCCCGCGCGGGCCAGGACTGGTCCCCCGTGGAGTCCGCCGCCTACGAGGTGCTGCTCCTCCAGTGGGCGGCGGCGACGCGGGGCGGCACGGGGGACGTGACCGAGGCGGCCTGAGCCGCTAGCGCCCGTAGTTCTCCCGCAGTTCGATCTTGCGGACCTTGCCGCTGACCGTCATCGGGAAGGTCTCCAGGATCTGGAGCAGGCGAGGGACCTTGTAGTGCGCCAACTGCCCCTCGCAGAAGGCCCGTACGTCGTCAAGGGCGGGTGGGTCGGCCGGGTCGGCGGGGATGACGCAGGCCAGCACCTCTTCCCCGTACCGCTCGTCGGGCACGCCGACCACCTGCACGTCGGCGATCTTCGGGTGGCGGTACAGGAACTCCTCGATCTCGCGCGGGTAGATGTTCTCGCCGCCCCGGATGATCACGTCCTTGATGCGGCCGACGATCTGTACGTAGCCGTCCTCGCGCATCACCGCGAGGTCCCCTGTGTGCATCCAGCGCCCCGCGTCGATGGCCTCGGCGGTCCGCTCGGGCTGGTCCCAGTAGCCGAGCATCACGCTGTAGCCGCGGGTGCACAGCTCGCCGGACCGCCCGCGCTCCAGGGTCACGCCGGTCGCCGGGTCGATGACCTTGACCTCGATGTGCGGCATGACGCGGCCGACCGTGCCGGTGCGGCGCTCCAGGTCGTCGTCGCGGCGGGTCTGCGTGGAGACCGGGGAGGTCTCCGTCATGCCGTAGCAGATGGACACCTCGTCCATGTGCATCTCGGCCACCACCCGCTTCATCACCTCGACCGGGCACGGCGACCCGGCCATGATGCCGGTGCGCAGCGAGGACAGGTCGTACGAGGCGAAGTCCGGCAGGTTGAGCTCGGCGATGAACATCGTGGGCACCCCGTACAGCGAGGTGCAGCGCTCCTGCTGCACGGCGCTCAGCACGGCGGCCGGTTCGAACGAGCCGCCGGGGATCACGATGCAGGCGCCGTGCGAGGTGATCCCGAGGTTGCCCATCACCATGCCGAAGCAGTGATAGAAGGGGACGGGCAGGCAGACCCGGTCCTCCTCGGTGTAGGCGACCAGCTCCCCCACGAAGTATCCGTTGTTGAGGATGTTGTGGTGGGAGAGAGTCGCCCCCTTGGGGAATCCGGTGGTGCCGGAGGTGTACTGGATGTTGATCGGGTCGTCGCAGGACAGCGCCGCCTCGCGTTCCGCGAGCTGATCGGTCGTCACCTGGGGCGCGGTGGCAAGGAGTTCGTCCCAGGTCCCGTCACCGATGTAGTGCACCGCGCGCAGGTCCGGGCAGTTGGCGCGGACCTGCTCGACCAGGGCGCGGTAGTCGCTGTTGCGGTGGGCGAGGGTGGCGGCCAGCAGGCTGATCCCGGCCTGCTTCAGCACGTACTCCAGCTCGTGCGCCCGGTAGGCGGGGTTGATGTTCACCATGATCGCGCCGATGCGGGCGGTGGCGTACTGGACGAGCACCCACTCCGGGCAGTTGACCGCCCAGATGCCGACCCGGTCCCCCTTGGCCACGCCCGACGCCATCAGCGCCCGCGCCAGCTCGTCCACGGCCGCGCCGAACTCCGCGTACGTCCAGCGCCGCCCGGACGGTACGTCGACCAGCGCCTCCCGGTCGGGCCAGGCGGCGACGGTCCGGTCCAGGTTGCGCCCGATGGTGTCGCCGAGCAGGGCGGTGGTGCCCGTGCCGTGCGCGTACGAGAGCTCGGTCATGCCAGGTCCCCTTCGGCGTACTCGGTGCCGCCGCCCTGGGCGGTGCGCTCACGCAGCTCGATGCGGCGGATCTTGCCGGAGACGGTCTTGGGCAGCTCCGCGAACTCCAGCCGCCGCACCCGCTTGTACGGGGCGAGCACGGACCGGGAGTGGGCGAAGAGCACCTTGGCGGTGTCCGGTCCGGGCTCCCAGCCCTCGGCGAGCACCACGTACGCCTTCGGGACGGAGAGGCGGACCTCGTCGGGGGCCGGGACGACGGCGGCCTCGACCACCGCCTCGTGCTCCAGCAGGGCGCTCTCCAGCTCGAACGGCGAGATCTTGTAGTCCGAGGACTTGAAGACGTCGTCGGCGCGCCCCACGTAGGTGATGTAGCCGTCCTCATCGCGGGAGCCGATGTCGCCGGTGCGGTAGTAGCCGCCGGCCATCGCCTCGGCCGTGCGCTCCGGGTCCCCGTGGTATCCGGTCATCAGGCCCACCGGGTGCGCCGAAAGGTCGAGCGAGATCTCGCCCTCGGCCGCGCCGGGCTCCCCGCTCACCGGGTCGAGCAGGACCACCCGGAAGCCCGGGCTGGGCCGCCCCATCGAGCCGGGCTTCAGGACCTGGCCGGGGGTGTTGGCGACCTGGACCGCGGTCTCCGTCTGGCCGAAGCCGTCGCGGATGGTGACGCCCCAGGCGCGCCGGACCGCCTCGATGACCTCGGGATTCAGCGGTTCGCCGGCCGCGACGACCTCGCGCGGCGGGGTCTTCAGCTGGGTCAGGTCCGCCTGGATGAGCATGCGCCACACGGTGGGCGGGGCGCAGAAGCTCGTGATGCCGGAGCGGTCCATCTCGGCCATCAGGCGGCCGGCGTCGAAGCGGGTGTAGTTGAAGATGAAGACGGTCGCCTCGGCGCTCCACGGCGCGAAGAGGTTGGACCAGGCGTGCTTGGCCCAGCCGGGCGAGGAGATGTTGAGGTGGACGTCGCCCGGCTTGAGCCCGATCCAGTACATCGTCGCCAAGTGGCCCACGGGGTACGAGACATGGGTGTGCTCGACCAGCTTGGGGCTGGCGGTCGTGCCGGAGGTGAAGTAGAGCATCAGCGGTTCGTCCGCGTCGGTCTCGCGGTCCGGCGTGAAGGTGCGCGGGGCCCCGGCGGCCTCCGCGTAGTCGAGCCATCCCTCGACCGGGGTGCCGACGCAGATCCGGGTGTAGCGGCCGGGCACCTCGTCGAACTTCGCGGTGTCGGTGTCACGGACGAGGACGTGCCGGACCCGGCCGCGCTCGACCCGGTCGCGCAGGTCGGCGGGCCCGAGCAGCGGGGTCGCCGGGATGACGACGGCGCGCAGCTTCATCGCGGCGAGGGCGGTCTCCCACAGCTCGGCCTGGTTGCCGAGCATGACGAGGACGCGGTCGCCCTCGCGCACCCCCTGGGCGCGCAGCCAGTTCGCGGCGCGGTCGGAGCGGGCGGACATCTCGGCGAACGACACCTCGGTGCGGGTGCCGTCCTCCTCCACGATGTGCAGGGCGGTGCGGTCGTTGTCCCTGGCGATGACGTCGAACCAGTCGAGCGCCCAGTTGAAGTGGTCGCTGCGGGGCCAGCGGAAGCCCTCGTAGGCGGCGGCATAGTCCTCGCGGTGCCTGAGCAGGAAGTCCCGGGCCGCCCGGAACGTCTCCGTCGCACTCGTTTCCGGCATGTGCCCTCCTCTTTACCGACCCGGCCGGTCCTTTGACTCCTCACATGATGTAAACAGTGACCCAGGTCTCACCACCCCCGGACGGGGGTGTCGCGGGGCGGCCATTCCATCGGGGGCGGGGCAGAGAGGCGGCAGGGTGCCGGAATCCGTCGAGGCGGTCGAGATGCAAGCGGCGCTGCTGCGGCTGCGCCGGACGAGCGGGCTGCCGGTCGCTTTCGGCGGGCTGCTCTCGGACAGCCGCCACGCCAGGATCGCCGAGGTGAACGGGGCGCGCACGGCCGCACTGCGGGGCCTGGTCATCTCGTCGGGCAGCGGCCTGGGCGGCAAGTCCATGGCCCTGTCCAGGCCGTGCGCGGTGACCGACTACCGCTCCTCGCGCCACATCAGCCACGAATACGACATGGCCGTCGCGGCGGAGGGCCTGCGCTCGGTGGTCGCCGTCCCCGTCGTGGTGCGGCGCGAGGTGCGGGGGGTGCTGTACGGGGCGCTGCGTGAGCCGCTGACGCTCGGGGACCGCACGTTCGACGCGGCGGTGGCCGCCGCCCGTGACGTGGAGCAGGCCCTGGCGGTCCGGGACGAGGTGCGGCGGCTGCTGGCGGCGGGCCGCCCGGAGCCGGACGCCGCTCCCGGGGCGGCGGGGGCCTGGGAGGACGTCCGGGAGGCGCACCGCGAGCTGCGCGCCCTGATGCCGAAGGTGCTGGACCCGGCGCTCCGGGACGAGCTGCTCGCGGTGTGCGGGCGGCTGGCGTCGGCGACGGGCACCCGGGAGCCGGGGGCGCGGGAGGTCCGGCTCGCGCCGCGCGAGATCGATGTGCTGGCGTGCGTGGCCGCGGGCGCCACGAACGCGGTGGCGGCGGACCGGCTGGGGCTGCGCCCGGAGACGGTGAAGGGCTATCTGCGGTCCGCGATGCGGCGGCTGGGCGCGCACACCCGGCTGGAGGCGGTCGTGGCGGCCCGGCGGGCGGGGCTGCTGCCGTAGCCGCGTCCCGTCCGGCGTCCCCCACGCCGTGGGCCCCGACGACGCAGGGCGCGCCCCGCCCCGTGGACCGTCCCCCGCGTCCGCGCCCCCGTCAGCGCCCCAGGTCCACGAACGATCCGAACCGGACCTCGTGCTCCGCGGCCTGCGTCATAGCCGTGATCACGTACGCCGCCTCCTCCGTCACGGCGTCGCGCTCGGCGGGGGTCAGCGGGCGGACCTCCTGGACCGTGACGACGGGCGGGGCCTGGCGCGGGGTGTCCAGCCGCCAGACCGCCGCGAAGAAGCCGTCCACCAGCACGCTGCCATAGGTCTGGTTGCCCACCCCGTTGAGGCCCTTGAGGTCCGCCGGGATGACCCGGGTGCGGTCGGCGTGGCCGAGGAGGACGTTGTCGAACTCGGGCAGGAAACGGGGCGGGGCGGGGGTGTCCTCGGCGGGGCGCGGGGCGTCGGGCAGGTCGAAGAGTTCGACGCCGTTCTCGTCGCGGAAGGTGACGAGCCGGGGCCGCAGCCGCTCGAAGACCTCCTTCATCCGGGTCACCCCGGCCCATGTCTGCATGTCCTTCACCGATGCGGGGCCGAATGCGCCGAGATAGCGCAGCACGGCGCCTTCCGGGTCGGGTGCCGCGTCGGCCGTGCGGCCGAGCCACCGCTCGGCGGTGGTCAGGGTGACGGCGCCGCTGCGGCCCCAGATCCCGCGCGGGGTGACCTGGACCAGCGGCAGCGCGCAGCGGGCGGCGATCGTGAGGGCGAGCGGGTCCGCCTCGGGCCACTCTGCGAGCAGGAGTTCGCGGATCGCCTTGGGGGTGCGCGGCGCCTCCTCGACGTACGCCCTGGTCAGCTCGCGCAGGCGGTCCACGTCCACGCCGGGGAGCCGCTTGCGGAAGGCGGCGAGTTCCCGGTCGAGGGCGGGCTGCGTCAGGGGGCGCAGTCGGAGGGCGTCGTCGGCGGTGTGGGTGTGGATGGTGGAGCGGAGGGTGGGGATGCGGACGACCTCGCGGGACTCCATCAGCGCGGACAGTTCGGCGGGCCGGAAGCCATCGAGCCGGGCCAGGAGCTGGTAGTACGGCGGCTTGGTGTTCTGCGCCTGGAGGCCGACGAGGTGGGTGACCGCGTCCTTCGCGCTCATCGCGGTCCGGTGCAGCAGGAGCTGGCGGTGCAGGGTCGCCCGGCCGAGGGCCCTGGGGGTGAGCACGGGGACGGGGCCTGCACCGGCGGAGGTCTTCTTCTTCACGGCCATGACGGCACGCTACGCGGCCATGAGGTCGGATTCCGTCCTAATAGCCGGCTTCCGGGGCCGCCACGCCCTCCCCCGGCGAAGCCGGGATCGCGGCGGGGCCGCCCGCATGATGGTCCGGTGATCGCCGTCCTGTTCGCCGTCCTGACCGCCCTCAGCAACGGCTCCGCCTCCGTGCTCCAGCGCCGGGCCGCCCTCGACGTGCCGCAGACCGAGGCCATGCGGGTGTCGCTCATCGGCCATCTGCTGCGCCAGAAGGTGTGGCTCGCGGGGATCGCCCTGGTGATCGTCGCCGCCGTCTGCCAGGCCGTCGCGCTGGCCACCGGGCCGATCTCCGTGGTGCAGCCGATCTTCGTGATCGAGCTTCCGGCGACCCTGCTCCTGGCCGGTTTCCTGATGCGGGCACGGCTTCCCCGGACGGTCTGGCTGGGGGTCGCCGCCGTGACGGCGGGGCTGGCCCTCGGGATGGCGACGGCCGCACCGGGCGGCGGCAGCGACAGCGTGCACGGGGCGGCGTGGGTGCCGGCGCTGATCCTGACCGGGGTGGCCGAGGCGCTGCTGATCGCGGGTGCGCTGGCCACCCGGGGCAACGTCCGGGCCGCCCTGCTGGCCACGGCCGCCGCCTGCGCCTACGCACTGACCGCCGCGCTGATGAAGGACGCGATGGCACGGCTCGACACGGGCGGCGCGGGGGCGCTGTTCAGCGCCTGGCAGCTGTACGCCATGGCTGCGGCGGGGGTCGGCGCGCTGTTCCTGCTCCAGAACGCCCTTCAGGCGGGCACGCTCGTCGCCGTGCAGCCGTGTCTGACGCTGGGCGACGCCCTGATCAGCGTCCTGTACGGGGTGACGCTGTTCGGCGAGGAGATCCGCACCGGCTGGTGGGTGCTGCCGGAACTGCTGGCCCTGGGGCTGATCGCGGCGGGGTGCGTGGAGCTGGCGCGGTCGCCGCTGGCCGCCGGGAACCCGGCGGCCCCGCCCCGCGCGCGCCGGGTCGACTGACCGGGCGCACACGGACCGGGGCCGGGCCGTACGCGTACTACTTGCTGATCGCGAAACGCATCAGGGCGTGCTCGTCGCCCTGCTTGATCTTGCCGGTCTCGTTGATCACCTGGAGCTTCCAGCCCGCGCCGACGCGCATGGCCTTCGCCACGGCGCAGCCGTTGTCGTTGGTGAGCAGGCTCGGCCAGATGTCGGCGACCTGCTGGCTGCTGCCGCCCGTGGCGTCGTAGACCTTGATGCTGACGTTGCGCGCGTTCTGGAAGGAGCTGCCCTTCTTGTACGCGGCGGCGACGAAGACGACCGCCGTGACGTTCGGGGGGATCCTGGCGAAGTCGACGGTGACCGTCTCGTCGTCGCCGTCGCCCCTGCCGGTCTGGTTGTCACCGCTGTGGGTCAGCGAGCCGTTGCCCAGCGGGTCGAGGGAGTCCAGGCCGGCCAGCCGCACGGGGTCCGCGCCCTGCATCGCGATGGCGATCAGGTCGAGGTCGGTGCCCTTCTTCTGCTTCAGCTTCCCCAACAGCCCGCCACTGCTGCCGACGGTGGGGTCCCAGGAGACGCCGATGGAAAGGTGGGTCACCCCGTCCAGGTCCGCCGGGCCGTCTTCCTTCTTCAACGTGATCATGCGTGATCCTCTTCGTGGCGAGATTCCTACAGGGTGAGTCTGCCTGGTGTCCTTCCGCTACCCCTCATCAGGGGCAAAATTTCGACCAAGTGTGGGAGGCGCCCGGCCGGATTGTCCTGCCTCGGCATGATGTACGGGTACGTGTCCCGTGATACGGACACGCGAATGACGCCCGGTCCGGGTGGGGGCCGGGCGTCGGTTGTCAGCCGTTCAGGCGGCCTTCTCCGGCACCACCAGAGGGGTTCCCAGGTGCTGGTGGCCGCCGCTGGCGAGCATGCGCACCTCCGCGTGATCGCTTATCTCGGCGCGTACGATGCCGGTCTCGTCCTCGTAGACGGGATGTCCGCCGGCCCCGCTCCGTGCCGTCCGGTGGACGGTGACGGCGTCGTCCTCCACCGCCGAGGACTGGAAGACGAGCTGATAGCTCTCCGGATACTCCATGACGGCCTTTCCAGACGACCATTTCCGGGCAGGCCCCTCGGGGCTCGCCCGGCCTGCACTGTCCATGGTCGCGCAGCCCCGGGCGGAACGCAGGGGCGGGCGCGTCCTGCGGGCCGGGGCGGGGGCTGCCTATGCTGAAGGGGAGCCCCGCCGCGGGAAGGGAAGCGCCATGGACGAGGCCGGTCTGGGCGACGACGTCTATCAGCCCCAGCAGGAGTCGGAGGCATCCGATCCGGTCGAGCAGCTCGACACGGAGGACACCCTGGCCGATCCGGACGTGGACGACGTCCTGGACCGGGGTTATTCGCCTCCCGAGCGCCCCTACGCCGTGGACGACGTGGGCACCACCGCCGCCGAGCAGCACCGGGGCGAGTCCCTGGAGAGCCGGCTCGCGCGCGAGCGGCCCGAGGACGACGGCCCGCCCGGCGACGGGGTGGGCGATGTCGTGGACGGGGACGGCGAGCCCTGGGACGGCGAGGTCGGCACCGTACGCGCCGGGCGGCTCACCCGGGACCTGGACATCGACGAACCGGACAGCACGGCGGGCGAGGACGTCGGGATCGACGGCGCCGCCGCCTCCGCCGAGGAGGCAGCGGTGCATGTCATCGCGGACGAGGCGTAGGAAGGCCCGCTCCCCCTTACCCCGGAGGTAATCGACGCCCCGCGCGGCCTCCGACATCGTGTTCCTCACGAGCACAGCGCTCCCGGCGCACCGGCCGGAAGCCTTATCGGAGGGACCCACGATGACCATGTACGACGACGCCGTGCAGCGCTACTTCGCCGCCTGGAACGCCGGTCCCGACGAGCTGGAGAAGGCCGTCGCCGCCGCCTTCACCGACGACGCCGCGTACACCGACCCGCTGGCCGACGTACGGGGCCACGAGCAGCTGGCGGCCGTCATCGGCGGGGCGCAGCAGCAGTTCCCCGGGTTCGCTTTCCGGCCGGTCGGCGCGGTGGACGGGCATCACTCGCTGGTCCGCTTCGGGTGGGAGCTGGTCGCGCCCGACGGCTCGGCGCCGGTCGCCGGTTTCGACGTGGCCACGCTCGCCGGTGACGGCCGGATCACCTCGGTCAGCGGCTTCCTGGACCGGGTACCGGCCGTCTGATCACGCGAGGGGGCGCGAACTCCGGCGAACGCCGGCTCGGTGAGGTCCGCGCCCCCGCATCGTGAGATGTGCGGATCGCCGCAGCCGCGCTGCGCGGCCGGACCGGCGCAACCCGGTCAAACCATGGCCGCGTCCCGGACAGCACCGTGCGGCACCGAACGTTTTCCGGAATTCACCCCTGATGCCTTGTCATCGCCTGTTCTACGCGCATAGCTTGTGCTCCCTCACCACACTCTGAGGGGCATTCTCCGTGCGCATATCCACCACCCGTTCCGCCCTGCTGGCCGGCGCGGTAGCCGTGACGCTCTCGGCGACCGCGCTGCCCGCCGCCTTCGCGGCCCCGTCCGCGACCGCCGTGATCTCCGAGGTGTACGGGGGCGGCGGGAACTCCGGTGCGACGCTGACCCGTGACTTCATCGAGCTGGCCAACGCCGGTTCGGCCGCGTACGCCCTCGACGGGCTCAGCGTCCAGTACCTGCCGGGCGCCCCGTCGGCGGGCTCGCTGTGGCAGGTGTCCACGCTGACCGGCTCGGTCGCGCCGGGCGGCCGCTATCTCGTCGCGGAGGCGGCGGGCACCGGCGGCACGGTGGCGCTGCCCGCCCCGGACGCCACGGGCACCGTCGCGATGTCCGCCACAGCCGGAACCGTCGCCCTGGTCTCCGGGACGGCACCGCTGACCTGCAAGACGGCCGCCGACTGCGCCGCCGACACCCGCGTCGTGGACCTGGTCGGCTACGGGACCGCGGTCGTCCGGGAGGGCAGCGGACCGGCCAAGGGCACCTCGGCCACCGCCTCCGTGGCGCGGGCGGCCTCGCTCGCGGACACCGACGACAACGCCGCCGACCTGACCGCGGGAACCCCGTCCCCGGTGAACACGGCCGGTGAGACCTCGGGCGGCGGCGAGGACCCGGGCAACCCCACCGAGCCCGGCACCGTGCGCGTCCACGACATCCAGGGCACCACCCGGGTCTCCCCGCTGGACGGCAGGGCGGTCACCGGGGTGCCCGGCGTCGTCACGGCGGTCCGGTCCTCGGGTTCGCGCGGCTTCTGGATCCAGGACACCGCCCCGGACGCCGACCCGCGCACCGGCGAGGGCGTGTTCGTATACACCGGCTCCGCCGCCCCGGCCGTCAAGGTGGGCGACTCGGTGCTGGTGAGCGGCACCGTGGACGAGTACTACCCGTCCTCCACCACCCAGTCGGTCACCGAGATCACCGCCCCCAAGGTCACGGTCCTCTCGTCCGGCAACGCGCTGCCCGCACCGGTGGTGCTGGACGCGAAGGCCGTACCCGAGGAGTACGTGCCCTCGGCCGGGGGCGGTTCGATCGACGCGCTGCCCCTGGAGCCGTCGGCCTACGCGCTGGACCTGTACGAGTCCCTGGAGGGCACCCGGGTCCAGATCGCCGACACCAGGGTCACGGGCGCGACGACCAAGTACCACGAGGTGTGGGTGACCGTCGAGCCGGCGCAGAACCCGACCCGGCGCGGCGGCACGCTCTACGCCTCGTACACCGACCAGAACACCGGCCGGATCAAGGTCATATCGCTGGACCCGGCCGCGCCCGTGCCCACCGCGAACGTGGGCGACGTCCTCACCGGCACCACCTCGGGCGTCCTGGACTACGACTCGTACGGCGGCTACAACCTCCAGGCCACCGCGCTCGGCACGGTCACCGACCACCATCTGCGGCGCGAGGTCACGCGCAAGCAGAAGGGCAAGGAGCTCGCGGTCGCCACGTACAACGTGGAGAACCTCGACGCGCTCGACGACCAGGCGAAGTTCGACACCCTGGCCGAGGGCATCGCAGTCAACCTGTCCTCCCCCGACATCGTGTCGCTGGAGGAGATCCAGGACGACAACGGCGCGGTCAACGACGGCACGGTCGGCTCCGAGGCGACGCTGAAGCGGTTCACGGACGCGATCGTCGCGGCGGGCGGCCCGCGCTACTCGTGGCGCTATGTCGCCCCGCAGGACGGGAAGGACGGCGGCGAGCCCGGCGGCAACATCCGCAACGTCTTCCTGTACAACGCCGAGCGGGTGGACTTCGTGGACCGTCCGGGCGGCGACGCGACGACGCCCGTCGCGGCCGTGAAGACGAAGAAGGGCGTCACGCTGTCGGTGTCGCCGGGCCGGATCGCCCCCGCGAGCGCGGCCTGGGACGACAGCCGCAAGCCGCTGGTCGGCGAGTTCCGCTTCCACGGGAAGTCCGTCTTCGTCGTCGGCAACCACTTCGCGTCCAAGGGCGGCGACCAGCCGCTGCACGGCCGCTACCAGGAGCCGGTGCGCAGCTCGGAGACCAAGCGCGTGCAGCAGGCGGAGGAGGTCAACACCTTCGTCAAGTCGCTGCTCGCGGCGGACAAGTCGGCGCGGGTCGTGGTCCTCGGCGACCTCAACGACTTCGCCTTCTCGCCGACCGTGGGCGCGCTGACCGACGGCAAGGTCCTCAAGCCGCTGATCACCACGCTGCCGGAGGACGAGCAGTACAACTATGTGTACGAGGGCAACTCGCAGACGCTCGACCACATCCTGACGAGCCCGGGCGTGCGCCGCTTCGACTACGACGTGGTGCACATCAACGCGGAGTTCGCCGACCAGGCGAGCGACCACGACCCGCAGATCGTGCGCGTCGACGTGAACGCCCCGGAACACGGGCACGGACAGCGCTGACCCGGCGCCCCCGGGCGGGCGGTCTCAGCCGCCCGCCCGGGGCACGGCGTGGCCCGCCGGGACCGTACGCGGACGCGGCAGCGCGGGCAGCGGCAGCAGCGCCGGGGCGGACTCCAGCGGCCGGTCGGTGACGAAGCGCGCCACCAGGTCCGCCACGTCGTCGGGCCGTTCCAGGACGACCCAGTGGTCCGCGTCGCCGATGGTCAGGAAGCGGCTGCCCTCGATCGTCGCCGCGAAGGCCCGCTGGTGGTGCGGCGAGGTCACGGTGTCGTGCTCCCCGGCGAAGACCAGCGCCGGGACCCCGGTCAGCCCTCCGGAGAAGTCCGGGCTGTGTTCGAGGGACCGGCGCAGTGAGCGCTCGGCGTGCGGGGAGTGCGTGAGGGCGTGCGTGAAGGACCGGCGGACATAGCGCAGGGCCAGCTCCCGGCGGTGGACCGGCCGCTCCGGGTCCAGGCACATCAGCGCCTCGGCGGTCAGGGCGGCGAGCCCTTCCGCGTCCCCGGCCTCCAGCCGTCCGAGACCGCGCCCCCACTCCTCGCGCTGGGCCTCGCTGATGTGCGACGGTACGCCGCCGAGGACCAGGCGTGCGATCCGGCCGGGGTGGCGCCGGGCGCAGCCGAAGGCGATGGACGCGCCGTAGGAGAAGCCGAAGAGATTGAACCGGTCGGCGCCCAGGTCGTCCATGACGCCGGTGACGGCGGCGCACAGCAGGTCGTCCCCGGTGCCGGGCGGCAGCGGGTCGGCGCCGCCCATGCCGGGCAGGTCGAGGGTGATCACGGAGGCGTGCGGGCCGACGTGCTCGTCCATCTGCGGCCAGCCGTGGATGCCCTGGAGGGCGCCGCCGAGGACGACGACCGGTTCGGTGCGGGGCGCGGGGCGCGGCAGGAGGCGGTAGCGGTAGCGGAGCCCGCCGACGGTGAGGGTGCGGATGATTTCTTCGGTCATGAGCTTCGGTCACCTGGTGAGGACGAGGGCGGCGTTGTGGCCCCCGAAGCCGAGCGAGGTCTTGACGGCCGCTTCGAACGCGGCGGGCCTGGCCTCCTTGCTCACCACCTCGACCGGGACGTCCGGGTCGGGGGCGTCGAGATTGGCGGTGGGCGGTACGAGCTGGTGCTGGAGGGCGAGGACGGTGAGCGCGGTCTCGATGCCTCCGGCGGCGCCGAGGGTGTGGCCGGTCATCGCCTTGGTGGAGGTGACGAGGGGGTGCTCGCCGAGGACGCGGCGGAGCATGGCCGTCTCGATCAGGTCGTTGGCGACGGTGGAGGTGCCGTGCGCGTTGACGTGGCCGATGGCGGCGGGGTCGGTCCCGGCGTCCGCGAGGGCGGTGCGCAGCGCGCGTTCGATGCCGAGGCCGTCGGGGTCGGGGGCGACGGCCGAGTAGGCGTCGCTCGCGGAGCCGTAGCCGGTGACGTGGGCGCGGACGGTGGCGCCCCGGGCGCGGGCGTGTTCGGGACGTTCCAGGACGAGGAGCCCCGCGCCCTCGCCGACGACGAAGCCGTCGCGGTGGGTGTCGAAGGGGCGGCAGGCGGCCTGCGGGTCGTCCCGGCGGGTGGAGACGGCCTTCAGGCGGCAGGCGCTGGCGATCAGGAGCCGGGAGCAGACGGACTCGGCGCCACCGGCGACGACGATGTCGCAGGCCCCGGTGCGCAGCATCTGGTGGGCGGTGCCGATGGCGACGGTGCCGGAGGAGCAGGCGGTGGAGACGGCCTGACTGGGGCCGTGGGCGCCGAGGTCGGTGGCGACGCTGCTGGCGGCGCCGTTGACGACGGTGAGCGGGGCGAGCTTGGGCGAGACGCGGCGGGCGCCGCGTTCGGTGAGGGCGGCGTGCTGTTCGTCGTAGAAGGGCAGGCCGCCGTGGGCGGAGCCGATGACGACGGCGACCCGGCCGCTGTCCCAGACGGCGGGGTCCAGGCCCGCGTCGGCGACGGCCTCGCGGGCGGCGATGACGGCGAGGTGCGAGAAGCGGTCCATCAGCCGGTGTGCGGCGACGCCGAGCACGGCCCGGGTGTCGAGTCCGGTCACGCTGTACATGAAGTCGCAGGGCAGCCCGGCCAGTTCGGGCCGGTGCGGCACGCAGGGCGCGGTCGTGGGGTCGTTCACGGCGCGCCAGGTGGCCTCGGCGCCGACGCCCGCCGAGGTGACGAGGCCGATGCCGGTGACGGCCGCGGCGAACGGCGGCAGGCGGTGGGGGGCCGTCACGCGGCGGCCTTGCGGCGCACGGCGTCGACCAGCTGGCCGACGGTGTCCCGCGAGGTGAGCTGGACGTCGTCCAGGTCGACGTCGAGCCGGTCCTCGATGAGGAGCCGCAGCTCCTCCAGCGCCAGCGAGTCCAGCCGGAGCTGCCTGAGCGGCACGTCGGGGCGGATCGCCACGGGGTCGGTTCCGAAGTTCGCCGTCAGCAAGGTGCTGATCTCGTCTGCCGTGCTCATGCTCATCGGGCACTTCTCCGCTGTCGTACGCGGTGACGCCTTGCCGCGTGAGATGTGAGTGCCATCGGGGACGCCGGCCGGTCCGGAGTTCTCTGTTATACGCCCTGTCGGCGGCGGGCCCGGCCCGCGTTCCCCCGTGCGGTGGGCTGCCGTCCAGGTGTACGAATACCGCGCGACGCGCTCATGCCCACGGCCCGTCAACTCCACCGGAGTGCACGCGCTTCGACACGCCCGCAGGCTGATTGTCACACCTGGGGTGGCTCTCTATCGTGAGCAGGCTTTGCGGCCCCCCCTGGCCCCGTCCGCCCTCCCCACAGAGCAGGAGCAGGTATGCCCACCCGCGCCGCCCGCACCCGGACCCGCGCCGCCCTCCTCGCGGCCCTCACCGCCACCGCCCTCGCCGCGACCGGCACCCCCGCCCTCGCGGCGGCGGACCCCGGGCACCCGATGGACCGTGCGTTCACCCGGGCCGCCGGGGCGTTCGACGTACCGCGCGACCTGCTCGCCGCCGTCGGGTACGGCGAGACCCACCTCGACGACCACGCCGGACGCCCCAGCCAGGCGGGCGGCTTCGGCGTGATGCACCTGGTCAGCAACCCGGCGCGGCACACCCTGGAACGCGCCGCCGCCCTCACCGGCGAACCGGTCGCCACCCTGCGCACCGACACCGCCGCCAACATCCTGGGCGGCGCGGCGCTGCTGCGCGGCTACGCGGACGGGCTGGGCCTCGACGCCGCCGACCGCGACGACATCGATGCCTGGTACCCGGCCGTCGTCCGCTACAGCGGTACGCGGGGCACCGCCGCCGCGCTCTACGCGGACTCGGTCTACACCTTCCTGGCCGACGGGCTCGACGCGGTCACCCCGGCCGGCGAGCGGATCACGGTGGCCGGACGGCCGGTCTTCCCGGAGCGGGACGGGGTCCCGGCGGACACCGGGCCCCGGAGCGCCGACTACCCGGCCGCGCTCTGGGTCCCGGCCGACCCGAACAACTACGCCACCGGCCGGACCGCGAAGATCGACAAGATCGTCGTCCACGTCACGCAGGGCTCGTACGCGGGCTCGATCAGCTGGTTCCAGGACCCCGTGTCCGAGGTGAGCGCGCACTACGTGGTGCGGTCATCCGACGGACAGATCACCCAGATGGTGCGGGACGCCGACACCGCGTACCACGCGCGCAGCGCCAACGCCTCGTCGCTGGGCATCGAGCACGAGGGCTTCATCGACGACCCGACCTGGTTCACGGACGCGATGTACCGCTCGTCGGCCGCGCTGACCGCCTCGTTGTGCGACAAGTACGGCATCCCGAAGGACCGGGCGCACATCATCGGGCACAGCGAGGCACCGGGCAACGACCACACGGACCCGGGCCCGTACTGGGACTGGGACCGCTACATGGACCTGGTCACCGGCACCGGGACGGGCTGAGCGGCGGAGTCCCGGGGCGGTCGGTCCCGGGACGTCACCGGTCGGCGCGGTCGTAGCAGAGCTCCACGACCCCGTTGCCGAAGGTCCGGGTGCCGGTGAGGCGGAGGCGCCGCAGGGTCTCCTCCGCCGGGAACATCGGCTTGCCCCGCCCGATGAGGACCGGGTGGATGTAGACGCGGTACTGGTCGATCAGGTCGTGCGCCGCGAAGGAGGCGGCGAGACCGGCGCCGCCGAGGGCGAGGTCGCCGCCGGACCGCTCCTTGAGGGCCCTGACCTCCTCGGGGACGACCTCGCGGACGACGGTGGTGTTCCAGTCGGCGTGGTCCAGCGTCCGTGAGTAGACGTACTTCGGCATGTTCCGCCAGATGACGGCGAACTCGGCCATCGGCCCCGCGTTGGCCGGGTCCTGGTCGGCGGTGGGCCAGAAGCCGGCCATCAGCTGATGGGTGACGCGCCCGTCCAGCATGCCGCCCATACCGGCCAGTTGCTCGTTGAAGTAGCGGTGGAGCTCCTCGTCGACCGTGTGCCAGTCGATGTTCCGGTCCGGGCCCTCGATGAAGCCGTCGAGGGACATCGACATCCAGTAGACGATCTTGCGCATGGGTACCTCACCGGGCGTTCGGGGACGGAGCGGTGAACGCCGCCGACGTTACCGGCGGCGACCCGCCCGTTCTTGACGCCGAGCCGGACCGGCGCGTAGGAGTCGGTCATGAGACTCGGAGAGGCGCGTGCCGCCGCCGCGCACTGGGTGGCCACGCATGCCCGCCCCGCGCCGGACCACCTGGGGGCGTACTTCAGCGGCTCCACGGTCGGGCGGCCGGACGACGCGGAGCTGCCGGTCTCCTCGGACGTGGACGTGGTCGTGGTGACGGCGGGGGCCGAGGCCCCGGCGAAGCCCGGCAAGCTCCTGCACCGGGGCGCGCTGCTGGAGATCACCTACGAACCGTGGTCCCTGCTGGCCGACCCGGAAGCGGTGCTGGGCGCCTACCACCTGGCGGGCGGCTTCCGCCGGGACACCGTCATCGACGACCCCACGGGGCGGCTGCGCGCACTGCACGCGTACGTCGCACCGCGCTTCGCCCGGAGGGACCACGTACGACGGCGATGTCTGGACGCCCGGCACCGCGTCGAGACCCGGCTCGCCGCCCTCGACACCGCGCAGCCCTTCGCCGCCCGGGTGCTGGCCTGGCTCTTCCCGACCGGGGTCACCACGCACGTCCCCCTGGTGGCCGCCCTGCGCAACCCGACCGTCCGGCTGCGCTACCCCGCCGCGCGCGACGTGCTCACCGCCTACGGACAGGAGGCGCTCTACCCCGAGTTGCTGGCGCTGCTGGGCTGTGCCGAGGTGTCCGCGCCGCGCGTCCGGCACCATCTCGCCGAACTGACGCGGACGTTCGACGCCACGGTCCCCGTCGCCCGCACGCCGTTCCCCTTCTCCGGCGACCTCACCGAGCGGGCGCGGCCCGTCGCCGTCGACGGCAGCCGCGAGCTGATCGACCGGGTCGACCACCGGGAGGCGGTGTTCTGGATCCTGGCGACCTTCGCCCGCTGCCACACGGTGCTGGCCGTGGACGCGCCCGCGCTGCACACGGCCCGGCTGCCGGCGTTCCGGGAGGCGGTCGCGGAGCTCACCGGCATCGCGCACACCGGCGACCTGCTCGCCCGGCGCGACGAGGTGCTGCGCTTCGTGCCCCGGCTGTGGACGGTCGCCGAGGAGATCCTCGCCGCCAACCCGGGGGTCGTCGGCTAGCGGCGCACTCTGCTACTTTGCCCGCGTGTTTCCTCCTCGTGCGTAGGACCCCGTCGAGACCGCGCCCGGCGCCCCGGGTGCGGCGCTCCGGTGTCCCCGCATGCCCGTGGCCAGGCCCCGCCGCGCCACCCTTCCGAGGAAGACCATGTCCACTCCTTCGTACGCCGCTGTTCTGCGCGTCCCGCACGCCGCGCGCGCCTTCGCCGCCGCGCTGACCGGGCGACTCTCCTACGGCATCGCCCCGCTCGCTCTGCTGCTCGCCGTCAAGGACGCCACCGGCTCCTACTCGGCCGCCGGGACGGTGATGGCCCTGTTCGGGGCCGCCAGTGTGTTCCTGTCCCCCGCCCGTGCCGGGCTGATCGACCGGCACGGACCGCGCCGCGCCCTGCCGCCGATGGCCGGCCTGTACGCGGTGCTGCTCACCGTCACCGCCCTGGTCACCTGGCGGCCGGGCGCCTCCCCGCTGGTCCTCGGGGTCCTCGCCACGGCGGCGGGGGCCTGCACTCCGCCGCTCGGCCCGGTCATGCGGACGCTGTGGAGCGACCTCGTCCCCGACCGGGAGCTGCTGCGCCGCGCGTACAGCCTCGACGGGGTGGCCGAGGAACTCCTGTACGTCTCCGGACCGTTGCTGGTGGGCGTCGCGGTGACGGTCACCGGGCCCGCCGCCGCCGTACTGGCCGGTGCGGTGCTGATCGCGGCCGGGGCGGGGGCGCTGGTGACCTCGCCCGCCGTGCCGCGCGGGAAGCCGGACCACCGCACCGGGGCGGACGGCACCGCCGGGCCCGGGCTGCGGCTGAGCGCCGTGCCCGCGCTGCGGCGGGCCGTGTTGGTGACGGCGGCCGTGGGGCTCTGCCTCGGGGCGCTGGATCTGCTGGTGGTGGCCCTCACCGAGGCGATGCACCGGGCGTCGGCGGTGTCCTGGGTGCTGGCCGCCCTGTCGGCGACGAGCGCGGCCGGGGGTCTGGCCTACGGGGCGCTGAGGTGGCGGACCCCCCTCGGGGTGCGGCTGCCGGTGATGGCCGCCGGGCTGTCCGGCGCGGTGGCGGCGGCCGGTCTCGCGGGCAACGTGTACGTGCTGACCGCCGTGGTCGGAGCGGCCGGGCTCTTCGTCGCTCCGGCGCTGACGACCGCCTACCTGATCGCGGACGAGTCGGCGGACGCGGCCCGGCGCACCCGGGCGGGCGCCTGGGTCAACACCGCGTTCAACGCGGGCTCGTCGGGCGGCACGGCCGCGGTGGGGCTGCTGGTGGACCGACTGCCGCTCTCCCTGTGCTGCGCGGTGGCGGCGGGCCCGGCGCTGCTGTGCGCGGGGGCGGTCCTGGGCGGCGGTGTCCGGCGCGCCCGCGCCGGGGCGGGCGCGCCGGAGGCGGCGGAGCAGGTCAGCGGAGCTTGATCGCGCCGCCGTCGGCCATCAGGGTCTGACCGGTCATGTAACGGGCGTCGTCGCTCGCCAGGAACGCGATGACGGGCGCGACGTCCGTGCGCGGGTCGCCGAAGCGGCCGAGCGGGACCTTGGCCGCGGAGAGGGCGTACTGCTCGGGGTGGGCCTCGGCCCAGGCGGCGACGCCCGCGGTCTTCGCCATCGGGGAGACCACGTTGACCCGGATCCCGTCTGCGGCCCACTCGTTGGCGACGACCCGGCTCAGTCCGCGGATGGCCTCCTTGCCCGCGGCGTACGACGCCTGGTTGGGCTGGCCGTCGATACCGGCGCCCGAGGCGAAGTTGACGACGGCGCCCCGCGCCTTCCTGAGCTCGGGGTACGCGGCGAGCATGAAGTTGCGCGTGGCGAAGAGCCCCGTGTCCAGGGCGAGCTTCCAGTCGTCGTCGGTCTGCTCGGTGAACGGGCGGACGCGGGAGGCACTGGCGTTGTTCACGAGGACGTCCAGGCCGCCGAAGCGCTCGACGGCCGTGGCGACCGCCCGGTCGGCGACCGCGCGGTCCGAGACGTCGCCCCGCAGGAACGCGACCGCGTCCCCGAGACCCGCCACCAGGGCGTCCCCGGCCTCCTGCTGGAGGTCGACGACCACGACGCGGGCGCCGCGCTCGACGAAGAGCCGGGTGACGGCTTCGCCGATGCCCGAGGCTCCTCCGGTGACGAGGGCGACCTTGTTCTCCAGTGTCATTGCGCTGTTCCTTCGACTCGCTGTGCCGGCCCCCGAACCCAGCTCTTTCTTATGCACCATACACTTTCTATGTATGATGCATATAAATGACATGGGCGGGGCGCACGCGAAGGCGGCCGCCCACCCGCTCCCGGGTGGACGGCCGCCTCGTACGAGGGTTCAGCGGATCACTTCAGACCGAACGCCCGGATGATCTCCTGGTCCACCGCGAGGCCGCCCGCGGCCTCGGCGTGGGCCTTGAGCGACACCGCGGTGGCGCCCTTCTTCGGGGTCTTGAACCGTGCGGTCCAGGAACCCGTCCGGTCCTTCTTGAGCGACACCGCGCTCCAGGTCTTGCCGTCGTCGTAACTCACCGACAGGGAAGCCTTCGTGGCCTTCACGGCACCGTCCAGCCACTCCTGCGTGGTGGACGACAGACCGATCTCGGTCCACTTGCCGGCCCGCACGTCACCCGCGAGGTCCGTGGCGACGTCGTAGTCCAGCTGGAGCATCGGGATGTCGACCTGGTACGGGCCCTCGGGGTCGAGGGCGCCCGAGACGAACGACCACTCCGAGTGGGTGCGGACCGACGTCTTCCAGGTGTCCGCGTCGCGCGAGGCGTCGAGGACCAGGCGGTAGGGCAGCTTCTCGTCGGGCAGGTCGCCGACGTACCCGGCGCGGCCCGGGGACTCGTCGAGCAGCTTGTCGCCCTGGTAGACCGCCACCTTGCCGGTGTCGTACTCCTTGTCCGGCATGGCGCCCGAGTGACCGGCGCCGCCGTCCGTCCACGGGGTGACGTTGTACTGGATGTCGCCCCACTGGGAGCGGAACGGCCCCCAGTAGCCCGTGCCGAGCCGCGGCCGGGTGACGGGCGCGAACCAGTCGGCCTTGTTGGTGGAGCCGGCCCGGTAGTCCATCTCGCCGCCGCGCTCCTCCAGCGCGGTGTCGGTGCCCTCGGCGTTGTACTGCGCGTGGTCCTCGTACCAGAACGAGGCGCCCGGCAGCGGGGTGACCCACTCGGTGCGGGTGCCGGGGAACTTCTCGTACTCGGCGAAGCCGAGCCCGGGGCCGTACTCGGGGATGTCGTACCGGAAGCCGCCGCCGACGACGTCGCGGTGGCCGTAGAAGGTGTTCTCGATCTTCGCCAGGTCACGGGTGGAGGGGGCGAAGGCGAGCGAGCGGTCCGGGACGGTGCCGTCGTGGCGGTCGACCAGGTCGTAGACGTAGCTCGCGTACTTGTGCTGCTCGACGGTCAGCTTCTCACCGCGCTGGGCGGCCTTGATCAGGCTCTCGCCGGCGATCCGCTGGACGGTGGCGACCGGGAGGGCGAGCGTGGTGCCGTAGTCGCCGTACGCCTCCATCAGCCGGCCGTCGCCCTGGTTGACGACGAACAGCGCCTTCGCGCCGGCCGCGACGGCGGCGGCGACCCGGTCGGCCGGGGCCACCGTGTCGCTGCTGCGGATCACGACGGCCCTGCCCTTGGCGTCGAGGTGCTTGTACTCGGCGGCGGAGCCGTTGCCCGCGTAGACGCCGCGGAGCCTGGCGCGGCTGTCCTCGGCGACCGGGGAGCCGTTCTGCACGGTGGCCGGGACGTCCCGGCCACCGGCGGTCAGGTCGAGCAGCTTCTCGCCCTGGCGCCAGCGGGTCAGGAAGGAGAAGTCGCCCTGCGTGACCTTCTTGGTCGGGGCCGCCCACAGCTGGTCGTACGTGAGCGGGATCTGGTACGCGTCGCGCTGGACGGTGCCGTCGGGCGCGGTGCGCGCCATGTCGTAGCGCAGCTGCCGGGTCTCGGACTCCTTCGGCGTGCGCACGCTGACCTTGCGGGCCTTGGAGGCGTCGAGGGTGGCCGTGACCGGCTTGTCGAGGATGATCTCGGGGGCCGCCAGGAAGGCGAGGGCCTTGGAGTCGGCGGTGTCGCCCTTGATGTCGGCGGCGGTCCAGGCGGTGTAGTTGCCCGGGGGCAGCCTCAGCGTCGTGTCGCCCGACACGGCGACGGGCGACAGGTTCGGGTCGCCGAGCGCGCCGAGGACGACGGTGCCGTCCATGGGCTTGCCGGAGCGGTCGCGGAGCCGGAGCGTGAGGTCGTAGAGCTCCTGCTCCTTGTTGAGCGCGAAGCCGGTGTGCGCGACGACGGCGCCGGAGGCGTCCTTGGCGACGACCTGGCCGGAGAACGTGGTGCCCGCGTCCACCTTCGACGGGTCGAGCGTGAGGACGGCCTCGGCGGTGGAGCCGGCCGGGACGGTCAGCTGCTTCACGGACAGCGTGTACGCGTCCGACGCGCTGTCCGTCGCCAGGTCGAGGGTGACGTCGGCGGTGCCCGTGTTGCGGTAGGTGATGGTCCGCTCGGTGACCGGGTCGGAGGCGCTGTGCGGCCAGTCGTACGCGGCGACCGCGACGGAGCCCGTGGCCTCGATCGTCGTGTCGATGGCGGCCTTCACGTCGAGCCGCCCGGTGCCCTGCTCGTACGGGGTGTAGCCGGGCAGCACCTTGGACGAGGTCATCAGCGCGTCCTTGATGCGCTGGCCGGTCCAGTCGGGGTGGCGCTGCTTGAGGATGGCGGCGGCGCCGGCGACGTGCGGGGTCGCCATGGACGTACCGGACATCGACTGGTACATGCCCTCGATGCCGGGGACGGACTGCGAGGCGGCGGCGTTGATGTCGACGCCGGGCGCGGACAGGTCCGGCTTCAGGCCGTAGCTGCGCACCAGCGGGCCCATGGACGAGAAGTCGGCGCGGCCCTCCTGCTTGTCGACGGCGGCGATGGTGAGCGCCTGGTCGGCGGAGCCGGGCGCGCCGATGGTGCCGGCGCCGTAGGCGTTGCCCGCGGCGACCACGAAGAGCGGGCCGCCGTCCGCGGAGAGGGTGTTGACGGCCTGGGACATGGGGTCGGTGCCGTCGTCGGCGACCGGTGAGCCGAGGCTCATGGAGACGACGTCGGCGCCTTCCGCCTTGGCCCACTCCATGGCCTCGATGATCCCGGAGTCGGCGCCGGAGCCCTCGTTGCCGAGGACCTTGCCGACGAGCAGCCCGGCCTCGGGGGCGACGCCCTTGTTGACGCCGTCGGACGCGGCGCCCGAACCGGCGATGGTGGAGGCGACGTGCGTGCCGTGGCCGTTCTTGTCGTCGACCTCCTCGCCCGGGACGAAGCTCTTCGTCTCCAGGATGCGGTCCTTGACGTCCGGGTGGTCCTCGTCGATGCCGGTGTCCAGGACGGCGACCTTGATGCCCTTGCCGTCGTAGCCCTCGGCCCATGCCTGCGGGGCGTTGATCTGCGGCACGGAGTCCTTGAGCGCGGCCTCGGCGCGGCCGTCGAGCCAGAGCTTGGCGATGCCGTTGTCCAGCGAGCGGGCCGTGGCGCTGCGCGCGATGTCGTTCCAGAAGGCGCGGGCGGTGTCCTTGCCGGCCTTGAGGGCGGCGCCGTGGATGGACTCCAGCTGCCGGACGCCCTTGCTGCCGCGCGGGGCGCCGGGCAGCGAACGGGCCTTGGACGCCGGGTAGGTGGCGATCAGCGGAATGCCGCCGGTCGTCCTGTCGTCGTAGCCCATCTTCGCGAGCGCCGTGACGTTGAAGAGGCGGCGGTCCAGCTTGCCGGCCGCGAGCAGGCTCTGCGCCTCGTCGGGCAGGACGTAGACGTCGTCCCCGGCCTGCTGGACGTGGACCCCGCCGGTCGCGCCCTCGGGGCGGTCCACGGTGACGGTGTCCTGCTTGCCCGCCCCGTCGGCGTAATGGACGACGTCACCGGTGACGAGGGTGATGTCGTAGCGGTGAACGGGCTGCGCGGCGGGGGTGGTTGCCGTGGCGGGGGAACCGGGGGCGGCGTACGCGGCACCCGTGAGGGGCAGCAGCGCGCCGCTCATCAGGGCCGCGGCGGTGGCTATGACGAGGGTGCGGCGTCCGGCGCGTGCGGGTCTCGCCCGGCCGGTCGCGGTGGAGGGGGAGAAAGTCATGGGTGATGATCTACCGGTAAACCGGCCGCCGTGGGACGGTCCACGCCTGGCGCGAATGTGCCGTGGCGGCTAACCGCCGGTCGCGAACGCGGTGCTGCGAGGGCGGCTTCAGGCCACCGAGCCGATGCGCCCCGCCGGGGGCAGCCCGCCGGGGTGGTGGATCGGGGTGTGCGCACCGGTCAGCGGGGCACCGCTGCCGCCGCGCCGGACGGCGACGATCTCGGCGGCGATCGACAGGGCCGTCTCCTCGGGCGTACGGGCTCCGAGGTCGAGCCCGATCGGCGAGTGCAGGCGGGCCAGCTCCAGCTCGGACACCCCGGCCTCGCGCAGCCGTTCGTTGCGCTGGAGGTGCGTGCGGCGGGAGCCCATCGCGCCGACGTACGCGACGGGCAGCCTCAGCGCCGCCTCCAGCAGGGGCACGTCGAACTTGGCGTCGTGCGTGAGGACGCACAGGACCGTGCGGGCGTCCACCGCGGTCCCGGCCAGATAGCGGTGCGGCCAGTCCACGACCAGCTCGTCGGCGTCCGGGAAGCGGGCCTCGGTCGCGAAGACGGGCCGCGCGTCGCACACCGTGACGTGGTAGCCGAGGAACTTGCCGGCCCGGACCAGGGCGGCGGCGAAGTCGATGGCCCCGAACACGATCATCCGGGGCGCGGGCACGCTGGACTCCACGAGCAGTGTGAGGGGCTGCCCGCAGCGCGACCCGTCGGCGCCGATGGTGAGGGTGCCGGTGCGCCCCTGGTCCAGCATGGCGCGGGTCTCGGCCACCGCGGTGCGGTCCAGCTCGGGGTGTCCGCCGAGCCCGCCCTCGTGACGGCCGTCGGGGCGCACCAGGAGCGGGCGGCCGAGGAGTCCGGCGGGCCCGTCGGTGACGCGGGCGACCGCCGCGGCCTCGCCGCGTACGGCTGCGGTGAGCGCGGCGGCGTACACCGGGCGGGCGGGGTCGTCCGCCCGGACCGGGGTCACCAGGATGTCGATGACGCCGCCGCAGGTCAGGCCGACCGCGAAGGCGTCCTCGTCGCTGTAGCCGAAGCGTTCGAGGCGGGTCAGGCCGTCGTCGAGCGCCTGTTGGCACAGCTCGTACACGGCGCCCTCCACGCACCCGCCGGAGACCGAGCCGATCGCCGTGCCGTCGCGGTCGACGGCCAGCGCGGCCCCCGGCTGGCGGGGGGCGCTGCCGCCGACGGCGACGACGGTGGCGACGGCGAAATCGCGTCCCTGCCCGGCCCAGCGGTCGAGCTCCTCGGCGATGTCCAGCATCTCGGTCTCCTTGCGGGTGAGTGGGGCGGCGGGTCAGCTGACGCCGAGCCAGCTCTCGATCGGGTGCAGGGCGAAGTAGACGACGAAGATCACCGTCAGGCCCCACATGAACGCGCCGACCTCGCGGGCCCGGCCCTGGGCGGCCTTGATGGCGACGTACGAGATGACGCCCGCCGCCACACCGGTGGTGATGGTGTACGTGAACGGCATCAGGACCACCGTCAGGAACACCGGGATGGCCACCGAGCGGTCGCTCCAGTCCACGTGCCGTGCGTTCTGCATCATCATCGCGCCGATGACGACGAGAGCGGCGGATGCCACCTCGGCGGGCACGATCGCGGTGAGCGGGGTGAAGAAGAGGCAGGCGGCGAAGAAGAGGCCGGTGACGACGGAGGCCAGGCCGGTCCTGGCCCCCTCGCCGACGCCGGTCGCGGACTCCACGAAGACCGTCTGCCCGGAACCGCCGGCGACACCGCCGATGGCCCCGCCCGCGCCGTCGATGAACAGCGCCTTGGACAGGCCCGGCATGCGCCCCTTGTCGTCGGCGAGCCCGGCCTCCGTACCGACACCGATGATGGTGGCCATGGCGTCGAAGAAGCCGGCGAGCACGAGGGTGAAGACGATGAAGCCGACGGTCATGGCGCCGACGTCGCCCCAGCCGCCGAAGTCGACGTCGCCGAAGAGCGAGAAGTCCGGCGAGGAGACCGCGGAGCCCTTGAGCTCCGGCGGGCCGCTGCTCCAGATCTTGGGGTCGACGTCCGCGACCTTGTTGATCACGACGGCGACCACGGTGCCGACGACGATGCCGATGAGGATCGCGCCGGGGATGTTGCGGGCCTGGAGCATGAAGATCAGCAGCAGGGTGACCGCGAAGACCAGGACCGGCCAGCCGGCGAGTTCACCGGCCGGGCCGAGGGTCACCGGGGTCGCGGTGCCCTTGCCGACGAAACCGGCCTTGTAGAGCCCGATCAGGGCGATGAACAGGCCGATGCCCATCGTGATGCCGTGCTTCAGCGGGAGCGGGATCGCGTTCATGATCAGCTCGCGCAGACCGGTGACCACCAGGAGGCAGATCACCAGGCCGTACATCACGCACATGCCCATGGCCTGTGGCCAGGTCATTTCGGGGGCGACCTGCGAGGACAGGACGCCGGAGACGCTGAGGCCCGCGGCGAGCGCGAGCGGGACCTTGCCGACGAAGCCCATGAGCAGGGTGGTCGCCGCCGCCGCGAGCGCGGTGGCGGTGATCAGGGCGGGCTGGCTGAGCAGATTGCCGTCGACGTCCTTGCCGCCGAGGATCAGCGGGTTGAGCAGAAGGATGTACGCCATGGCCATGAAGGTCGTGACACCGCCGCGCACTTCCCGGGCCACGGTCGAACCGCGGTCGGATATGTGGAAGTACCGGTCGAGCCACGATCTGCCGGCGGGGACGCGCGAGCCGGGGCCCGCGTCCTCCGCACCGGTCTTCGGCTGCACTGACTGCTGGGTCATGATGCCTGACTCCCAAGGTTCACAGGGGCACCCGCGATGAAGAATCGAAATGCGGGATTTGGGATGACTGCGCTGGCGGCACGACCCGGGGGACGGCCCGAGACGAACTGTTCATGCAGGAAGGAGCGGAACGGTGGTGCCGTTCCGGTGCGGGGGGTCGGGGCCGCGAGCGGGGCGGGACCCTGGGTCTCCGGGCGGTGCGGGCGGGGAAGTGTGACGTTCGCCGGTGGCGCGCACCGCCCGGAGAGCGGTGGGGGCGGAGCCCCGGTCAGACGCCGGTGAGGTGTTCCGGCCGGACCGGCGTCCGGTCGAGCTCCAGACCCGTCGCGTTCCGGATCGCCGCGAGGACGGCCGGGGTGGACGACAGGGTCGGGGCCTCGCCGATGCCGCGCAGCCCGTACGGGGCGTGGTCGTCGGCGAGTTCGAGCACGTCGACCGGGATGGTCGGCGTGTCGAGGATGGTGGGGAGGAGGTAGTCCGTGAAGGAGGGGTTGCGCACCTTCGCGGTCACCGGGTCGACGATGATCTCCTCCATGACGGCGATGCCCATCCCCTGGATGGTGCCGCCCTGGATCTGCCCGACGACCGACAGCGGGTTGAGCGCCTTGCCGACGTCCTGGGCACAGGCCAGTTCGATGACCTTGACCAGGCCGAGCTCGGTGTCGACCTCGACCACCGCGCGGTGCGCGGCGAAGGAGTACTGGACGTGGCCGTTGCCCTGTCCGGTACGCAGGTCGAAGGCCTCGGTGGGCCGGTGGCGCCACTCCAGCTCGACGTCGATCGCCTCGTCCTCCAGGACGTCCGCGATGTCGGCCAGCACCTCGCCGCCGTCGGTGACGACCTTGCCGCCCTCCAGGAGGAGTTCGGCGGTGGCCCAGGCGGGGTGGTAGGTGCCGAGCTTGCGGCGGCCGAGCTCCAGGAGCTGTTCGCGGACGGCCTCGCAGGAGTTCTTGACCGCGCCGCCCGTGACGTACGTCTGGCGGGACGCGGAGGTCGATCCGGCGGAGCCCACCTGGGTGTCGGCGGGGTGGATGGTGACCTGGGAGACGCCGAGTTCGGTACGGGCGATCTGGGCGTGCACCGTGACGCCGCCCTGCCCGACCTCGGCCATGGCGGTGTGGACGGTCGCGACGGGTTCGCCGCCGATGACCTCCATGCGGACCCGGGCGGTGGAGTAGTCGTCGAAGCCCTCGGAGAAGCCGACGTTCTTCAGGCCGACCGCGTAGCCGACGCCGCGCACGACGCCCTCGCCGTGGGTGGTGTTGGACAGGCCGCCGGGCAGGGCGCGCACGTCCGGGTGCTCGCCGGCGCTCTCCCACTGGCGCTCGGGCGGCATCGGCATGGCCTTGACGCGGCGCAGCAGTTCGGCGACCGGGGCGGGCGAGTCGACCTGCTGTCCGGTGGGCAGCAGGGTGCCCTGCTCCATGGCGTTGAGCTGCCGGAACTCGACCGGGTCCATGCCCAGTTCGGCGGCCAGCTTGTCCATCTGCGCCTCGTAGGCGAAGCACGCCTGGACGGCACCGAAGCCGCGCATGGCGCCGCACGGGGGGTTGTTGGTGTAGAGGGCGATGGCCTCGATGTCGACGTTGTCGATGACGTACGGGCCCACGGCCAGCGAGGAGGCGTTGCCGACGACGGCCGGGGAAGCGGAGGCGTAGGCGCCGCCGTCCAGGACGATGCGGCACTTCATGTGCGTGATCTTGCCGTCGCGGGTCGCGCCGTGCTCGTAGTGGAGGCGGGCCGGGTGGCGGTGGACGTGCCCGAAGAAGGACTCGAAGCGGTTGTAGACGATCTTCACGGGCTTACCGGTGCGCAGCGCGAGCAGGCACGCGTGGATCTGCATCGACAGGTCCTCGCGCCCGCCGAAGGCGCCGCCGACGCCGGAGAGCGTCATGCGGACCTTGTCCTCGGGCAGGCCGAGGACGGGGGCGATCTGGCGCAGGTCGGAGTGGAGCCACTGGGTCGCCACGTACAGGTCGACGCCGCCGTCCTCGGCGGGTACGGCGAGGCCGGACTCGGGGCCCAGGAATGCCTGGTCCTGCATGCCGAAGTAGTAGTCGCCCTTGACGATCACGTCGGCCCGGGCCTCGGCCGCCTCCGCGTCGCCGCGCACGATCGGCTGGCGGTGGACGATGTTGGGGTGCGGCACATGGCCGATGTGGTGGTCGTCGCGGCCCTCGTGGATGAGGGGGGCGCCGGGCGCGGTCGCGGACGCCTCGTCGGTGACGACGGGCAGCTCGCAGTAGTCGACCCGGATCTTCGCGGCGGCGCGGCGGGCCGTCTCCGGGTGGTCGGCGGCGACGAGCGCGACGGGTTCGCCGTGGTGGCGGACCCGGCCGTGCGCGAGGACGGGGGTGTCCTGGATCTCCAGGCCGTAGTTCTTCATCGCGGCCGGCAGGTCGTCGTAGGTGAGGACCGCGTAGACGCCGGAGGTGGCCAGCGCCTCGGAGACGTCGATGGAGACGATCTCGGCGTGCGCGACGGTGGAGCGCAGGGTGTGGCCCCAGAGCATGTCCTCGTGCCACATGTCCGAGGAGTACGCGAACTCGCCGGTGACCTTCAGGATGCCGTCGGGGCGCAGCGTGGACTCGCCGATGCCGCCCTTGGTGCGGCTGCCCTGGTTGATGTTGGTGGGGGAACCGGTGACGCCCATGGCTCAGACCGCCCCTTCCGCGCGGGCGGCCGCGAGGCGGACCGCGTCGAGGATCTTCTCGTAGCCGGTGCAGCGGCAGAGGTTGCCGGAGAGCGCCTCGCGGATGTCCGCGTCGGACGGCTGCGGGGTGCGCTCCAGGAGTTCGTCGGCCGCGACCAGGAGGCCGGGGGTGCAGAAGCCGCACTGGACGGCTCCGGCGTCGATGAACGCCTGCTGGATCGGGGAGAGCTCCCCGGTGTCGCGGGTCTCGTCGCCGGCGGCGGGCTCGGCCTTCCAGCGCTTGGCCCGGTCCAGCGAGGTGCCGCAGGCGCCGGAGGCGCAGCCGGTGCCGGGGTGGGCCTCGGCACGGTGGGCGGCGAAGTCGGCGAGGCCCTCTACGGTGACGACGTCGCGGCCCTCGACCTGGCCGGCGGCGACCAGGCAGGAGCAGACGGGGACGCCGTCGAGGCGGACCGTGCAGGAGCCGCACTCGCCCTGCTCGCAGGCGTTCTTGGAGCCGGGCAGGCCCATGCGCTCGCGCAGGACGTAGAGGAGGGATTCGCCCTCCCAGACGTCGTCGGCCTCGTGGCGGCGGCCGTTGACCGTGAAATTGACGCGCATGATCAGGCGGCTCCTTCGGTGCTGCGGCCGTTGCCGCGGTAGGACTCCCAGGCCCAGCCGAGAGTGCGGCGGGCCATGATGCCGACGGCGTGCCGGCGGTAGCTCGCGGTGCCGCGCACGTCGTCGATCGGGTTGCAGGCGCCGGCGGCGAGCGTGGCGAACTGCTGGGCGACGGAGGGCGTGATGATCGTCCGGCTGTCCCAGAACCCGCCCTCCTCAAGGGCGGCGTTCAGGAATTCCTCGGCTTCCTTCGCCCGAACGGGGGTCGGGGCGGCCGATCCGATGCCGGTGCGGACCGTGCGGGTCTCGGGGTGCAGGGCGAGGCCGAAGGCGCAGACGGCGATGACCATCGCGTTGCGGGTGCCGACCTTGGAGTACTGCTGCGGCCCGTCGGCCTTCTTGATGTGCACGGCCCGGATCAGCTCGTCCGGTTCGAGGGCGTTGCGCTTGACGCCGGTGTAGAAGGCGTCGATGGGGATCATCCGGCTGCCGCGTACGGACTCGGCCTCCACTTCGGCGCCCGCGGCGAGCAGGGCCGGGTGGGCGTCACCGGCCGGGGACGCGGTGCCGAGGTTGCCGCCGACGCCGCCGCGGTTGCGGATCTGCGGGGACGCGACGGTGTGCGAGGCGAGCGCGAGGCCGGGCAGCTCGGCCCGCAGGTGCTCCATGATCTGGCTGTACGGGACCGAGGCGCCGAGCCGCACGCTCTCCTGGCCCACCTCCCACTCGGTGAGCTCACCGATGCGGTTGAGGTCCAGGAGGTATTCGGGGCGTCGGTGGTCGAAGTTGATCTCGACCATCACATCGGTGCCCCCGGCGATGGGCACAGCCGTCGGGTGCTCGGCCTTGGCGGCGAGCGCCTCCTCCCAGCTTGCGGGGCGAAGGAAGTCCATGGTGGCTCTCTTCTTCTCAATCGGGTCTGCGCGGGGGGCTGGGTGACGGCCGGCCCTCGAACTTGTTCATGTCTTGTTCACGCGGTGTGTGGCCCAGTACACAAGCCCTGCTCCACCTGGTGCAGTCACCGAACCCATGAAGCGGTTGGCCGGTCTCCGCTCATGTCTTGTAGATTCGAACGAATGGCGGGGCTCAACAGCCTCACCGCAACACCCAGACTTCACCCGTACCAACGAAAGAGATCGGCGGCGACGAGATGCGGCTGCGCGCACTGCTGGAGAACGACGCGCTGGGCCTGCGGCTGCTCGGCGGCGACGAGGAACTGGACCGGTCGGTCCGCGGCGTGATGACGACCGACCTGCGCGACCCGAGCCGCTACCTCACCGGCGGCGAGCTGGTCCTGACCGGTCTGGCCTGGCGCCGGGACGCCGCGGACTCCGAGCCGTTCGTGCGCATCCTGGCGGGCGCCGGGGTGGCCGGTCTCGCCGCGGGCGAGGCGGAGCTCGGCGACGTCCCGGACGATCTCGTGGCGGCGTGCCACCACCACCGGCTGCCGCTGTTCGCGGTCCACGAGACGGTCGCGTTCGCAACGATCACCGAGTATGTGGTGCGCCAGGTGTCCGGCGAGCGGGCGGGCGACCTGGCGGCCGTGGTGGACCGGCACCGCAGGCTGATGACCTCCGGCCCGACGGGCGGCGGCCCCGAGGTGGTCCTCGATCTCCTGGGCTCCGACCTGGACCTCCACGCCTGGGTGCTCTCCCCCACCGGGCGGCAGATCGCGGGCGCGGGCGCCCCGCTGCCCGCCGCCGCCGGGGCGGAGCTGGCCGGGCTGCATCTGGCCGCCGTCCGCTCCGGCCGCCGCGCCCCGCACCGGGCCGCTCTCGGCGGTACGACGTATTCGCTCTTCCCGATCCGGAACAACGGCCGGGGCGGCGCGGTGCCGCCCGCCCGCGACGTGCGCGAGTCGGTGCTCTCCGACTGGCTGCTCGCCGTGGAGGCCGACGCGAGCGACTGGCCCGCCGCGCGGCTCGACCTGCTCCAGGGCGTCACCCAGCTGATCGCCGTCGAGCGCGACCGGCGCGACGCGGCCCGCACGGTGCGCCGCCGGCTCGCCCAGGAGGTCCTGGAGCTGGTCCAGGCGGGCGCCGCGCCCGCCGAGATCGCCGCCCGGCTGCGCGTGGCCGCCCCGGTCCTGCTCCCCGGCCTCGGCACCGCGCCGCACTGGCAGGTGGTGGTGGCCCGGGTCGACTGGGACGAGGACGGCGGGTCCGGGGTGCGGGGCGGCCCGGTCGCCCAGGCGCTCCTTGAGGAGATCCTGGTCGACCCGGCGGTGACCGGACCCGACTCGGCGGACCGGATCGCCGTCGCCCACACGGGCGAGGAGGCCATCGCCCTGGTCCCGCTGCCCGCCGCCCCGGACGGGCCGGACGGCGCGGCGGACGAGCCGTCCGCAGCCGCGTCCGACGGCGGCGCCGAGGGCGAAGGGTCCGCCCTGCACGCCGACGCGCTGCTCGCCGCCGTGCGCGCCCCGCTCTCCGCGGGCCTCGGCGACGACGGCCGCCTGACACTCGGTGTCAGCGCCTCGGTGCACTCGGCGGAGGGGCTGCGCGGCGCCCTGGAGGAGGCCCGGCACGCGCGCCGGGTGGCGGCGGCCCGGCCCGGCCGGGTCTGCGCGGCCGGCCACCACGAGCTGGCCTCGCACGTGCTGCTGCTGCCGTTCGTCCCGGACGACGTGCGGCGGGCGTTCACCGCGCGGCTGCTGGACCCGCTGCGCGAGTACGACCGGCGCCACCGCGCGGAGCTCATCCCGACCCTGGAAGCGTTCCTGGACTGCGACGGTTCATGGACCCGCTGCGCGGCCCGGCTCCACCTCCACGTCAACACGCTGCGCTACCGGGTCGGGCGAATCGAGCAGTTGACGGGGCGTGATCTGGCGCGTCTGGAGGACAAGCTCGACTTCTTCCTCGCGCTGCGGATGAGCTGAAATCCCGGGCCGGACAAGGGCGGTGGGGGCGTCCGGCTCCGCACCGCCGATTGTGAAAAGTTTCACCTGACATTGCCTCGACCTCTTGGCCCGGCGTGCCATTCCATGCTGTGATGCGGGCCATACTCAGCTCGAAGGCGCGCTCGGGGAGGGCAATGTGGCGCATACCGCCATGTCTGGTTCCGGAACGACAGCAGATGACGATCCTCCGCTCCAGACCGCGGTATGGCGGCTGCGCTCGCGCGGCTGCTGGACGGACGCCGCGGCCCTGCTGGAACACGACGCCGCGACCGACCCGGCCGCGGCGCTCCAGCGGACGGCCCTGCTGACCGAGCGGTGCCTGTACACCGGGCAGGGCTGGACGGACGCCGAGGACGCCCTGCGGACCGCCGAGGCCATGGCGCACGACGACGAGGAGCGCGGCGCTGCGGCCTGCGAGCGCGGCCACCTCGCGTACGCCTCGACCCTCCTCGGGGTGCGGGACCGGGCGGACGAGGCCCGGGTGGCGCTGGGCCGGGCCGCCGCCCTGCTCTCCCCCGCCGCCCAGGGCCGCCCGCTGCTCGACTTCCGCCGCGGCCTGATCGCGCAGAACATCGCGGACTCCCCGCAGGCCGCCCGGGCCGCCTACACCCGGGCCCACGCCGGTGCCACCGCGCAGGGCGACGCGCTGCTGCTCTCCTCGACCTGGCGCCATCTCGCCCTGATCGCCCTGCGCGAGGGCGAGCTGGCGGAGGCGCGGCACGGCTTCGCGGAGTCCCTGCGGATAAGGGAGGAGCTGGGCTACCTCGTCGGTACGGCCCCGGCGCTCATCGCGCTGGCCGACGCCGAGCCCGAGCCGGAGGCGGCGACCCGGCTGCGCGCCGAGGCGGCCCGGCTCTTCCGGCTCCTGGGCGGCGTCCCGACCTGGCTGGGCCCGCACCTGGACCAGCCCCCGCCGGAGACGGTCGAGGCGAACTGAGCGGACACCGGGGCGCCGACGCGTACCGGCTCAGCCGTCGGCGCCCGCGAAGTGTTCGCGTACGAGCGACTGGACGACCGCCACGTCCTGGGCGATCAGGGCGTCGAGCAGCGCGGTGTGCTCGGAGGCGTCGGCCAGCAGGTCGGCGCGCCGGGTGACCGGGTTGTCCATCAGGGGCCACTGGGAGCGGCGGTGCAGGTCGTCGGCGACGGCGACCAGGCTGTGGTTCCCGGCGAGGGAGAGCACCGCGCCGTGGAAGGCCCGGTCTGCCTCGGCGTAGCTCGCCCGGTCGCCGACGGCCGCCGCGGCCACGGTGGCGTCGGCCAGCGGGCGCAGCGCGCACCAGCGGGCGGGCGGGACCGTGCGGGCGAGCCGCAGCATGACGGGGACCTCGATCAGGGCGCGGACCTCGGCCAGCTCGGCCAGCTCGCGCGGGCCGCGCTCGGCGACCCGGAAGCCCCGGTTCGGCACGACCTCCACGGCCCCTTCGGTGGCCAGCCGCTGCATCGCCTCGCGCACCGGGGTGGCGGAGACGCCGAAGCGGGCGCCGAGCACGGGCGCCGAGTAGACCTGGCCGGGGACCAGTTCGCCGTCGACCAGGGCTGCGCGCAGGGCCTCCAGGATCTGCCCGCGCACGGAGTGCCGGCGCACCTGGACGCGGGGGACCTCGTGCGGGTGCTCGCCGTGGGTGTGCTCACCGCGGGCCTGCTCGGGCACCCGGACGGCCGGGGCGGGCACGGCCGCGCCACCGTACGCGGGACGCACCTCCTCGCGCTCCACGGGCACCTCCTCGGCCGGTCACGGGCGCGCTCGCGCGTCGGGCGCCCTGAGTGCACGATAGGCGCAAGGACCCCCAGTTCAAACATCGATCCGACAGGGTAAGGTAAGGCTTACCTGCTGACGATCGTGAATCGGTGGTCCCCGCATGACCCTGCCCGCCCTGCTCCCCGCGGTGTCGGCCTCGCCCGTGGCCGACGCCTACGCGCGCCTGACCGAGGTCTTCCCCGGGGTGCGCGCCGAGCTCCTGGCCGAGGGCGAGAGCGCCCCCGGCGGCCCCGGCTGGGTGGCCGCGCACGAGCTGGCGGCCGGCGGCGAGGCCCTGGACACGTTCCTCGCCTTCGACGCCGAACAGGTGCGGCGGGACTACGGCCAGGAGGGCCGTCCCGATGTGATCGCGAGCTTCGGACTGCACCGGTACGCGTGGCCGGCCTGCCTGCTGGTGACGGTGCCGTGGTTCCTGCACCGCCGGGTGCCCCGCGTCCCGGTCGAGGACGTCTCGTTCCAGCGGGCGCTGGGCCATCTGACGCTGCGGGTGCGGGAGTTCGCCTGCCTGCCCGACGACCCGGCGGCCGGGCTGCCGGGGGCCCGGGTGGTGGCCGACGAGGCGGCGCTGCGGGCCGAGGTGCTGGAAGCGGTGGCCGAACACCTGGGCCCGGTCCTCGAGGGCTTCCGGCCGCGGATGCGGCGGGGCCGGCGGGCCCTGTGGGGGATGGCGACCGACGAGATCGTCGAGGGCCTCTGGTACATCGCCCACCTGCTGGGTGAGGAGCGGCGCGCCATGACGGAGCTGGAGGCGCTGCTGCCGGGGACCACCGGGCCGTACGTCGGCACCGCCGGCTTCCGCGAGCTGACCGGGCCGAACGGGGAGTCGCTGCCGACCCGGGACCGGGCGAGCTGCTGCCTGTTCTACACGCTGCGCCCCGAGGACACCTGCGTCACGTGTCCGCGTACGTGCGACGAGGAGCGCGTCCGCAAACTGACGCCCGCGCCCTGATCCACTCCGCCGGATCCACACCGCCCGGACGGGTGGCAGGTATTCGAACATCATGCGTAAGCCGCTGAAGGGCGTTCGACCAGAACGTCCATATCGACGCCCTCCTGCACCCCATTGGCGTTCTCTTGCCCCGAAACCGCCTGGGCGTGACGGGATTTCCGCCACGATGGCGCCCGAAACGCCCTACGTGACGCAAGGGACCGCGCATGAGACTGACCGACATATCGCTTGACTGGCTGCTTCCGGGCGCCGTGCTGCTCGTGGGGGTCATGGCGGCGGTGGCGGTGGTCGCGCGCGGAAGGCGCGCCTCTGACACAGCCTCGGCCGACGACAGCTGGGAACGCAGCGAGGAGCGGCGCAGGCGCAAGGAAACGCTGTACGCCACCGCTTCGTACGTGCTGCTGTTCTGCTGCGCGGCGGTCGCCGCCGCACTCTCCTTCCACGGGCTCGTCGGCTTCGGCGAGCAGAACCTCGGCCTTTCCGACGGCTGGGAGTACCTGGTGCCCTTCGGCCTGGACGGGGCGGCGATGTTCTGCTCGGTCCTGGCCGTACGGGAGGCCAGCCACGGGGACGCGGCGCTCGGCTCGCGCCTCCTGGTGTGGACCTTCGCGGGTGCCGCCGCCTGGTTCAACTGGGTGCACGCGCCGCGCGGCATCAACCACGCGGGTGCCCCGCACTTCTTCGCCGGCATGTCGCTCTCGGCCGCGGTGCTGTTCGACCGCGCGCTGAAGCAGACCCGCCGTGCCGCGCTGCGCGAACAGGGCCTCGTGCCCCGCCCGCTGCCGCAGATCCGGATCGTGCGCTGGCTGCGCGCGCCCCGGGAGACCTTCGGCGCGTGGTCGCTGATGCTCCTCGAAGGCGTACGCACGCTGGACGAGGCGGTGGACGAGGTACGCGAGGACCGCAGGGAGAAGGAGCAGAACCGTCTCCGCAGAAAGGACCAGGAGAAGCTGGACCGGGCGCACATCAAGGCCCTGAGCCGGCAGAACCGGGCCTGGGGCCGGCTCGGACGGGGTGGCCCCCCGGTCGAGGTGGCCGCGCTGGCCCCGGCGGCGGGCTCCGCGTCCGTCGCGGAGCCCGCCATATCCGAGCCGGGTCAGCTGCCCCTCCGGCCCCGGCCATCCCTGCAAGCCGTGAACCACTCGAACTCGGCGAGCGTCCCTGAACTGGGCGCGAGCGAATCGGCCCCGGTCGATCTCACCGCCGAGGACGACACCCAGGCCCTGCCCCGGCTCGATTCGCTGGAGCAGAAACTCAAGGACCTGGAGCAGCAGTTCGGCTGATGCGCGACAGCGGATGCCAAGTGGCGGCCCTGCCGGTCCGGAAGGACCGTCAGGGCCGTTCGCCGTCCAGTTCGAACCAGACCACCTTGCCCAGCGAGCGGGGGCTGATCCCCCAGGAGTCGGCAAGGCTCTCCACCAGGACCAGGCCCCGGCCGTGCGTACCGTCGTCGGCGGGCGGTACGTGCGGCTCGGCGTCCATTCCGGGGACGAAGTCCCGCACCTCCACACGCAGGCGGCGGGGTGCGACGCTCACGGCGACGACCGCGCCGTCGTCCGTGTGGACCAGGGCGTTGGTCACCAGCTCACTGAGCAGCAGCTCGGCGACCTGCGCCGGTTCCTCCTTCCACCGGTAGCGCAGTAACTCGCGGACCGCGCCCCGGACTTCGCCCACGGCCGCCAGATCGGCCCGGTCCACCCTGCGATGCATCCGGGCCTCTTCGTGACGCTCCATCGTTTCCCCCGCCCACACGGCCATTCGCCCCCTGTCTCGAAGGTGCTCACGCAATGCATGCCCCGCCTACCGGCGGTCACGCTTGCGGAGCCCTGCGGACCGGAGGGAATCGTGCGGGGCTCAGGCCCGCTTGTAGTAATACTTCATCCCGCTGACGTCGTGCTGGATGCCGCTGCCGTTGGTGACGAAATAGGTCGCGCCCGTCGCGGTGTAGCAGTAGCCGGGGTTGGGGCCCACGAGCTTGAGGGTGCCCACATTGATCCGGCTGCTGGTGCTGGACGTCACTTTCCCTTCGTACGGGCAGTTGTTGTACACGTAGTCGCTCAGGCGCACCACGCCGGTCTTGGAGATGGTGATGGTGCCGGGCTGGCCCGGGTTGTACGTCTCCGCGTACTTCCAGGTGCCGACGAACGCCGCGGGCACCGTGGAGCCGCCGCCCGAACCGCCGGTGACGGAGCCGCCCGATGTACTGGTGGAGCCCCCGCCGCCGGTGGTGCTCGTGGAGCCGCCCGAGGTACTGCCGCCCGAACCGCCGCCGCTCGTCGTGGTGGAGCCTCCCCCGCCGCCCGACGTGCTCGTGGAGTCACCGCCGGTGGAGGAGCCGCCGCCCGTAGAGGAGGAGCCGCCGCCCGTCGTCCCCGCGTCCTGGCCGTCCCTGCCCGGCTCTCCGTCCTCGCCGTCCTTGCCGGGGTCCGTCTTCTTCTTGCTGGGCGATGCCTTCGGGCTCCTGCTCGCGGCCGGGGACGCGCTGCCGGCCGCTGAGGGCTCCGGGGCGGCGGTCGGACCGGTCGAGGTGGCGAGCGGGGGCGCCGCGTGCGCGTCGCCGCCGTCGTGGCTGAACGGCTGGAGCATGACCAGCGTGCCGCCCCCGCCGCCGAGGACGACCACCAGCGGCACGGCGACGATCCAGCGGCGGCGGCGCTTCGGCTTCTCCTTCTCCGCCGTCTTCGCGCCCTCCACCACCGCCGCCGCCTCGGGCGCTCCCCGGAGGTCTACCGTCGGGCGGTCCCCCTCCTGCCGCAGCGGCGCGGCCTCCGCGTCGAGCAACTGCGCCGACTGGCGGGCAAGATGACTCACGACGGGGGCGGGCAGCCACGAGGAGGCGACCGGACCGGCCTCGCGCCCCGGCTCGGCCAGCAGCTCGTCCACCGAGGGCCGCTCGTCCACCGGCTTGACGAGCAGCCGGGCGATCAGCGCCTTGAGGTCCGCGTCCCGGACCCGTTCGAGCTCCGGCTCGGCCTCGGCGATCCGGTACATGATCGCGTGCTGGTTGCTCGCCCCGTGCCCGAAGGGGAGCGTCCCGGTCGCCGCGTACGTCAGGACGCAGCCGAGGGTGAAGACGTCGCTCTTCGGTACCGCGCTCTCCCCGTGCACCTGCTCCGGGGCCATGAATCCGGGCGTGCCGATCATCATATTGGTGCTGGTGAGCAGGGACTCGACGGCGGTCCCGACGGCACGGGCGATCCCGAAGTCGATGACCTTGGGCCCCTCCATCGTGAGCATCACGTTGGACGGCTTGAGGTCGCGGTGGACGATGCCCGCCGCGTGGATGTCCTTCAGCGCGTGCAGCAGTCCCGTGGCGAGCGCCTGCACCGAGGCGGCGGGCAGGGCGCCGTGGCCCCGCACGACCTGTTCCAGGGAGAGCCCGGGTACGTAACCCGTGGCCACCCAGGGGAATTCGGCGTCCGGCGCCGCGTCCAGGACCGGCGCGGTCCAGCGCTCGCCGACCCGCCGTGCCGCCTCGACCTCGCGCCGGAAACGGCCTCGGAACTGCGGGTCGGCGACGTGCTCCGCGTGCACCACCTTGACCGCGACGGTGCGGCCGCCGTCGGAGCGGGCGAGGTAGACCCGGCCCATGCCGCCCGCACCGAGCCGGCCCAGCAGCAGATACGGCCCGACGCGCGCCGGGTCCGTCGGTGTCAGCGGTTTGATGCCTCCGTCGAGGTAGTCCTCGTTGTCCGCGTGGTCGTCGTTGTTCACGCCGGTCTCCTGAAATCCCCGTGTACGGCCGCTACTTGGCGCGACAAACGTTCAGTGTGAAGCAACCCGGACGCGAATTGGAACAACTTCCGGAAACAATTCCGGAACCTTCTCTTACGCTGTTCTCGGCACCACCATGAGGAGCCAGAGATTCCGGAAGCGGGGCGGCGCGATGAGTCCAAAGCAGCAGCGGGGTGAGGCCACGGCCACCCAGGTGCTCGACACCGCCCTGGCGCTGTACGCGGCCGAGGGCGAGGCCGGCCTCACCCTGAACGCGATCACCTCGGCCAGCGGCGTGAGCGCGGGCAGCATCTACCACCACTTCGGCAGCCTCCAGGGAGTGATCCTCGCTCTCGCCCAGTCCTGGCTGGGCCGCCTCCTCGGGGAGGTGGTCGAGGCGCTGCACCAGGTGACGGACGCGCGCGGCGGGGTGCGCGCACTGACGGAGACGTACCTCCGTTTCGTCCAGGCGCATCCGGACGCGGCCCGGCTGATGCACTCGGTCACCGCCGACCGCGAGGCCATCACCAACGCGCGGCAGCTCCGGGGCGCCCAAGAGGCCCGGCTCGCCCCGCTCGCCGCCTGGCTCCACGCGCACCAGGAGTCCGGCGAGCTGGTCGCGCTGCCGCTGCCCGTCCTGGAGTCGCTGATCATGGGACCGGTGACGAGCATCGCGCGGCGCTGGCTGGCGGTGGGCGACATCGACATCGAGGAGGCCATCCGCACGGTGCCGTACCACATCTGGCGCTCTGTCAGCCCGTAGTTCATGCACGGACTCCCGTTCGAGTGCCGCACGGTCGTGGCACCCCGGCGGCCCCCGATGCGCGATGTGTTCCCTCTCCACGGTTAACTCCAGAAGAATTCACCCGAGTTGGCGTTGACGCGGCACTGTCTACGCGCGTCATCATGGAGCATGCGAATCCCCCCACGGATCACCACGCTCGGCGGCGCCGCCGCCCTTCTGTCCGCTCTCCTCGTCGGCGGCCCGGTCACGGCGACCGCGTCGGCGACGACCGCGTCGGTCGGCAGCATCTGCTACTCCGACCTGCCGTCCCAGGCCCACGACACCCTCGACCTCATCGACGCCGGCGGCCCGTTCCCGTACGACCAGGACGGCACCGTGTTCCAGAACCGCGAGGGCGTGCTGCCGTCGCAGAGCACCGGCTACTACCACGAGTACACCGTCATCACCCCCGGCTCCCCTACGCGTGGCGCGCGGCGCATCGTCACGGGTGAGGAGAACCAGGAGGACTACTACACCGCCGACCACTACGAGACGTTCGACCTGGTGGACCACGACTGCTGACGCGCACGCGTAGGGTCGGCCCCATGACCGTGACCTATGTGATCGAGGGTTCCCGGATCACCGGCCTGGACAGCTTCTGGACCGTGGTCGGTGAGGCGGTGAACGGGCCGGGCGGCTACTTCGGCCGCAATCTCGACGCCTTCGCGGACTGCCTGAGCGGCGGCATGGGCGCGCCGGACGACGGCGACTTCGTCTTCGAGTGGCGCGACCATGCCGTGTCTGCGCGGACGTTGGGTCATGCGGAGACCGCCCGGTGGCTCGACCGGCTGGCCGCCCGCGCCCATGAGAGCAACCGGAGCCGCCTGCGCGAGGAGTACGCGCGGGCGGCTGCGGGGCGCGGTCCGACCCTCTTCGACCGGCTGGTGGAGATCATCCGGGACCGGTCGGGGCCGGACACGCTGCGGTTGCTCTGAGGGCGTGCCGGGTCAGTAGCTCGTCGCGACGCTCACCTGCCCGAAGTCCTGCACGCCGTACAGGCTGATGTAGTGCGCCCCGGCGGCCGGGCGGTCGACGGTGAGGGTGTGCGCGTTGCCGCTGCCGGTGGCCCTGGCGGTGTACGAGCCGGTGGTCGCCCAGCCGGTGGAGCTGTAGTAGAGGTCGGCGTCGCCCGTGCCGCCGCTGGTGGTGATGGTCAGCCGGTCGGTGCCCGCCGGTATGTAGAGGTACAGGTAGGCGTAGTTGCCCCGGGTGGCGTGCTGGCCGTCCCGGGCGCAGTCCTGGCCGAGTTCGCGGGCGTCGCTTCCGGTGCACTGGGCGGTGGGCTCGGTCGGCGGGTTGGTGGCCGTGCCGCAGTCGCCGGCCGCGCAGGCCGTCAGCCAGGTCGCCCAGTCGGCGTCGTAGCGGCTGCCGATGGTGGAGGTGAGCAGGGTGCGGGCACCGTTCCAGTCACCGGCGCGGTACAGACCGAGGAGCTTGTCCACGTCGGCGCGGTGCGACTGGAGCATGTAGCGGACGGCCAGGTAGCCCCAGTTGTAGACACGGGTCTGGTCGGCGTTCTCGTAGGTGGTGTCGAAGAGGGTGCGCAGGGTGTAGGTGCGCGCGCCCGCCTGGGCGAGGGCGTCGTCGTAGGTGACCTCGCGGTACGAGTAGGAGACGTACTCCGCGAAGCCCTCGATCCACCACACGGTCGGGGTGGTGACACCCGCCTCGAAGTCGCCCGCCATGTCGAACCGGCCGTCGAGGTAGTGGGTGTACTCGTGGTTGAGGTTCCAGATCTGGAAGTCGGGCCGGACCCACTCGGCCTCGTAGGCGATGAACCTCGGCTGGTTGCCGGCCGCCGCCGGGTCGCCCTCCAGGTACATCCCGCCGTTGTCGGTGTCGATGCCGTAGATGGCCCCGGCGTAGGTCTGGTAGTCGGTGCTGGAGTCGAAGACGACGACTTCGATGGTGGTGTTGCGGTCCCCGGCGACGGGCCCGCTGTCCCTGGCCACCTGGTGGAAGTAGGCGTCCTGGCCGCGCAGGCTGCTGCACGCCTTGGTCAGGTCGTCCGAGGACATCTGCTGGGCGAGGATGCGGATGCTGTCGCTGCAGGTGTACGAGGTGGGCAGGACGGCGCTCTTGAGGCGTGCGGCCAGGTCGCAGGTGCCGTACGCGGAGCAGTTCGCGCCGTCGTAGTAGTCGGCCATCTCGGCCAGGCCGACCCAGAGCGGCGCGGTCCGCCCGGTGAGCGAGGAGCGGCCGAGGAGGTCGATGACCAGCGGCTTCGCCCGGGGCCGCAGGGTGTCCTCCTGGAGGAAGCGGGCCAGCTCCCGGCCCGCGTTGGAAGTCAGGTAGGACTGGTCGCTGCCCAGCAGGTCCAGGTGGTCGCGGGCGAATCCGGCGAGCGCGTCGAGCAGGCTCGGGTCGGCCTCGACGGCGCTGACGAACGCGGGCAGCTGGTGGCCCCGGAAGGTCACGGTGTAGACGTTGTTGACCGCGTTGAGCATGTACCAGGAGCTGTTGTACGAGGAGTCGTAGCCGGCCAGCAGCCGCTTCACGACGTTCAGGTAGCGGGCGTTCTGCTCGGCGCTGTCGATGAGGATGACGGCCTCGGCCAGGGTCTCGCCGTTGGCGTCGGTGACGTCGCGGGAGTGCGCCGAGGCGAAGAAGGCGTCAAGGCCGCCCTGGATCGCGGTGCGCAGGGCGGTGCCGTACGGGCCGACGGTGCCGGGGTCGTAGTACTGCACGTAGTACCCCGCCCGCAGGTAGAGCACCAGTTGGGGCATGCCCGTGCTGCTGTCGCCCGGGTAGGCCGCCGATCCGTCGCGCAGGGCGTTGGCCACACTGACCATCTGGGCCTCGCGGAAGGCGAGGTAGCCGTCGTTGCCCTTGACGGAGAAGAGCGTGTTGACGCAGTCGGTGGTGGACGCCTTGATCTGCTGGACGAGGGCGCTGCCCGTGCGGCTGGTGAAGTCGGCGACGGAGCAGGCGGCCGCCCGCGCGAGGCGCCCTGGCTTCATGGAGGGGGCCGGGTGGCGCGGTTCGGTGGCGCGCGGGTCGTCGTAGTCGCGGCGCAGCGCGTCCTTGGAGGCGCTGAGCGGGGCCCGGTCGGCGGGGTCGGCGGCCGTCTCGCCCACGTGGGCCGGGTCCTGGGCGGGCGCGGTGGCCGCCTGCCCGGTGGGGCCGCCCGGCTCGGACGCGACCTGCCCGGGGGTCCGGTGTGCCGCGGCGGCGCTCGCGGCGGCCGGGGCGGTGGGCCGGGGCTCGGCGGCCGGGGCGGGTGCGGCAAGCATGCCGATGCCCAGGCAGGCCGCCAGGGCCGCGGTGGTGAGTCCGGTGGCTCTCTGTCGGACCGTTCGTTTCTTCACGTGCCGCCTCCCAGCGGTGTGATGGCCGCGCGCCGTTGCGCGGCCGTGGGGGATGGCGCGCGGGTGAGGCCGGACGGGGACGGCGGGCGACCGGAACGGTCAGCAAAATGACATGGACACGACCTCAAGCGCGACCGTCAGTACAATGGCACATGTCACATGTCTTTAGGAAGCGGCTGTGACGACATTCCTGGACGCGTCAACACGCTTGCGTATGAGGGGTCTTGAGGCGTTACGCCTGGCTCGCCGGTTCGCCCCGGCGGTCGTCCGCCCACAGCGAGCGGACGTGCGACATGTGGCCGAGCATGCAGGACTCCGCGCCCTCCGCGTCCCCGGCGACCACCAGGTCGAGCAGCTCGATGTGCTCCTCGGCCGACGCGGCCAGCTGCCCGGACTCGGAGAGCCGGTTCAGCCCGAACAGCCTAGAGCGCCCCCGGAGTTCACCGACCTCCTCGACCAGCCGGCGGTTGCCGGCCAGCCCCAGCAGGGCGAGGTGGAAGCGTCGGTCCGCCTCCAGGTAGCCCAGGATGTCGTGCCGGCGGGCGGCCTCGACGATCTCCTCGGCGACGGGCCGCAGCGCCTCCAGCTCGTGCGTCAGGCCCATGCGCGCGATCCGGCCGACCGTGGGGACCTCGATCATCGCGCGCAGCTCGGTGTAGTCGTCCAGGTCCTGGTCGGTCAGTTCGGTGATCCGGAAGCCCTTGTTGCGGACGGCCTCGACCTGGCCCTCCCGGACCAGGTCGAGCATCGCCTCACGTACGGGGGTGGCGGAGACACCGAACTGGGCGGCCAGCGCGGGCGCCGAGTAGACCGTGCCGGGCCGCAGCTCCCCGGAGACGAGGGCCGCCCGCAGCGCATGCGCCACCCGGTCGCGCAGGTGCTCCTGCGCCGAGATGGCGTTGAGCGACGTCAGGCGGGCCATGTCTGTTCCTCCAGCACCGTGCGGAGGGCCAGAATACAATGTGACGTTGGACCTGGATCCCGTGCGGGCTCACAGCAGGAAGCCCTCCGGGAAGGGGTCGTCCGGGTCCAGGAAGTACTGCGCGGTCCCGGTGATCCAGGCCCGTCCCGTGACCGTCGGGACGACCGCGGGCAGCGCGCCCACCGTGGTCTCGGCGACCAGCCGCCCGGTGAACCGGGTGCCGATGAAGGACTCGTTGACGAAGTCCCGGTCCAGTGGGAGTTCGCCCCGGGCGTGCAGCTGGGCCATCCGCGCGGAGGTGCCCGTGCCGCAGGGCGAGCGGTCGAACCAGCCGGGGTGGATGGCCATCGCGTGGCGCGAGTGCGTGGCGTCGGAGCCGGGCGCGATCAGCTGGACGTGTTTGAGCCCGTGGATGGCCGGGTCCACCGGGTGGACCGGCCGGTCGGTCGCGTTGACCGCCTCCATCAACGTCAGCCCGGCCGCGAGCAGTTCGTCCTTCCGCGCCCGGTCGAACGGCAGGCCCAGGTCCGCCAGGCGCACCATCGCGTAGAAGTTGCCCCCGTAGGCGAGGTCGTACGGCACCTCACCGAAGCCGGGCACCTCCGCGCTGAGGCCGAGCCCCGCGCTGAAGGCCGGCACGTTGGTGAGGGTGACGGAGGTGGCGGCCCCGCCCTCGACCCGTACGTCCACGGAGACGAGCCCGGCGGGGGTGTCCAGCCGTACGGTGGTGACCGGTTCGGTGACCGGGACCATGCCGGTCTCCACCAGCACGGTCGCCACCCCGATCGTGCCGTGTCCGCACATCGGCAGGCAGCCGGACACCTCCATGAAGAGCACCCCGAAGTCGGCGTCGGGACGGGTCGGCGGCTGGAGGACGGCCCCGCTCATCGCGGAGTGGCCGCGCGGCTCGTACATCAGCAGGGTCCGCACCGCGTCCCGGTGCGCCATGAAGTACGCCCGGCGCTCGGCCATGGTGGTGCCGGGGAGCGTGCCGATCCCGCCGGTGACCACGCGGGTGGGCATGCCCTCGGTGTGCGAGTCGACGGCGTGGAAGACGTGGCGGCTGCGCATCGTCCCTCCCCCTCTCAGTCCAGGCCCTCGGCGAGGGCCTTCTCCGTGGCGGCGCGTACGGCGGCCAGGGCGTCGGCGTCGAGCGGCAGGCGGGGCGGCCGGGTGGGCCCGCCGTGCCGGCCGACGATGTCCATGGACGCCTTGATGGCCTGGACGAACTCCGGCTTGGAGTCCCAGCGCAGCAGCGGGTGCAGCCTCCGGTAGAGCGGCAGGGCGCGCTCCAGGTCCCCGGAGACGGCCGCCCGGTACAGCGCGACACAACCGCGCGGAAGCATGTTGGGGCAGCCGGCGATCCAGCCGACCGCCCCGGCCAGGGCGAGTTCGAGCAGCACGTCGTCGGCGCCGACGAGCAGGTCGAGGCCGGGCGCCGTCTCCGCGATCTCGTACGCCCTGCGGACATCGCCGCTGAACTCCTTGACCGCGACGACCGACCCCTCCGCGTGGAGCTGCCCGAGCAGCCGGGGCGTCAGATCCACCTTGGTGTCGTACGGGTTGTTGTACGCGACGACGGGCAGCCCCGCCGCCGCCACCTCGGCGTAGTGCGCGCGGACGGCCGCGTCCTCGCACGGGTAGCCGTTGGGCGGCAGCAGCAGCACGGAACCGGCCCCGGCCCCGGCGGCCTCCTCGGCCCGGCGCCGCGACTGCGCGCTGTCGTACGAGGACACCCCGGGCATCACCCGCCCTCCGTCCCCGGCGGCCTCGACCGCGACCCGCACCACGTCCCGGCGCTCCCGGTCGCTGAGGGTCTGGTACTCCCCCAGCGACCCGTTGGGCACCACGCCGTCGCAGCCCGCGTCGAGGAGGTCGCGGACGTGTGCGGCGTAGGCGTCGAAGTCGACCGACCCGTCCTCGCGCAGGGTGAGCGGGGTGGCGACCATGACGCCTCGCCAGGGGGCGCGGGTACGGGTGTGCTCGGCGGTCATACGGGCTCCTCGGATGTGGGTGCGGATACAGGTGCTCAGGCCTCGTCCGGCCGGGCGGCGCGGGCGAGCGTGGAGAGCGGCACCGGGCAGGCGAGCGGGCGCCGGTCAGGGGTGGCGTCGGCCCCGGACGGGCCGGCCAGGGCGCGGACGGCGAAGCCGCACGTGCGGCCCTGGCACCAGCCCATGCCCGCCCGGGTGAGCAGCTTGGCGGTGCGGGTGTCGGCAGCGCCCAGTTCGGCGACGGCGGTCCGGACCGTGCCGGCCGTGACCTCCTCGCATCGGCAGACCTCGGTGTCCGGGTCGAGCCACGCGGTCCATCCCGGTCCCGGCCGGTGCACGGCCCCCATCAGCCCGGCGAACCCGCGCATCCGGCGACGGCCGCGGATCAGCGCTTCCGCGCGGGCCGGGGCGGGGCCGCCCCGCGCGTCGGCGACCACCGAGAACGCGGCCAGCTCGCCCTCGGCCAGGGCCAGTCGGACGCCGCCGATGCCCGCGGTCTCTCCGGCGGCCCAGACTCCGGGCACGGTGGTACGCAGCCGCGCGTCGACTTCCAGGACCGCCGTGCCGTCCGTCCCGGTGCGGGTGGCGCAGCCGAGGCCGAGGGCGAGGTCGATCTGCGGGACGAGGCCGTGGCCGACGGCGAGCGCGTCGCAGTCGATGCGCCGTCCGGTGCCCGGCACGGGGCGCCAGGCGCGGTCGAGCCGGCTGACCGTGACCCCTTCCACGCGTTCGGTGCCGTGGACGGCGGTGACGGCCCGGTGCGTGAGCATCCGCACGCCGTACCGGGCGAGGCCCGTCCGGTGCCGGGCGCCCTCCACGAGCCGGCCGGGGTTCGCGGCCAGGGTCAGGGGCGCCCGGGCGTACGCCCCGTAGCCGGCGGCCTCCACCAGTGCGGGCACCCGGGCCCCGGCCCCGGCCAGGGAGAGGGCGACGGCCTGGAGCAGCGGCCCGCTCCCGGCGACGACGACGCGCCGGCCGGGCAGCACGAGCTCCGACTTGAACATGGCCTGCGCCCCGGCCGCGCCGACGACGCCGGGCAGGGTCCAACCGGGGAAGGGGAGTTGACGCTCGACGGCTCCGGTCGCGATCACGAGGCGGCGGGCACGCGAGGTGGCCCCGTCACCGCCGTCCGGGCCGGTGACCGCGTGCAGGGTCCAGTCCTCGCCGGTCCGCGTCACCGCCCAGACCTGGTGGCCGGTGAGGTGGCGCACCCGCCCGGTGTCGCGGTGCCGGCCGAGGCGGGCGGTGAGCGCGGTGAACGTGCCCCGGCCGTGGAGCGGGGCTCCGGGGCGGGCGGCGCCGAGTCCGGGGGCGGGTGCGCGGTAGTACTGGCCGCCTGGAGCGTCGGCCGCGTCGATCAGGAGCACGTCGAGGCCGGCGTCGGCGACGGTGACGGCGGCGGCGAGCCCGGCCGGTCCCGCGCCCACCACGGCGACCTCGGCGCGGTCAGGCCCGGGGTGCGGCATGTCCGTCGCCTTCCTGGGTGGTGACGGCGTCGCCGGGGCGGGCGGGCAGCAGGCAGGCCCGCAGGTTGGGCCGTCCGTTGACGGTGGCCAGGCACTCGAAGCAGGAGCCGATCCCGCAGAAGGCGCCCCTGGGCCGCCCGTTGACCCGGGTGGTGCGCCAGCTGAGGACGGAGGCGGCCCACAGCGCGGCCGCGATGCTCTGCCCGGGCAGGGCGGACACCGGGCGCCCGTCGAAGGTGATCTCGAAGGCGGGCCCGGCACCGGCCGGCCCGGCCGGGGTGCGGGCGGGGTCGCGTCGGCGTGCTCGTCTCACCGGGGCTCCTGTCTGTGGGTCGGGCGGTACGGGGAGGGACGGACGGCTCACGGGGACGAGGACGCGGCTCGCCCGCCCCCGGTGTCCGCCCCGAAGCGGTCCGGCCGGAACGGCTCCGCGTCCAGGGGCGGTCGTTCGCCCCGGATCGCCGCCGTGATCAGGACGGCCGTCGCCGGGGCGAGTCCGATGCCCGCGCCCTCGTGGCCGCAGGCGTGGAAGAGGCCGGGGACCCTGCGGTCGGGCCCGATCGCGGGGAGATGGTCGGGCAGGTACGGGCGGAAGCCGTGGTACGCGCGGAGCACCCGGGCGGCGCCGAGGACCGGGAACAGCGCGGCGGCCGCGTCGGCCAGCCTGCTGAGCACCGGCACGGACAGGGTGCGGTCGAAGCCGACCCGTTCGCGGCTGGCGCCGATGAGGACGGGCCCGGACGGGGTGCCCTCCACGACCGGTGACGTCTGGAGGGCGGCCGACGCGCTGGACACGTCGGCCACGTATTCGGCGGCGTACACCTTGTGCCGGATCAGCGGCGGCAGCGGCTCGGTCACCAGGACGAACCCGCGCCGGGGCAGGACGGGCAGCTCCACCCCGGCCAGCGCGGCGAACTCCCCGCCCCGTGCGCCCGTCGCGTTGACCACGGCCGGGGCGAGCAGGTCCCCGGCTCCGGTGCGGACGCCGCGCACCGCGCCCGTGGGGCCGGTGAGCACGGCGGTGACCGGGCGGCCGGTGTGCAGGGCCGCCCCGGCGTCGCGGGCGGCGCGGATCAGGTGGGCGGCGGCCAGGGCGGGCTGGACCTGGGCGTCCTCCGGGTAGAGGACGCCGCCCGCGAGGCCGGGGGCCAGGTGCGGCTCCAGCCCGGGCAGTTCGTGCGGGGCGACGGCGGTGGTGCGTACCCCGGCCCGGGCCTGCCCGGCGGCGGTCGCGGTCAGGGTCGCGAGGGACCGCTCGTCCGCCGCGACGACCAGGCCGCCCTTCTGCTCGTACTCGACCGCCCCGGGCAGCACCTCGGACAGCTCGTGCCAGAGGGCGGCGGAGAGCCGGGCGAGGTCGAGTTCGGGCCCGGGCGGCTTGTCGGAGACGAGGAGGTTCCCCTCCCCCGCCCCCGTGGTGCCGCCGGCGACCGGTCCGCCGTCCACCACCGCGACCGAGAGGCCGGACCGGGTGGCGTAGTACGCGCAGGCGGCGCCGACGACACCGGCTCCGACGACGACAACATCCAGAGGCTGTCTCGTGAACACGCCAGTAATATGTCACATGGCTCTGAGGGTGCCAAGAGGATGTGCGACGACCGCTCATGACATGCCGTCAGCTGCCTCGGGGGCTAAGGACGCGGCACGTTGCGGAGGTTGGAGCGCGCCATCTGGAGCATCCGGCCCACCCCGCCATCGAGAACGATCTTGCTGGCGGACAGCGCGAAGCCGGTCACCATGTCCGCGCTGATCTTGGGCGGGATGGAGAGCGCGTTGGGGTCGGTGACGACGTCGACCAGCGCCGGGCCCTTGTGCTTGAAGGCGTCCTTGAGCGCGCCGGTCAGCTCCTTGGGCTTCTCGACCCGGACGCCGTACGCTCCCGCCGCGCGCGCCACGGCCGCGAAGTCCGGGTTCTTGTTGGTCGTCCCGAACGAGGGCAGACCGCCGACCAGCATCTCCAGCTCCACCATGCCCAGCGAGGAGTTGTTGAAGAGGACCACCTTGACCGGCAGGTTGTACTGGACGAGCGTCAGGAAGTCGCCCATCAGCATGGTGAATCCGCCGTCGCCCGACATCGAGACGACCTGCCGGTTCCGGTCGGTGAACTGGGCGCCGATGGCCTGCGGCAACGCGTTGGCCATCGAGCCGTGGCTGAACGAACCGATCACCCGGCGCTTGCCGTTGGGCGTCAGATAGCGGGCCGCCCAGACGTTGCACATGCCGGTGTCGACGGTGAACACGGCGTCGTCGTCCGCGAGTTCGTCCAGCACCGAGGCCACGTACTCGGGGTGGATCGGGACGTGCTTCTCGACCTTGCGGGTGTACGCCTTGACCACGCCCTCCAGCGCGTCCGCATGCTTCTTGAGCATCCGGTCGAGGAACTTGCGGTCGCTCTTCGCCTTCACCCGGGGGGTCAGGCAGCGCAGCGTCTCCCGGACGTCGCCCCAGACGGCCAGGTCCAGCTTGGTGCGCCGGCCGAGGTGTTCCGGCCGCACATCGACCTGCACGATCTTGACGTCGTCGGGCAGGAAGGCGTTGTACGGGAAGTCCGTGCCGAGCAGGATCAGCAGATCGCACTCGTGGGTGGCCTCGTAGGCGGCGCCGTAGCCGAGCAGCCCGCTCATGCCGACGTCGTACGGGTTGTCGTACTGGATCCACTCCTTGCCGCGCAGGGCGTGCCCGACGGGGGACTTGATCCGCTCGGCGAACTCCATCACCTCGGCGTGCGCGCCCGCCGTGCCGCTGCCGCAGAACAGCGTCACCCGTTTGGCCTCGTCCACCATCCGGCACAGCTTCTCGATCTCGGCGTCGCCCGGCCGCACGGTGGGACGCGAGGTGACCAGGGCGTGCTCGGCGGACCGTTCGGGCGCGGGCTGCCCGGCGACGTCGCCGGGCATGGTCACGACGCTGACCCCGCCCTGGCCGACCGCGTGCTGGATGGCGGTCTGGAGCAGCCGGGGCATCTGCTGCGGGTTGGAGATCATCTCGTTGTAGTGGCTGCACTCCTGGAAGAGCAGCTCGGGGTGGGTGGCCTGGAAGTAGTTGAGGCCGATCTCGCTGGACGGGATGTGCGAGGCCAGCGCGAGCACGGGGGCCATCGAGCGGTGGGCGTCGTACAGGCCGTTGATGAGGTGCAGGTTGCCGGGCCCGCAGGACCCGGCGCAGGCCGCGAGGTCGCCGGTGATCTGCGCCTCCGCACCGGCCGCGAACGCCGCCGTCTCCTCGTGCCTGACCTGGATCCACTCGATGTCCGCGTGCCGCCGTACGGCGTCGACCACCGGGTTGAGGCTGTCCCCGACGACCCCGTACAGGCGTTTGACGCCCGCCCGGGCGAGGATGTCGACGAACTGCTCCGACACGTTCTGCTTGGCCATGGGTGACGCACTCCCTCTGCCTGTGCTCCGTGCACGTCCGGCTGTCCGGGACGCGGGGGGTCAAACCCCGGCCCGGACGGGTATCCGGAATCCATCAACCCATGGCGTGCGCGGTTACGCCTCCCAGACGCCGACCGCCGTCCGGTCGTCCGCGTATCCCTTCACCCGGATCTGGGTGTCCGCGAGGAACGCCCCGAGACCCGGTGCCTCCAGCGGCGACCAGCGTGTGGCGAGCTCGGCGGCCAGCTCCGGTTCGCCGCGCAGCGGGTCGGCGAGGCCCGCCCCGCACAGCAGCAGGGTGTCCCCCGGCCGGGCGACGGAGGCACGGAAGCGGAACGGTTCGGCAGGGGGCGGAAGGGGGTCCTCGACATACGGGGCGGGGCCGGTGGCGATGTTCAGGTCCATGGTCAGCCGGTCGCCGTCGGGCGCGCTCTCGGGCGGGCTCTCCGGCGCGGAGGAGCCGAAGCCGACCACCGGCTCCCCGCTCAGCGCGGCGGGTGGTGGGAGCGCCGGTTCCAGGTCGTGCCAGCTGCCGTCGCGCAGCCGGAAGAGGCCGCCCGCGCCGATGCCGAAGAAGACCCGGGTGCGGCAGTCGGGGTCGGCGGACAGCAGCAGGCAGCGCAGGCTCGCGGTGTACGCGTCCGGCTCGACGCCCAGTTCGGCGGCGCGGGCGCGCAGCTTGCCGAAGGCGCGGTCGGTGAGGCGGTGGAGCCCGGACTTCAGATCGGCGCGGCGGCCCGCCCTTATGTCGTCGGAGAGCCTGGCGTGGCTGCGCCCGACCGCCTCGCCGATCCAGTGGCAGGCGTCCGCCGCCGCCGTGTGCGCCCCCTCCGCGCCCCGCGACGCGCCCGCGACGGCCACCAGCACCAGCGCGTTCTCCCCGGTCCCGAAGCGCGCCGTCAGCAGCGCGTCCCGGCGCGGCTCGCCCCGGAACCGGGCCGAGTCACCGCGTACGGACGCGGCGCGCAGCGTGTACGTCCCGTACGTGGCACCGTCCAGCACCGTGTCCGGGACGACGCGGCCGACTTCGTACGGGTCGGTGGCGGGCAGCGCCGTGGGCTCGGCGTCGTAGGTGGGCGGCCGGGCGCCGACGTGGCCGACCCGGCGCCGGGGCGCGACGACCGGCTCCGGCGGCGCCTCGTCCGGGGCGGGACCGTCCGCCTCGGTCCGCTCGGTGACGGGCCGCCTGGGCAGCGGGGGCGCTTCGCGCCCGGCGGGAACGCGGGGGTCCTCGGAGGCGGGCGGCGGCGGGGGCTCGGGGGGCGGCGGACCCGGAAAGGTGCGGGGGAGCGCGGGCCCGGTCACCGGCTCCCACGGCGCGCGGGGCGGCGCCTGCACGTCCCACGGGGCGTGGACGGGCGGCTCCGGCGGCGCCTCCCCCGGCGGACGCGCGACCACGCCCGGCGAGGTGCCCGGCCCCGTGTCCGCCGACCGGGTGCCCGCCGCCGGGCCGGCCGGCAGCGGCTCCTCCCTGGGCCCGGGTATCCCCCCCGGCGTCCCGTGAGCCGCGCCCTTCCCGGACGCCACCGTGTCCGACGCCGAGTCGAACCGGTCGTCGAGACTGTCGGCGGCCTGGGCCGCCCCCGCGTCCGGGGCGGATTCGTCGTACAGCCTGCGCCACCAGTCGTCCTCGTGGGCCGCGGGCTTCTCCCCCTGCTGACTCATGTCCTTATTGTCGACCGCGAGGGCGGTACGAAAACGGCCATCCGGAAAATCGGTCCGCCGGACGACCCCACCCCCCACGGGAAGGACGCCCGGCAGACCGGTCCGGGAAGCGGGCGCCGGACAGGGCCGCCGGTCCCGCTGTGCCGTCACATTGGCAGAGTGGCGCACCGTACGGCGATGATGTGCCGTGGCGAAATCACGCCGTGGCGACTTTTCGCCACACGTGTGCGCCGAAGGCGTACGCACGGGCTCGGGGAGGGGTCGGGGATGCTGGCAGCCATAGGTCTTGACGAGAGGCAGGAGTCGGCCTACCGCGCCCTGGTGGCGCTCGGGGCCGCCGAGGTGTCCGATCTCTCGCACCGGCTGGCCCTCCCCGAACGGGACACGGAACGCGCGCTGCGGCGGCTGGAGCAGCACGGCCTGGCCGCCCAGTCCTCCGCCCGCACGGGCCGCTGGGTCGCGGCACCGCCCGGGGTCGCCCTGGGGGCCCTGCTCACCCAGCAGCGCCACCAGCTGGAGCAGGCCGAGCTGGCGGCGGCCCTGCTCGCCGAGGAGTACCGCGCCGACGCCGCCGAACCGGCCGTCCACGACCTGGTCGAGGTGGTCACCGGGGCGAGCGCGGTGGCCCACCGCTTCCACCAGCTCCAGCTGGGCGCGACGAGCGAGGTGTGCGCGCTGGTCACCGGGAAGCCGATCGCGGTCAGCGGCCTGGACAACGAGTCGGAGGAGGAGGCGGCCACCCGCGGCGTCTCGTTCCGGGTGGTCGTGGAGCGCGAGGTGCTGGGCCTGGAGTCCGGGATCGTGGAGCTGTCTGCGGCGCTCAGCCGGGACGAGCAGTGCCGGGTGGTCCCCCGGGTCCCGACGAAGCTGGTGATCGCCGACCGGGCCCTGGCCATGGTGCCGCTGACCGGCCGGGGCGCGGAGCCCGCCGCGCTGGTGGTGCACGCGTCGGGGCTGCTGGAGTCGCTGGCCGGGCTCTTCGAGGCGGTGTGGCGGGAGGCCATGCCGCTGCGGCTCGGCGAGAGCGGCGCGGTCCTGGAGGCGCCGGGCGGCCCCGACCCGACGGATCTGGAGATCCTGTCGCTGCTGCTGGCCGGTCTGACCGACGCGAGCGTCGCCAAGCAGCTGGACCTGGGCCTGCGGACGGTGCAGCGCCGGGTCAAGGGCCTGATGGAGCTGACCGGCGTCTCCACCCGGCTCCAGCTGGGCTGGCACGCGTACGAACGGGGCTGGGTGGCCCGCTAGGGCCTGCTGGTCCGGACGGGCGGGACCGGGCGGTCTCCGGCACGCTGGTCAGATGGGTGTGTGGCAGCTTGTCGCCGTCGGACTGGTGATGCTGCTCGGTCTGATCGGTGTGCTGGTGCCGGGCGTGCCGGGGCAGGCGATCGTCTGGGCCGCCGTCCTGTGGTGGGCGTTCACCGACACGACCCCGGCCGCCTGGGCCGTGCTGATCGGCGCGACGGCCCTGCTCCTGCTCAACCAGGCGCTCAAACCGCTGCTGCCGCCGCGCCGGCCCCGTGAGTCGGGGGCCCCGCGCCGGACGCTGATGCTGGGCGGGCTCGGGGCCATCGCCGGCTTCTTCGTGCTGCCCGTCGTCGGGGCGGTCGTCGGATACGTCGGGGTGATCTTCGGGGCGGAACGGCTGCGCCTCGGCAGCCGGGGCGCCGGCTGGGCGTCGGTCCGCTCGGTGATGCGGGCGACCGGCTATGCGGTGCTCGTGGAGCTCTTCGCGTGCCTGCTCGTGACCGGCGCCTGGCTGGGCGCGCTGATCTGGGGCTGACGGCGGTACCCGGCCCGCCGCACCCCGTACGAGCGCCAGGGGCGCCAGCCGCTCGCGCCCGGGGTGCCGTACGGGTCCACATCCGGGTCGCCCAGGCCGCGCATCCGGATCAGCGCGGCGGTGGCGGGGCCGATGCCGGGCAGCCGGCGGAGCTCCTGCTCGGCCTCGTCGCGGTCGGCGCCCGCGTCCAGGCGTACGGTGCCGTCGGCGAGCGCGGTCGCCAGGGCCCGCAGGGCCGGGTCACCGGCCGCCTCGGCGAGTACGGCCGGCTCGGGGAAGACGTGGGTCAGGGCCCCGCACGGCACGTCCAGCGCCTTGCCGTACTCCTCGACCAGCTCACCTGCCGCCGCGTCGCCCACCAGGGCCCGCACGGCGAACTCCTCGGCGTCGGCCGCCCCCGGCGAGCGCACCCCCGGCCGGGCCGCGACGTCCGGGGCAAGCACTGGGTCGGCCGACAGCAGCTCGTCCACGGCGTACGGGTCGGCGTCCAGGTCGAGGAGCCGGCGCAGCCGCTGGACGGCCGTGGTCAGGTCGCGCAGGTCGGTGAGGTGGATGCGGGCGTCCAGCCAGTCCCCGGCGGACCGCTCGTCCACGGAGGTGACGGCGGTGCCGTACGGGAGGCGCAGCGTGCGCCGGTAGGTACGGTGGCCGGGCTCCCCGGTGATCTCCTCGACGCGGGCGACCGGACCGGCGGCGAGCAGGTCGAAGACGTCACCGGCGGCGTACGGCCCCCGGTGGGCGAGCCGGAGCGGGATGCCGGTGGCACCGGCCTCGCGGACCGCGACGCCCAGCCCCGTACCGGCTTCGGCGCGCAGGGCGCTCGGGGTGCGGGCGTAGATCTGCCGGACGGTGTCGTTGAACTGGCGCAGACTGCCGAACCCGGCCGCGAAGGCGATCTCGGTGACGGGCAGGGCCGTGGTCTGGAGCAGGACCCGGGCGGTGTGGGCGCGCTGGGCGCGGGCCAGGGCGACGGGTCCGGCACCCAGTTCCGCGTTGAGCTGACGCTGCACCTGGCGGGAGCTGTAACCGAGCCGGTGGGCGAGCCCGGGGACGCCTTCCCGGTCCACCACACCGTCGCCGATCATCCGCATGGCGCGCCCGACGACATCGGCCCGGACGTTCCATTCGGCGGAGCCGGGGACGGCGTCCGGGCGGCAGCGGCGGCACGCCCGGAAGCCGTTGGTCTGGGCGGCCGCCGCCGTCGGGTAGAAGCGGACGTTCTTCCGCTTGGGCGTGACGGCGGGGCAGCTCGGCCGGCAGTAGATGCCGGTCGTCTCGACGGCGAAGAAGAACTCGCCGTCGAAACGGGCGTCGCGGCTGCTGACCGCCTCGTATCTGGTCCGCTCGTCCATCACACCGTCCAGTGTGCGCCCCTCGGGGCACCGTCACTCGCGGTTTTCGGACGTCGACCGGGGGGGTCGGCTAGCGGATCCGGCCGCGCTTGGCTTCGATCGCCGCACGGCCCTCGGCCCCCTTCCGCTTCCAGTCGCGCCTGATCTCGGCCCGGACGCGGGCGTCGGTCTTGGCGACGATGCGCTGGTTCTCGCGCTGGAGCTTGCGGTAGCTGTCGTAGCGGCGCTCGGGCAGGATGCCGTCCTCGATCGCCTCCCGCACGGCGCAGCCCGGCTCCGCCTCGTGGGCGCAGTCGTGGAACCGGCAGCCCTCGGCCAGCTCCTCGATCTCCGAGAAGACCTGGCCGACGCCGACCCCGGCGTCCCAGAGGCCGACCCCACGCAGTCCGGGGGTGTCGATGAGGACCCCGCCGGTGGGCAGCACGAGGAGGTTGCGGGTGGTGGTGGTGTGCCGGCCCTTGCCGTCCACGTCGCGGGCGGCCTGGACCTCCATCACGTCCTGGCCGAGCAGCGTGTTGGCGAGCGTGGACTTCCCGGCGCCGGACACCCCGAGCAGCACGCTCGTACCGCCGGAGACGATCGCCGAGAACACGTCGATGCCCTCGCCGGTGGCGGAACTGACCGGGAGCACCTGCACACCGGGCGCGATGCGCTCGATGTCCTGGACCAGGTGGGAGAGGGTGGTCGCGTCCGGGACCAGGTCGGCCTTGGTGAGGACGACGACCGGTTCGGCGGTGCGCTCGCCCGCCCCGGCGGCGTCGCCGAGCAGCGCGTCACCGCCGGAGCTGGACATGGCGAGGGCCAGGAACCGCTCGACGCGGCCCAGGTCCAGCTCCACGGCCAGCGAGACGCAGATGACGATGTGGTCGACGTTGGTCGCGAGCACCTGGCCCTCGGAGCGCTTGGACGAGGTGGAGCGCACGAAGGCGGTGCGGCGCGGCAGCAGCGTACGGACGAACCGCGGGTCGCCGTCGGCGTCGACGGCCGCCCAGTCGCCGGTGCAGATGATCCGCATCGGGTCGCGCGGCACGACGAAGGCGGTGTCCGCCCAGATCGTGCCCTCGGGCGTGACGATGTCGCAGCGCCCGCGGTCGACCCGCACCACGCGTCCGGGCACCAGTCCCTGGGCGGCGTACGGGGCGAACTCGGCCGCCCAGTCGTCGTCCCAGCCGTACGCGGCCAGCGGGTGGGAAGCGGTGGAGTGGGAGGAGGAGAAAGCGGAGGAGGACGGGAAAGACAAGGGAAACCCTTCACAGGGTGGCCCGGCGGTGCGCGTGAGAGCGCGAAGAGGTCAGCCGGTGGCCACGGAGGTGACAAAGAGGAACTTCGACTCGTGGGCAGCGCCCATCGCAACGACCGTCGTCAATGTCCTCACCTCCGCATTCGTCCAGGTCCGGTACCGGCGGCAGGTCCGCCGTCCGTCTCGTTGCACACCATAGCCCCCGGCGGTGCGGTGGCTCAACGCATTATTCCGCGCGGATCCGGTTGTGGCAGTCGTCCCCCGATCGGGTGATACGCATGGAGTTGGACCGGTCGCGGACGGTTAGGGTGCCGCACATGACCTCCCCCCAGACAGCCACCGGCACGTTCACCCAGGCCCAGTTGGGCACCCTCATCCTGATCGGCTGGAGCGGCGAGTACCGGCAGAGCGGGCGCGACGCCGCCTTCCTGCTCGCCTATTCGCTGGGCGACGGATCGGACGGCCCGGCGGCCGGCGAGCACGCCATGCGGCTCGCGTTGCAGCGCTGCGGGCTCCCCGTCGGCGGTGCGCCGGTGCGTGCCGACGAGACGCCGGGGCTGCCCGTGAAGCTCCTCGTCCAGGCCGGCCAGGCCGTCCTGACCCTGCCGCACTTCAAGGCGCAGTACCCGGTGCCGCCCGAGTGGCTGGCGGCGGCGACCGAACAGGGCGAGGTGCACGCGATGTTCGCGACCCGTCCCTGGCCGCAGGGCGCTCCGGGCCTCCCCGTCGGCGAGGCGGAGCTGCGGGCCTTCGCGGGCGACCCGGACACCATCGCGACCTCGGCGCACTGTGTGCTCCCGGTGCGCAGCCTCGGCTGACCCGGACCACGGCAGAGGCCCACCACCCGGCGAGGGTGGTGGGCCTCCGTCATGCCGTACGCGCCCGCGTCGCACAGGACGGACGACGCGGGCGCGGCACGCGATCAGTTGTTGGCGACGCCGTTCCCGGAGAGGACCGGGATGTCGTCCACCAGGTGCGACAGGGGCTCGTCGCCCTTGGCCTGGGTGGAGTTGTCGGCGCACTGCTGGTTCTGCGGGTTGGACAGGACGTTGACGTCCTGGACCGCGACGGGCACCAGCAGGCCCACCAGCGAACCGACGTTGGCCTTGACCGGGACACCCAGGCACAGGTCGTTGAGCGAGCCCTGGATGAGCTGGGCCTGCGGGCTGCCGTCGCCCTGGGTCTCGGCGTTGCCGTACGAGCTGGCGGCGCCGTTGCCGTTGAGGGTCGTGGTGCCCCCGTCGTTACCGATCGCCATGGCCGAGGGGGCCGCGGCGGCCGACAAGCCGACCAGGGACACGGCCACTGCCGCGCCGGCCATCATCTTCTTCATCACGCTTCACCTTTCGGAGCGTTCCGTTTGGAACGTACTGATCAACCCCGTGCGGACGCTTCGGTTCCGCTGATCCACCCAAATGGGTTCGATCCCGCATGAGTTCGACGGGCCGCGTCAGCTCCGGCCGCCCGCTTCGGCCGAGGTGCGCGCCGGGGGCACGAGTCCGCACGTGCGGGCGGGGCCGGGGTCCGGGGCCGGTTCGGCCCGGGCGGCGCGCCACTCGGCGAGGAGCCGGTCGTAGATCGGGGTTGCGCTGTCGGGCTGCCGGCTGTGGTGCTGGTCCATTCCCAGGCCCTACCCGCTGCGGGGCGGAACGGCCGCCCGTACTACGGCAAGCGGCCCAGCGAGCCGCCCTTTCGGGCGACCGCCGGGCCGCGTGTGGTGCGCCGTCAGTGCCGGTCAGTTGTTGCCGGCACCGTTGCCCGAGAGGATCGGGATGTCGTCCAGGATGTGCGACAGGGCCTCGTCGCCCTTGGCCTGGGTGGAGTTCTCGGTGCACTGCTGGTTCTGCGGCGAGGACAGGACGTTGATGTCCTGGACCGAGATCGGCACGACGCCGAGCAGCGAGCCCACGTTGGCCTTGGCCGGCAGGGCGATGCAGGGCTTGTTGAGCGAGCCCTGGATGAGGGCGAACTGCGGGCTCCAGTCACCGTGGGTGGCGGAGTTGCCGTACGCCTGCATGGCACCGTTGCCGTTGACGGTCGTGGTGCCCTGGTCGTTGCCGATGGCCATGGCCGACGGGGCGACCGCGGCCGAGACGCCGACGATCGATGCGGCGACGGCCGCCGAGGCCATCATCTTCTTGATCATGAAACTGCCCTTCTGGTTTTCTCTGACTTGCCCGCCGGAGCCGAGCGCACTGATCAACTCGGCGTGGCGGGAATGGTTGTGGCACATCACCCGAAGGTGCGGGTCAGTTCGAGAGCGGGAGTCCGCCGAGGAGCGGGGCCGCACCGTTGGCCGCGTCGGTGGCCTGGCCGGCGACCTTCGCGACGGTGCCGTCCTCGTGCAGGCGTTCGGCGGCGCCGCTCACGGTGTCGAGCACCGGGTCGACCGCCTGCGGGGCGGCCGCCGTGATCTGGTTGACGCCTCCGTCGAGGCTGAAGCTGGGGGCCGTGGTCGTGGTGACGGCGAAGGCGGGAGCAGCCGTGCCGAGTGCGACCACGGAACCGGCGACGAGCGCGGCGGTCTTCGCGTACTTCACTTTCGGGTTCCCTTCTCAGCGGCGGCCGTTCCGGTCGCGTCCCCGCGCCGCACGTTGCCTTCTTGGCCGTGTTCCCGGCCGCCCTTTCCCTGGCTAACGAACCGGATACGGCGGGGAAACTGTGCGGCGCGGGATTTCTCGGGGCGCGGGAAAAATTCTGGGCACGGGAAAAGCCCCGGACCGTTCAGAACGCGGTCCGGGGCCTTTCGAGCCGAGAGAATTCGGCGAGGTGGATCAGTCGTTGACGCAGGCGTTGCCGAAGGCCGGGTTCAGCAGGCCGATCACGTCGATGGTGTTGCCGCAGACGTTGACCGGGATGTGGACCGGCACCTGGATGTTGTTGCCGGAGATGACACCCGGGGAGGCCACGGCCGCGCCCTCGGCGCCCGAGTCGGCGAAGGCCGGGGCGGCGGCACCCATGGCCATGAGCGTACCGGCGGCGACGGCGGCGATCTTGGTGTACTTCACTTGAAACCCTTTCTTGTGCGGAGTCCGGAGCGGCCACGGCTTTCGTGCCGCACGAGCGCGGACCTGATCGCTCGTAACTCCGCCACTCTCATTCGTAACGATTTCGGACGGTACGCGACACTGCTCGGCGAGGAGATTGCTCGAATAACGCCCGAATGATGCAGTTCCGGTCAGCCGACCGTGTGCCCGCCCGACCCGCGCGAGGCGGCAGCGGGCCCGGGCCGGCCGGAGGAGGAACGCCGGCGACCCGGGCCCGGGAGGGGGCCGGGCCGGGTCAGCGGTTGCCGGCGCCGTTGCCCGAGAGGACCGGAATGCCGTCCAGGATGTGCGACAGCGGCTCGTCGCCCTTGGCCTGGGTGGAGTTCTCGGTGCACTGCTGGTTCTGCGGGTTGGACAGGACGTTGACGTCCTGGACCGCGATCGGGACGAGGCCGATGAGCGAACCGACGTTCGCCTTGAGCGGCAGGCCGACGCAGGGCTTGTTGAGCGAGCCCTGGACCAGGTCGAACTGCGGGCTGCCGTCACCCTTGGTCACGGCGTTACCAAACGACTGCGAGGCACCGTTGCCGTTGACCGAGGTCGTGCCACCGTCGTTGCCGATGGCCATCGCCTGCGCGGCGCCGAGCCCGAGGATGGAGGCGGCGACGGCACCCGTAGCCAGGACCTTCTTGATCACGATGAACCCTTCTCGTACTGGATACCCCGTAGCCGGAGCGCCCTGAACAACTGGCGGACCGACGTTTGGTTATCGCCATTCACCCGAATGCCTGGAAGACACGGACGCCCGTACGAAAGTGATCGAGTAATACTGTCGGAAATCGAGAGACGAAACGTTCACTCGCAGCCCCGCCGCGTGCGCACGAAAAATTCACGGCATTCACGTTTCCCATGCACGCGGACGTCGTTATGGGTGTCGTCAAGCCGCTCCGCCAGGAGGGCCGCCTCTGGATGGGCGGGTCCGACGGCTGCTGCACCGCCTGATGAACGAACTGAGGGCCCCGGGCCCTCAAGAAATGTCCCAAGGAAGGGCACCAATGCGAAAAGCCTTGAGTAAAAGCATGCTCGTCATGGCGGCGGCGTCAGGCATCCTGACCGCCTCCGGCGGCTATGCCTTCGCCGATGCCACGGCCGACGGTGCGGCCGTCGGTTCGCCCGGCGTGGCCTCGGGCAACGTGGTTCAGGTCCCGGTGCACGTGCCCGTCAACGTGTGCGGCAACACGGTCAACGTGATCGGTGCGCTCAACCCCGCCTTCGGCAACGAGTGCGAGAACGAGGGCGGTTCCGGCGACGGCGGCTCGCAGGGCGCGAGCGCCCAGGGCGTGGCCGCCGGGTCCCCCGGCGTGCTCTCGGGCAACGTGGTCCAGGCCCCGGTCGACATCCCGGTCAACGTCTGCGGCAACAGCATCAACGTGGTCGGCCTGCTGAACCCGGCCGCGGGCAACGAGTGCGAGAACGGCGGCGACGACGAGGGCAACCCGCCGACCGAGCACCCGCCGCACAAGCCGCCGCACCACAAGCCGCCGAAGGGTCACCACGACCACGACTGCAACTGCGGCCACGAGCACAACCCGCCGAAGCCGCACCACCCGCCGAAGCCCCCGAAGCCGCCGGTGCACCACCACGACGACGACTGCCCGCCGAGCCACCACCACAACCCGCCGAAGCCGCACCACCCGCCGAAGCCCCCGAAGCCCCCGGTGCACCACCACAACGACGACTGCCCGCCGAGCCACCACCACAACCCGCCGACCCCGCCCGTGGAGAACCCGCCCACGCACACCCCGCCGACCCACACCGGTTGGCACCACACGCCTCCGAAGCACCACAAGCCGCCGCAGATGGCGCACACCGGTGCCAACGAGAACCTGGGCATCGCCGGTGGCGCCAGTGCCGCGCTGGTGCTCGGTGGCGGCCTGCTGATGCGCCGCGCCCGCGCCGCGAAGAAGTGAACTGACGCTCCCTGAGCACGAAGAGGTCCGGCCCGACAGCCCTGAGCTGTCCGGCCGGACCTCTTGTCTTCGCCGCCACGCGCGGCGTACGGGTCAGACCGTGCCGAGCCCCGCGCGGTCCAGGCAGGCGGCGACCGCCGCCGTCTCCCCGGCGTCCAGCGGGCGCATCGGCGGGCTCATCACATTGGTGGCGATGATCCCCCGCAGCATCAGCGCGGTCTTGAACGCGCCGAGCCCCGCCGCCGTGGCCGACGCCGTGCCCGGACGGGCGGCACGCACGATGTCGAACAGCGCGACCAGGCGGTCCTGCTCGGTGCGCGCGGCCGCCCAGTCACCGCGCACCGCCGCCTCGTGCAGGCGTACGTACCCGTGCGGATCGACGTTGCCGAGCCCCGGCACCGAGCCGTCGGCGCCACCGAGCATCATCGCGTCGACCACCAGCTCGTGACCGGTGAGCACGGAGAAGTCCGGTAGCTCGCGGGCGCCGATGACCAGCCGGCGGAACGAGCCGTCGTCGCCGCTGGAGTCCTTCACACCGGCCAGCACCCCGTCGGCGGCCAGCGGCAGCAGCAGTTCCGGGTCGAGCTTGCTGTGCACGCAGACCGGCACGTCGTACGCCAGGACCGGCAGGTCGAGGGCGGCGGCGACGTCCCGGAAGTGGCGGTCGATCTCCGTGGCGTGGGTGCGGGTGTAGAACGGCGCGGTCACCACGACGGCGTCGGCGCCCAGTTCCGCGGCGCGCCGGGCGCGTTCGATCGCCCGGTTGGTGGTGGTCTCTATCGCGCCGACGAGGACCGGCACCTGGCCGCCCGCCGCCGCCGTGACGGCCTCGATGACCCGGTCCTGCTGTCCCGGGGTGAGGTAGGCGGTCTCGCCGGAGCTGCCGAGGGCGAAAAGACCCGTGACGCCGCCGTCGATGAGGTGCGCGACGACCCGCTCCAGCGACGGGAGGTCGAGCTCGCCGTCCGCCGTGAGCGGGGTGACGACGGGCGGGATCACTCCCGTGTGGCGGGGGGTGCGGGCGGTCATGCGGCGCTCCTTGCGGACGGTACGGGGGACGCGGGGGTCTGGGGATGGACGCAGTGGTGGCGGTGCCCGTCGGGCCCCTCGGCGCGTTCCGGGAAGGCGGTGGCGCAGGCGTCGTCCGCCTTCCAGCAGCGGGTGCGGAAGGGGCAGCCGGACGGCGGGTTGGTCGCCGAGGGGACGGGGCCGGTCAGCACGATGCGCTCGGTGCTCTCCAGCAGGCTGGGCGTGGCGGAGAGCAGGGCCTCGGTGTACGGGTGGGCGGGGGCGCCGGCGACGTCGGCCGCGCGGCCCTCCTCGACGATGCGGCCGAGGTAGAGGACGGCGATGCGGTCGGCGAGGTAGCGCACGGTCTGGATGTCGTGCGAGATGAACACCATGCCGAGGCCGAGGCGTTCACGCAGGTCGACCAGGAGGTTGAGGACCTGGGCGCGGACCGACACGTCGAGCGCGGAGGTGGGTTCGTCCGCGACGATCAGTTCCGGTTCCAGGGCCAGGGCGCGGGCGATGGCGACGCGCTGGCGCTGGCCGCCGGAGAGCTGTCCGGGCAGCGCGGCGAGGGTGTGGCCGGGGAGGCCGACCAGGTCGAGGAGTTCGGCGACCCGGGCGGTGCGTGCCTCGCGGGTGCCCCGGCGGTGCACGTCGAGCGGGTCGCGGAGGATCTGTTCGACGGTGAGGCGCGGGTTGAGCGCGGTGGACGGGTCCTGGAAGACGACGCCGACGGCGGAGCCGAAGTCCTGGCGGCGCTGGGTGCCGGTCATCTCCCACAGGTCGCGGCCGTGGAAGGTGACCGTGCCCTCGGTGGGCTTCTGGAGGCCGGTCAGGACCCGGGCGAGGGTGGACTTGCCGCAGCCGGATTCGCCGACGAGGCCGACGATCTCGCCGCGCTTCACCTCCAGGTTCGCGTCGGTGAGTGCGTGGACGGCGTCGCGGCGGAAGACGCCCCCGCTGCGTGCCTTGTGGCGTACGTGGACGCCGTCGAGCCTGATCACAGGGCGCTCCTTTCCAGCTGGGCGGTCTTCGCGGGGTGGTGGCAGGCGAAGCCGTGGTCCTGCTCGGCGCCGCGCGCGGTGAGTGCCGGGGTGGTGGTGCGGCACAGTTCGGTGGCCGCGCCGCAGCGCGAGGCGAACCGGCAGCCGGGGCCGAAGCCCTGGGGCGCCGGGACGACGCCGCGGATCTGGTGCAGCCGGTCGGCGCCGGCCTCCAGCGAGACGACGGAGCCGAGCAGGCCTCGGCTGTAGTGGTGGGTGGGGGCGGTGAGTACGGAGCGGGTGGAGCCGATCTCGGCGAGCCGTCCCGCGTACATCACCGCGACGCGGTGCGAGAGGTCGCCGACGAGGGCGAGGTCGTGCGAGACGAGGACCATGGCGAAGCCGAGTTCCTCGCGGAGCCGGACGAGGAGTTCCACGACCTGGGCCTGGACGGTGACGTCGAGGGCGGTGGTCGGTTCGTCCGCGATGAGCAGGCGGGGGCTGCGGGAGAGGGCCATGGCGATCAGGACGCGCTGGCGCTGGCCGCCGGAGAGTTCGTGCGGGTAGCTGCGCAGGGTGCGTTCGGGTGAGAGGCCGACGAGTTCGAGGAGCTCGGCCGGTGTCTTCGTCCCGCCGCGCGAGGTGAGCTGCCTGAGCTGGGTGCCGACGAGTACGGAGGGGTTGAGGGAGGAGAGCGCGTCCTGGTAGACCATCGCGATCTCGGGGCCCATCAGGGCGCGGCGTTCCTTCGGCGGGAGCGCCAGGAGGTTGCGGCCCCGGTACAGGATCTCGCCGCTGACCTCGGCGTTGCGGGCGAGGAGGCCCATGACGGCGAGGCTGGTGATGGACTTGCCGCAGCCGGATTCGCCGACGAGGCCCAGGGTCTCGCCCTCGTGGACGGTGAAGGAGAGCGCGTCCACGACCGGGGTCGTGCCGTACCGGTCGGGGAAGCGGATGGCGAGGTCGCGTACGACGAGGAGCTCGGCGGCGTCCTCGGGGACCGGGGTGATGGTGGCGTCCTGGGCGTTGACACGCCGGGCGAGCTTGGCCAGGGCGGCGTCGATGTCCACGGTGGAGCGGGCCTCGACGGGGTCCGGGGCGGTCGGGGTGTCGGAGGGGGCCGCGGGGCGGGCGGACCTGGGCGCGGCGGACGCGTCGGTCAGGCCCTCGGAGAGGATGTTGAGGGCGAGGACGGTGACGAGCAGGGCGAGGCCGGGGAAGAAGGTGGCCCACCAGCCGCCGGCCAGGAGGATCTGCCGGCCGTAGGCGAGGACGCTCCCCCAGCTGGGGTCCGGGTCCTGCACTCCGGCGCCGATGAAGGAGAGGCTGGCCTCGAAGATGATCGCCTCGGCGACCATGACGGTGGCGAACACCATGACCGGGGCCATGCAGTTGACGGCGACGTGCCGGAGCACGATGTAGCCGCGCCGGGCGCCGATGACCTTCTCGGCGGCGACGTAGTCCTCCCCGTACTGGGACAGCACGTTGGCGCGGACCACGCGGGCGAGCGAGGGGGTGTAGACGAAGGCGATGGTGAAGATGATGACGGGGATGCTGGTGCCGAAGACGGCGACGAGGACGGCGGCCAGCGCGATCGGCGGGAACGACATCACCACGTCGAGGGTGCGCATCACGGACTCGTCGCCGAGCTTGCGCGAGGTGGCGGCGAGCGCGCCGAGCAGGGAGCCCGCGACCAGGGCGACGGCGGTGGCGCCGAGGCCGATGACCAGCGAGTAGCGCGAGCCGTGGACGACGCGGGCGAAGACGTCGCGTCCGGCCCGGTCGGTGCCGAACCAGTGGTCACCGCTCGGTGCCTGGACGGGCGTTCCGGTGGTGAGCGGGTTCTGGGTGAGCAGCGGGGCGAGGACCGCGCCGAGCACGACGAGGACGAGCACGCCGAGCGCGATGCGGGAGGTGACCGGCAGCGCGCGGAAGGCGATGCCGGGGCGGGAGAGCTTGGTGGTCAGCCGGCTGGTGGCAAACATGTCAGACCGTCCTGATGCGCGGGTTGACCAGCAGGTAGAGCAGGTCGACGATGACGTTGACCACCAGGAAGGCGATGGCGATGGTCAGTACGGTGCCCTGGACCAGGGCGACGTCGCCGCCCGTGACACCTTCGAGGATGAGCTTGCCCATGCCGGGCAGGTCGAAGATCGCTTCGATGACGACGGCGCCGCTGAGCAGGTAGCCGACCTTGACGCCGAGCACGGTGAGCGGGGTGACGAGCGCGTTGCGCAGCACCGAGCGGATCACCAGGAACACGGGCAGGCCGTTGCCGCGTGCGGTGCGGACGTAGTCGCGGTCGAGTTCGGCGACCATCGAGGTCCGTACGAGGCGGGCGAGCGAGGCGGCGACGGGGACGGCGAGCGAGACGGCGGGCAGGGCCATGGAGCGCAGCCAGCCGCCGAAGGAGTCGGCGGGGTTGGTGTAGCCGCCGGTGGGGAAGACCGGGGAGTTCAGGGCGAACTGCTGGATGAGCAGGACGCCGAGCCAGAATGAGGGGATGGCGACCCCGGCCATGGACAGCACCCGGAAGAGCTGGTCGGGCCAGCGGTCGCGGTACATCGCGCCGAGCACACCGGCGACGACGGCGAGGACGATCGCGAGGATCAGGCCGAGGATCGTCAGCTGGAGGGTGAGCGGGAAGGCTGCGGTGATGCGGTCCGCGACGGGCTGGCTGGGCGGGACCGTCATGCCGAGGTCCAGGTGGAGCAACTGGCCGAGGAAGTGGAAGTAGCGTACGGGCAGCGGGTCGTTGAGACCGTTGGCCTCGGCGAAGGCCGCACGGGCCTCGGGTGTGGCGCTCTCCCCGAGCGCGTTGAAGGCCGGGTCGACCGGCGAGAACTGCAGCACCACGAAGACGAGCAGCGCGATACCGAGGATCATCACCGGCATCATCGCGACGCGGCGCAGCGCGAGCCGGAGAAAAGCAACCATCGTCGGGTTCCTTGCGGTTGGGCGGTCCGGTCCGGGACGCGCCGGGTGGGGTCGTACGTCCCGGACCGGGGTTTCGGGCGGGGGGCTGACGAAGCCCTCAGCCGCGGCTGACGTCCAGGAAGGACAGGCCCGTGGTGGGCAGCGGCTTGAAGCCGGGGAGCGCCTTCTCGTTCCAGGCGGTGGGCAGCTTGCGGTGCAGGATCGGGTAGAGGGCGGCCTCGTCGGCGACGAGGTCGGTGACCTGGCCCCACAGCTCCTTGCGCTTCGCCTCGTCGGCGGCCTGCGCGGCCTTGTCGAGGGTCTGCCGCACCTTCTTGTACGCGGCGGACCTGCCCCAGCCGTAGCGGCTCTCGGGCCAGAAGCCGTAGTAGAACCAGCGGAGCAGCAGGTCGGCGTCGTTGCCGAAGACGGAGGGGTCGCCGGGGGCGACGAGGACCTCGAAGTCGCCCTTGTCGATCTTGGCGTACTGGGCCGGGGACTGGGCGATGTTGAGCGTGACCTTGACGCCGGCGGCCTCCCAGCTCTCCTTGAGCAGCGGGGCGATGTCCTTGACCCAGCCGGTGTCGGTGGTCAGGACGGTGAAGGAGAGGCCCTTGACGCCCGCCTCGTCCAGGAGCTTCTTCGCCTTGTCCACGTCGTGCGTGTAGACGGTGGCGGCCTTGTGGTAGTCGGGGTGGGTGGCGGGGACGTAGCCGGTGGCGGCGGAGGCGTTGCCGACCATGGCGGTGGAGATGATCTTCTCGGTGTCCAGGGCGTAGTGCAGCGCCTGGCGCACCCGCTTGTCGGCGAACCGCTTGTCGGCCGTGTTGAACATGAGGAAGAGCAGGCCGAAGGACTGCACCGACTCGGTCCTGGCGGAGCCGGAGAGGCGCTTGACGTCGATGTAGGGGACGTCCTCGATGGCCTGGACGCGGCCCGACTCCATGGCGCTGACGCGGGCCGACTGGTCGGACATCAGGCGCCAGACCATCTTCTTGGCCTTGGCGGGGTGGGCGCCGTTGTACTTGTCGTACGCCTCGAAGACGATCTTGTCCTCACGGGTGGCGGACACGAACTTGTACGGCCCCGAGCCGACCGGCTTGGCGTCGAACGCCTTGGGGTCGGGCTCCACGATCTTCTTGGGCACGATCCGGGCGACGGCGATGCGGGACGGGAAGAGCGCGAAGGGGTACTTGAGCTTGAACTCGACCGTGCCCGCGTCGACGGCCTTCACCGCGTCGATGAAGGGCACGAACTGGGCCATCAGGGAGGCGTTCTTCGGGTCCAGGATGCGTTCGAAGCTGAACACCACGTCGTCGGCGGTGACGGGTGAGCCGTCGTGGAAGGTGGCGCCCTTGCGGAGCGTGGCGCGGTAGGTGGTGGCGTTGATCTTCTTCGGCATCTCGGTGGCCAGGGCGGGCCGCGCCACGAGTGTTGCCGGATCGAGATCCACCAGGCCCTCGAAGATGTGCATATTGGCGGCGTACGGGGTCGCACCCGAGGTGATCATGGGGTCGAAGCCGGTCGACAGCGGGTAGGACAGGCCGGCCTCGATGAGGTCGCTGCCGCTGCCCTTGTCGGTCGAGCCGTTGGCGGTCGAGGACGGCCCGCCGCACGCGGACAGGCCGGCCGTGATGGCGGCCGCGGCGCCGACGACGCCGGTGTAACGCAGGAAGGTGCGGCGCTCGACACCGGCTGATCTCAGCTCGGGCACGGGTCCTCCAGGGACTTGAGGTGGGGCGTCTGGGACGGAAATCGGGGGCCGGCGCAGGTTCACGGGGACCGCGAGACCCTGAGCGTCAGACGTCAGATGTCTGATGCCTTGATAGCGTGGGAACGTAGCTTGACAATCGAGAGGGGTCAAGAGGTGGGGAGTTCACATATGTCCGGAACGAAACCCGGCCGGCAGCTGCTCCGGCAGGAAGTCGTGGACGGCATCAAGCGGTACATCCTGGAGGAACGACTCCGTCCCGGGGACCCGCTGCCCACCGAGCCCGCCCTGTGCGAGGCGCTCGGCGCCAGCCGTTCCAGCGTCCGCGAGGCCGTCAAGATCCTCAACGCGCTGGACATCGTGGAGGTCCGGCACGGCCACGGCACCTACGTCGGCCGGCTGAGCCTGTCCGCGCTCGTGGAGAGCCTGACCTTCCGGGGCCTGCTCTCCCCCGACGACGACTTCCAGGTCATGGCCGATCTGGTCGACGTGCGCGAGCTGTTCGAGCGCGGGATGGCCGACCGCATCGTCTCGCGGCTCAGCGCGGAGCAGCTGGACGCGCTGGACGCCCTCGTGGCCACCATGCGCGAGACGGGCGCCCAGGAGGGGCACGGCTTCGTGGACGCCGACCGCGCCTTCCACGCCCAGCTCGTGGCCCCGCTGGGCAACGAACTGATCGGCCAGCTCTCGATGGCCTTCTGGGACGTCTACACGATCGTCGCGCCGCATCTGGACGGCTTCACGCAGGCCGACGAGACGGAGACGATCACCGCCCACCAGAACATCGTGGACGCCGCGCGGGCCGGTGACATCGCCGGATTCATGAAGGCGCTCGGCGAGCACTACGCGCCTGTGCGCCGCCGGATCGCGGAGGCCCGCGCCCGGCGCTGAGCCGCCGCGCGGCGCGGGGCCGTCGCCCGGGCGGGCGCGCGGGCGACTCCGGAACGCCCCTTGACGGCCGCCTCGGGCGGTGCCTAGGGTCCGTGTGCCGATAGGACATCTGACGTCATGCATCTGATGTCGAAGTTCACGCTCCCGGCACTCCCCCGCCGCGCCCCAGGAGGGCACCCCCATGCCGTTGACGGACCTCTCGCTCGACGCCTGCCGCGACTACCTGCCGCCGATTCCCGTCCCCGCGGACTTCGACGCCTTCTGGTCCCGGACCCTGGACGAGGCCCGCACCCACGCCTCCGACAAGCCCGTCTTCACGGAAACGCGGACGGGGCTCACCCAGGTCCGCACGTACGACGTGACGCTTCCGGGCTTCGCCGGGCAGCCGGTGCGCGGCTGGCTGCGGATGCCCGCCGGGGCGGCCGAGCCCCTGGGCTGCGTGGTGGAGTTCCTGGGCTACGGGCGCGGCCGTGGCCTGGCCCACGAGAACCTGCTGTGGGCCTCGGCCGGTTACGCCCACCTGCTGATGGACACCCGGGGGCAGGGCTGGTCGGCGGCCGGCGGCGCGACCGCCGATCCGGACGGCGGCGCGTCCGGAGTGGTGCCCGGCTTCCTGACCCGGGGCATCGAGAGCCCCGAAACGTACTACTACCGGCGGCTGTTCACCGACGCGGTGCGGTGCGTGGACGCGGTGCGCGAGCACCCGGAGATCGACCCGGACCGGATCGTGGTGACCGGGGTCAGCCAGGGCGGCGGCATCACGCTGGCGGTCGCCGGGCTGGTGCCGGGGCTCGCCGGGGTCATGCCGGACGTGCCGTTCCTGTGCAACGTCCGCCGGGGCGCCGAGGTCGCGGGGCGCCCGCCGTACACCGAGATCGCCGAGTACCTCCGGCTGCACCGCGACCGCACCGAGTCGGTCTTCGCCACCCTCGCGTACTTCGACGCCGCACTGCTCGCCACCCGGGCGACGGCCCCCGCGCTGTTCTCCATCGCGATGATGGACGACATCTGCCCGCCCTCCACCTGCTTCACCGCCTACAACGGCTATGCCGGGCCCAAGGACGTACGGGTCTATCCGTTCAACGGGCACGAGGGCGGCGCGGAATACCAGCAGCGGGAGCAACTGGCCTGGGTGGCCTCCCTGTTCACCGGCCTGCCATCGGGGCAGGCCGGCCGCTCCTGACCGGAGGCACCCTCCTTCGCCTGCGTACCCCCTTCCAGAAGCACCACCCCTTCCGAGAAGAGAGATCGTCCATGCAGCGAACCGTCCCTGTCGCCCTGCTCGGCGCCGCCCTGCTGGTCGTCACCACGACCGGCACCGCACAGGCCGCGTCGCCCGCCCCCGGCACGCTCACGTCCCAGGACCTGACCGTCGACGGCGTCGGCTCCCCCCACTACCGCATCCCGGCCCTGACCACCTCGAACAAGGGCACCTTGCTCGCCGCGTACGACGCCCGGCCCACCCTGGCCGACCTGCCGTCCAACATCGGGATCGTGCTGCGGCGGAGCACCGACGGCGGAACGACCTGGCAGGCGCAGCAGGTGGTCCGCAAGGACGCCGCGCCCAAGGGGTACGGCGATCCGAGCCTGCTGGCCGACCGGGTCACCGGGCGGATCTTCCTGTTCTACGCGGCCGGGGAGAACCAGGGCTTCTTCGGTTCGGCCACCGGGAACGACGAGTCCGATCCGAACGTCCTCCAGGCCGACTACAGCTACTCCGACGACGACGGGCTCACCTGGACCCACCGCCGGATCACCGGGCAGATCAAGAACCCGGCCTGGGGCGGGATGTTCGCCGCGTCGGGCGAGGGCATCCAGCTGCGCAACGGCCCCCACAAGGGCCGGCTGATCCAGCAGTACGCCATCCGGAACAACGGGGCCAACTACGCGGTCAGCGCGTACAGCGACGACCACGGCGAGACCTGGCACATGGGCACCCCGGTCGGCCCCGGCGGCGACGAGAACAAGACCGTCGAGCTGAACGACGGCACGGTCATGCTCAACAACCGCTCGGCGCCGTACCGTACGGTCGCGTACTCCTCGGACGGCGGCGTCACGTACACACCGTTCGTCCAGGACACCGAGCTGCCGGACCCGGCGAACAACGCCTCGGTCATGCGGTACGCGCCCGACGCTCCGGCCTCGGACCCGCAGTCCTCCTGGCTGCTGTTCAGCAACACGGAGGCGACCTCGCGCAAGAACCTCACGGTCAAGATGTCCTGCGACAACGGGAAGACCTGGCCGATCAAGAAGGTGGTGGACCCGGGTGCCGCCGCCTACTCGACGCTGACCCGGCTCCCGGGCGGGCGGCTCGGCCTGCTGTACGAGCGGGGGAACTACGAGCACATCACGTACTCCTCGTTCGACCTGAAGTGGCTCGGCGGCACCTGCGCGGACATCACCATCACCCCGCCGGCCACGCTGAAGGCCGGGACGACCGCGGAGATCACCGTCCGGGTCGTCAACCGGATGGACGTCCGCCGCGACGCGGGCACGGTCGAGCTGACCGTGCCCGCGGGCTGGACGACGAAGCCGGTGGCGTTCCCGGCGACCCGGCCGGGTGAGGGCGCCAATGTGAAGGTCCCGGTCACCATCCCGGCCGGCGCCTCCGGTGACGCGAAGCTGACGGCGACGTACCGGGCGGGCGGGAAGACCGCGTCGGGGAGCGCGACGGTGACGGTCACGCCGTAACCGCCGCGTCCGGTCACGCGGTCAGCGTGGCCATGTCCACGACCCGGCCGGCCGCTTCGGCGACCGCCGGGTCGTGGGTGGCGACGACGGTGACGCACTGGTCCTCGCGGGTGCGTTCGGCCAGCAGCGCGGCCAGTTCGCCCGCCTGGGACCGGTCGACCGCCGCGGTCGGCTCGTCCACGAGGAGGAGCCGGGGCGACAGGAAGAGCGCCCGGGCCAGGGCGACGCGCTGGCGCTCGCCGCCGGACAGCTGCTCGGGGCGGTGGCGCAGCCGGTGCCCCAGGCCGACCGCGCGCAGCGCCTCCTCGGCCCGGGGCCGGTGCGTGCGGGGGCTGCGGCCGCCGATGTACGCGGCGGCCAGGAGCTGTTCGACCGCGGGGAGGGCGGAGAGCAGGTTGCCGCTCTGGAACATGTAGCCGATGTGGTCGCGGCGGACCCGGGCGCGCCCGGCGTCGGTGAGGGCCGCGAGGTCGTCGCCGCCCAGCAGGACCCGGCCGGCCGAGGGCCGCAGCAGGGCGCCCGCGACGGCCAGCAGCGAGGACTTGCCGGAGCCGGAGGGGCCGACGAGGGCGGTCAGGACCCCCGGTTCGAAGGTGAGGGCCAGGTCCTCGAAAACGGTGGTACGGGTGTCGCCCCGCCCGAAGGCGACGGTGACGCCGTCCAGTTCGAGCGTCCGGGGCGTCGGGGCGTTCATCGGTTGGCTCCCAGCATGGTCAGCGGGTCGGCGGAGGTGACCCGCCGCAGGGTGAGCGCGGTGCCGGCGAGCCCGACGGCCGCGACGGTGCACATGGTGGTGACGAGCGTGGTGGCCGGCAGGCTGAAGGGCACCTGCTCCCCCACGAGGAGCCCGACCGCCGCCGCGAGGACGGCGCCGAGTGCGGTGCCGGCCGCGACGACCAGGGCCGCCTGGACGACGGTGTGGGCGAGCAGCCGCCTGCGGGAGGCGCCGAGGGCGCGGAGCAGGGCGAGTTCGGGGCCGCGCTGGACGGTCCACACGGCGAAGAACGCGCCGACGACGAGCGGGGCGATCAGGTAGAGGAAGACCTGGATCGAGGTCATCGTGACGCGTTCGCCGGTGTAGCCGGGGGCCGCCTCGTACGCCTCCTCCTTGCTGAGCGTGGTGGTGGAGTGGCGCTCGTCCAGGTCCGCCGCCGGGGTGCCGGGCGGGGTGCGCAGGGCGAGGGCGCTGACCTGGTCGGGGACGGAGGTGGCGGCGGGGGCGCCGGGGGTGCTGAACCGGATCCGCTGCCAGGTCTTCAGGGGGACGTAGGCGGCGGGCACATGGCCGTAGCTCAGGCGGCCGGTGGCCCCGACGACGCGGAGCCGGATGCCGAGGCGGTCGATGACGAGGGTGTCGCCCACGGCCACCCCTTCGTCGGTGAGCGCGTCGGAGACGACGACGGTGCCGGTGTCGGACGGGGTGAGCCGGCTGCCGCTGGTGACGGCGGGGCTGAGGAAGCCGTCCGGTTCGACCCCGAAGGCGGCGAGGTCGACCTCGGCGCCCCGGTCGGTCGTGCCGCGGGTGATGGAGACGCCGAGCGGCGTGGTGTCGGTGCCCGCGTCCGTACGCCAGGCGGCGGCCGTCCTCGCGTCGAGGAGGCTGCGGGCGAACTGGTCGGAGCGGGCGTCGGACGAGAAGACGAGCTGGGAGGCGGGCAGGGCCCGCAGGGCCGAGACGGTGTCGTCGCCGAGGCCGGTGGTGAAACCGGAGACGATGCCGACGAGTGCGGCGACGAGCACCACGACGGACCCCATGAGCGCGAAGCGCCCTCGGGCGGCGCGCAGCTCCAGCAGTGCGAGGAACACGGCGGTTCCCTTCGAGGATTCGGTGGAGGGACGGTTCGTTTTAGGGACGGTGCGTCGCCAACATAGATGATGGGGACGCACCGTCCCCAAGTGGGGTCCGCATCCGGGCGGGGCTCCTAGACTGGGCGGATGCCCCGGATCAGCGCCGCCACGGTCGCCGAGCACCACGCCCAGCAGCGGCTGGCCCTGGTGCGGGCGGCGCGCGAGCTGCTGGAGGGCGGCGACGCGGAGGCGGTCACCTTCGCGGCGGTCGCGCGGGCGACGGGCCTGGCGCGCAACAGCGTCTACAAGTACTTCCCGGGCCGGCCCGAACTCCTCGCGGCCGTGGTCGAGGACGCGCTGCCCCGCTGGACGGACGCCATCGATTCCGGCATGGCGGCGGCGCGCACGCCCCGGGAACGGATCGCCGCGTACGTCTGCGCGCAGCTGGAACTGGTGCGCGGCGGCGAGCACCGGATCGCGCGGGCGCTGACCGGGGTGCGGGACGCCCAGCTGGTGCGGGAGAGCGCGGGCCGGGTGCACGGAGCGCTGCTCACCCCGCTGACCGAGGCGCTCACCGAGCTGGGCGACGACGATCCCCGCCGCACGGCGGTCCTGCTCCAGGGCATCGTCAACGCCGCCACGACGGCGATCGAGGCGGGCGACGACTACGCGGCGGTCTCCGGGCGGGCGGTACGCATGGCGGTCAGGGCGGTCACGGGCGGACCGGGCGCCTCCGCCTGAGGCCCCCCTCCGTCACCCCGCGTCCAGCCGGTCCCGGATGCCGTCGAAGTGGGTGCGCATGGCGCGGACCGCGCGTTCGCCGTCGGCCGCCGCGACCGCCTCCACGATCTCGCGGTGCTGGCGGCAGGTGACCGACGGGTCCTGGTGGCCATCGTCGAAGTCCTCGCGCACCCGGTCCATCGCGGCCCAGAACGCGTCCAGCACCTCGCTGAGCAGGTGGTTGTCGAGCGAGGCGTAGAGCGCGAGGTGGAAGGCCCGGTCCGTGGCGCGCGCGACCCGGCCGCCCTCCGCCGCCTCGGTCTCCATCTTCGTGACGAGCGCGCGCAGGACGGCGAGGTCGTCCTGCGGGACGCCCGCCGCGACGGCCCCGACGAGCCCGGCCTCCAGCGCCTCGCGCACCTTCATCAGCTCGGCCAGGCCCGGTTCGCCCTGGCGGTGGCGGACAGCGGCGCGGAAGGCCAGGCCCTCGGCGAACGGCGACAGGGAGAGCGAGCCCACGAAGGTCCCGTAGCCCCGGCGGATCTCCACGACCTTGACCGCCTGGAGCGACTTCAGGGCCTCGCGCACGGAGACCCGGCCCGCCTCGAAGAGGTCCATCAGCTCGGTCTCGGTGGGCAGGGCGTCACCGGGGGCGAGGCGGCGCTCCAGGATGAGCTCCTTGACCCTGCGCTCGATGTCCTGAGCCATGGTGGGCCGCGCCACAACGTCCTCCCGAGGTGCTGGTGCCCCTTGACCGTTCGCAGGAGCGTCTGATTAAGGTACCGCAGACATAAGACATCTTACGTCTCACGTCTGGAGCCCTCTTCATGTCTCTGTCCGCACCGCTGCGCGGCGTCGTCCCGCCGGTCTGCACCCCCCTCGACCGCCGCGGGGAGATCGACACCGCATCGCTCGCCCGCCTCGTCGACCACCTCATCGGCGGCGGTGTGCACGGGCTGTTCGCGCTCGGGTCCACCAGCGAGGTCGCCTACCTCACCGACGACCAGCGCGCCACGGTCCTGGAGACCGTCGTCAACGCCGCCGACGGCCGGGTCCCGGTCCTCGCCGGGGTCATCGACACGACCACGGCCCGGGTCGCCGGGCATGCCAGGGCCGCCGCCGCCCTCGGCGCGGACGCCCTGGTCGCGACCGCGCCCTTCTACACCCGCACCCACCCCCGGGAGATCGCCGCGCACTTCCGCCGGCTGCGCGCCGAGGTGGACCTGCCGCTGTTCGCGTACGACATCCCGGTCGCCGTGCACAGCAAGCTCTCCACCGCCCTGGTCCGGGAGCTGGCCGAGGACGGCACGCTGGCCGGGCTCAAGGACAGCAGCGGCGACGAGGGCGGGCTGCGCCGGCTCGTCGTGGAGCTCGGCGGCCGCGAGGGCCGGGCGCACGGTCCGGTCCCTGACTTCAGCATCCTCACCGGTTCCGAACTGACCGTGGACGCGGCCCTGCTGGCCGGTGCCGACGGGGTCGTCCCGGGCATCGGCAACGTGGACCCGGCCGGTTACGTACGGCTCTACGAGGCCGCGCGCGCCGGGGACTGGACGCTGGCCGCCAAGGAGCAGGAGCGGCTGGTCGAGCTGTTCGCGATGGTCGACGCGGGCCCGGAGGCGGACATGGGCCGCAGCTCGTCCGCGCTCGGCTCGTTCAAGGCGGCGCTCGCGCTGCTCGGGGTCATCGAGTGCGGCGACACGGTGTTCCCGCAGATCCAGCTGTCGGCGGAGTCCGTCGCGTACGTCTCCGGGCGGCTGCGCGACGCGGGCCTGCCGCCGGTCCGATGACGGCTGCGACGGCGGCCCCCGGGGCGCCTTCGACGCGGCGGCCGGTCGTCGGCCTGGACCTGGGCGGGACGAAGATCGCCGCCGCGCTGTTCGGCGCGGACGGCACCGTGGTCGCGCGGTGCTCCCGGCCCACCCCGGCCCGCGACGGCGCTGCCGCGGTGCTCGACGCGCTCGCGGCGGCCGTCGCCGAGGCCGACCCCGGCCGCACCGCGTCCGTGCTCGGCGTCGCCGCGGCCGGAGTCATCGATCCCCGCACCGGCACGGTCACCAGCGCCACCGACGCGATCCGGGGCTGGGCCGGGACCCCGCTGGGCGCCGGCCTGGCGGACCGCACCGGATACGCGGTGGCCTGCGACAACGACGTACGCGCCACGGCGGGCCCCGAGCTGGACGCGCTGCGCGCCGAGCACGGCGGCCACGCCTCGCTGCTGTTCGCGGCGATCGGGACCGGCGTCGGCGGCGCGGTCGCGGCCGACGGACGGATGGTGCACGGCGCGTCCGGCATCGCCGGGCACCTGGGCCACCTGCCGAGCCCGGAGGCGGCCGGGCTGCCCTGCACCTGCGGAGGAGCCGGCCACCTGGAGGTCATCGCCTCCGGGCCCGGGATCGCCGCCCACTACGAGCGGCTGACCGGCGCGCCCGTGGACCGCCTGGAGACGGTCGCCGCGCGCGCCGCCGGGGGCGACGCGGACGCCGTCACCGCGATCACCACGGGCGCCCGGGCCGCCGGCCGGGTGCTCGGCGGGCTCGCCAACGCGCTCGGGCCCGACCGGGTCGTCGTCGGCGGCGGGGTCCCGCGCATCGGACCGCTGTACGGGGACGCGCTGCGCGAGGCGTTCGCGGCCGAGCTGATGCGCCCGCTGCGCGGCCTCGTCCCGCGCGCCCCGCTCTTCGGTCACGACGCGGCCGTGCTCGGCGCGGCGGCCCTCACCCTCACCCTTCCCCTCCACCAACCGGGAGCTCTGCGATGAACGCACAGGAACTGGCCACCGCCCTCCGGGGCAAGCTGATCGTGTCCTGCCAGGCGCCCCCGGGCGACCCGATGCGGGACACCGACACGCTGGTGCGGCTCGCGCGGTCGGCGGTCGCCGGCGGCGGCGCGGCGATCCGGGCCAACGAGCCGGAGGTCGTCGCCGCGATCACGGCCGCCGTGGACCTGCCGGTCGTCGGGCTCTGGAAGGACGGCGACACCGGGGTGTACATCACGCCGACCGTCCGGCACGCCCTCGCGGTGGCCGGGGCCGGGGCGGCCGTCGTCGCGGCGGACGCCACCGACCGGCCGCGCCCCGACGGCTCGACGTTCGCGGAGCTGGTCGAGGCGGTGCACACGGCGGGCGCGCTCGTCATGGCCGACGTCTCCACCCTCGCCGAGGGCGTCGCGGCAGCCCGGCTCGGCGCGGACTTCGTCTCCACGACCCTGTCCGGCTATGTGCCGGGGCAGCCGAAGCAGACCGGGCCCGACCTGGACCTGGTCTCCGCACTCGCCGCCGCGATCGACGTACCCGTCGTCGCCGAAGGCCGTATCAACACCCCCGAGGACGCGGCCGAGGCCCTGGCGCGCGGCGCGCACAGCGTCGTCGTCGGCACCGCCATCACCGCGCCCACGGCCCTCACCGCCCGCTTCGTCGCGGGCCTCCCCCAGCGCTGACCTGCCCCCACTTCGCGGGGCGGCTGTTCAAGGACGAGCGCCGTCCCGCATCCTGGAGTCACCGTGCACCACACACCCCCCACCCTCCCCTGGTACCGCCAGGTGAGCCGCACCCAGTGGAAGTCGTTCTTCGCCGCCTGGATCGGCTATGTACTCGACGGCTTCGACTTCGTGCTGATCACCCTCGTGCTGACCGAGATCAGCGACGACTTCGGGCTCAGCACGGTGCAGGCGGCCAGTCTGATCTCCGGCGCCTTCATCACCCGCTGGCTCGGCGGCGCCGTGCTCGGCGCCCTCGGCGACCGCTACGGCCGGAAGCTGTCGATGGTGGCGAGCATCCTGCTCTACTCGCTGGGGACCTTCGCCTGCGGGTTCGCGTGGAACTACCACAGCCTGTTCGCCGCCCGGCTGGCCATCGGCATGGGCATGGCCGGCGAGTACAGCGCCAGCTCCACGTACGTCATGGAGAGCTGGCCGCCCGCGCTGCGCAATCGGGCCAGCGGCTTCCTGATCTCCGGCTTCTCGGTGGGCTCGGTGCTGGCCGCCCAGGTGTACGACTGGGTGGTGCCGTCGCTCGGCTGGCGCTGGATGTTCTACCTCGGGCTGATCCCGATCGCCGTCGCGCTGTGGATGCGGCGGGCGCTGCCCGAGGCGGAGGAGTGGACCGAGTCCGTCGCGGACGGGGATGCGAAGCCCAACCCGTTCCGGCCGCTGTTCCTGACCCCGCGCCGGGCGGCCGTCAACACGGTCCTGGTGGCCGTCGCCACGCTCGCGCTCTTCCTGGTCTTCACCCCGGGCGGCGCCGGCATGGTGCCGGTGCTGTCGGTGGTCGCCGGGGTCTCACTGGCGGCGCTCGCGGTGCAGCTGGGCGGGAAGCGCGGCTGGGTGCTGTATCTGTCGATGATCGTGACGCTGTTCTTCGCGTTCCTGTACTCCTGGCCGATCCAGGCGCTGCTCCCGACGTATCTCAAGACGGAGCTGGGCTATTCCACCGGCCAGGTCACCGATGTCCTGTACTTCGCGGGCTTCGGCACCATGGCGGGCTGCTGGATGGCCGGCTTCCTCGGGGACCGGATCGGCACGAAGAAGGCGTACGCGCTGACGCTGCTGGCCTCGCTCGCCTTCGTGTACCCGGTCTTCGCGGTGGAGGACAACCTCCTGCTGCTCGGCGCGCTGCTGTTCCTGCTCCAGGCGACCAGCTTCGGGATCTCCGGCCTGCTCCCGCGCTACATCGGCGGCCACTTCCCGACCCGCAGCCGGGGCGCGGCGCTCGGCTTCACCTACAACGTGGGTGCGCTGGGCGGGGCGGTCGCCCCGGTGCTCGGCGCGCACCTGGCATCGGGGATGAGCCTGGGGCAGGCCCTGGCGGTGCTGACCTTCGCGGGCACGGTGATCGTGGTGCTGCTCGTCGGCTTCGACGTCCCGGCCCGGCTGAACCGGCTGACGGACCCGGAGGCGCGGGAGGACCACCTGGCGGCGGGGCCGGTGGCGGACGAGCGGGTGCGCGTGAAGCAGTAGGACGAGGGACGGCGGGGGACGGGCCTCCGGGCCTGGTCCCCGGCCGGCCGAAGATCGTCCGCGCGCCCGATGGATCCGGCCGGGGCGGCGGCCAGGGTGGGTGCACGCCTATCGAAGGAGTGCACCATGTCGTACCCAGAGCACCTGGAGTACCCGGAACCCCGCTACCTCGGCGCCACGGGCGAGGTGAACGCCGTTTTCCGTCCTGCCGGCACCCCGCCGGACATCTCCTCGCCGGGCGGCGGCGCCACCCACTACCTCGCCACCCATGAGTCGACCGCCGGTGAGTTCGGGCTGTACAAGGTGGATCTGGCCGACCGGTCCGCCGGTGCGAAGACCCACTTCCACAAGGCGATGTCGGAGTCGTTCTACGTCCTCTCCGGCGAGATCGAGCTCTACAACGGCGAGAAGTGGGTCACCGGCCGGACGGGTGACTTCCTGTACGTGCCGGTCGGCGGGCTGCACGCTTTCAGGAACGTGAGCGACGAACCGATGTCCATGCTGATGCTGTTCTCGCCGGGTGCCCCGCGCGAGGAGTACTTCGAGCGGGTCGCGGAGATGTCGCAGCGCGGCGGCGAGGAGCTCAAGCGGTTCCGCGTCCGGCACGACAGCTACTTCACGGAGGACTTCGGCCCGGACGCCACGTAGCCGACCCGTCAGACCGCCACGCGCTCGAAGACCGCCGCCAGGCCCTGGCCGCCGCCGATGCACATGGTCTCCAGGCCGTAGCGGGCCTCGCGGCGGTGGAGCTCGCGGGTGAGCGTGGCGAGGATGCGGGCGCCGGTCGCGCCGACCGGGTGGCCCAGCGAGACACCGGAGCCGTTCACGTTGATCCGCTCCTCGTGGTCCTTCTCGCCGAGGCCCATCTCGCGGGTGCAGGCCAGGACCTGGGCGGCGAACGCCTCGTTCAGCTCGATCAGGTCGAGGTCGGCGAGCGTGAGCCCGGCGCGGCCGAGCGCGGCCTCGGTCGCGGGGACGGGGCCGAGGCCCATGGTCGCGGCGGGCACCCCGGCCCGGGCGAAGGAGACCAGCCGGACGAGCGGGGTGAGGCCGAGGCGTTCGGCGGTGGCGGCGCTCGTCACCAGGCAGGCGGCTGCCGCGTCGTTCTGGCCGCTGGCGTTGCCCGCGGTGACGGTGGCCTCCGGGTCGGACTTGAGCATGACCGGGCGGAGCGCGGCGAGCTGTTCGGCGGTGGTGTCGGGGCGGGGGTGCTCGTCGGCGGTCACCACCGTCTCGCCCTTCCTGGTCTTCACGGTGACGGGGACCGTCTCCTTCTCGTACCGGCCCTCCGCGGCGGCACGGCCCGCCCGCCGCTGCGAGCGCAGGGCCAGCGCGTCCTGGTCCTCGCGGCTGATCCCGTACGCCCGGCGCAGGTTCTCGGCGGTCTCGATCATGCCGCCGGGGACCGGGTGGTGGACTCCCCCCGCGGTGACCCGGCCCCGGGCGAGCGCGTCGTGGAGCTGGAGGCCGGGGCCCTTGATGCCCCAGCGCCCGTCGTGCGTGTAGTACGGGGCGCCGCTCATCACGTCGACGCCGCCCGCGATCACGACCTCGCTGAACCCGGCCCGGATCTGCATCGCCGCGTCCAGGACCGCCTGGAGCCCGGAGCCGCAGCGGCGGTCGGTCTGGAGGCCGGTCACCGACTGCGGGAGCCCGGCGTCCAGGGCGGCGACCCGGCCGATCGCGGGGGCCTCCGCCGAGGGATAGGAGTGGCCGAGGATCACCTCGTCCACCCGGTCGGGGTCGATGCCGGTGCGGGCGACGACCTCGGCGATCACCCGGGCGGCGAGGCCGGCCGGCTTCTGCGCGGCGAACACCCCGCCGAAGCGGCCGATGGGGGTGCGCAGGGGTTCGCAGATCACGACATCGAGGGCGTCGGGCACGGCAGGGCCTTTCCGGAAGACGGAGTGCGTGGGTCCGGCACGACCCTCGCACCCGGCGGCGGGACCGGTCCAATACCCAGTTTCCCCGGAACCGAGACGCCCGGCGTCTCAATCGGCCGCCCGACCGCCCTCGGACGCGGGCCGGGACGGTGCGTCAGACCGGCGGCGTGGGCAGCGCGCGCTCCGCCACGTCCAGCACCGCGCGCAGTGCGGCCGACGGGTTGTCCGTCCGCCAGGCGAGCGCCGGCTGCCGCCGGATCGGCGGCCCGGCCAACGGGCGGTAGACCAGCCCGCTGAGCTGGATGTGCTGGACGGAGGTGACGGTCAGCGTCACCCCGACGCCCGCCGCGACCAGCGCCAGGATGGTGTACGAGTCGGGCGCCTCCTGCACCACGCGCGGGCTGAACCCGGCCGCCTCGCACGCCCCGGTCATCGCGTCGCGCACGGTGGACCCGGTGTTGGCGGGGAACGCGACGAACGGCTCCCCGGCCAGCGCGTCGAGCGGGATCTCCGGGCGGCCGGCGAGCGGATGGTCGAGGGGCAGCGCGCACACGAGCTCCTCCTCGTCGATCACCCGGCAGCTGACGCCCGGCGCGGTCACCGGCAGCCGGACGAACCCCAGGTCGAGCGAGCCGTCCGCGACCCGGGCGAGCGCCACGTCGGCGTAGGTCTGGCCGGTCATGACCAGTTCGATGCCCGGGTGGGCGGCCCGCACCGCCCGGGTGAGCAGCGGCAGCGTCTCGTGGCTGGACGCGCCCGCGAAGCCGATGCGGACCCTGCCGTACGCGCCCTGTCCGGCCGCCCTCGCGGCCCGTACCGCCGTGTCCAGATCGTCCAGCACGGTCCGTACCGGCTGGAGGAAGGACTCCCCCGCGCTGGTGAGCCGCACCGAGCGGGTGTTGCGTTCGAAGAGCTGGACGCCGAGTTCCTTCTCCAGGCGGCGGATCTGCTGGCTCAGCGGCGGCTGCGCCATGCGGAGCCGTCTGGCGGCGCGGCCGAAGTGCAGTTCCTCCGCCACGGCGAGGAACGCGGCGAGGTGGCGCAGCTCCATGCCGTCCCCTCCCCCGGGCCCGCCCTCATCATTGAGTCGGCAGGCGTCTCGGTCCGAGCCTAATTCGGTATTGGACGGCGATCAAAGCCACTGAAAGCGTCGGCAGCGCGGGCACCCGGCCCGCCCCAGTGAGAGGACCGTGACCCGCATGCGTATCAGGATCGTCGGCGCCGGAGCCATGGGCCGCGGCATCGCCCAGTGGGCGGCCTCGGCCGGACACACCGTCGAGCTGTGCGACGTACGCGCCGAGGCGGTGGCGGACGCCGTCGCCTTCGTACGCTCCATGCTGGACCGGGCCGTGGCCAAGGGGCGGATGGCGGCGGCGGACGTGGAGTCGGCGGCGGAGCGGCTGGTCCCGCTGGACGATCCGTGGGCGGCGGGCCCGGACGTGGAGCTGGTGATCGAGGCCGTGCGCGAGGACCTGGAGACGAAGACCGAGGTGTTCGGGCGCCTGGAGCGGGTGCTGCCCGCCTCCGCCGTCTTCGCGACCAACACCTCCTCGCTGTCGGTGACCCGGATCGCCGCCGCGCTGGAGGACCCGTCACGCCTGGCCGGGCTGCACTTCTTCAACCCGGTGCCGCTGATGCGGATCGTGGAGGTGGTGCCCGGCGCGGCGACCCGGCCGGAGATCCCGGCGCTGCTCACCTCGCTCGTGGAGGGCTGCGGCCACCGCGCGGTGACGGTCGCGGACACCCCGGGCTTCCTGATCAACCACGCCGGGCGCGGCCTGGTGACGGAGGCGCTGGCGCTGCTTGAGGAGAACGTCGGGGAGCCCGCGGACATCGACCGGATCGCGCGGGACGTGCTGGGTCTGCGGATGGGCCCGTTCGAGCTGATGGACCTCACCGGGCTCGATGTGACGGCCGCCGTCATCGACTCGATCTGGGAGGGCTTCCGCTACGAGGACCGGCTCCGCCCCTCCTTCCTCACCCCGAACCGGGTGGCGGCCGGGCTGCACGGCCGCAAGACCGGACGCGGCTGGTACGCCTACGGCCCCGAGTCCACCGGACCCGCGCCGGAGCCGCCGGTCGCCGGGGACGCGGACCGCCCGGTGCACGTCTTCGCGCCGGACCCCGCGCGGGAGGCCGAAGCGGCCGTGCTCCGCGAGGCGCTGGCCTCGGCGGGCGCCGTCGTGGAGGGCGGGGAGCGGCCGTCGGACGCGGCGGTCGTCCTGGTCCCGGTCTGGGGCACCCCGGTCGCCGCGGCGGTGGCCGCGCACGGGCTGCCCGCCGGGCGCACCTTCGGCGTCGACCCGCTGCCGTCGGCGGGGCGGCGACGCGTGCTCGCGGTGACCCCGGCGGCGGACGCGGCTGCGGCGCGGGACGCCCGCGCGGTGCTGGCCCGGGCCGCGGAGGGCGGTGAGCCGTTCGCGGTGTCGGTGGTCCGGGACACGGCGGGCTCCGTGGCGCAGCGGCTGCTGGCCTCCGTCGTGTCGGTCGCGGCGTCCATCGCGGAGCGCGCGCTCGCCGCCCCGGCCGACATCGACGTGGCCGTCACGACGGGGCTCGGCTACCCGGTGGGCCCGCTGGCCGGGGGCGACCGGGTCGGCGCGGTCCGGATGCTGGAGCTGCACCAGGCGCTGTACGCGTCGACGGGCGACCCGCGCCACCGCCCGACCCGCTGGGTCACGGAGCGCGCTGCGCTGGGGCTGGCACTGACGGACGCGGGGACGTCGCCGGGGGACGTGCTCGGGGCGCCGTGACCGATTCGTACAAGACGGCGGCCCGGGGTTCTGCCTACGGTCGGTCCATGACTCCACGACTCGACGCGATCTCCCTCACCACCGCCGACCTGCCCGCGTCCCTCGCCTTCTACCGGCGCCTGGGGCTCGACATCCCGGCCGGTGCGGAATCCGCGCCCCATGTGGAGGTGTCCCTGCCTGGCGGCGGGCGCCTGCTGTGGGACACGGAGGACGTCGTCCGCTCCTTCGACCCCGGCTGGAACCCGCCCTCCGGCGGGGACCGGCTCGGGCTCGCCTTCCTGTGCGACAGCCCGGCGGAGGTCGACGCGGTCTACGCGGACCTGACCGGCGCCGGCCACCGGGGCCACCTGAAGCCGTGGGACGCGGTGTGGGGGCAGCGGTACGCCGTCGTCCTCGACCCGGACGACTGCGCGGTCTCGCTGTTCGCGCCCTTGGCGTCCTAGGCGCTGGATGTACTGGGGTCTGGGGCCGGTGCGGCGAGAGTGCGTGCATGGCGTCGCGCGGCAGACGGCAGTTTGAAGACAGGTCCTAGGAGCGGCCGAAGTACGCGGTGAGGGTGGTGCCGGCCAGGTCGCGCATGTCCCGCGCCAGATGGGCCTGGTCGGCGCAGCCCGCCGCGAGAGCCGCGTCGGCGTACGGCAGTCCGGAGCGTACGAGGGCCAGCGCCCGCTGGAGGCGCAGGATCCGGGCCAGGGTCTTGGGGCCGTAGCCGAAGGCGGTCAGGGAGCGGCGGTGCAGCTGGCGTGGGCCGAGCCCGGCGCTCCCGGCGGCCTCCGCGACGCTGCTGCCCGCCTCCAGCCGCGCGGCGACCGCCCGCATCGCCGGGTCCGGGGGGCCGGTGCGGGCCGCCCGGTCCAGCGCGATGTCCTCCAGGGCGGCGGCCGGGTCGGCCGCTTCGGCGACGCGCTCGGTGAGGCGGCGCACCGGGGCGCCGGGCCACAGTGCGGCGAGCGGCACCCGGAGGTCGCGCAGTTCGTGGGCGGGCACGCCGAGCAGGGCGGGGGCGGTGCCGGGGGCGAAGCGGATTCCGGCCCAGCTGCCGCCGGTGCCGGTGGCGGGCGCGGTGTGCGTGTCCGGCCCGGCGACGAGCAGCCGCGCACCGCTCCAGAGCAGGTCCATGCAGCCGTCGGGCAGCACCGGATGGGCGGTGCCCGGCGCCACGTCCAGGGTCCACACCTTCGCGCCCCCGAGCCGCGACGCGCGCTCTGTATAGCTGTCGCCCATGCCACTAGTGTCGTTGACGGACACGGCAGCGTGCGTATCGGCTACGGGGGCGGTCATGGCGGCACTGATGGAGTTCACCACGGAGAACGGTGCGACGGTGACCGTGGAGGTCGACCGGCACGCACCGGGTGCGCGGCTGGTGTCGCGGGACGGTCAGCACGCTTTGGCGCGCGCGGGGCGCACGTTCGACAGCGCGCTGGAGGGCATCCGGTCGGCGGCCGAGTCGGCGCTCGCCGTGTTCCGGGACGGACAGCTGAAGCCGGACGGGGTGGAGCTGGAGTTCGGCGTGAAGATCACCTCGGAGGCGGGCGCGGTGATCGCGAAGAGTGCGCTGGAAGGCCATCTGACGGTGAAGCTGTCCTGGTCGCCGGGGTCTCAGACCACGCCGGCCGCCGACTGAGCGCTCACTCGTCGTACGGGTTGGACCGGTCCGCGTCCTTCTCGCGGCCGGGCTTCTGGAGCCGGGACTTCACGTCGTCCGGCGGCAGGAACCGCGACCAGCGCTCGGGGAACTCGGAGGGCATGTACGGACTGTCGCCGTCGTCGCCCTCGTCCTCGTCGTCGTCCTCGTCGTCCGGCGGGCCGCCGTGCCAGCTCTCCGCCTGGGTGCGGGCGACGAACTCGGCGGCCTGGGCGGCGCGCACCCGGTCGTTCGCGGCGCGGGCGGCGGCCGTCGCCACCGAGGGCCAGACCCGGTCGATGGCCGCGTTGACGGCGGCGCCCACCAGCACGGCGAAGGCGGAGACACCGATCCACAGCAGCACCGCGATGGGGGCGGCCAGCGAGCCGTAGATCGTGGGGCCCTCGACCGTACTGGTCAGGTAGATCCGGAGCAGGAAGCTGCCGAACACCCACATCGCCAGGGCCACCAGGGCGCCCGGCATGTCCTCGATCCACGGCGAGCGGACCGGCACGGACACGTGGTAGAGGGTGGTGAGGAAGGCGACCGAGAGCACGATGACGAGCGGCCAGTACAGGACGCTTATGACCTCGGTGCCCCACGGTATGAGCTCCACGACCCGGTCCGGGCCGACCACCAGCAGCGGCAGCACGACCGCGCCGAGCAGGAGCGCCACCACGTACAGCAGGAAGGCGAGCATCCGGGTCTTGACGATGCCGCGCTGGCCGTCGAGCCCGTACATGACGGTGATCGTGTCGATGAAGACGTTGACCGCGCGGGAGCCCGACCACAGGGCGATCGCGAAGCCCAGCGAGATGACGTCGGGCCGGGCGCCGGTCGTGACGTCGGCCAGGAGCGGCTTGGCGAAGTCGTTGACGCCGCGCTCGGAGAGCATGGTGTGGGCCGCGCTGAGGATGTTGCGCTCGATGGACGCGACCGTGGCGGTGCTGGTCCACTCGTCCACGTAACCGAGCAGGCCGATCAGGCCGAGGAGCAGCGGGGGCAGGGACAGCAGGGTGAAGAACGCCGCCTCCGCGGCGAGCCCGAGGATGCGGTACTCCATGCACGAGTTGACCGTGTCCTTGAGCAGCTGCCAGGCGAGCTGCCGCTTGGAGACATTGCGGTAGAGCACTCGGGCCCGGTGGAGGCGGCCCGGTGGCCGCTCGGGAGTTTCGTCTGCTGCCTGCACGTCCTTACCGTATCGGCATGGCGACCACCACCCACACCGTGTCCAACCAGGCCCCTCCGCTGCTCGGCCATGACGTCTTCGGCACGGACCGGGCGCTCGGCGAGGCCGTGGAACGACATCTTCCGCCCGAGGTCCTGGACGAGGCCCGGGACGGTCTCACCACCCTCGGCCTGGCGGCCGGGTCCGCGCAGGCCGCGTCCTGGGGCGCCGAGGCGAACGCGAACCCGCCGCGGCTGCGCACCCACGACCGCTACGGGCACCGCGTGGACGAGGTGGACTTCCACCCGGCCTGGCACCGGCTGCTCGGGCACGCCGTCGGCGCCGGGCTGACCGATGCCTGGGACCGGCCGGGCGGGCATGTCCGCCGGGCGGCGGGCTTCCTCGTGTGGACGCAGGCGGAGGCGGGGCACGGCTGCCCGCTCTCCATGACGCACGCGGCCGTGCCGGCCCTGCGCGCCGAGCCGGAGGCGGCCGCCGAGTGGGAGCCGCTGCTGACCTCGCGGGTGTACGAGCAGGGGCTGCGGCCGCCCGCGCGGAAGGCGGGGGCACTGCTCGGGATGGGCATGACCGAGAAGCAGGGCGGCTCGGACGTCCGAGCGAACACCACGCGCGCCGAGCCGCTGGCCGGGGACGGCGGCTATGTGCTGACGGGGCACAAGTGGTTCTGCTCGGCGCCGATGTCCGACGGCTTCCTGGTCCTCGCGCAGGCCCCGGACGGTCTCACCTGCTTCCTGCTGCCCCGGGTGCTGCCGGACGGCAGCCGCAACCCGTTCGCGATCCAGCGGCTCAAGGACAAGCTGGGCAACCGGTCCAACGCGTCGGCGGAGGTCGAGTTCGACGGGACGTGGGCGCGGCGGATCGGCGAGGAGGGTGAGGGCGTCCGCACCATCATGGGGATGGTGGCGGCCACCCGGCTGGACTGCGTGACCGGTTCGGCGGCGCTGATGCGGCAGGCGGTGGCGCAGGCGGTCCACCACACGACGCACCGGTCCGCATTCAGCGGCCCGCTCGTGGACAAGCCGCTGATGCGCAATGTGCTGGCCGATCTGGCGGTCGAGTCCGAGGCGGCGACCGTGCTGGCGATGCGGCTCGCGGCGGCGTACGACGACGGCGGCGAGAGCGAGGCGGCGTTCCTGCGGATCGCGGTGCCGGCGGCGAAGTACTGGGTGACCAAGCGGTGCACGCCGCTGGTGGGCGAGGCGCTGGAGTGCCTGGGCGGCAACGGCTACGTGGAGGAGTCGGGGATGCCCCGGCTGCTGCGGGAGGCGCCGCTCAACTCCATCTGGGAGGGGTCCGGGAACGTCCAGGCGCTGGACGTGCTGCGGGTGCTGCGGCGCGAACCGCTCGCGCTGAACGCGTTCCTCCAGGAGGTGGGGCGGGCCCGGGGCGCCGATCACCGGCTGGACGCGGCGATCAGGGACATGCTGACGGAGCTGGCCGACCTGGCGGGGATCGAGGCGCGGGCGCGCCGGGTCGTGGAGCGCATCGCGCTGGTGCTCCAGGGTTCGCTGCTGGTGCGCTGGGCGCCGCCCGAGGTGGCGGACGCCTTCTGCGCTTCGCGCCTGGGCGGGGACGGGGGCGCGGCTTTCGGGACCCTTCCGCACACGCTGGATCTGGCGTCGGTCGTGGCCCGGGCCCGGCCGGCAGAGTCCTGACCGTGCGCAGCGACGGGGGGTGGTGCTGCGCCGACACGGCACCACCCCCCATGCTGTACACACCGCACGTGAGGGCCGGGGGCCCCGCGGTGCGGTGTGCCGCCACTCTTGTACGGTCCGGGGACCCTCGCCAGAGTTGCAGAGGGTTGCAACCATTGTGTGGAGTTGCGGTATCGGGGCACGGGCGGCGGCAGGATGGGGGCGCGGCCCGCGCACCGGGCCGGCGGTGGGGTGAGGGGGAACCGGCATGGAGACGACTCCGGCCGACGTGCTGCGGTCGATCGCCCGGGAGAGCGCGCAGGCCAGACGTCTGGTGCACCGGTCCCGTGAGGCGCGGATGGCGGGCGACCGCATGCCCGCCGTGCCCCGGGCGGAGATCGGCGCCTCCTGGGACCGGGTGCTGCGCAGCGGCCTCGATCCCGAGCAGCCGACGCACAGCAGGCTGCTGGAGGCGGACGAGATCGAGCACCGGCGCCGCAGTTCGGCACTGGGCGAGGTGATGCCGCTGCTCAGCGACGGGCTGACGAGCATCGCGGACGCCTCGCAGCAGATCATGGTCGTCACCGATGTGGAGGGCCGGGTGCTGTGGCGCGAGGGCAATACGGGGGTGCTGCGCCGGGCCGACGACATCTGCCTCGCGGAGGGCGCGGCGTGGGCCGAGGAGATCACCGGCACCAACGCGATCGGTACGGCGCTGGCGGCCCGCGTCCCCGTACAGGTGCACTCGGCGGAGCACTTCGTGCGCAGTCTGCACGGCTGGACGTGCGCGGCGGCCCCGGTGCGCGATCCCCGGGACGGCCGGCTGATGGGGATCGTGGACATCAGCGGGCCCGCGTCCACCTTCCACCCGACGACGCTGGCTCTGGTGCGGTCGGTGGCCCGGCTGGCGGAGAGCGAGGTCCGGGTGCGGCACCTGGAGGCGGTGGACCGGCTGCGGGCGGTGGCCGCCCCGGTCCTGAGCCGGATCGGCGGCCGGGCCGTGGCGGTGGACGGCCACGGCTGGACGGCGGCGGTGACGGGGATGCCCCCGGTGGACCGGCTGCCGCTGCCGAAGTCGCTGGGGCCGGGCCGGGTGTGGCTGCCGTCGCTGGGGATGTGCCGGGTGGAGCCGCTGCCGGGCGGCTGGCTGGTCCAGGTCGCGGACGGGGCGATGGACAGCCCGCCGCGCCGGGTGGTCCTCGATCTGAGCCGGCCGCGCGCGCTCGCGGTCAACGTGGTGAGCCCGGTGGGCACCTGGACCCAGCGGCTCTCCCCGCGCCACGCCGAGCTGCTGTACGCGCTGGCGCTGCACCGGGAGGGGCGTACGGCCTCCGAGCTGGCCCGGGACCTGTTCGGTGACGCGACCAGGACCGTGACGGTGCGGGCGGAGATATCCCGGCTGCGGCGCCATCTGGCCGAAGTCCTCGCGCACCGCCCGTACCGGTTCGGCGAGGGCGTGGAGGTGGAGGTGGTCCATCCGGAGCACCCGGCCGATCTGCTGCCGCGCTCGCAGGCCCCGGTGGTCGTGGCGGCGCGCGAGGCGCGTGAAGGAGGCGAAGGGGAGGAGCCGGAGACCGGGTGACCAGGGGCCGGGTGGGGCGAGGGGTGCGGGGCATGGTTGTCTGGCAGCCATGAGCGACCCCGTACGTCCCGCACCGCCGGCCTGCGAAGAGGTGACCATCTGGTCCCTGGAGCAGACCTCCCCCGATGATCTGCGGCCGTCCGCCGTGCCGGACGCGGAGGTCCGGATCGTGCGGTCCGAGGTGCCGCTGCCCGAGTTCAGCCGCTTCCTGTACACCGCGGTGGGCGGGGACATCCGGTGGACGGACCGCCTGGGCATGACGTACACGCAGTGGCAGGAGGCCCTGGAGCGGCCGGGCGCGGAGACCTGGGTGGCGTACGCGAACGGCACCCCGGCGGGCTACATCGAGCTGGACCCGCAGGACGACGGCGTGGTCGAGATCATGTACTTCGGGCTGATCCCGGCCTTCCGGGGGCGGCGGATCGGCGGTCATCTGCTGTCGTACGGCACGGCCCGCGCCTGGGACCTGGCCGAGCGGTGGCCGGAGCGGCCGGCGACGAAGCGGGTCTGGCTGCACACCTGCTCCAAGGACGGTCCGCACGCGATGGACAACTACCTGAGGCGCGGATTCCGGCTGTTCGACACGCGCACGGAGCTGGAGGAGCCGGTGGACGCCCCCGGCCCATGGCCGGGCTCCGGCCGCTGAGTGGTGCCCCGCGCACAGCCGTCACCCATTCCTTAGCAATTCCCCTTGCTTGTCCGGTTTTACGCTCCACCCCGGCGCCCGTCACATGCGTGACGGGCGCCACATTGTCTCACCAGGCGGGACCATGCCGTCCACATCATGGATAGTGGTGGACTGCCGCGAGATCCCCATGACACGCTTCCGTCATGTCCGGAACTGGAATTGCCTTGGTGAGTCGACGTCACGTCGACCTCGGCCGCATGTCCAGCGCCATCTGTCCGGCGAGCTGAGAGTCCCAGCACCGCCGAGATCCCCCTTGCTTCAGTTCAGCCCTGCGCACCGCCGCGCTTCACGCGAGTGTGCAGTTCAGAGCCGCCCTCCCGCAGTCCCGAAGGACGTACTGTCATGGCCGCAACCCCGGAAACGCCTGCGCCCGCCGCGCCCCGCCGCAAGGTGGGCCGCCACCGCGGCGAAGGCCAGTGGGCCCTGGGGCACTACACCCCGCTCAACGGCAATGAGCAGTTCAAGAAGGACGACGACAGTCTCAATGTGCGGACACGCATTGAGACGATCTACTCCAAGCGCGGATTCGACTCGATCGACCCCAACGACCTGCGGGGACGCATGCGTTGGTGGGGGCTCTACACCCAGCGCAAGGCCGGCATCGACGGCGGCAAGACCGCGGTGCTGGAGCCGGAGGAGCTGGAGGACAAGTACTTCATGATGCGGGTCCGCATCGACGGCGGGAAGCTGACGACTCAGCAGCTGCGCGTCATCGGCGAGATCTCGCAGGAGTACGCGCGGGGCAGCGCGGACATCACCGACCGGCAGAACGTCCAGATGCACTGGATCCGCATCGAGGACGTCCCGGCGATCTGGCAGAAGCTGGAGGCCGTCGGGCTCTCCACCACCGAGGCGTGCGGCGACTGCCCCCGTACGATGATCGGCTCCCCGGTGGCGGGCATCGCCGCCGACGAGATCATCGACGGCACACCGGCGCTGGAGGAGATCCACGCCCGGTACATCGGCAGCCCCGAATTCTCCAACCTCCCCCGCAAGTTCAAGACCGCGATCTCCGGGTCCCCGGTCCAGGACGTCGTCCACGAGATCAACGACATCGCCTTCGTGGGCGTCGAACACCCCGAGCACGGACCGGGCTTCGACCTCTGGGTCGGCGGCGGCCTGTCCACCAACCCCCGGCTCGCCGAACGTCTCGGCGCCTGGGTGCCGCTGGACGAGGTCGCGGACGTCTGGGCCGGAGTGGTCGGCATCTTCCGCGACTACGGCTACCGCCGGCTGCGCAACCGGGCCCGGCTGAAGTTCCTGGTCGCCGACTGGGGCACGGCCAAGTTCCGCCAGGTCCTGGAGGACGAGTACCTGAAGCGCCCGCTGCTCGACGGCCCCGCCCCGGCGGAGCCCAGCAGCCGGTGGCGCGACCACATCGGCGTCCACCAGCAGCAGGACGGCCGCTTCTACGTCGGCTTCGCCCCCCGGGTCGGCCGGGTCGACGGCTCGACCCTCGCCAAGATCGCGGAACTGGCCGAGGAGCACGGCTCCGGCCGGGTCCGGACCACCGTCGAGCAGAAGATGATCATCCTCGACGTCGAGCAGGACCGGGTCGAGTCGCTGTCCGCCGGGCTGGAATCGCTCGGCTTCCAGGTGAAGCCGTCCACCTTCCGGCGCGGCACGATGGCCTGCACCGGCATCGAGTACTGCAAGCTCGCGATCGTGGAGACGAAGGCGCGCGGCGCCTCCCTCATCGAGGAACTGGAGCGCAGGCTCCCCGACTTCGACGAGCCCCTGACCATCAACATCAACGGCTGCCCCAACGCCTGCGCCCGCATCCAGACCGCGGACATCGGCCTCAAGGGCCAGCTCGTGCTGGACGAGAACGGCGACCAGGTGGAGGGCTACCAGGTCCACCTGGGCGGCGCCCTCGGCCTGGACGCGGGCTTCGGCCGCAAGGTGCGCGGACTGAAGGTCACCTCGGCGGAGCTGCCGGACTACGTCGAGCGGGTGCTCGGCCGGTTCCAGGAGGAGCGCGAGGACGGCGAGCGCTTCGCCACCTGGGCGGCCCGCGCCAGTGCGGAGTCCCTGTCATGAGCGAGCGCGCCGCCCCGTTCCACTGCCCCTACTGCGGGGACGAGGACCTGCGCCCGCACGAGGCCGGGCACGGGGCGTGGGAATGCGCCTCCTGCAATCGTGCGTTCCAGCTGAAGTTCCTGGGCCTGCTGAGCCGGGGACTGACGCCCAACAACGTTGGAGGGGACGGGATATGACGGTCACTCAGAACATCGACACGCTCACCGGTGAGGAGCTGAGGGCGCTCGCCGAGCGGGCCGGCCGCGAGCTGGAGGACGCCTCCGCACTCGACATCCTGAAGTGGGCCGCCGACACCTTCGGCCCCCGGTTCTGCGTCACCTCCTCGATGGAGGACGCGGTCGTCGCCCATCTCGCCTCCCGGGTGATGCCCGGCGTGGACGTGGTGTTCCTCGACACCGGCTACCACTTCGAGGAGACCATCGGGACCCGGGACGCGGTGGACGCCGTGATGGACGTCAACGTCATCACGCTGACCCCGCGTCAAACGGTCGCCGAGCAGGACGCCGAGTACGGCCCGAAGCTGCACGACCGCGACCCCGACCTGTGCTGCAAGCTGCGCAAGGTCAAGCCCCTGGAAGAGGGTCTGACCGGGTACGCCGCCTGGGCGACCGGGCTGCGCCGCGACGAGTCCCCGACCCGGGCGAACACCCCGGTGGTCGGCTGGGACGAGAAGCGCCGGAAGGTGAAGGTCTCGCCGATCGCCCGCTGGACCCAGGACGACGTGGACGCCTACGTCGCCGAGCACGGGGTGCTCACCAACCCGCTGCTGATGGACGGTTACGCCTCCGTGGGCTGCGCGCCCTGCACCCGCCGGGTGCTGGAGGGCGAGGACGCGCGGGCCGGCCGCTGGGCCGGGCGCGGCAAGACCGAATGCGGGCTGCACGGCTGATGACGACTGATCAGGAGACTTCGATGAGCGTGACGGAGACGGGGGCCACCGTCTGGCTGACCGGTCTGCCGAGCGCCGGCAAGACCACCATCGCCTACGAACTCGCCGGGCGGCTGCGCGCCGAGGGCCACCGCGTGGAGGTGCTCGACGGCGACGAGATCCGCGAGTTCCTCTCGGCGGGCCTCGGCTTCTCGCGCGAGGACCGGCACACCAACGTGCAGCGGATCGGCTTCGTCGCCGAACTGCTGGCGGCGAACGGCGTCAAGGTGCTGGTCCCGGTCATCGCCCCGTACGCGGACAGCAGGGACGCGGTCCGCAAGCGGCACCAGGCCGAGGGCACCGCGTATCTGGAGGTGCACGTCGCCACTCCGGTCGAGGTGTGCTCGGAGCGCGATGTGAAGGGCCTTTACGCCAAGCAGGCGGCGGGCGAGATCAGCGGGCTCACCGGGGTGGACGACCCCTACGAGGCGCCCGAGTCGCCCGATCTGCGGATCGAGTCGCACCGCCAGACCGTGCAGGAGTCCGCGGCGGAGCTGTACGCGCTGCTGAGCGAGAGGGGTGCGGCGTGACGACCGTCGCGACTGTGCAAGAGGGCACCGACAATCCGTACGCGCTGAGCCACCTGGACTCGCTGGAGTCCGAGGCGGTGCACATCTTCCGCGAGGTGGCGGGCGAGTTCGAGCGGCCGGTGATCCTGTTCTCGGGCGGCAAGGACTCGATCCTGATGCTCCACCTGGCGCTCAAGGCGTTCGCGCCCGCGCCGGTGCCGTTCGCCCTGCTGCACGTGGACACCGGGCACAACTTCCCCGAGGTGCTGGCCTACCGCGACCGCGTGGTCGCCGAGCACGGGCTGCGGCTGCACGTCGCCTCCGTGCAGGAGTACATCGACGCCGGCAAGCTCCGCGAGCGCCCCGACGGCACCCGCAACCCGCTCCAGACCGTGCCGCTGACCGAGGCCATCCAGCAGCACCGCTTCGACGCGGTGTTCGGCGGCGGGCGGCGCGACGAGGAGAAGGCGCGCGCCAAGGAGCGGGTCTTCTCGCTGCGCGACGAGTTCTCCCAGTGGGACCCGCGCCGCCAGCGCCCCGAGCTGTGGCAGCTGTACAACGGCCGGCACGCGCCCGGCGAGCACGTCCGGGTCTTCCCGATCTCCAACTGGACCGAGCTGGACGTCTGGCAGTACATCGAGCGCGAGGGGATCGAGCTGCCGGAGATCTACTTCGCCCACGAGCGCGAGGTGTTCAACCGCAACGGCATGTGGCTGACCGCGGGCGACTGGGGCGGGCCCAAGGAGCACGAGGCCACCGAGACCCGTCAGGTGCGCTACCGCACGGTCGGCGACATGTCCTGCACCGGCGCCGTCGACTCCGACGCCACCACGCTGGACGCCGTGATCACCGAGATCGCCGCCTCCCGGCTCACCGAGCGGGGCGCGACCCGCGCCGACGACAAGATGTCCGAGGCCGCGATGGAAGACCGTAAGCGCGAAGGGTACTTCTAAATGACCACCACAGCTGAGCAGTTGAGCGCCACCACCCTGCTGCGCTTCGCCACCGCCGGATCCGTCGACGACGGCAAGTCCACCCTCGTCGGACGCCTGCTGCACGACTCCAAGTCGGTCCTCACCGACCAGCTGGAGGCCGTCGAGCACGCCTCGCGCAACCGGGGCCAGGAGGCGCCGGACCTGGCGCTGCTGACCGACGGCCTGCGCGCCGAGCGCGAGCAGGGCATCACCATCGACGTCGCCTACCGCTACTTCGCCACGCCCCGGCGCCGGTTCATCCTCGCCGACACCCCGGGCCACGTGCAGTACACCCGCAACATGGTCACCGGTGCCTCCACCGCCGAGCTGGCCGTGGTCCTGGTCGACGCCCGCAACGGGGTCGTCGAGCAGACCCGCCGGCACGCCGCGGTCGCCGCGCTGCTGCGCGTCCCGCACGTGGTCCTGGCCGTCAACAAGATGGACCTGGTGGACTACGCGGAGCCGGTGTTCGCCGCGATAGCCGAGGAGTTCACCGCGTACGCGGCCTCCCTCGGGGTCCCCGAGATCACCGCGATCCCGATCTCCGCGCTGGCCGGCGACAACGTCGTGGAGCCGTCCGCCAACATGGACTGGTACGGCGGCCCGACGGTCCTGGAGCACCTGGAGACCGTCCCGGTCAGCCACGACCTGACCGGCTGCCACGCCCGCTTCCCGGTCCAGTACGTCATCCGGCCGCAGACCGCGGAGCACCCCGACTACCGGGGCTACGCGGGCCAGATCGCCGCCGGGGTGTTCCGGGTCGGCGAGTCCGTGACCGTGCTGCCCTCGGGCCGCACCTCCACGATCGAGGGCATCGACCTGCTCGGCGACTCCGTGGACATCGCCTGGGCGCCCCAGTCGGTGACGCTGCGCCTGGCGGACGACATCGACGTCTCGCGCGGCGACCTCATCGCCCCGGTGGGCGACGCGCCTGCCGTCACCCAGGACGTCGAGGCGACCGTCTGCCACGTCGCGGACGAGCCCCTCACCGTGGGCCGGCGCGTGCTGCTCAAGCACACCACGCGCACGGTCAAGGCGATCGTCAAGGACATCCCCTCGCGGCTGACCCTGGACGACCTCTCGCAGCACCCGGCCCCGGGCAAGCTGGTCGCCAACGACATCGGCCGGGTCGTCGTCCGGACCGCCGAGCCGCTGGCGCTCGACGCGTACGCCGACTCGCGCCGCACCGGTTCCTTCCTGCTGATCGACCCGGCGGACGGCACCACCCTCTCGGCGGGCATGGCGGGCGTCTCGTTCGCCGCCGCCGAGGAGCAGCCGGCCGCGGACGACGACGCGGAGTGGGACTTCTGATGGGCATCGACGTCTTCTCGACCTTCGCGAAGGAGGGCGGCCGCGTCGGCAGCGGCGCCCTGGGCAGCGGCCAGGGCGGAGTCGGGCGATGTGCGCGATGACGTACGCGCACTGCCTGCGCGCCCGGCAGCACCACCTGCACCGCACGCACCGCCAGTTCAGACGAAGACCTGCCGACTTCCCGGCCGCGCCCCCGCACGTACGAGGGGCGTGAGCACCGGGCCTCCGAGAGGACGACCTCCCGTGCCTGCCCCCCGTACCACGCTGCGCCGCAGCATCGCCGCAGTCGCCGCCCTGCCCCTGCTCGCCGTGGCCCTGACCGCCTGCGGCTACGGCTCCGAGTCGACGGACGACGACGCCAAGAAGGTCGACTCGGCCAGCGGCAAGAAGCTCTCCGTGGACACCGTGCGCATCGGGTACTTCCCGAACCTCACGCACGCCACCGCGCTCGTGGGCGACCAGGAGGGCCTGTTCCAGAAGGAGCTGGGCGGCACCCAGCTCAAGACCGCCACCTTCAACGCGGGCCCGTCCGAGATCGAGGCGCTGAACGCCAACTCGATCGACATCGGTTTCATCGGCCCCTCGCCGTCCATCAACGGCTACACCAAGTCCAAGGGCCAGAACCTGCGGATCATCGGCGGCTCAGCGTCCGGCGGCGTCAAGCTCGTCGTGAACCCGGAGAAGATCAAGACCCTGGACGACGTCAAGGGCAAGAGGATCGCGACCCCGCAGCTCGGCAACACCCAGGACGTGGCGTTCCTCAACTGGATATCCGAGAAGGGCTGGAAGGTCGACGCCCAGAGCGGCAAGGGCGACGTCTCCGTCGTCCGTACGGACAACAAGGTGACGCCGGACGCCTACCGCTCCGGTTCCATCGACGGCGCCTGGGTCCCCGAGCCGACCGCCTCCAAGCTGGTGGCCGAGGGCGCGAAGGAGCTGCTGGACGAGTCGACGCTGTGGCCGGACGACAAGTTCGTGATCACCAACATCATCGTGTCGCAGAAGTTCCTCAAGGAGCACCCGGACGTGGTCGAGGCCGTGCTGCGCGGCTCGGTGAAGACCAACGCCTGGATCAACGCCAATCCGGACAAGGCGAAGAACTCCGCGAACGCCGCGCTGAAGAAGCTCACCGGCAAGGAGCTGCCGGCCGAGGTCATCGACCCCGCCTGGAAGTCGATCCGGATCACCGACGACCCGCTGGCCGCGACGCTCGACGCGCAGGCCCAGCACGCGGTGAAGTCCGGTCTGCTGGAGAAGCCCGACCTCAAGGGCATCTACGACCTGAAGCCGCTCAACAAGATCCTCAAGGCCGCGGGCCAGCCCGAGGCCGACGACGCCGGACTCGGCGTCAAGTAACCAGCCGCCCGAAGACTCCCAGGAGGTGACGACCATGGCGAACACCCTCACCAAGGCCGAGGACCGTGTCCAGGTCGGGCACGCCGCCCGCATCGCGCATGTCTCGAAGTCCTTCGCCGGGCCCGCGGGAACGCAGCTGGTCCTGGACGACATCAGTCTCGACGTCGCCCCGGGCGAGTTCGTCACCCTCCTGGGAGCCTCCGGGTGCGGCAAGTCGACTCTGCTCAATCTGGTGGCCGGGCTGGACCGGCCGACCGGGGGCAGCATCGAGACCCCCGGCGGCCGGCCCGCGCTGATGTTCCAGGAGCACGCCCTGTTCCCGTGGCTGACCGCGGGCAAGAACATCGAACTGGCGCTGCGCCTGCGCGGGGTGCCGAAGTCGGAGCGCCGCGGCGAGGCGGAGCGGCTGCTGGAGCTGGTCCGGCTCGGCGGGGCGTACGGGAAGCGGGTGCACGAGCTGTCCGGCGGTATGCGGCAGCGCGTGGCGATGGCCCGCGCGCTCGCCCAGGACAGCCAACTGCTGCTGATGGACGAGCCGTTCGCCGCGCTCGACGCCATCACCCGCGATGTGCTGCACGACGAGCTGACCCGTATCTGGCGCGAGACGAACGTCTCGGTCCTCTTCGTCACACACAACGTGCGCGAGGCCGTCCGCCTCGCCGAGCGCGTGGTGCTGCTCTCGTCCCGCCCCGGCCGGATCGCCCGTGAGTGGACGGTCGACATCGAGCAGCCCCGCCGTATCGAGGACACCGCCGTCGCGGAACTGTCCGTCGAGATCACCGAACAACTGCGTGGGGAGATCCGCCGTCATGGCCAGCACTGACATCAAGCCGGACGAGGCGGGGTCCGGCCGGGGCGGGAAGCCGGACGACCTGGCCGGCCTCGAAGCCGGTCTGGACGCCCTGGACGCGGTGCAGGTGCAGCGCACCCCGGTGCGCGAGATCCTGCTGCGCAAGGTCCTGCCCCCGCTCGTCGCGGTGGCCCTGGTCCTGGTCGTCTGGCAGCTCCTCGTCTGGGGCGAGGTGACGGAGGACTACAAGCTGCCCGCGCCGTCCGCCGTCTGGGACAGCGCCCGGGACATGTGGTTGCAGGGCACGCTGCTGGAGGTGGTGTGGACCAGCATCTCGCGCGGTCTGCTCGGCTTCCTGCTGTCGGTCGCGATCGGTACGCCGCTGGGGCTGCTGGTCGCCCGGGTGAAGTTCGTCCGGGCCGCGATCGGCCCGATCCTGTCCGGGCTCCAGTCGCTGCCTTCGGTGGCCTGGGTGGCCCCGGCGGTGATCTGGCTCGGGCTGAACGACTCGATGATGTACGCGGTCATCCTGCTCGGCGCGGTGCCCTCGATCGCCAACGGGCTCGTCTCGGGCGTCGACCAGGTGCCCCCGCTCTTCCTGCGGGCCGGGCGCACCCTGGGCGCGACCGGGCTGCGCGGAACCTGGCTGATCGTGATGCCGGCCGCCCTGCCGGGCTATCTGGCGGGCCTCAAGCAGGGCTGGGCGTTCTCCTGGCGTTCGCTGATGGCCGCCGAGATCATCGCCTCCTCTCCCGATCTGGGCCTCGGGCTCGGGCAGTTGCTGGAGAACGGCCGCAACAACGCGGACATGCCGGGCATCTTCCTCGCCATCATCCTGATCCTGTTCGTCGGCATCGCCATCGACCTGCTCATCTTCAGCCCGCTGGAGCGGTGGGTGCTGCGCAGCCGCGGTCTCCTCGTCAAGAACTGAGCCCGCCATGTCCTCTCCGGTCCTCCTCGTCATCGCCCACGGCAGCCGCGACCCGCGGCACGCAGCGACCGTGCACGCGCTGACCGCGCGGGTACGGGCGCTGCGCCCGGGGCTGCGCGTCGAGACGGGGTTCCTGGACTTCAACGCGCCCTCGGTACCGAGGCTCCTGGAGCGGCTGGCCGCCGAGGGAGCGCACGAGGTGGTGGCACTTCCGCTGCTCCTCACCCGGGCGTTCCACGCGAAGTCGGACATCCCGGCGGTGCTGCGCGAGGCCCGCGCGGCGCTGCCCCGGCTGCGGGTCCGGCAGGCCGAGGTGCTCGGCCCGTCGCCGCTGCTGAACGCCGCGCTGGAACGGCGGCTGTACGAGGCCGGGGTGCGCCCCGGCGACCGTGGCTCGACCGGGCTCGTCCTGGCCTCGGCGGGCTCATCAGACCCGGAGGCGATCGCAGTGATCGCTGAAATCGCGCGGGAGCTGCGGCACACCGGTTGGTGTTCCGTGCGGCCTGCGTTCGCCTCCGCATCTCTTCCCCCCACCGAGGACGCGGTACGCGCCCTGCGGGCGGAGGGCGTCCACCGAGTGGCCGTCGCCCCGTATGTGATCGCGCCCGGCCGCCTCCCGGACCGCATCGCGGCGGGGGCGGCCGCGGCCGGCGCGGAGGTGCTGGCCGGGGTGCTGGGGCCGGCCCCGGAGCTGGCCCGGCTGCTGCTGGACCGCTACGACGAGGCGAACGCGGCCGCGGCGCGGCCGGTCGCGGTCAGCGCCTGAAACGCCGGCCGGCGTCAGCCGACGTCGATGCCGCCCGTCCGGGTGCGCTTGAGCTCGAAGAAGTCGGCGTGGCCCGCGAGCGTCCGGAAGCTGTCGAAGAGCCGGGCCGCCTCCTCGCCGCGCGGGATCGCCCGCAGCACCGGCCCGAACCACACCGTCCCGTCGACGTGGATCGTCGGCGTGCCGACATAGCCGCCCGCCTCCGGGTCCTGCCCGGCCTCGTGGCTGCGCCGTACGGCCTCGTCGTACGCCTCGTCGTGCGCGGCCTCCGCGAGGTGCGCGGGCAGGCCGAGTTCGGCGAGGGCCTCGGCGACGACCTGGTCGAAGTCCTCGTTCTTCTGCTGGTGGATGCGGCTGCCGAGAGCGGTGTAGAGGTCGCGCAGGATCTCCTCGCCCCGCTCCTCGGCCGCGGCGGCGGCGACCCGGACGGGGCCGATCGACCGGTCGACCAGGTCGCGGTACCAGTCCGGGAGTTCGTTGCCGATGTTGTGCAGGTAGAGGCTCATGACGTGGAAGCGGAGCTCGATGTCGCGGCGCTGCTCCACCTCCAGCATCCAGCGGGAGGTGATCCAGGCGAACGGGCAGGCCGGGTCGAAGTAGAAGTCGACGACGGGCCTGCCCGGTTCCGGGGCGGGGTGAGTGGTCATGGGGCGAGCCTAGCCAGTCGGTGGCACAGTCCCCCGGGCCATTCGGCACCCGTCCGCCTGGGCCATTCTCAGCCCGCGCTCCACTGCGGGTCGCGTCCGCTCAGCGCCAGGGCGCGGGTGAACCCGGTGGCGCCGGGGGCGTCCACCTCCTCGGTGAACCCCTCGTACTGGCGGTAGAGGGCGGCGGTCTTCTCGACGGTGGCCAGGACGTACGCGGCGGCCTCCGCGGAGATCCGGAACTCCTGGCCGGTGGCGCGGGCCACGTCCCAGCCGTGCAGCGCGATCTCCTCGATGAGCATCGCGGCGGTGTCGGCGGCCGGGGAGGCGGATTCGCCCTCGCCGATCGTGCCCTCCCAGACGGCGGGGTCGGACCAGGCGGCGACGGCCCGGTCGAGCCGGTCGGCGTACCGCTCGGCCCAGTCGGTGTCGGCGGTGAAGTCCCGGGCGATCAGCTCCTCGGGGAGCTCGGTGCGCCGGGCGCGGTGCTCCATGCCGTGCGAGGTGTAGAGGACCCAGTGGTTGACGAGGGTGCGCAGGTCCCAGTCCGCGCAGGGGGTGGTGGTGGCGTCCAGCTGTGCGGCGGTGACGCCCCGGGCCACGCGGGCGGCCTCGGCGGCGCATTCGGTCATGTGGGCGTGCTCGTTCTTCATGGGCCCCAAGCTAGGCGGGCGGGCGGGGCCGGTCTTGAAGAAAGGCGACAGGTGCCGGGCACGGAGGGTGTACGGGCCACGGATAGGCTTTCCGGTGCGCGGACGAGCGCTCGCGCCCGTACGAAGGAGCAGCCGCACGTGACCACCACCGCACCCCTCTCCCCGTCCGTCGTCACGGTTCCGGTCCCGGTCATCCGGGCCGACGGGGTCTCGCTCGTACGCGACGGAAACGTCCTCCTCGACGCGGTCTCGCTCACCGTGCGCGGCGGAGAGCACTGGGCGCTGCTCGGGGCGAACGGGGCGGGCAAGAGCACCCTGCTCGGGCTGCTCGGGGCGGTGACGCATCCGACGCGGGGCTCGGTCGAGGTGCTGGGCCGCACGCTGGGGCGGGTGGATCTGCGGGAGCTGCGGACGCTGCTCGGGCATGTCAATCCGCGCCATCCGCTGCGTTCCCCGCTGACAGTGAACGAGGTGGTGCTGACCGGTCTGACGAACTCGGTCGAGCCGGTGCCGCGCTGGTCGCCGGGTCCGGGGCAGCGGGAGCGGGCGGAGCGGCTGCTGACGATGCTCGGGATGGGCGGCAAGACGGAGTCGCGCTGGCCGGCCCTGTCGCAGGGCGAGCGCGGCCGTACGCTGATCGCCCGCGCCCTGATGCCGCAGCCCCGGCTGCTGCTCCTGGACGAGCCGGCGACCGGTCTCGACCTGGCTGCCCGGGAACAGCTGCTGGACAGCCTGGACGCGTTGCGCGAGGAGCACCCGGAGCTGGCGACCGTGCTGGTCACCCATCATCTGGAGGAGCTGCCCGCCTCCACCACGCACGCGATGCTGCTGCGCGGCGGGCGGTGCCTGGCCTCGGGCGGGGCGGACGAGGTGCTGACGACGGACCTGGTCAGCGAGTGCTTCGGCCACCCGGTGCGGATCAGCCGGACGGACGGCCGGTGGGCGGCCCGGGCGCGGCGGACGGCCCGGAACTGACCTCGGAGGGCGCGGCGTCGAGGGGCGTGGCGTCGAACGGTGTCGCCTGGTGGTAGTAGAGGAGCCAGCCGGCCCGGGTGCGCCGCCACAGCGAACTGCGGTGGGCGCGCCTGTTCCTGGCCTCGGTGTCGAAGGTGAGGTGGACGAGTTCGTCGGCGAGGTGGGTGCCGTTCATCCGGGAGGCGGTGAGCCGCCCCGGCGCCGGGGCCAGGCCCGAGACGAGCAGGTCGATGATCGTGTCCCGGTCCCAGTGGCGGCCTGTGCTGTCCACCTCGCGGTAGTCGGGGTGCAGCACCTGGTCGAGGAGATCGGCGGAGGCCCGGACCTGGGGGTCCAGGAGCCGGAGCTCGCCCTCGATGGCCGCGGCCACACCCGGTGCCGGTCCGGTCATGCCCGCCTCCCGCCCGCATCGGTCGTCATGCGGCAAGCGTAGGACGGCGGACGCGGACCGGGCGGCCGCCGCGCCCCGTGGGGGAGAGCGCGGTGACCGCCCGGCGGGGTGGCGGGGTTGTTACTCGACGATCTTCAGCAGCTTGTTCGCCGTGCCGTCGGTGGCGTTGCTGATGGCGTCCGGGGTGGCCCCGTCGGTCAGGGCCGTGCCGACCTCGGCCGGGGTGGCGTCCGGGTGCCCGGCCAGGTAGACGGCGGCGGCGCCGACGACGTGGGGGGTCGCCATCGACGTACCGGAGATGGTGTTGGAGCCGGTGTCGCTGTCGTTCCAGGACGAGGTGATGTCGGAGCCCGGGGCGTAGATGTCCACGACCGAGCCGTAGTTGGAGAACGACGACTGCTCGTCGTCCACGGTGGACGAGGCGACGGTGATGGCCTCGGGGACGCGGGACGGGGAGCCCTCGCCTGCGTCGCTCGACTCGTTGCCGGCGGCGACCGCGAAGGTGACGCCGGAGGCGATGGCCTTCTGGACGGCCGCGTCGAGCGCTTCGTCCGCGCCGCCGCCCAGGCTCATGTTGGCGACGGACGGGCCCTCGTGGTGCTCGGTGACCCAGTCGATGCCGGCGACGACCTGCTCGGTGGTGCCGGAGCCGGAGTCGTCCAGGACGCGGACGGCGACGATCTTCGCCTTCTTGGCGACGCCGTAGGTCGCCCCGGCTATGGTGCCGGCGACGTGGGTGCCGTGGCCGTTGCCGTCGTCGGCGCTGTCGTCGTTGTCGACGGCGTCGAAGCCGGAGCTGGCGCGGCCCTCGAACTCCTCGTGGGTGGTGCGGACCCCGGTGTCGATGACGTACGCGGTGACGCCTTCGCCCGCGCTGTCCGGGTAGGTGTAGGCGTTGTCGCCCGCGGTCTCCGTCTGGTCGATGCGGTCCAGGCCCCAGGACGGCGGGTTGTCCTGGGTGGCGTCGATGTGGAACTTCTTGTTCTGGACGACCTTCGAGACGGCCGGGTCGGCGGCGAGCCGCTTGGCCTCGGTCTCCGAAAGGCCGCTGGCGGAGAAGCCGTTGATGGCGGAGCTGTAGTTGCGCTTCAGCTTTCCGCCGTACTCCTCGGCGAGTTCGGCCTTGTCCGCCTTCTGGTCCAGCATCACGATGTAGCTGCCGGCGACCGCGGTCGCCGCGTCGGCGCCGTAGACCTTGCCCATGGCCGGAGCGGGTGTCGCTCCGGCGAACGGGGTGCCCAGCAGGGTGACGCCGGCGGCGGCCGCGACCGCGGTGATGGAGGCGGTCAGCTTGAACCGGCGTGCGCGCTTGTGAATGGCCATGAAGAGGGGTCTCCTCGTCATTCTTTGTGGGGGGATTGACCTCCGGCCGGAAGATCTCCGGGGGTTGGCTCGAAACCCTGACCGATTGACGCGCGCAGATCAATACCTCCCTACAGCTCCGACGCACTCGCCAACTTTTCGTCACAGGAAGGTCGCAGGAGCCCCTCGATACGACGATCACCTTTACGTGTAAGGGGCTTCGATCCTCCTTCTCGGGGGCACGCCCCGTCCCCAGGGCGGAGAGGGGCCGCCCCCGCCTCGCCGGAGAGCATGACGAACTCGCTTTATGCCGCCCCTACCTTCGAATCGGGAGGCGACGGCGGTGGGCCGGTGCCGTTCACGAGGGGGCAGGCCCGTCATGGGGAATGCGGATACGGCACGGGCGCGGGGGCCGCGGGTGCGGGGCATCGCGGCCCGGGCGGGTGGGTGGAGCGCGCGGCACCGCTGGGCGGCGGTGACGATCTGGGTGCTGTTCGTCGTCCTGGCCATGGGGCTCGGCTCCGCGGCCGGCCGGGTCGACGTCAAGGAGAGCGACCAGATGTCCGGCGAGGTGGGCCGGGCGGTGCAGATCATCGAGGACGCCGGGCTCAAGGACCCGGCCGGCGAGACCGTGCTCGTCCAGTCGGAGGGCGAGGACGGGGCGGTGGCCGGGTCGGCTGAGTTCCGGGCGGCCGTCAAGGACGTCATCCGGGCCGTGCAGGACACCGGCGAGGTCACCGCCGTCACCTCGCCGTACACCACCAAGACCATTTCGGCCGACGGGCACAGCGCGCTCGTGCAGTTCGAGATGAGGGGCGACCCCGAGACGGCGAGCGAGCGCGTCGCACCCGTGCTGGAGGCCGTCGCGAAGGTGGACGGCGCGCACGACGGGCTGCTGATCGAGGAGATCGGCGGCGCCAGCATGGGCAAGACGTTCGACGACGCCTTCGGGAGCGACTTCCAGCGCGCCGAGCTCTCCGCGGTGCCGGTCGCGCTCGGCATCCTCCTCATCGCCTTCGGCGCGCTGGTCGCCGCGCTGCTCCCGGTCGCCCTCGCCCTCACCGCGATCATGGCGACGATGGGCCTCATGGGGGTGGTGAGCCACTTCCAGCCGATGAGCGACACTGCCAACTCGGTGATGCTGCTGGTGGGGCTGGCCGTCGGCGTCGACTACTGCCTGTTCTATCTGCGCCGGGAGCGCGAGGAGCGCGCCAAGGGCAGGGACGCCCGGACCGCGCTGATGATCGCCGCCGCGACCAGCGGACGCGCCATCGTCGTCTCCGGTGTGACGGTCTGCGTCGCGATGGCGGGCATGCTCTTCACCGGCATCGCGGAGTTCGAGGCGATGGGTCTCGCCTCGCTGATGGTCGTCGCCGTCGCCATGGTCGGCTCGGTCACCGTGCTGCCCGCGCTCCTCTCGCTGCTCGGCGAGCGGGTGGAGAAGGGCCGGGTGCCGTTCCTGAACCGTCTGAAGCGCTCGGAGCGGGGCGGTGCCGACGGCGAGAGCCGCATCTGGCGCGCGGTGCTCACCGCCGTGCTGCGCCGCCCGTGGACCGCGCTCGTGGTCGCCGCCGGGGCGCTCGCCGCGATCGCCCTGCCCGCGCTCGGCATGCACACCCAGAACCTCACGCTGGACCAGGAGTTCGGCGACTCGCTGCCGATCGTGCGCACCTACGAGCGGCTGAACGAGGCGTTCCCCGGGGGCGCCGACCCGGCGCAGGTCGTGGTGAAGGCCGAAGACATCGGAGCGGCGCCGGTACGCCAGGCGCTGGAGGAGTTCCGCAGGCAGGCCGTCGCCTCGGGGGCCTCGAAGGGCCCGGTGGACATCGTGACGCATGACGCGGAGAACGTCGCGGTCATCGACGTACCGCTGGTCGGCGGTTCGGACCAGAAGAAGGCCGAGAAGAGCCTGGACCTGCTGCGGGACACCGTGCGTCCGGCGACCCTCGGCAAGGTCGACGGGGTGGAGGCGCCGGTCACCGGGCAGGTCGCCGGGTCGAAGGACTTCAACGACCAGATCGTCGGCTCGGTCGTGCCGGTCTTCGCCTTCGTGGTCGTCTTCGCCTTCCTGCTGATGCTGCTCTGCTTCCGGTCGCTGACGGTGGCCATCACCTCGATCGTGCTCAACCTGCTCTCGGTGGGCGCCGCGTACGGCATCCTGACGGCGGTCTTCCAGCACGGCTGGGGCGCCTCGCTGGTGGGCGCGGAGGGCGTCGGCGCGATCATCTCCTGGCTGCCGCTGTTCCTCTTCGTAATCCTCTTCGGGCTCTCGATGGACTACCACGTGTTCGTGGTCTCCCGTATCCGTGAGGCCCGCATCCAGGGCCGTAACACCCGGGACGCCATCGCCCACGGTGTGGTCACCACGGCCGGGGTCGTCACCAGCGCCGCCGTGATCATGGTCGCCGTGTTCGCGATCTTCGGGACGCTGTCGATGCAGTCCATGAAGCAGATGGGGGTCGGCCTGGCGGCGGCCGTGCTGATCGACGCGACGATCATCCGCGGCGTGCTGCTCCCGGCCGTGATGGCCCTGCTGGGCGACCGCAACTGGTACTTCCCGAAGTGGCTGCGGTGGCTGCCGGACATGACGCACGACGAGTCCTACGACGACGAGCCGGTCCTGTCCGCACCGGCGCGCGGCGGCGAGGAGCCGGAGCGGGTCGGCGTCTGACCCTGCCGTACGTGTGCCCTCCGCCCGGACCACCGGGCGGAGGGCACACGCCGTTCAGCGCTGGTAGCGGGCCAGGACCCGGTTGCCGTCGGTCACCAGACGCTTCTTCAGCCCGGCCGCGTCGATCGCCCCGCTGTAGTACTCCTGGAGCGCGGGTGTCGCCACCTTGTCCTTCCACTCGGGGTAGCCGCGCACCGACTGGGCCGGGGCGGACCGCAGCGAAGCGGCGAGCGCGGCGCCGGTCGCCCAGCCCCGGTCCGCGGTGTGCAGGGAGGGATCGGCCAGCGCCTCGGTGCCGGTGGGCAGCATCCAGTCCCCCTTGGCGAGGCGCACCATGTTGGCGGGGCGCAGCAGGAAGTCGATGAACTCCACGGCCTCCTTCTTGTGCGGGCTGTCCTCGGCGACGGACAGGGTCTGCGGGCTCACTCCCTGGGCCAGTCCGCCGCGGCCCGCCGGGGCGGGGAGCACCGTCCACTCGAAGCCCTTCGGCGCCTGCTCCACGATCTGCTGGCGGTACGAGAAGCCGAGCGGCACCATCGCGTACTTGCCGCCGAAGAAGCCGGGCAGGGTGTCGCCGCCGCCCATGCCGAGCGCGGTGCGGGCGGCGCTGTGGTCGGTGTTGACCTGGTCGTGGATGGTGCCCGGGACGACCTGGTCGCCCTCCCCCATCGCGACGGTGACCCTGCCGTCGGCGCCCCGGTGGAAGAGCTCGCCGCCCGCCGAGAGGCCGAGGTTGAGGGTGACGGAGACCGGCTCCTTGAGCGGCCAGGCGACCCCGTAGCGGCCTTCGCCGGTCAGCTCCGCGGTCACCTGCCGGAACTCCGCCCAGCTCCACGGCTTCCCGGGGGTGGGGATGCGGACTCCGGACGCCTTGAGGATCTTGGCGTTGGCGATCAGGACCCGGGGCTCCTGGAGGAAGGGCACGCCGTAGACCCCGCCGTCGAAGGTGGCCGTCTCCCAGCTGTTGCGCGGGATGCCCTCCTTCAGGGCGTCCGGGAGGAGGGGGCGGAGGTCGGCGAGATAGCCCCCGTACGCGAAGTCGGCGAGGTCGTCGGAGGCGTCGTGGATGATGTCGGGCGCCTCGCCGCCCTCGAAGGAGGTGAGGAGCTGGTCGTGGACGCTGTCCCAGCTGCCCTGGACGTACTCGACCCGGATGTCGGGGTGGGCCGCGTTCCACTCCTTCACCAGCTGCTTGTTGATGTCGACGGACTCCTTCTGCCAGGCCAGCGACTGGAAGCGGAGGGTGATCTTCCCGTCCGCCTCGCCGTCACCGCCCCCACCGCAGCCGGTGAGCAGCAGGGCGAGCGCGGTGGCCGCCGCGGCTGCCGTACGTACCAGCGCGCGCATCAGTTCTTCACCGCCCCGGCCAGCATGCCGCCGGTGATCCGCCGCTGGATCACCGCGAACAGCACGAGCGAGGGGAGGGTGGCGAGGAACGCGGCGGCGGCGAGCGGTCCGAGGTCGCTGGCGCCCTCGGCGCCGAGGAAGTGGGTCAGTACGACGGGCAACGTCTGCTTCTCCGGAGTCTTGAGGAGGACGAGCGCGAAGAAGAACTCGTTCCACGCGGTGATGAACGCGAAGAGGGCCGTGGCGACGATCCCGGGGGCCAGGAGCGGGGCGGTGACCGAGACCAGCGTGCGCAGCCGCCCGGCCCCGTCGACCGCCGCCGCCTCCTCCAGCTCGCGCGGCACGGCCCGTACGTAGCCGACGAGCATCCAGAGCGCGAAGGGCAGCGCCCACACCACGTAGACCAGGATCAGGCCCCAGAGGGTGTTGATCAGGTGCAGGTTCTTCAGGACCAGGAAGAGCGGGATGATCAGCAGGACGAAGGGGAACGCCTGGCTGACCACGACCCAGCCGGTGGCGGCGGTGGCGAGGCGGGTGCGGTGGCGGGCCATCACATAGGCCATCGGCGTCGCGATCAGGACCGCGATCAGCCCGGCCGAGAGCGCGGCGATCAGCGAGTTGGCGGTGGCCCGCAGCAGCGGCTGCTCGTCGAACGCCTGCCGGAAGTTGTCCAGCGTCGGGTGCTGCGGAATCCAGGTCGGATGCAGGGAACCGAGCTCGGGAGCGGGCTTGAAGGCGGTGGAGATCAGCCACAGGAACGGGAACGCCAGGAAGACCAGGTAGCACAGCAGCGCCGCGTACTGCCCGGCGCGCACGGACCGCTTGGTACGCATGCTCATCGGTCGTCGCCTCCCCTGAGCCGCCCGGCGAGATACACGGCGAGGATCACGGAGATCACGGCGACCATCACACAGCCCATCGCGGCGGCGTAGCCGAACTGTCCGTAGCGGAACGCCTCCTCGTACGCGAAGAGCATCGGCAGCCGGGTGCGGCCGCCGGGGCCGCCGTTGGTCAGGACGTAGACCAGGGCGAACGAGTTGAAGTTCCAGATGAAGTTGAGCGCGGTGATGGAGAGGGCCACCGGCCTGATGGCGGGCCAGGTCACCGTGCGGAACCGGCGCCAGGCACCCGCCCCGTCCAGCGCGGCGGCCTCGTGGAGTTCGTGCGGGGTGTTCTGGAGCCCAGCCAGCAGGGCGACCGTGGTCTGCGGCATCCCGGACCAGACGCCGACGACGATCACGGCGGGCAGCGCGGTCGCGAGCCCGGTGAGCCAGTCCCGGCCGTCCCCGAGCCCGAGGTCGCGGATGGTCTCGTTGAGGATGCCGGCGTCCGGGTTGTAGACGAGGCGCCACATGATGCCGACGACGACCTCGGGCATCGCCCACGGGATGATCGCCAGCGCCCGGGCCAGCCAGCGCATCCGCAGGTTCTCGTTGAGCAGCAGGGCGAGGCCGAGGGCCAGTACGAACTGCGGGACGGTGACGCCGACCGCCCACACCAGGCCGATCCTGAAGGACTCCCAGAACAGCCCGTCGTGCAGCAGGTCCTGGAAGTTCAGGGTGCCGGTCCACTGCGTGGCGCGGGTGCGGCCGGACTGGGCGTCGGTGAAGGCCAGCGCGATGCCGTAGAGCAGGGGGCCGACGCTCAGGACCAGGATCGGGATGAGCGCGGGGAGCACCAGGAACCAGGTCCCGGCACCCCGGTCGAGCCGTCCGTCGGTGCGCTTGCCGGGCGGCCCGTGGCGCCCGGTCCGTACCGTTGCACTCGCCAATGTCATGCGTAGGGCCTTTCGTTTGGGTCAGGCCGGATCAGGGAGCGGGCTCTGGTGCCGTGCATCGCAAGGCGGAGGATTGAGACAGATGGGGTCTCCCCTGTTCGAGCGCAGCCGAGAACTTGGGGAAGGAGCGTTGGTGATTGACGACAACGCCGCGAGGTGCGGTGCCAGAGCCCGCGAGCCCGGCATGATCCAAACGAAAGGCCCTGGGCCCCCTTTGCGTCGTTCGATCGGCTTCTTGCCGTTCTGGCCGCTCAGGTGGCCTCCGTCATCGTGCTGACGGGCCGCCGGTTCGTCAAGGCAACCTGCACGGATGCGAAAATCGGACCATGAACGAGATGGAAGCGCGCGAGGTGCTGGCCGCCGCCGGGTTCCCCGGGGGCGCGGAACTGCTGGCGCTCGGCGAGAACGCGGTGTTCACGGCCGACGGCCTCGTGATCAAGGTCGGCCGGGACGCCGCGCGCCACCCCGAGCTGCTGGAACGCGCCGAGCGCGAGGTGGCCGTCGCCCGGTGGCTCGCGACGTCCGGCGTCCCCGCCGTGCGGGCCGCCGAGGACGGCGCCCGGCTGGTCGGGGGCCATCCGGTGACCGTGTGGCACCGGCTGCCCGAGGCGGTGCGGCCCGCCGAGCCGCGCGATCTGGCCCCGCTGCTGACCGCCGTCCACGCGCTGCCCGCGCCGGAGGACTTCGCGCTGCCGCGCCGGGAACTGCTGGGCGGCGTCGAGCGGTGGCTGCGGCTGGCGGGCGACGCGATCGATCCGGCCGACGCGGCGTTTCTGCGCGAGCGGCGCGACGGGTTCGCGGCGGCGGCCGCGGCGCTGGTCCCGCATCTGCCGCCGGGGCCGATCCACGGGGACGCGCTGGCGCGCAACGTCCATGTCGGTGCGGACGGGCCGGTCCTGGTGGACCTGGAGACCTTCTCCGCCGACCTGCGCGAACACGATCTGGTGGTCCTCGCGCTGTCCCGCGACCGGTACGGGCTGGCGGCCGAGGCGTACGACGCGTTCACCGGGGCGTACGGGTGGGACGTGCGGGAGTGGGACGGGTGCGGGGTGCTGCGGGGGGCGCGGGAGACGGCGAGCTGTGCGTGGGTGGCGCAGCACGCGCCCTCGAATGCGGCGGCTCTCGCGGAGTTCCGGCGCCGGGTGGCGTCCCTGCGGGAGGGCGACTCCTCGGTGCGGTGGTATCCGTTCTGAGCCGCGGGCAGGAGACGGCACCGGCACAAGCAAGCCCGCCCGGCGATCGAGGACCCACGCGGACGGCGTGACGCCCACCGTCAGGCGGTCGTGCGCACCGGCTCCCGCACCGGCCACTGGCCGTCCACCACCGCGTCCGGAGTGCCCTTGCGGCGGAGGAAGTTCTGGAAGTCCGCCGCCCACTCCGCGTGCCACGTGATCTGGCGGTCGTGCAGCGCGGGCGCCGGGAGTTCGGCCACGGTGCGGTGGCGGGCGGCTATCGCGTACGCCACGCGGACGGCGGCCAGGGCGTCGGCCGCCGCGTCGTGGGCCCCGCCGTGCACCACGCCGTACTCGACGCAGACCGCCTCCAGATTCCGCTTGCCCTTGCGGTAGCGGTCGACCGCCCGGTCGATGGTGTAGGGGTCGATGACGGGGCCGACGGGCGCGCCGCCCAGCCGGTCGGCGAGCGGGGGCAGTCCGTGGCGGCGCAACTCGGCGGTGAGCAGCGTCAGGTCGAACGCGGCGTTGTACGCGACGACCGGGACGCCCCGGCGCCAGTAGCCGACGAGCGTGTCGGCGATCTCGTCGGCCACCTCGCGCGCGGGGCGGCCCTCCGCCGCCGCCCGCTCGCTGCTGATGCCGTGGATCGCGGACGCCTGGGCCGGGATGCGGATGCCCGGATCGGCCAGCCAGGTGTGCCGGGCCACCGGCTCACCGTCCCGGTCGTCCACCGCGATGACCGCGGCCGTGACGATCCGGGCCTCCAGCGGGTCGGTCCCCGTCGTCTCCAGATCGAAGCCGACCAGCGTGTGCCGGTGCCAGCTCATCCCGTACCTCCTTCATGGTGCTCCCCCGGATGACGACCACCCTCGCACGGGCCACTGACAACGCCGCTCAGGAGACCGGCCGGGAGTCCGTCCACACCGACTCGAACTCCTCGCGGTACGTCTCGAACAGCCCGTGCTCGTACCCTTGCCCCGCACGGACCACCGCACGCCCGCCGCCGCGCAGCACCAGCACCGGCGCCTCCATGCCGCGCGCCCGGCGCAGATAGGTCTGGACGACCCCGACCGCGTCGGCCCCGTCGCCGTCCACCAGGTAGGCCGTGAAGCGCGGGGTCTCGTCGAAGACGTGGATCTGGAAGGCGTCCGGGTCGCGGAGCTTGGCGCGCACCCGGCGGGTGTGCAGGATGTTCATCTCGACGGACCGGCTCAGCTCGCCCTTCTTCAGGCCGAGCTCCCGCTCGCGGCGCTTGACGGCGCTGCTGGCCGGGTTGATGAAGAGCAGCCGGATCCGGCAGCCCGACTCGGCGAGCCGGATGAGGCGGCGTCCGGAGAAGTTCTGCACCAGCAGGTTGAGCCCGATGCCGATCGCGTCGAGCCTGCGGGCGCCGCCGAACAGGTCCTCGGCGGGCAGCTGCCGCTGGAGGCGCACCCGGTCGGAGTGGACGGAGACCACGTCCGCGTACCGGTCGCCGACCAGTTCCTCGACCGCGTCGACCGGGAGCCGGTCCGCGGACGGCACCCCCGCGCCGCTGCCCAGCATCTCCAGGAGCCGGGCGGAGGCCCGCTCGGCCTGGGCGAGCACCGCCTCGTTGAGCGCGCGGTTGCGGGAGACGACGTTGCGGGTGACCTCCAGCTCGTCGAGCGCCAGTTCGACATCGCGGCGGTCGTCGAAGTACGGCTCGAAGCACGGCCAGTGCTGGACCATCAGCTCGCGGAGCTGGGGCAGGGTGAGGAAGCTGAGGACGTTGTCGTCGGCCGGGTCGAGCAGATAGCCCTTGCGGCGGGAGACCTCGCGCACGGCGACCGCGCGCTGCACCCACTCCTGTCCGGCGGGCCCGGCGGCGGCCACCACCCAGTCCTCGCCGTGGACGGGCTCGTAGATCGGCCGGAGCACCGCCGCCACGACGGCGCGGAGCCGCTGTTCGACGAGATTCAGCCAGATATAGGCGCGCCCGGCCCGCTGGGCGCGCGTGCGCACCTCGCTCCAGGCATCGGCGCCCCAGTCCAGCTCCGCACCGATCTCCAGGGGCTGCGCCAGCGAGACCGCCCCGGGCGGGACCTCGGCCACGTCCCCCTCGTGACCCGCGTCACCCGGGGGCAGCTCGAACCCTCCCGAGCTCACCCACGCACCGCCTTCCACTCCCCCACCAACGATCAAGGAAGGGTACTCCGGGAGCGGGAGCCGGTGCAGCCGGATGCGCAGGCTCCTTTACCAACTCCCCATGGAATCAAACCTGTTCCGGTTGACGGCTTCGACGGGAGTGAGCGGATTCATAGGGATTAAACACCCCAGCCGGGGTGCGAACCGGACAGCTCGGACGTGGGACCGGCCGGAGGCCGGTTCCGGGCGACGCGGAGAGGCACGAGGTTGACCGACGGGCCGACGTCCTAGGTCGGGGGCGCTCTTTCGGGGAAGATCTGGGCCGGGGCCCAGGCCCCGGGGAGAGGCGGCCCGCATCCCCCAGGGCGACGGCGGCAGGACGGGAAGAGTCGAATCCATGCAGGTGTGGCCGGGACAGGCGTACCCGCTCGGTGCCACGTACGACGGCGCCGGGACCAATTTCGCGGTCTTCTCGGAGGCCGCCCACCGAATCGAGTTGTGCCTGCTGCACGACGACGGTTCCGAGACGGCGGTGGAGCTGAGAGAGACCGACGCGTTCGTCCGGCACGCGTATCTGCCCGGGGTGATGCCCGGTCAGCGCTACGGCTTCCGCGTGCACGGCCCGTACGAGCCGGAGCGGGGCATCCGGTGCAACTCCGCCAAGCTGCTCCTGGACCCGTACGCCCGCGCGGTGTCCGGGCGGATCACGTGGGGGGAGGCGGTGTACGGCTATCCGTTCGGGAAGCCGGACGCGCGCAACGACCTCGACTCCGCCCCGCACACCATGACCTCGGTCGTGGTGAACCCGTACTTCGACTGGGGCGACGACCGGCGCCCCCGTACGGACTACCACCGCACGGTGATCTACGAGGCCCATGTGAAGGGCCTGACGATGCTCCATCCGGGGCTGCCGAAGGAGCTGCGCGGCACCTACGCCGGGCTGGCGCATCCGGAGATCATCGCCCATCTGACGGAGCTGGGCGTCACGGCGATCGAACTGATGCCGGTGCACCAGTTCGTCCAGGACCACCGGCTGGCGGACGCGGGGCTCGCCAACTACTGGGGCTACAACACGATCGGCTTCTTCGCCCCGCACAACGCCTACGCCTCCTGGGGCGACCGGGGCGAGCAGGTGCTGGAGTTCAAGCAGGCCGTGCGCGCCCTGCACCAGGCGGGCATCGAGGTCATCCTCGACGTGGTCTACAACCACACCGCCGAGGGCAACCACCTGGGGCCCACGCTGTCGTTCCGGGGCCTGGACAACGCCTCGTACTACCGGCTGACCGACGACCAGCGCTACTACATGGACACCACGGGCACCGGGAACTCGCTGCTCATGCGGTCGCCGCACGTGCTCCAGATGATCATGGACTCGCTGCGGTACTGGGTGACCGAGATGCACGTGGACGGCTTCCGCTTCGACCTGGCGGCCACGCTGGCCCGGCAGTTCCACGAGGTGGACCGGCTGTCGTCGTTCTTCGACCTGGTGCAGCAGGACCCGGTGGTCAGCCAGGTCAAGCTGATCGCCGAGCCGTGGGACGTGGGCGAGGGCGGCTACCAGGTGGGGAACTTCCCGCCGCTGTGGACCGAGTGGAACGGCAAGTACCGGGACACGGTCCGCGACCTGTGGCGGGGCGAGCCCCGGACGCTGGCCGAGTTCGCCGGGCGGCTGACCGGGTCGTCCGACCTGTACCAGGACGACGGGCGGCGTCCGCTGGCCTCGATCAACTTCACCACCTGCCACGACGGCTTCACGCTGCACGACCTGGTCTCGTACAACGACAAGCACAACGAGGCCAACGGCGAGGGCAACCGGGACGGCGAGAGCCACAACCGGTCCTGGAACTGCGGCGCCGAGGGCGAGACGGACCGGCCCGAGGTGCTGGAGCTCCGCGAGCGTCAGATGCGCAACTTCATCGCCACGCTGATGCTGTCGCAGGGCGTGCCGATGCTCAGCCACGGCGACGAGTTCGGGCGTACCCAGCAGGGCAACAACAACGCCTACTGCCAGGACAACGAACTGTCGTGGGTGCACTGGCCGGAGCCGGCCGCCGCGGTGGGCGCGGACGGCGAGGACGAGGACGACGGGCCGGGCGGCGGGCCCCAGGACATGAGCCTGCTGGAGTTCACCCGGGCGATGGTGTGGCTGCGCCGCGACCACCCGGTCTTCCGCCGCCGCAGGTTCTTCCACGGCCGCCCGGTGGAGGGCACGCACGACGAGCTCTCCGACATCGCCTGGTTCACGCCCGAGGGGCAGGAGATGACCCAGCGGGACTGGCAGGCCGCCCACGCCAAGGCCCTGACCGTCTTCCTGAACGGGCACGCCATCTCGGAGCCGGGGCCGCGCGGGGAGCGGATCTCCGACGACTCGTTCCTGCTGATGTTCAACGCGAGCGCCGAGACCCTGGAATTCGCGGTGCCGGTCAACCACGGCCGGCAGTGGCACGCCGTCGTGGACACCGCGCGCCCGGCCGGAGTGCTGCCCGGGGCCGGGCCGAAGGTGGCGGCGGGCGATCGGGTGACGCTGGTGGGCCGGAGCATGGTGGTGCTGCAACGACCGGCCTGACCGGTCCGCGCGGGGCCGCCCGTGTCACCCCGTCGTGCCCTTGTGCCGCGCTCGGTGACACAGGCGGCCCCTATGTGGGTACGAAGGTTCCCATGACGCCTACCGCCACGTACCGGCTCCAGCTCCAGCCGGAGTTCCCGTTCCGCGCCGCCGAGGACGCCGTGCCGTACCTCGCCTCGCTCGGCGTCTCCCATCTGCACCTCTCCCCGGTCCTCGAAGCCGTGCCGGGGTCCCGGCACGGCTACGACGTCACCGACCACGGCCGGGTCCGGGCCGAGCTGGGCGGTGAGGAAGGGCTGCGGCGGCTCGCGCGCACCGCGCGGGAGCACGGCCTCGGCCTGGTCCTGGACATCGTGCCCAACCACATGGCGGCCGACCCCGTCCACAACCACGCCCTGCGCGAGGTGCTGCGCGCGGGCCCGGAGTCCCCGTACGCCAGCTGGTTCGACATCGACTGGGCGGCCGGCGACGGGCGGATGCTGCTGCCGGTGCTCGGCGGCCGCGTCGGCGACGAGATGGAGCGGATGCGGGTCGACGGCGAGGTGCTGCGCTACGGCGAGCAGGAGTTCCCGCTCCGCGAAGGAACCGCCCACCTCCCGCTCCCCGAACTGCTGGACGCCCAGCACTACCGGCTCGGCTGGTGGCGGCTGGCCCGTACCGAGCTGAACTACCGGCGGTTCTTCACCATCTCGGACCTCATCGGGGTGCGGGTGGAGGACCCGGAGGTCTTCGCCGCCACCCACGGCAAGATCCTCGAACTGGTCCGGGACGGGGTGGTCGACGGCCTGCGGATCGACCACCCGGACGGTCTCGCCGACCCGGCCGGCTATCTGGAACGGCTCTCCGGGGAGAGCGGCGGAGTGTGGACGGTGGTGGAGAAGATCCTCACCGGTTCAGAACGGCTGCCGGCCGGCTGGCCCGTCGCCGGGACCACGGGCTACGACGCGCTGTACCGGATCGACGGCCTCTTCACCGACCCCCAGGGCGCCGCCGAGCTGCTGGGCCACTACCGCGAGGCCGCGTCCCCGGCCGGCGACCGGGGGGGATACTGGACGGCGACCGTGCGCCGGGCCGCGTACCGCGTCGTCACCCATGAACTGGCGGCGGAGACGGAGCTGCTGACCCGCCTCGCCGCGCGGATCTGCGCCGCGGACCCCGCGCTGCGCGACCACGCCCCCTGGGCGCTGCGCACCGCCATCCGCGAGCTGCTGGTACGCGTCCCGGTCTACCGTCCGTACGTCACGGCGGGCGGCCCCTGCTCCGAAGCGGCCGAGGCGACGCTCGACGCGACGACGGTGAGCGACGCCAAGGCGGTGTTCGCCGTGCGTGAGGAGGCGTTGGCGGTCGACGTGGTGCGGGACCTGGCGCTCGGGCGGCTCGGTGGCGGCGCGGACCGGGCGGCGTTCTGCGCCCGGTTCGCCCAGACGTCGTCCGCGCTGCGGGCGAAGGCGGTCGAGGACACCGCGTACTACCGCTACCTGCCGTTGGTCTCGGCGAACGAGGTGGGCGGCGACCCGGGCCACCCTGCGGTCGGGCCGGAGGACTTCCACGCCTTCTGCACCCGGCTCGCCCGCGACTGGCCCGCCACCGGGACGGCGCTGACGACGCATGACACGAAGCGCAGCGCGGACGTGCGGGCCAGCATCGCGGTGCTCTCGCAGTGCCCGGGGCGGTGGGCGGGTCTGGTCGCGGGGCTCGGCCGGTCCGCCCAGGCCGCGCCCGATCCGCAGCTGGCCTGGCAGGCGTGGCAGACGGCGGTCGGCTGCGCGGGGATTCCGGCGGGTGAGCGGGCTGCGCGGCTGGAACCGGCGCTGCTGAAGGCGGTGCGCGAGTCGGGCCTCTTCACGAGCTGGACCGAGCCCGACCCGGTGTACGAGCGGATGGCGTCGGACTTCGTCGCCGCCGGGCCCGCCGCGGACACCGGTCCGGTGCGGTCCCTGGTGGAGGAGTTCGCCGCCCCGCTCGCCGCCCATGTGCGGGCGCAGTCGCTGGGCGCGGCCCTGGTGCACCTGACGATGCCCGGTGTGCCGGACCTCTACCAGGGCACCGAACGCGCGTATCTGGCGCTGGTCGACCCGGACAACCGGCGGCCGTTCACGGAGCCGTCGCCGGACGCGCCCGCCGACGAGAAGGCGGAGCTGACACGGGTCGCGCTGCGGCTGCGGCGGGAGCGGGCGGCGGTGTTCGGCGAGTCGGGCACGTACGCCCCGCTGCGCGCCTCGGGTCCGGCGGCCTCGCACTGCGTGGCCTTCTGCCGGTCCGGCGAGGTCGTTACGGCGGTGACCCGGCTGTCGCTGCGGCTCGCGGAGTCGGGCGGCTGGCGCGGGACACGGCTGGCCCTGCCCGACGAGGGCGTGTGGCGGGATCTCCTCACGCCGGGCAGGGAGTTCACCGGCGGCACGGTGGAGGTGGCGGAGCTGTTCGCGGACCGGCCGGTGGCGTTGCTGGTACGGGGGTGAGGCTCAGCCCGGCCGGACGAGCAGCGAGCGCGGGCCCCGGGTGAGCAGGCCCGTGGCGGCCGGCCGGAAGCCCTCCGCCCAGCGGAGCCGGGGCATCGCGTCGAGCAGGGCGCGCAGCCCCTGTTCGGCCTCCAGGCGGCTGAGCGCCACGGCCGGGCAGCCCGCCGGGCCGGGCAGCGTGCGGTCCTGGTCCGGGCGGAACGGGTCGAACGTGTCCGGGGCCGCGAACCGCCCGGGGTCGCGCGCGGCCGCCCCGACGAGGCAGGCGACGGGGGCCCGCGCGGGGAGGGTGCCGCCGCTGAGGGCGACCTCGGTGACCGTGCGGCGCAGGACGACCTGGACCGGCGGGTCGCGGCGCAGCGACTCGGTCCAGGCCCGGCCGGTGAGCGCGGGTTCGATGCGCAGGGCTGCCAGCAGGTCGGGGTCGTCCAGCAGACTGGCGAGGAGCGAGGCGAGCACGGTCCGGCGCAGGGCGGTGTCCCGGGCGCAGGGCCCGTCGCCGGCCGGTGCGGCGGGCAGCCAGCGGCAGAACTCCTCGACCAGGTCGGCCCGGGAGGAGCGGGCGATCCGCCGGGCGAGCACATAGGCGGTGCGCTCCATGCGCTCGGCGAGCCCGTCCGGGACGGTGCCGGTCACGACGGTGTAGCGGTCGGCGGGCAGGCAGCGGGGGCTGCCGTGGCACAGCCCGAGCGGTGCGGGCCCGCCCCGGGGCGCCCCGTCCTGCGGGAAGCCGGTGAACCGGGGGTCGGCGAGGGCGAGGGTCACATCGTCGTACCGGCTGACCAGCCAGGCGCCGAGGGGCGCGTCGTAGCTGAGCGGGTACTGCTCGCGCAGCATCCGGTAGAAGCGGTACGGGTCCCGGGCCGCGCCCCGCGCGAGGAGGCTGGGCCCGGTGCAGGGCCTGCGGGACCTGGCGGAACGGGTGGCGTGGCCTCGCGGCTCGGGCGAGGTCGTCGGGGCCGGTATGTCTCGGGGCGCGTCTGCCTGCATGGCGGTTCCCCCGGGCGAGTCGGTACGCCGGTGGACGGCGCGGTCCCCCTCAGGGCATCACCTGAACGGTCGCTTCGCAGTCGGCGCGCGCCCGTCCGGGTGACACGGTGGGCGTGTCGCAGGCGCTCCGGGCTTCGGCCAGGAGTTCGGTGAACGCGGCGGCCGCGCCGGTCAGCGGGACGCGCGAGAAGACGGCGAGCTCGCGCCGCCAGGCCGGGTCCACGGTGAGCAGGGCGCAGTCCTCGCCGACCGCGCCCCGGACGACGTGGGCGGGGGCGGTGGCGACGCCGACCCCGGCCGCCGCCATGCGCACCGCCGTCGAGGTGTGCTCGGTGCGCACCGCCGTACGGGGGCGGAAGCCGGCCCGGGCGCAGGCCCAGTCGATGAAGGGCGTCCCGTCCACGAGCGGTTCCATGGCGCAGCGCACCCAGAAGCGGTCGGCGAGCTCCTGGAGGCGGACCGACGCCCGCCCGGCGAGGGGGTCGTCGAAGGGGGCGACGAGGACGATGTCCTCCGTGCCGACGGGGACGACCGGGCCGGTCCAGCGGGTGGGCGGCGGGCCGACGGCCAGGTCGGCGGTGCCCCGTTCGATCCGGTCCTCCAGTGCCTCGGTGGTGGCGTACTCGTGCAGGACGAGGGCGACGCCGGGGTGGGCGGTCCGCCAGCGGGCGAAGACGTCCGGGAGGATGCCGACGGCGATGGCGTGGACGGTGGCGATGTGGAGTTCCCCGCCCTGCGCACCGGCGGCGGCGCGCGCGGCACGGCGGGCCTGGGCGGCGCTGCGCACGGAGCGTTCGGCGTGCGGCAGGAAGGCCCGGCCCATCGCGGTCAGCCGCGCCCCGCGCGGCAGCCGTTCGAGCAGGGGCCCTCCCACGGCCCGCTCCAGGGCCTTGATCTGGTGGGAGAGCGCGGGCTGGGTGACGTGGAGCCGGTCGGCGGCCCGGGTGAAGGACGCCTCCTCGACCACGGTGAGGAAGTACTCCATCTGCCGCAGGCTCATCGCGCCCTCGTCCTATGAGCTCCGTGCATGGAAACCACACAAACATTGCCTTGGACTCATGGCAAGGACCGGGCGGAGGGTGGGAGCCATGACACAGGACCAGCGGGTGGGGGAAGCCGACGTCGTCGTCATCGGCGGCGGTACCGGGGGCTATTCGACGGCGCTGCGGGCGGCGGGGCTCGGCCTGGCCGTGGTGCTCGCGGAGCGCGACAAGGTGGGCGGGACCTGTCTGCACCGGGGCTGCGTCCCGAGCAAGGCGATGCTGCACGCGGCCGAACTGGTCGACGGCATCGCGGAGGCGCGGGAGCGATGGGGCGTGAAGGCGGTCCTCGATTCGGTCGACTGGCCGGAGCTGGCCGCCACCCGCGACGACATCGTGGCCCGCAACCACCGGGGCGTGCAGGCGCACTTGGCGCACGCCGGCGTCGAAGTGGTCGCGGGGAGCGCCCGGTTGACCGGTCCGCGCACGGTGCGGATCGAGGGGTACGGGGAGGTGGCCGCCCGGCGCGGCATCGTGCTGGCGACCGGCTCCCGGCCCCGGACGCTGCCGGGCCTGGCGGCGGACGGACGGCGGGTGGTGACCAGTGACGACGCCCTGTTCGCGCCCGGCCTCCCGGAGTCGGTGCTGGTGCTGGGCGGCGGCGCGATCGGGGTGGAGTACGCCTCGCTGCACCGGTCGATGGGGGCGCGGGTGACCCTGGTGGAGGCGGCGGACCGACTGGTTCCGCTGGAGGACGCGGATGTGTCCCGCCATCTGACCCGGGGGCTGAAGAAGCGGGGCGTCGACGTGCGGACCGGGACGCGGCTGCTGGAGGCCGTGCTCCTGGACGACGGCGTACGGGCCACGCTGCGTGCCCCGCGCGGCGAGACCAGGACCGTCGAGGCCCAGCGGCTGCTGGTGGCCGTGGGCCGGGTCCCGGTGACGGACGGGCTCGGGCTCGCGGCCGCCGGGCCGGCCGTCGATGAGCGGGGGTACGTGACACCGGCGGACTGGTCGCGGCTGGAGACCTCGGTACCGGGCATCCACGTGGTCGGCGATCTGCTGCCGCCGCCGTCCCCCGGGCTCGCCCACGCCTCGTTCGCGGAGGGGCTGTTGGTCGCGGAGGCCCTGGCGGGGCTCCGTACGACGGCGGTGGACTACGACGCGGTGCCCCGGGTCACGTACTCGGCACCGCAGACGGCGGCGGTGGGGCTGTCCGAGGCGGCGGCGCGCGAGGCGGGCCACGACGTCGTGGTGAACACCATGCCGCTGACGGCCGTCGCGAAGGGCATGGTGCACGGCCAGGGCGGCATGGTGAAGGTGGTCGCGGAGCGGGACGGACGGGTGCTCGGCGTGCATCTGGTCGGGCCGCACGTATCGGAGATGATCGCCGAGTCCCAGCTGATCGTCGGCTGGGACGCGGAGCCCTTCGACGTGGCCCGGCACATCCACCCGCACCCGACGCTCTCCGAGGCGATCGGCGAATCGTTCCTCACCCTGGCGGGCCGGGGACTGCACCGACAGGCGTGAGCGCGGCCCGGTCCGAACGGCTACGCGGGCGGCCGGAGCGCCGGTGCGGAGAGGCGGAACATCATGCGGCCGAAGCTCACCTGGTCCCCCTCGCGCACCGGGACCGTGCCGGTGACGCGCTGCCCGTTGACGCAGGTGCCGTTGGTCGAGCCGAGGTCCCGCAGCAGCCAGCGGTCGCCGTGCGCGGTCAGCTCCGCGTGCATCCGGGAGACGGTCTCGTGGGTGAGGCGCAGTCCGTTGCCCGGGTCGCGGCCGATGAGCAGCGGGTGCGGGCTGGGGGCGGGCAGCAGCAGCTTGGGCAGGCGCTCCGCCCGCCAGGCCCGGCGGACCCGCTCGGGAAAGCCGGAGACCCCGCCGACCACACGCAGCAGCTGCCGCGACCAACGGCCTTCGCGCTCAAGGTCCTTGGTGAGCGCCTCCAGCTCCTCGGGGCGGCTCGTCGTCAGCGCCACCTCCATGCGCCGCATGAAGGTGTCCTGGGAGAGCTTGCCCTGCGCCGCGCCCTCCCTGAGCACGACGAGAACACGGTCGCGCTGCGCGTCGGACAGGCGCGCGGTGGGCGTGTGGTACTCGAACGGGGACGTCACGGCTCGATTGTCGGTCCGACGGCCCCGGGGTGTCCAGAAGGACCCCGCTTTCCGCCACTCTGACCTGCACCGGATAACCGGGGGCGGCCCGTACGGAACGTTGCTAGGGTCGGCCGCTGCCGTCCGGACACCGCCGTGACGCGCCCCCTTCGCCTTTGGAGCTCAGTGCCCGACGCACCGCTTGACCTGACCATCCGTCCGCTGACCGGCCCCGAGGAGCTGAAACTCTTCCTCGGTCTCTCCTACGTCCTCGACCACGAGTTGGCCGACGATCTCGACACGGGCCGCCGCCGCCCGGAATGGATGTGGGTGGCACTGCGCGGCGACCGCGTGGTGGCGCGCATCGCCTGGTGGAGCAGGGACGGCGCGGCACCGCTGCTGCTCGACTTCTTCGACCTGGACGACACCCTGCCGCCCGCGGAGCGCGAGGAGGCCGGGCTGCGGCTGGTCGAGACGGCGACCGCCGCCGTCGTTCCGGCCGGAGCGCCGCGCCCCGAGTACGGGCGGTTCGTGCCGGCCGACTGGCGTGAGGACCCGGCCGTCCGTGAGGCCGTCGAGGCCCGGATCCGGGTCATGGAGCGCACCGGGGCCCGGATGCTCGTGGAGCGCCTGCGCCTGGAGTGGCGCGCCGGGACCGAGGTGCCCGCCCCGACCGGGCGGCTGCGGTTCCGGCCGGTGGCGGGGCGCGAGGATCTGCTCGCGCTGATGACGCCGGTGATGGAGGGCACCCTCGACGCGCACGGGAAGCAGGACCTGGCGTCCGGGCTGACGCCGCGTCAGGCCGCCGAGAAGCATTACGACGAGGAGCTGGCCGGGTACGCGACGCCCCGGGAGTGGTGGCGTGTCGCGGAGCTTCCGGCCGGCGAGCCCGTGGGCTTCGTGATCCCGGCCCGCAACGACTACAACCCGATCATCGCGTACATCGGGGTGCTGCCCGCCCACCGCGGTCACGGCCACATCGACGACATCCTCGCCGAGGGGACGCGGATACTGGCCGCGCAGGACGGCGTGGAGCGCGTCCGGGCGGCGACGGACCTGGGCAACGTGCCGATGGCGAAGGCGTTCGCCCGGCTGGGCTACGTCAATTTCGAGCGCGCCTTCGACATGGTGTGGGACGACTGACGGGCGCCTCGCCTCCGTAGCACCATGGGCCGGGGCGACCGGGCCCGGGAGCGAGGGAGTGCTGCATGTTGTTCGAAGTATGGGCACCCGATGCGGGGTCGGCCGTGCTGCGGCTGGCGGGCGAACCGCGGCCCATGGAGCCCGATCCGGACCGGCCCGGCTGGTGGACCGCCGAGGCGGAGGCCGCGGACGGCGACCGCTACGGCTTCGCCCTCGACGGCGGTCCCGTGCGCCCCGACCCCCGCTCGCGCCGCCAGCCGGACGGCCCCGACGGCGAGTCGGCGGTGGTCGACCACGCCGCGTACACCTGGCGGTCCGAGTGGGCGGGGCGCGAGCTGCCGGGCGCGGTCCTGTACGAGCTGCACATCGGCACGTTCACCGCCGAGGGCACGTTCGACGCGGCGGCGGCCCGGCTCGGCCATCTCGCGGAGCTGGGCGTCACCCATGTGTCGCTGATGCCGGTGTGCCCGTTCCCCGGGGTGCACGGCTGGGGGTACGAGGGCGTGTCGCTGTGGGCCGTCCACGAGCCGTACGGCGGGCCCGAAGGGCTCAAGCGCTTCGTCGACGCGGCGCACGGCCTCGGGCTGGCCGTCGTCCTGGACGTCGTCCACAACCACCTGGGCCCGTCCGGGAACTACCTCCCCGCGTTCGGCCCGTACTTCACCGAGACGCACCACACCCCGTGGGGCGCGGCGGTCAACCTGGACGCACCGGGCTCCGACGAGGTGCGGGCGTACCTGCTGGGCAGCGCGCTCGCCTGGCTGCGGGACTACCGGCTCGACGGGCTGCGGCTCGACGCGGTGCACGCGCTGGCCGACACCCGGGCGCTGACCTTCCTGGAGGAGCTGTCCGCCGGGGCCGACGCGCTCGCCGCCGAGCTCGGGCGCCCGCTGCCGCTGATCGCGGAGTCCGATCTGTGCGACCCGCGCACCACGACCCCGCGCGAGGAGGGCGGGCTCGGGCTCCACGCGCAGTGGAACGACGACTTCCACCACTGCCTGCACACCGCGCTCACCGGTGAGTCGCAGGGCTACTACGCGGACTTCGCGGCCGCCCCGCTGGCCGGCCTGGCCAAGACGATGACCAGCGCCTTCTTCCACAACGGCACGTACTCCAGCTTCCGGGGCCGTACGCACGGCCGCCCGGTCGACGTCACCCGCAGCGCCGCCCACCGCTTCGTCGGCTACGCCCAGACCCACGACCAGATCGGCAACCGGGCGCTCGGCGACCGGCTCGCCGCCTCCCTCTCCCCCGGGCTGCTGGCCTGCGCGGCGGCGCTCGTGCTGACCGGCCCCTTCACGCCGATGCTGTTCATGGGCGAGGAATGGGGCGCCCGCACCCCGTGGCAGTTCTTCACCGACCACACGGACCCGGAGCTGGCGGAGGCCGTACGGACGGGCAGGCGGCGGGAGTTCGGGGCGCACGGCTGGGCGGAGGAGGACATCCCGGACCCGCAGGACCCTGCCACCCGGGCCCGCTCCTGCCTGGACTGGGACGAGCTCCACCACGAGCCGCACGCCCGGCTGTACGCCTGGTACCGCGAGCTGATCGCCCTGCGCCGCACCCTGCCGGACCTGCGCGACCCGGACCTGGCGAGCGTCAGGGCCGCGTACGACGACGGGGCGCGGTGGCTCGCGGTGCGCCGGGGCGACCTGCGGATCGCGGTCAACCTCGACGCGGAGCCGGCCGCGATCCCGCTGGGCAACGGGCGGCACCGGGGCGGTCCCGGCCGGGTCCTCGCGGCGTGGCTGCCGGTGGACCCGCCGGGCCCGGACGGGATGCTGCGCCTGCCGCCGGAGTCCTGCGTGGTCCTCGCGGACGACTGACCGGCCCTACTCCACGATCGCCAGTTCGCGGGCGGTGGCGTTCAGGCGGCGCCCGCCGTCCTCGGTGACGGTCACGATGTCCTCGATGCGGACGCCGAACCGGCCCGGCAGGTAGATGCCGGGCTCCACCGAGAAGCACATGCCGGGCACGAGCGGCTGCTCCTCGCCCTCGATCATGTACGGCGGTTCGTGGGTGGTGACGCCGATGCCGTGGCCGGTGCGGTGGATGAAGCGTTCCCCGTAGCCGAACTCGGTGATGACGGCGCGGGCGGCCCGGTCGATCTCCTGGCAGGCGACGCCGGGGCGCACCGCCGCGCAGCCCGCCTGCTGCGCCTCGCGCACGATGTCGTGGACCCGCTGCTCCTCGGCGTTGGGCTCGCCGACGTGGACGGTGCGGGAGGTGTCGGAGCCGTAGCCGTGCTTGAGGCCGCCGAAGTCGAGGACGACCATGTCGCCCCGCTCGATGGTGCGGTCACCGGCTTCGTGGTGCGGGTTGGCGCCGTTGGGGCCGGAGCCTACGACGGTGAAGTCGACCTGGGAGTGCCCGTATTCGGTGAGCAGCCGGGCCAGGTCGGCGGCGACGTCGGTCTCCTTCCGGCCGGAGAAGCGGACCTTCAGGATCTCCTCGTACGCGGCGTCGGCGGCGGCCCCCGCGGCGGCGAGCCGTTCCAGCTCGTGGGCGTCCTTCACCGCGCGCAGCATCGGGAGCGCCTGGGTGAGCGAGGAGTACGAGCTGTCGGGCAGCCGCTGCTGGAGGCCGAGCAGGTGCATCGCCCAGGCGTTGTCGCTGATCCCGAACCGGCCCCGGGCGTCGAGCAGCGGGGCGGTGACCTCGTACGGGTCCTTGCCGTCCGTCCAGTCGCGCAGGGTCAGGGCCGGGGCGCCGACGGCCTTCGCCGCGTCCGGCGCCTCCAGCGTCGGCACGACGAGCACGGGGTCGTGGCCGGCCGCGAGGACGAGGAGGGTGAGGCGTTCCGTGATCGCGGTCGGCTGGTAGCCCGTCAGGTACACCAGGTCGGGGCCCGGCGCGACGAGGACCCCGGCGAGCCCGGCCGCGGCGGCGCTCTCGGCGGCCCGCGCCATCCTGGCCCGGTAGTCGTCGGCGGTGAACGGCACGGGCTGGTTCGTGGGCATGCGGATCCTCCTGACGGCGCGGAACGGCCCTCCCATCCTGCCCGCCCGCCGGTGCGCGCGCGAGCGGGTCACCGGACGACGAGGTCGGCCCGGTCCCGCCCGGCCGCGACGAGCCGGGCGTTGGCCTCGTCGGACCGGGCCACCCAGCGCTCGGCCTCGGCCCGGTCCTTCCCGTACCGCACATGCCGTGCGACGAGCCGGGGGACGCGCACCGCGTCGTCCGGATCCAGGTACCACGCCTCGTCCAGCAGCGCGCGCACCGGGGCCCAGGGGCCGTCGCCGTACAGCAGGTAGTTGCCCTCGGTGACGACGAGCGGGACGTCGGGCGGTACGGGGACCGCTCCGGCGACCGGTTCCTCCAGGGACCTGTCGAAGGCGGGGGCGTAGACGACGGTGCCGGGCTCGGGGGCGCGCAGCCGGTGCAGGAGGGCTACGTACCCGGCCGCGTCGAAGGTGTCGGGCGCGCCCTTGCGACCGGCCCGGCCGAGGCGTTGGAGCTCCGCCTGGGCCAGGTGGAAGCCGTCCATGGGCACGAGGACGGCGAGCGGGCCGAGCGCGTCGGTGATCCGCGCGGCCAGGGTCGACTTGCCGGCTCCGGGCGGCCCGGCGATGCCGAGGACGCGCCGTCCCCCAGTGCGGGCGAGCCGGTGCGCGCGGGCGGTGAGGTCGGGGAGGTCCATGCCGATAGTGTCGCGTCCGGGGCCGTTGTCCCTCCCCCCGACCGTGCCCCGAGGAGTCCCATGGCCCACATCGCCCTGGTCACGCTGGTCGTCCGCGACTACGACGAAGCCCTTTCCTTCTACACCGGCGCCCTCGGCTTCGAGCTGGTCGAGGACACCGACCGGGGCGACGGCTCGCGCTGGGTGGTGGTGCGCCCGCAGGGCACCGAGGGCACGGGGCTGCTGCTGGCCCGCGCCAAGGACGAGGCCCAGGCGGCGAGCGTCGGCGCGCAGACCGGCGGCCGGGTCGGCTTCTTCCTGCACACCGAGGACTTCGCGGCCGACCACGCCCGGATGACGGCGGCCGGGGTGCGCTTCCTGGAGGAGCCGCGCCACGAGGTGTACGGCTCGGTCGCGGTCTTCGAGGACCTGTACGGCAACCGCTGGGACCTGCTCCAGCCGGCGTGACCGGGGCGCCTGCGGGCGGCTCCCCTCAGCCCGCCGCGCCCGCCAGCGCCTCCAGGACCGGGGCGATCAGCGGGTGGGCCTCGGCCCCCCGGCGCACCGCCGCGAAGACCCGGCGGGTGGGGGCGGTTCCGCGTACCGGGCGGACCACCACGCCGGTCAGGGGCATGCCGCTCAGGGCGGTGCGCGGCACCAGGGCCACTCCGGCGGCCGCTCCGGCGAGGGCGACGACCGCGTGGAAGTCGTCCGAGGAGTGTTCGAGATTCGGCGCGAATCCGGCGTACTCGCAGGCCAGGACCACCACGTCGTGGCAGGGGTTGCCGGGGTAGGGCCCGATCCAGGCGTCCTTGGCCAGCTCGGCGACGGCCACCTGCTCCTGGCCGGCCAGCCGGTGCCCCACCGGGAGCACCGCGTCGAACGGCTCCGAGTAGAGGGGGACGCGGGTGAGCCGGCGGTCGTCCTCGCCGGGCGCGCCCCGGTACTCGACGGCGACGGCGACGTCGACCTGCCGGTCCAGGACCATGGGGACGCTCGCGTCGCCCTCGGCGTCCTGGACGCGGACCTTGATGCCGGGGGCGGTCCGGCTCAGCGCGGCGATGGCGGGGGCGAGCACCAGCCCGATGCCGGTGGCGAACGCGGCGACCGTGACCGTACCGGCCTCGCCCGAGCCGTACGCGGCGAGCTCGGCCTCCGCCCGTTCCAGCTGGGCCAGGACCGCGTTGGTGTGGGTGAGCAGGATCTCGCCGGCCGGGGTGAGGCGGGCGCCCCGGGAGCCGCGTTCGACCAGCCGGTGGCCGGTCTCCTGCTCCAGGGCGGCGAGCTGCTGGGAGACGGCGGACGGGGTCAGGTACAGGGCGGCGGCCGCGGCGGTCACCGTGCCGTGGTCCGCCACGGCACGCAGGACGCGCAGCCGCCGGGCATCGATCATGCGACCTATTGTCCCAGGTCGTGGGGGAACGCCGGCCCGGGTCGCGGGGGCGCCCTGACCGCCCCCGCGACCGTCCTGGGTCCGCCCCTCAGCCCTCCAGCTCGGCGCGCGCCGCGACGAACGCGTCCACCGCGCGGTTCACGTCCTCCGTGGAGTGCGCCGCGGAGAGCTGGACGCGGATGCGTGCCGCGCCCTGGGGGACGACCGGGTACGAGAACCCGATCACGTACACACCGCGCTCCAGGAGCAGCTCCGCCATCCGGCCTGCCTTCGCCGCGTCCCCGATCATGACGGGGGCGATGGCGTGGTCGCCGGGCAGGATGTCGAAGCCCTCCTCGGTCATCCGGGTACGGAAGAGCGCGGTGTTGGCGTTGAGCCGCTCGCGGAGGTCGCCGGCGGACTCCAGGAGGTCGATGACCTTGAGCGAGGCGGCGGCGATGACCGGGGCGAGCGAGTTCGAGAAGAGGTACGGGCGCGAGCGCTGGCGCAGCAGGGCGACGATCTCGGCGCGGGCCGCGACGTAACCGCCGGACGCGCCGCCGAGCGCCTTGCCGAGGGTGCCGGTGATGATGTCGACGCGGTCCATGACGTCGTGCAGCTCCGGCGTACCGCGCCCGCCGGCGCCGACGAAGCCGACGGCGTGCGAGTCGTCCACCATGACCATGGCGTCGTAGCGCTCGGCCAGGTCGCAGATCTCGCGCAGCGGCGCGACGTAACCGTCCATGGAGAAGACGCCGTCGGTGACGATCAGCCGGCGCCGGGCCCCGGACGCCTCCTTGAGCTGTGTCTCCAGGTCGGCCATGTCGCGGTTGGCGTAGCGGAAGCGCTTGGCCTTGGAGAGGCGGATGCCGTCGATGATCGAGGCGTGGTTGAGCGCGTCGGAGATGACCGCGTCCTCGGCGCCGAGGATCGTCTCGAACACGCCGCCGTTGGCGTCGAAGCAGGAGGAGTAGAGGATCGTGTCCTCCTGGCCCAGGAAGGAGGAGAGCCGCTGCTCCAGCTCCTTGTGGACCTCCTGGGTGCCGCAGATGAAGCGGACCGAGGCCATGCCGTAGCCCCAGCGGTCCAGCGCCTCGTGCGCGGCGGCGATCACGTCGGGGTGGTCGGCGAGGCCCAGGTAGTTGTTGGCGCAGAAGTTCAGCACCTCGCCGGGGCGGCCCCCGGCGGTGACGGCCACGGTCGCGGACTGCGGGGTGCCGATGACGCGCTCGGGCTTGTGCAGCCCGGCCGCCTCGATCTCTTCGAGGGTGGTGCGCAGATCGTCGCGTACGGAGTCGAACATGCCGGTTCCTTGGTCCTTGAAGGGGCGGGGAGGGTCCTTGAAGGGGCGGGAGGTCAGACGGTCCAGTCGAGGATGACCTTGCCGCCGCGCCCGCTCGCCGCGTCGTCGAAGGCCGCCTCGAAGTCGCGGTAGCCGTACCGGCCGGTGATGACGGGGGCGAGGTCGAGGCCGCCCTCCAGCAGGACGGACATGGCGTACCAGGTCTCGTACATCTCGCGGCCGTAGATGCCCTTGATCGTGATCATCGAGGTGACGATCCGGGCCCAGTCGACGGCGAATTCCTCGGCGGGGAGCCCGAGCATGGCGATCCGGCCGCCGTGCGTCATGTTCGCGATCATGTCGCGCATGGCCTCGGGGCGGCCGGACATCTCCAGGCCGATGTCGAAGCCCTCGCGCAGGCCCAGTTCCTTCTGGCCGTCGGCGATGGTCGAATCGGCGACGTTGAGGGCCAGGCTGACGCCGACCTTGCGGGCCAGTTCGAGGCGGGCCTCGCTGACGTCGGTGATGACGACGTTGCGGGCGCCGGCGTGCCTGGCGACGGCGGCGGCCATGATGCCGATCGGGCCGGCGCCGGTGATCAGGACGTCCTCGCCGACCAGCGGGAAGGACAGCGCGGTGTGGACGGCGTTGCCGAACGGGTCGAAGATCGCGGCGACGTCGAGGTCGACCGGGACCCGGTGCACCCACACGTTGGACGCGGGCAGCGCGACGTACTCCGCGAAGGCGCCGTCGCGGCCGACGCCCAGGCCCAGCGTGGAGCGGCAGAGGTGGCGGCGGCCGGCCAGGCAGTTGCGGCACTTGCCGCAGACGAGGTGGCCCTCGCCGCTGACCAGGTCGCCGACGGCGATGTCGACCACGTCCGCGCCGATCGCGGCGACCTCGCCGACGAACTCGTGGCCGAGGACGAGCGGGGTGCTGATGGCCTGCTGCGCCCAGCCGTCGTAGTTGCGGATGTGCAGGTCGGTCCCGCAGATGCCGGTGCGCAGGACCTTGATCAGTACGTCACCGGGGCCGGTCTCGGGCTCGGGGACATCCATCAGCCAGAGCCCGGGCTCGGCCTTCTGCTTCACGAGTGCCTTCACGGCTGCGGCTCCCTGTACGGCGTTGAGCTCCCCGGGCCGGGGGCACGACTGAGGAAGCCTGCGGCCCGGGGAAGGATGAGAGGGACGGCTCGGCAGCGCGCTCGCACCGGCTGCCGCGCACCATCCTCCGCCGTCACGGAGAAATCTGCCGTACCCCGCGCCCCAGGTCCATCGAGGTTTTCTTAAGCGGGACCGCAGCTCCGCTTCACACCGCGCACGGGGCAGCTCAGTCGCGCGGCCAGGGCCGTCCGTCGAGGCGTTCGATGTCGCGGTTGAGCCGGGCCAGGTCGTCCGCGAAGCGGGCGGCCTCCTCCGGGGTCCACTCGGCGAGGACCCGTTGCAGCCCCTCGCGGTTCTCGGCCCGGTCCTTGTCGAGGCGGCGTTCGCCCTCGTCCGTGATGACGAACTTGCGCGCGATCCCGCCGTCCGGGTCGGCGATGCGGTCGACCACACCGGCGCGGAGCATCGCGGCGGTCTGCCGGTTCAGCGTCGAGGTGTCGAGGCCGAAGGCGTCGTGCAGCTGGCCGATCGACATCGGCCCCTGGGCCCGGATGCGGCTGAGCAGGATGTACGCGCTCCTGTCGAGCCGCCCGCCGCCGCGCGAGGTGAGCAGGCTCATGTGCCGGCCGAGCAGCATCGTCTCGAACTCGATCCGGTCCACAGGCATGTCCACGCAAGGCTCCCTACGACTGCGGTACGCCTCCCCCACCGGAATGGCGACCTCTCTGTACACATATACCACGGAATGTGTGCACGATGCACGCATCGTGCATGATGCACAACATGCCGCCCTGGGCGCCACCGGCCGGAAGGGTTTGAACGGCGGCCTCCACTCGAACCGGTTGTCCTGCCTGCCCAGGGGCCGCACATTCCGCTTCCCCTGGGCCCGTTCACGCACCCCGCCGTAGACTCGCCGGATGGCGAAGTATTTCGACGTACACCCCGAAAATCCCCAGCAGCGCACCATCACGAACGTGGCCGAAAGCATCCGCTCCGGGTCGCTCGTCGCGTATCCGACGGACTCCTGCTACGCGCTCGGGTGTCAGCTCGGCAGCCGGGACGGCCTGTCCCGCATCCGGGCGATCCGCAACCTCGACGACCGCCACCACTTCACGCTGATGTGCCAGAACTTCGCCCAGCTCGGGCAGTTCGTGCACATCGACAACGACGTGTTCCGTACGGTCAAGGCGTCGACGCCCGGCCAATACACCTTCATCCTGCCGGCCACGAAGGAGGTGCCGCGCCAGCTGCTGCACCCCAAGAAGAAGACGGTCGGCGTCCGGATCCCGGACCACCCGGTCGTCCAGGCCCTGCTGGCCGAGCTGGGCGAACCGCTGCTCTCCAGCACGCTGCTCCTGCCCGACGAGGCCGAACCCCTCACGCAGGGCTGGGAGATCAAGGAGCGTCTGGACCACGAGGTGGACATCGTCATCGACTCCGGCGACTGCGGTACGGAGCCCACGACGGTCATCGACTTCTCCAGCGGCGAGCTGGAGATCGTACGGCGGGGAGCCGGGGACACGTCGCGGTTCGAGTAGCCGGCCCGGCCCCCGCGGCGGCCTCGCCGAAGACCGCGGGGGGTGTGCGGGCGCGGGGGGGGCCCCCCCCCGGGGGGGGGGCCCCCCCCCCCCCCGCCCCCACCCCGGGGGGGGCCCCCGGCCCCCCGCCCCCCCCCGGCCCCCCGGGGCCCCGCCCCCCCCCCCCGCACC
>NZ_JBVJAM010000015.1:0-228819 GCF_055590565.1 Streptomyces sp. NPDC041814 | reverse complement strand
CGGTCGGCGGCTACTGGCCCGGCGACCCCGACGGCAGCACCGCCTTCCCCAACCAGCTCGTCGTCGACCACGTCCGCGTCACCACCAGCGACAGCGCACCTCCGACCTGATCGCGGCAGTCCCGCCGGGCGCGAGCCCGGCGGGGCCTCCACCGTCCGGGGTCGTTCAGCGAAGCAGCCCCGCGATCGTGGACGCGAGGAGTGCGAGCAGGGAGAGCGCCGCGCCGAAGGCCGTACCTCCCCGCATGAGAGCCGCGGCGTTCGACGTTCCGGACCGGCGGGCGAGCAACACGGCCGTGACAGCGCTCAGTACTGCGATCAGCAGCACGAGAGCGACGGCGATCACGGTCAGTACGACGACGGCTTCGAGCGGCACCTTGCGTCTCCTCACGGAATGGTGTGCGGACAGGAGGAGATTGGCCGATCGGCCGTACGACAGGGTTCGGGCGGACAACAATGAACAAAGCCGAACCGCTCGGCCCACGGGTCCCCGACCGGTGGCCGTCCGCCCGACCGGGCCACAGGAGGGTGCATGCCGACCCGTGACGATGCCTCGGCCCGGGCCGAGGCCCTGGCCGCGTTACGCGAACGGCTGCGCGACGTCATCGGCAGCCGTGGGTACACCCGGAAGGACATCGTCGGGCGGAGCCGCGCCTCAGAAATCCCGGTGTCGCCCAGCACGTACAGCCAGGCCCTCAACGACGACAACCCGGCACCACCGAGTCTGCGCACCGTGACGGGCATCGCACAGGCCGCCGGCGCCGATCCGGATACATGCCGGCAGCTCCGGGATCTCTGGCACCGGTCCCGGCCCGGACCGGACGTCCCTCCTCCCGGCGCCTCCAGGGACGTGTCCGCCGGCCCGGGCAGCGTCCAACTCGCCGGACCGGCACTGCTCCAGGTCCAGCAGGCGCCGTTCCTGACAGCCGGACCGGACGATTCCTTCCTCACCCCCTACTACGCCCGCCCGCACGACGTCGAACTGGAGCGTCTGCTCGCCCCGGCGGTCGACGGGAGGACGTCCTGCTTCGTCCTGCTCACCGGTGACTCCTCCACGGGCAAGACCCGCGCCCTGTTCGAAGTGCTCCTCCGGCTGGCCCCGCACCGCCGTCTGTGGCGGCCCACGGACGCCGCCGCGCTGGCGGATCTGCTCCGGGACGGGCTGGTGGCACCGGGGGACGTGCTCTGGCTCAACGAGGCGCAGCGCTTCCTGCACGGTGACCGCGCCGAGGAGGCGGCCGCCGCTCTGCGCGAGCTCCTGCTGACCCGGTCCGGCGTGGTGGCGGTCGGCACCCTCTGGACGTTCCCGTACTGGGAGGAGTTCGTCCGCCCTCCGGAGTCGGTGGACGCGCCCAGCCACGTCCGCGCGCTCCTGGCGGCGCCGGTCACGCACCGGATCGCGGTTCCGGCGGAGTTGGCCCGGGCCCAGCAAGCGGAGTGGCAGAGCCTCGCCCTGTCCAGCGGAGACCCGCGCATGGGGCAGGCGGGGCGGGCCGGAGCGGCCGACGGGCGGGTGGTCCAGCACCTCAGCGGTGGGCCCGAGCTCCTGGCCGCGTACCGCATGGGCCCCGGCGCGCATTTCACCCCTGCGGAACACGCCCTGATCACCGCCGCGATCGCGGTCAGGCACACGGCGCGCCGGGTGCCGCTCTCGGAGGAGCTGCTGGCCCACATCGCCGACGCGGCCCTTCCGCCGCGCCTCAGGCCGGCCCGGCCCGGCTGGGCCGGGGAGGCGTTGACCGCCCTGGTCACGGGTGCGCGGGCCGACGGCCGCCGCACCGACATCAGGAACTCCCTCACCGCGCTGTTCGCCCTGCGGGACACCGCAGGCGGCCCGACCACGTACGAACCGGCCGACTACCTCCAGCAGAACACCGCCGAAGCCGCTGCCGCCGCTGTGACCCGGCCGGCTCTGTGGGACGCCGTGACCGCGTTCACCACCGACCCGGCCGTGCTCATGGACTTGTCGTACAAGGCGGAGCGACAGGGCTTCATCAAGCAGGCGGTGCTGCTGATGCGCCGCGCGACAACGGCGGGCCATCCCACGAGATGGAGCACCCTCCTGAGCACCATGCCCGTCGAGACGCGTGAGCGCGAGGAGATGGCGCTCTGGACGGCGAGCCACACCTCGTGGGAGTCGGGCTGGGACATGTGTGCACGGCTGCTCGAACTCGCGGGCGAGGGCGCCGAAGCAACCCTGCGTCTCGCGGAGAGGGCCGTCGAGGAGGTCGATGTCTCCGATGCGAAGGAGGTCACTCACCTGCTCCGGACCCTGCGCGAACTGGGCCACGAATCCCTGCTCATCGACCGCGATCCGGCGGCGCTCATGCGCCTGTCGGACGTGGACTTCGTGTCCGATGTCCTCTGGCAGCTCCTCGCATACGGCTACACCGCTCACGCGGCGCGCCTCGCCGGGAGGATTCTCGCCGACCGTGCCTTTCTGGAGCATCCCGCCATGGTGCTGGAGCTCGTCGTGGCGCACCGCGTCTGCCCACCCTGGTGCGAGGACGGGAAGGCCCTGTTCTCCGCGGCCGCCTCGCGCGTCGATCTGTCCGGCGACATCGAACCGCTGCTGAGCCTGGTGAAGGAACTGAAGGAGGAGCATGCGGAAGCCGCGCGCCTGCTCGCCCTCAGGCTCGCCGACGCCATCGCCCTGTGGGACACCGAGTTCGTGGCCTCCTCGCTGTACGAACTGCGGGAGCTCGGGATGGCGACGGCATGCCGCAGGCTGGCGGAACGGGCCGTCCCCACAGTCGAGTTGGAGGAGCCGGAGGACGTCGGCTGGCTGCTGGACGAGCTTCGGTACTGCGGCTTCGACGACCTGGTCGCCGAGTTGCTGGGGCGTGACCCCCTCACGGGGCTCGACGTGGGATCGGTCAAGAAGGTGGTCCCGCTCCTGTGGGCCTTGCAGGGCCTCGAACGCGGCGACCTGGTCCGGCGTCTTCTGCTGAACACCGTGCGGGACGTCGAGCCCGATGACGCCGAATACAGCGCCATCTACCTCGATGAACTCGCGCGCGTCGGCAGACCTCGGACAGTGCGGCGGTTCGCGCTGCGCGCTGCCGACGAGGTTCCGCTGTCCGGTGCGGCCGGGGTGCGGTTCCTCGCACGGTCACTGGACCGGGAGGGACCGCCGGGCGCACTCGACCGTCTGGCCCGCCGCGCGGTCCTGGCAGTGGGACCCTACGGACACGGATTCGTCACCCTCCTCCGGACGCTCCGTGAGCACGGTCTGGCGGCACACGCCGATACCTTGATCGAGCGGGCCATCACGCACCGGGGCCTCTCGAACGCAGTGCGACGCGCGGAGCTTCTGTCCGCTCTGCGCACGGCGGGCGAGGCCGAGGCCGCCGACCGCCTGGAATCCGCGGCACCGGCAGTCGTCGCCGCGCCCACGGATCAGGTCAGGCCGCGAGCGGGGTCGCCGTACGGTCTTGAGACCGACGGCACCCCGGCCGCGCCGTGGACGTGGAGCGGTCTCGACGCGGTCGAGGCACACCTCGCGAGACGCACACATGGAGGGACGGCGCTCACCCCCGGTACGTCTCCAGCAGACGCAGCCACACCTCGCTGATCGTCGGGTACGACGGCACCACGTGCCACAACCGGTCGACGGGGATCTCACCCGCGACCGCCATCGTCGCCGAGTGGAGCAGTTCGCCGATGCCGGGTCCGACGAAGGTGACGCCCAGCAGGACTTCGCGGTCGAGGTCCACGACCATGCGGGCGCGGCCCCGGTAGCCGTCCGCGTACAGCCCGGACCCGGCCACCGATGCGAGGTCGTAGTCGACGGCGCGGACGCGGTGGCCGGCCTGTTCCGCCTCGGCCAGGGAGAGGCCCACCGATGCGGCCTCCGGATCGGTGAAGACGACCTGCGGGACGGCGGCGTGGTCGGCGGTCGCCGCGTGGGCCCCCCAGCGGGCGGTGTCCAGCGGCCTGCCCTGCGCGCGGGCCCCGATCGCGTCGCCCGTGATGCGTGCCTGGTACTTGCCCTGGTGGGTCAGGAGCGCGCGGTGGTTGACGTCACCGGCCGCGTAGAGCCAGTCCGTGCCCTCGACCCGGCAGGTGTCGTCCACGGTGAGCCAGGAGCCGGGTTCCAGACCGACCGCCTCCAGACCCAGGTCGTCGGTGCGCGGGGCGCGGCCGGTGGCGAAGAGGACCTCGTCGGCCTCCACGCTCTCGCCGTTGTCGAGTTCCACGGTGACCGGTCCTTCGCCGCCCGCGCGGCGCACTGCGGTCGCCGAGACACCCGTACGGATCTCCGCTCCGGCCTCGGTCAGCGCCTCGGCGACCAGCTCACCGGCGAACGGCTCCATCCGGGGCAGCAGCCCCTTGCCGCGTACGAGCATGGTGACCTTCGCGCCGAGCGCGTTCCACACGGTGGCCATCTCCACGCCGACGACTCCCCCGCCGACCACGACGAGCCGGCCGGGAACCTCCTTGGCGCTCGTCGCCTCCCGGCTCGTCCAGGGGCGGGCGTCCTCGATGCCGGGGAGGCCGGGTACGACGGCCCTGCTGCCCGTGCAGACGGCGACGGCGTGCCGGGCGGTGAGCCGGCGTTCCGTGCCGTCGGGCGCGGTGACGGTGACCTGCTTGGGCCCGGTCAGCCGGCCGTGGCCGCGGAGGACGTCGGCCCCGATCCCGTCGAGCCAGGCTGCCTGGCCGTCGTCCTTCCAGTGCGAGGCGTACTCGTCGCGGTGGGCAAGGACGGCGGCGGCGTCCAGCGGTCCCTGCACGGCACCGCTCAGCCCGGGGACGCGGCGGGCGTCGGCGCGGGCGACGACGGGGCGCAGGAGCGCCTTGCTCGGCATACAGGCCCAGTAGGAGCACTCGCCGCCGATCAGTTCCGACTCGACGACGGCGGTGGTCAGCCCGGCGGCCCGGGCCCGGTCCGCCACGTTCTCACCCACCGGACCCGCTCCGATGACCACGACGTCGTACGCGACAGGCTCCGCTGCATGTGTCATGCGGCCCATTCTGGCGGGCGGTGTGGGCGTCGGCCACATGGGCAGGCACGGAATAGCACGAGATCGGGCACCGTTGACTCGGACACGTCTCATACGGGCACAGGAAGAGGTAGCAACGCATGAGCACCGTAGAGCTCACCAAGGAAAACTTCGACCAGGTCGTCAGCGACAACGAGTTCGTCCTGATCGACTTCTGGGCTTCCTGGTGCGGCCCGTGCCGGCAGTTCGCCCCGGTGTACGACGCGGCGTCCGAGCGCCACGCGGACCTGGTCTTCGCCAAGGTCGACACGGAGGCGCAGCAGGAGCTGGCGGCGGCCTTCGACATCCGCTCGATCCCCACGCTGATGATCGTCCGGGACAACGTGGCGGTCTTCGCGCAGCCCGGCGCGCTGCCGGAGGCGGCCCTGGAGGACGTCATCGGCCAGGCCAGGAAGCTGGACATGGACGAGGTCCGCAAGGCCGTCGAGGCCGAGCAGAAGGGCAAGGCGGAGGGGCAGCAGCAGTAGCGGCGCCCCTCCCCGCCACGCGGGCCTCAGGTCTCCGCGGCGCGCTCCGCGACCCGGGCCGAGAGCCCGTACGCGAGTTCCGAGCCGTCGACGAGCAGACCCTCGACGGTCTTGGTGCCGGGGTCGATGTCCGCCACCATGCCGTCGCCCGCGTACCGGGGGTAGCCGGTCTCGCCCGTCTCTCCCGTGGCGGTGACCACGGCCGACCGGATGGCGGCGCCCGGTCCCCCGCCGTCGGAGCCCCTGGCCGCCGCGCCCCTGACGCTGGCCCCCGTCGCGCCTTCTCCGGCCGCGGGGGCCTTGTCGTCGGTGAACTCGGGGACGATGAGGATTTCGTAGCTCTGCGGATCGCTCATGGTCACGACGCTAGGCACGGGTGGTGCGCCGCGCATGTCGTCGGGCCGGTTCAGCTGGATTCCCTTCGTACGGCGCGGGCGCGCAGCAGGTCGTGCCGTTCGGGCGGGGTCCGGGGGTGCCGGACGAGCCGGTCCACCAGGTCGGCCAGCGGCTGGGCGGTCGCCAGCTCCATCCGTACGCTGCTGAGCCTCGGGCGCAGCAGCCGCCCGAGCATGGAGTCGTCGGCGCCCACCACGGCGGCCTCGGCGGGTATCCCGATCCCGGCGTCCTGGAGAGCCCGCATCAGCAGCATGGCGTAGGTGTCGTCGTACGCGAAGACGGCGTCCAGGCCGAGCGCGGGCCAGCCGGCGGCCAGGGAGGCGGCCGAGTCCTCCTCGTAGCGCAGCGGAAGCACCTCGACGTGGGCGCCGCCGTTCAGCGCGGCTTCGCGGGCCCCGGCGAGGCGCGGGCCGGCGAAGAGCGTGGTGGCGGGGTCCTCGGGCACCACGACGCCGATGCGGCGCCTGCCGCGTTCCAGCAGATGGCGCACCGCGCAGGCGCCGACCTCCCGCTGATCCATGATCAGGGCATGGGCGCCCTCGACCGGGTGGGGGCCCAGGGTGATGACGGCCTTGGCCCCGGAGCGCCGGAGCACGGCGGTTCCGCGTGGGGCGAGGGGAACGGAGCCGGGCACGATGACGGCGGCGGGGCGGAGTTCCGCCCACGCGCGGGCCGCTTCGTCGGCGCCGAGGCCGAGCGAGCCGTACTGGACGACCGTGTAGTCGAGGCGCCGGAGCCCCGCCTCCAGGTCGCGCAGGAAGCGGAGGTGAAGGGGGCCGGCCGGCAGGTTGCCGGTGGGCAGCAGCACCATGCGCGAGTGGCCGGCGCGCAGGGTGCGGGCGGCGGCATGGGGGACGTAGCCGAGTTCGTCGGCGGCCTCCCGTACCCGGCGGCGGGTCTGATCGCTGATCCGCACCTGCGCGTTGTTGTTGAGGACGTAGGACACGGTGGCCCGGGAGACACCGGCGAGCCGCGCCACGTCGGCGCTGGTCGGGACGGGGCCTTCGGCGGGCTGATCGGGTAACTGACTCATGGCTCCGCGCAGTCTTCCAGACCGCCGCGAGGCACCGGCGCGCAGGCTGCGCGGGGGGACCGCCTAGGGTGATGCGATGACGATCCAGCACCGCGACAGTTACGACGGGCCGGCCGCCTTCCCGGGCCGGACCGGTTCCGCAGCCACCGCCCAGGCCGATCCGCGCGAGGTGGGGCCGGTCCGCACCTCGTACGCGCCCGACCGGGACGGCGCGCCCGACCCCGGGGAGATCGTCTGGACGTGGGTGCCGTTCGAGGAGAACGACGGGCGCGGCAAGGACCGGCCGGTCCTGGTGGTGGCGCGGGAGGCGAAGGGCACGCTGCTGGCCGTGCAGCTGTCCAGCAAGCAGCACGACATGGACCGGGAGTGGGTGTCGCTGGGCGCGGGCCCCTGGGACAGTTCGGGGCGTCCGTCCTGGGTGGATCTGGACCGGGTCCTGCGGGTCCACGAGGACGGGATGCGGCGCGAGGCGTGCGCCCTGGACCGGGCGAGGTTCGAGCTGGTCGTCGGGCGGCTGAGGGAGCGTTACGGCTGGGCGTGAGGGCGCGCGGCGGATCCGGCCCTCACCCTCGGCCTCAGGGTGAGGGTCACCCCCGGTCGGCGAACACCCGGTCGAACGCCACCCGGGTGGGCGCGTCGTCGTCGCGTCCGAGGATGCCGAAGACGACCTGCTCGAAGTGGCCCGCGAACCGGCCCTCCCCGGTGAGCAGCGAGCGGAAGGCTCCGGCCACCTCCGCCGGGTCGTTGCGGAACACGCCGCACCCCCAGGCGCCCAGGACGAGCCTGCGGTAGCCGCACACCGCCGCGACCTCCAGCACCCGTTCGGCCCTGGCGGCCAGCGCGGCCGGGATGCGGTGCGCCTCCTGGGGGGTCCGGGCCCGGATGACCCCGGCGTTGGGGGCCGGCGAGGTGAGGAAGCCGGCCGCGTAGGGGGCGTCGAGCAGCCGGCCGCGGTCGTCGCGGAAGACCGGCACGCCGGGCGAGTGGATGACCCGGTCGGTGTAGAACGCGTCGCGTTCGGCGCGGTGGTGGGCGTAGAAGCCGGGCGCCCGCAGCAGCGTGGCGTACAGCGCGGAGCCCCGGCACAGGGCCTCCTCCTGCGCCTGGGCTCCGTTGAGGTAGCCGCCGCCGGGGTTGCGGGCGGAGGCGTAGTTCAGGACGGCGACCGCGCCGGGGCGTTCGCGGGTCATCCGGGCGGCCGCCTGGAGGCTGCTCTCACCGGTGACCTCGATGGCCGGGGTCCGGTCCCGGTCGGGGGCCACCGGCACCGGCTCGGGGCCGTACAGCCGCGTACCCGCCAGGGCTGCCGCCACGCTCTTTCCGATGCTGATCTCGCGACCGTTTCCGGCGCGGTAGGAGCCCGCCCGGACGATCGCTTCCGTTTCGCGCGCGATGCCGCGCAGCCGGGCGCTCATGCGCCCTCCCCCTTATGGTGCATACGGGGCATGATCGGCGTTCTTCTCCCGGCCACGCAATCGAATTTCCGGCGAAGAAGGCACTCTTGTGCGATGCCTCGGCAGCGGTTTGGGTAGGACGGACGCACCGGAACAAGGAGGCCCGGCATGTCATCCGAGACACCCGGCGGCCACGGTCCGCCACCCGGTCTGATCCCGCCCCTCGGTGAGGGCGAGGCGGAGGATTTACTGCGCGGCATCTGCTTCAAGACGGGGCCGCCGCGCACGGTGGGCGTGGAGCTGGAATGGCTCCTGCACGACCGTGACCACCCGCATCGCACCGTCCCGCCCCACCTGCTGGAGGCGGCCGCAACGGCCGTCCGGGCGCTGCCGCTGAGCGCGGCGCTCACCTTCGAACCCGGCGGCCAGCTGGAACTCAGCTCGCGGCCCGCCGCTTCGCTGATGGCGTGTGTCGAGGACACCGCCGCCGATCTCACCGCCGTACGCGACGCCCTGGGCGCACTGGGCCTCGTTCCGGCCGGTCTGGGCGTCGATCCCTGGCAGACACCGCGACGGCTCCTGCGCGAGCCCCGGTACGAGGCCATGGAGAAGGCCCTCGACCGGTGGGGCCCGGCCGGCCGCGCCATGATGTGCACCACCGCATCCGTCCAGGTCTGCCTGGACGCCGGGGAGGAGGAGCCCGGTCCGCTCGGCTACGCGCGACGCTGGCAGCTCGCCCACCTGCTGGGCGCCGTTCTGGTGGCGGCCTTCGCCAACTCGCCGTTCCGGACGGGCGCGCCGACGCCCTGGAGGTCCACCCGCCAGGTGCTGTGGGCCGGCCTCGACCCGAAGCGGACGCTGGCCCCCGACGGGCTGCTGCCGCCCCGGGACGCCTGGACCGCGCACGCCCTGGACACGCCCGTGCTGTGCGTACGGGGCGAGGGGCCGTGGCAGGTGCCGGACGGGCTCACGTTCCGCGACTGGATCCGGTCGGGGGTGCCCCGGCGCCCGGACCGGAGCGACCTCGACTACCACCTCACCACGCTGTTCCCGCCGGCCCGGCCGCGTGGGCATCTGGAGCTGCGCATGATCGACGCGCAGTCCGGTGACGACGGCTGGATCGTGCCCCTCGCCGTCACCACGGCCCTGTTCGACGACCCGGAGGCCGCGGAGACGGTGTACCGGACCGTGAAGCCGCTCGCCGAGACGGCCGGTGGCGGCGCCGCACCGCGCAATCCGCTGTGGACCGCGGCCGCCCGCGACGGCCTGGCCGACCCGGAGCTGCGCCAGGCGGCGGACGTCTGCTTCCGGCTCGCCCTGGAGGCGCTGCCCCGGCTGGGCGCGGACGTCGCGGTACGGGACGCGGTCGCCGGTTTCCACGACCGCTATGTCGCCCGGGGCCGATGCCCGGCCGACGACCTGCGGGACCTGCTCACCACGGGCGGGGCGCGCCGCCCGGCCCATCCGAAGGGGACCCTGTCATGACCGAATCCCCCGCGCCCCCGCACGCCGGGGACGCCGAGGCGCTGCGCGAGCACGCGCTCGCCGCGCTGCTGACCGCCCGCCGGCGGACCGCGCTCCTCACGGACAGCGTGGACGACCACGAGCTGACCGCCCAGCACTCCCCGCTGATGTCGCCGCTGGTCTGGGACCTGGCCCACATCGGCAACCAGGAGGAGCTGTGGCTGCTGCGCGGTGTGGCGGGACGGGAGGCGATGCGCCCGGAGATCGACGGGCTGTACGACGCCTTCGAGCATCCGCGCGCCACCCGGCCCTCGTTGCCGCTGCTGGCGCCCGGTGAGGCCCGCTCGTACGCCGCCGAGGTGCGCGGCAGGGCGCTGGACGTGCTGGAGTCCGCGCCGCTCGGTGACGGGCCCGCGCTGGTCAGGTCCGGTTTCGCCTTCGGGATGATCGCGCAGCACGAGCAGCAGCACGACGAGACGATGCTCATCACGCATCAGCTGCGTTCGGGTCCGGCCGCGCTGACGGCCCCGGAGCCGCCGCGCCCGGCGGGCGACGTCCCGGCGCTGCCCGCCGAGGTCCTGGTGCCCGGCGGCCCGTTCACCATGGGCACGTCGGCCGAGCCGTGGGCCCTGGACAACGAGCGCCCCGCGCACCGGCGGGACGTCCCCGGGTTCGTCATCGACACGGGTCCGGTGACGTGCGGCGCGTACCGGGCGTTCATCGAGGACGGTGGTTACGGCGACCGGCGCTGGTGGGCGCCCGAGGGTTGGGCGATGGTCCAGGAGCACGAGCTGCGCGCCCCGCTGTTCTGGCACCGGGACGCCGGGCAGTGGCTGCGGCGGCGTTTCGGGGTGACCGAGCCGGTGCCGGACGACGAGCCGGTGCTGCATGTCAGCTGGTACGAGGCCGACGCGTACGCGCGCTGGGCGGGCCGCAGGCTGCCGACCGAGGCGGAGTGGGAGAAGGCGGCGCGCCACGATCCCGCCTCCGGGCGTTCGCGCCGCTATCCGTGGGGCGACGAGGACCCGACGCCGGAGCGGGCCAATCTGGGCCAGCGCCATCTGCGGCCCGCGCCCGCCGGGGCGTACCCGGCCGGGCGGGCGCCGTGCGGGGCGGGTCAGCTGATCGGTGACGTGTGGGAGTGGACGGCGAGCGATTTCCTGCCGTACCCGGGGTTCGCGCCGTTCCCGTACCGCGAGTACTCGGAGGTGTTCTTCGGCCCGGAGCACAAGGTGCTGCGGGGCGGGTCGTTCGCGGTGGACGCGGTGGCCTGCCGGGGTACGTTCCGCAACTGGGACCTGCCGGTCCGGCGGCAGATCTTCGCGGGGTTCCGTACCGCGAGGGACCTCTGATGTGCCGGCACATCGCCTACCTGGGGCCGCCGGTCGCCCTGGGCGAGCTGCTGTCGCGCCCGGCGCACTCCTTGGTGCGGCAGTCCTGGGAGCCCCGCCGCCAGCGCCACGGCACGGTCAACGCCGACGGTTTCGGGGTCGGCTGGTATGCGGAGGGCGATCCCGTCCCGGGGCGTTACCGCCGCCAGGGCCCCGTCTGGGGCGACCAGACCTTCGCCGATCTGGCCCGGGTGGTCCGGAGTCACGCCCTGCTCGCCGCGGTCCGGGACGCGACCGGCGCCGATCCGGACGGCGAGGCGGCGGCGGCGCCGTTCGCCGCGGACCGGGTGCTGTTCAGCCACAACGGCGCGGTGAAGGGCTGGCCCGGCTCGATGGCCGCCGTGGCGGCGACCCTGCCACCGGCCGAGCTGCTGCGGCTCGCCGCGCGCAGCGACTCCGCCCTGGTGTGGGCGCTGGTGCGGCACCGGCTGGCGACGGGCGACGCGCTCGCGCAGGCCGTGGCGGACACCGTGCCCGAGGTGGCGGAGGCCGCGCCGGGCTCCCGGCTCAACCTGCTGCTCACCGACGGCCGCACCATCGTGGCCACCGCCTGGGGCGACACCCTGTGGCATCTCACCGAGCCCGGCCGCCACACGGTCGTCGCCTCGGAGCCGTACGACAACGATCCCCGCTGGTCCGAGGTGCCCGACCGCACCCTCCTGACCGCGACCGCCGGCGACGTCCTGCTGACCCCGCTGAAGGAGCCCCGCACGTGAGTCCCTTCCTGCTGACCCGCACCCTGCCCGAGGACGCGACGGACGCGGCGCTGCGCGCAGATGTGCTGCACGGCCTGTCCCGGCGTCCGAAGACGCTGCCGCCCAAGTGGTTCTACGACGCCCGGGGCAGTGAACTGTTCGAGGAGATCACCCGGCTCCCCGAGTACTACCCGACGCGTGCCGAGCGGGAGATCCTGATCGACCGGGCGGGCGAGATCGCCGCGGCGTCCGGCGCCCGCACCCTGGTGGAGCTGGGGTCCGGCTCGTCGGAGAAGACCCGCCATCTGCTGGACGCGCTGCCGGGCCTGCACAGTTACGTGCCGGTCGACGTCAGCGAGAGCGCGTTGCGCGGGGCGGCCGAGGCCCTGCTGACGGAGCGGCCGGGGCTGTCCGTGCACGCGCTGATCGCCGACTTCACGGCGGGGCTCTCGCTGCCGGAGACGCCTGGGCCCCGGCTGGTGGCGTTCCTCGGCGGCACCCTGGGGAATCTGCTGCCGGGCGAGCGGTCGGTGTTCCTGAAGTCGGTACGCGAGCTCCTGGCGCCCGGGGACACGCTGCTGCTCGGCACGGATCTCGTGAAGGACGAGGAGGTGCTGGTCGCGGCGTACGACGACGCGGCGGGGGTGACGGCGGCGTTCAACCGCAACGTGCTGTCGGTCGTCGACCGGGAGCTGGGCGCGGACTTCGTACCGGAGGATTTCGCGCACGTGGCGCGGTGGAATCCTCGTGAGGAGTGGATCGAGATGCGGCTTCGGGCCCGCCGGTCGCTGACGGTGAAGATTCCGGAGCTGGATCTGGTGGTGCCGTTCGAGGCGGGTGAGGAGCTGCGCACCGAGGTGTCCGCGAAGTTCCGCGAGGACGGGGTGCGCGGTGAGCTGGCCGCGGCGGGGCTCCGGCTGGCCCACTGGTGGACGGACTCCGGGGACAGGTTCGCGCTGTCCCTGTCGACGGTGGACTGACCGGGTGCGGTGCGGGTACGGGGCCGGCGGTGTCCGGTCCCGTACCCGCGCCGGGCGTCAGCTGCCGGCGAGGACCGCGGTGATCTTCTCGGAGGCGGTCTTCGCCTCGGTCGCCGGGTCGCCGCCCTGGAGGACCGACGTCATGTAGGACTTGATGGGGTTGTCGGCCTCGACCGCGGCCCACTGCGGGGAGTTGGGGGTGGCGTGGCCCTGCGCCGCGCCCTCGGCCATCGCGGCGGTGCTCTCCTCACCCTCGATGACATGGGCCAGGGAGGGCTTGTTGGGCACGTAGCTCATCGTCTTGGCCAGGTCCTCCTGCCACTTGGCCCCGGCCAGCGCCTTGATGACCTCGTAGGCGGCGGAGCGCTGGTCGGACTTCTGGGGCACGATCAGGTCGGAGCCGCCGGTGAACACCGAGCCGGGTGCCTTGGCGGTCTTGCCGGGAATCGGGAAGTAGCCGAGCTTTCCCTTGAGTTCGGGGTTCTTCTTCTCGATCAGGGTCGCCGTGCTGGGGGTGGAGATGATCTGTGCGACATTCCCCTCGGCGAACACATTGGCCTGCGGGGGCTTTTCCTCGTCGGCGTCCTTCGGCCCGTCCCCCAGCGCCTGGAGCTTGGAATAGAACTCCATGCCCCTGAGCGCGGCGGGCGTGTCGAGAGTGCCCTCCCAGTCGCCTTCCCCATCGCTGGCGAGTTGCCCGCCCTCGTCCCAGATGAACCCGGCGAGGACGTACCAGTTCTGCCCCGGCAGATACATGCCCTGGATTCCGTCGCGGTTCAGTTTCCCGGTGTCCTCGATCCACTGCGCGCGCGTCTTCGGGGGGTTCTTGATGCCCGCTTCCTCGAAGATGTCCTTGTTGTAGATCACCACGCGGTTGGCCGCGTACCACGGGATTCCGTACTGGACGCCGCCGATGCTCCCCGGCTCGGCGAGACCGGGCAGCCAGTCCTCTCTGCCCAGGTCACGCATGGATTCGAGGGTGAGGTCGCGCAGGTTGCCGCTCTCGGCGTACTGGGCGACCTGGGTGTTGCCGACCTCGATGACATCGGGCGTGTCCTTGCCGGCGAGTGCCTCCAGGACCTTGGGGCCGATGCCGCCCCATTCCTGGATCTTGAACTCCAGTTCGACCGATGAGTGCTCGTCCTCGTACGACTTCTTGAAACGGTCCAGGAAGTCGGCGGTAACACTGTCCTTCATCAGCCAGATCGTCACCTTCTCGCCGCCGGAGCCGCCGGTTCCGGGGATCACGCCGCAGCCACCCAGCGCAACAGTGGAAATAAGGGCGACAGCTCCGACGAGCATGCGGTTTTTCACGATTCACCTTCTGCGGAACGGCAGGACGAAATTTGCGGACCCGGTGTGGGGGACTGCGGGCTGCGCTCGCACGGGCGTGGCTGGATTTTGGTATGGACCAATACTTTGGTCAAGCTCCGTCACGGACATGCGCGATGTCCCCGATCCCTCGCGAACCGGGCCGAGGTAGGGCACCTTGGTAGGAACGAGAGGAGACAAACCGTGTCAAATCACACGTATCGCGTCACCGAAATCGTAGGAACCTCCCAGGAAGGCGTCGACGAGGCCATCCGCAACGGCGTCGCAAGAGCCTCGGAAACGTTGCACAATCTCGACTGGTTCGAGATCACCCAGGTGCGCGGGCAGATCGAGGATGGCCGAATCGCGCACTACCAGGTCGGCCTGAAAGTGGGCTTCCGGCTCGACGACCCGAAGTGACGCGACCGCCCGCCGCCCCACGCGTGCGGGGCCCGTTCAGGTGCGCCCCTCGCGCTCCTGCGCGTCCTTCAGCGCCGGCGAGGCCGAGGTCCAGCGGGCCCGCACCACGGTGAATCCGGCCAGCTCGGCGGCGTCGCAGACCAGTTCGTCGTCGTCCACGAGCATGCGTACCGTACGGTCGCGACCGAGCCGCTCCAGGGTCTCCAGCTTGGTCCGGCGCGCCGGCCTGCGGTCGTCGTTGCGCCGCATGTGCAGCCGCCCCTCGGGCAGCCCCTGGCGGGCGAGCCAGGCCACGGTGTCCTTGCGGCACCGCTCGGGCCGGCCGGTGAGATAGACGGTCTCGCACTCCTCGGCGCTGCTCAGCACCAGCCGTACGCCCTCGTCCAGCGGCGGGTCGTCCACGGCGGCGGCGAAGAAGGCCGCCCAGTCCCGGCGGCCCTCCAGGAAGTGCTGGCGGTGCGTGGTGTCGGCGAGCGTACCGTCGAGATCGAACACGGCCAGCGGCCGGACGTCGTGTGTCATGCGGCCAGCAAACCAAGCGGCCGCCCCGTCCGGCCAGCCGGCACGACCACCGGCACACCGCACCGAGCACGGAGACCTCTCCCCCATGACCTCGCCCCACGATCCGTACGTACGGGTCCGAGGCGCCCGCGAGCACAATCTGCGGAACGCCGACGTCGACATCCCGCGCGACACCCTCACCGTCTTCACCGGCGTCTCCGGGTCCGGCAAGTCCTCGCTGGCCTTCGGCACGATCTACGCGGAGGCCCAGCGCCGCTACTTCGAGTCCGTCGCCCCGTACGCCCGGCGGCTGATCCACCAGGTCGGCGCGCCCGCCGTCGGCGAGGTCACCGGGCTGCCCCCGGCCGTCTCGCTGGAGCAGCGCAGATCGGCGCCGGGCGCCCGGTCGTCCGTGGGCACGGTGACGACGCTGTCCAACTCGCTGCGGATGCTGTTCTCACGGGCCGGGGACTATCCGGAGGGTGCCGAGCGGCTGGACTCGGACGCCTTCTCGCCGAACACCGCCGTCGGGGCGTGCCCACGCTGCCACGGCCTCGGCCGGGTCCACCGCACCAGCGAGGAGCTGCTGGTCCCGGACCCGGAGTTGTCGGTCAGGGAGGGCGCGATCGCCGCCTGGCCGGGCGCCTGGCAGGGGAAGAACCTGCGCGATGTGCTGGACGCCCTCGGCTACGACGTGGACCGGCCCTGGCGGGAGCTGGACCCCTCCGACCGGGAGTGGATCCTGTTCACCGACGAGCAGCCGGTGGTGACCGTCCATCCGGTGCGCGAGGCGGGGCGCATCCAGCGGCCCTACCAGGGCACGTACATGAGCGCGCGACGCTATGTGATGCACACCTTCGCCGATTCGAAGAGCGCCACCCTGCGGGCGAAGGCCGAGCGTTTCCTCAGCAGCGAGCCCTGCCCGGTGTGCGGGGGCAGCAGGCTGCGGCCGGAGGCCATGGCCGTCACGTTCGCGGGGCGCACCATCGCGGAGCTGGCGGGTCTGGCGCTCACCGGACTGGCCGACGTGCTCGCGGCGGCGGGCGGGGACGAAACCGCCCGGGTGCTGACCGCGGACCTCCTGGCCCGCATCGGGACCGTCACCGAACTGGGCCTCGGCTACCTGAGCCTGGACCGCACGGCGCCCACACTCTCCTCCGGTGAGCTCCAGCGGCTGCGGCTGGCGACCCAGCTGCGCGCGGGGCTCTTCGGCGTGGTGTACGTCCTGGACGAGCCGTCCGCCGGTCTGCATCCGGCGGACACCGAGGCGCTGCTCGCGGTGCTGGGGCGGCTGAAGGAGGCCGGGAACACCGTCTTCGTGGTGGAGCACCAGATGGACGTGGTGCGGCGGGCGGACTGGCTGGTGGACGTGGGGCCGCTGGCCGGTGAGCACGGTGGCCGGGTGCTGCACAGCGGGCCCCCCGCCGAGCTCGCCGGGGTCGCGGAGTCGGCCACCCGGCGCTTCCTGTTCCCGGACGCGCCGCCCGCGCCGCGCGGGGCCCGCGCGCCCTCGGGGTGGCTGCGGCTGTACGGGGTGGAGCGGCACAACGTGCGCGGGGTGGACGCGGCGTTCCCGCTGGGCGTGTTCACGGCGGTGACCGGGGTCTCCGGCTCGGGCAAGTCGACGCTGGTGGGGCAGGTCCTCGCGGGGGCGCTGGCGGACCGGGACGGCGCCGAGGAGGACCGGGGCGGCGAGCAGCCGGTCGCCGGATGCGCGCGGGCCGAGGGGCTGGACGCGGTGGACCGGCTGGTGCAGGTGGACCAGCGGCCCATCGGGCGTACACCCCGTTCCAACCTGGCCACGTACACCGGTCTCTTCGACGTGGTGCGCAAGCTCTTCGCGGCCACTCCCCTGGCCCGGGAGCGGGGGTACCGGGCGGGCCGGTTCTCGTTCAACGTGACCGGCGGGCGGTGCGAGACGTGCCAGGGCGAGGGGTTCGTCTCGGTGGAGCTGCTGTTCCTGCCGAGCACCTACGCGCCCTGCCCGGACTGCCACGGCGCGCGGTACAACCCGGAGACGCTGGAGGTCACGCTGCGCGGGCTGAACATCGCCCAGGTGCTGGACCTGACGGTGGAGTCGGCGGCCGGCTTCTTCGCCGGGACCCCGGCCGCCGCGCGCAGCCTGGGGACGCTGCTGGACGTGGGGCTCGGCTATCTGCGGCTCGGGCAGCCCGCGACGGAGCTGTCCGGCGGCGAGGCGCAGCGGATCAAGCTGGCGGCGGAGCTCCAGCGGACGCGCCGGGGGCACACGCTGTACCTCCTGGACGAGCCGACGACGGGGCTGCATCCGGCCGATGTCGAGGTGCTGATGCGGCAGTTGCACGGGCTGGTGGAGGCCGGGTCCACGGTGGTCGTCGTGGAGCACGACATGGCCGTGGTCGCGGGTGCGGACTGGGTCATCGACCTCGGTCCGGGCGGCGGTGACCGGGGTGGCCGGATCGTGGCCGAGGGGCCGCCGGTGGAGGTGGCGCGGGCGCCGGAGAGCCGTACGGCGGGGTATCTGCGGGCGGCTCTGGGGCTTGCCTGAGCGACCGGCCCGCATCAACTCCTCTGGGTGTCATGCGGGTTGGCGCTCGACACGGGGAAGGGAAATGAAACAGTAAAGAACGTTGACAGTTATCTGGTCCATACCAATCATGGGCATGCCACACGGTCGTACACCGCCGTGCGGCATGTGACCCCCGGCCGGGAATCACAGGAACGGGCCGCGCCCCTCCCCGGGCGCGGCCGAGCCGTGCATCCGCCCGTTGTCCCACCCCGCTGGGAGCTGCCCCATGAGACGTCCAAGAACACTCGGCGCCGTCCTGAGCGCCTTGGCCACCGCCGTCGCGTCCGCAGGCCTGGTCCTCGGATCAGGCGCCGGCGCCCAGGCCGCCACCACCGCCGCCACCCCCATGCCCGCGCACGTCTTCGCCCCGTACTTCGAGGCGTGGAACGGCGACAGCCCGGCCGCCCTCGCCCAGGCGTCCGGAGCCAAGTACCTGACGATGGCCTTCATCCAGGCCGCGACCAAGGGTTCCTGCACGCCGTACTGGAACGGCGATTCGAGCATGCCGATCGCCCAGTCCGAGTTCGGCGCAGACTTCACCACGATGCGGTCGCGCGGCGGTGACGTCATCCCGTCGTTCGGCGGCTACACCGCGGACAACACGGGCACCGAGATCGCCGACAGCTGCACCAGTGTGGACTCGATCGCCGCCGCGTACGAGAAGGTCATCACGACCTACGACGTGTCGCGCCTCGACATGGACATCGAGGACAACTCCCTCGACAACAGCGCCGGGATCGACCGCCGCAACAAGGCGCTCAAGAAGGTCCAGGACTGGGCCGCCGCCAACGGGCGCCCGCTCCAGATCTCGTACACGCTGCCCACCACCACGCACGGGCTCGCCGAGTCCGGGCTCGCGGTGCTGGAGAACGCGGTGTCCAACGGCACCAAGGTCGATGTCGTCAACCTCATGACGTTCGACTACTACGACGGCGCCACGCACGACATGGCCAAGGACACCCAGACGTCCATCACCGGGCTGAAGGGCCAACTGGCCTCGCTGTACCCGTCGAAGACCGATGCCCAACTCTGGGGCATGACCGGCATCATCGAGATGCCCGGCATCGACGACTACGGACCGGCCGAGACCTTCACCACGGCCAACGCCCCCGTGGTGTACGACTGGGCCGTCTCCAAGGGCGTCAACACCCTGTCGTTCTGGGCGCTCCAGCGCGACAACGGCGGCTGCCCGGGCACCGGCGGGAGCGACACCTGCTCCGGCATCGCGCAGGACACCTGGTACTTCACGCACACCTTCGCGCCCTTCACGAGCGGCGGCAGCGGCCCGGTGACCGACGACTACTCGGTGGCCGTCACCCCCTCGTCGGCCACCGTCGAGCCGGGCAAGTCGGCCACCGCCACCGTGAAGACCGCGGTGACCTCGGGCGCCGCCAAGACGGTCGGGCTGACCGTCAGCGGAGCCCCCGCCGGGGTGACCGCCGCGCTCAACCCGTCCTCGGTGACCGCGGGCGGCTCCGCCACGCTGACGCTCAGCGCCTCGGCGTCGGCGGCCCCCGGCACGTACACCGTCACCGTGACCGGCACCTCCGGCACCCTCAGCCACTCGGCCTCGTTCACCCTGACGGTGCCCGGCTCCGGCGGCGGGACGGGGTCCCTGGTGAACGGTGACTTCGAGACCGGCGCGCTGGGTCCGTGGACCTGCCAGTCCGGTGGCGCGGTCGTCTCCTCGCCGGTGCACGGCGGCACGCACGCGCTGGCCGTCGCGGCCACCTCGTCGCAGACCGGGGAGTGCGCGCAGACGCTCACCCTCTCCCCCAACACCAAGTACACCCTCGCGGGTTACGTGCAGGGGAACTACGCCTACCTCGGCGTCCGGGGCGACGCGACGGCGAGCACCTGGGGCCTCTTCAACGGCTACACCAAGCAGTCGGTGACCTTCACCACCGGCTCCAGCGGCTCGGTCACGGTCTACCTGCACGGCTGGTACGGCCAGGGCACGGTGTACGGGGACGACCTCTCGGTCACCAAGTCCTGACCCGGTACGCGTAAAGGCCTTCGGGCCCCGGAGGCGGGCGGCCTCCGGGGCCCTCGGGCCGGTACGGCGCCTCCCGTGCGTTCAGCGGCGGACCTTGCGGGTCGCCCGCAGCCACTCCTTGTTCATGGCCGAGATCGACGGCAGCGGGATGCCCTTGGGGCAGGCAGTGGCGCACTCACCGGTGAGCGTGCAGCCGCCGAAGCCCTCGCTGTCCATCTGCTCCACCATGTCGAGCACCCGGGTCTCCCGCTCGGGGGCACCCTGCGGGAGCACGTTGAGGTGGTTGACCTTCGCCGAGGTGAAGAGCATCGCCGAACCGTTGGGGCAGGCCGCGACACAGGCGCCGCAGCCGATGCACTCGGCGTGCTCGAAGGCGAAGTCGGCGTCCGGCTTCGGCACCGGCGTGGCATGCGCGTCGGGGGCCGTGCCGGTGGGCGCGGAGATGTAGCCGCCGGCCTGGATGATCCGGTCGAAGGCCGAGCGGTCCACGACCAGGTCCTTGACGACCGGGAAGGCCGAGGCACGCCAGGGTTCGATGTCGATGGTGTCGCCGTCGCGGAAGGCGCGCATGTGGAGCTGGCAGGTGGTGGTGCGCTCCGGACCGTGCGCGTCGCCGTTGATGACGAGGCTGCACGCGCCGCAGATGCCCTCGCGGCAGTCGTGGTCGAAGGCGACGGGGTCGTCACCGGCGAGGATCAGCTCCTCGTTGAGGGTGTCGAGCATTTCCAGGAACGACATGTCCCGCGAGATGCCGTCCACCTCGTACGTGGACATGGCGCCGGGGGCGTCGGCGTTCTTCTGGCGCCAGACGCGCAGGGTGAGCTTCATGCGTAGCTCCGCTGAGTGGGGTGGACGTACTCGAAGACGAGGTCTTCCTTGTGCAGGACCGGGGCCTCGCCGGTGTCGGTGAACTCCCAGGCGGCGCCGTAGGAGAACTCCTCGTCGCGCCGGGCGGCCTCGCCGTCCGGGGTCTGGGACTCCTCGCGGAAGTGACCGCCGCAGGACTCGGCGCGGTGCAGGGCGTCGAGGCACATGAGCTCGGCGAGCTCCAGGTAGTCCACGATGCGGTTGGCCTTCTCCAGCGACTGGTTGAGCTCCTCGCCGGTACCGGGGACCTTGATGCGCCGCCAGAACTCCTCGCGGATCAGGGGGATCCGGGCGAGCGCGGTGCGCAGCCCCTCCTCGTTGCGGGCCATCCCGCAGTACTCCCACATGAGTTCGCCGATCTCGCGGTGGAAGGAGTCGGGGGTGCGGTCGCCGTCGACGGCCAGCAACAGGTGGAGCCGGTCCTCGGTCTCGGCAACGACCTCTTCGACCGCGGGGTGGGAGCCGTCGACCTCGTCGCGGTGCGGATTGCGGGCGAGGTAGTCGTTGATGGTGGACGGCAGGACGAAGTAGCCGTCGGCGAGCCCCTGCATCAGCGCGGAGGCGCCGAGCCGGTTGGCTCCGTGGTCGGAGAAGTTGGCCTCACCGATCGCGAAGAGGCCCGGGATCGTGGTCTGGAGGTCGTAGTCGACCCAGAGGCCGCCCATCGTGTAGTGCACGGCCGGGTAGATCCGCATCGGGGTGACGTACGGGTCCTCGGCGGTGATCCGGGCGTACATGTCGAAGAGGTTGCCGTACTTCTCCTCGACCTTGGCCCGGCCCATCCGCCCGATGGCCTCGGCGAAGTCCAGGTAGACGCCCTGGCCGCCGGGTCCGACGCCGCGCCCCTCGTCGCAGACGTTCTTCGCGGCGCGCGAGGCGATGTCGCGGGGTACCAGGTTGCCGAAGGAGGGGTACTGGCGCTCCAGGTAGTAGTCGCGCTCGTCCTCCGGGATCTCGTTGGCCGGCCGGGTGTCGCCCTTGGCCTTCGGAACCCAGATACGGCCGTCGTTGCGCAGCGACTCGCTCATCAGCGTCAGCTTGGACTGGTGGTCGCCGGTGCGCGGGATGCAGGTGGGGTGGATCTGGGTGAAGCAGGGGTTGGCGAAGTAGGCTCCGCGCCGGTGGGCCCGCCAGATGGCGGTGGCGTTGGAGTTCATCGCGTTGGTCGACAGGTAGAAGACGTTGCCGTAACCCCCGCTGGCGAGGACCACCGCGTCGGCGAAGTAGGTGTCGATCCTCCCGGTGACGAGGTCGCGGGCGACGATGCCGCGCGCCCGTCCGTCCACCACGATCAGGTCGAGCATCTCGGTGCGGGGGTGCAGCTCGACGTTGCCCGCGGCGATCTGCCGGGACAGCGCCTGGTAGGCGCCGAGGAGCAGTTGCTGTCCGGTCTGGCCGCGGGCGTAGAAGGTGCGGGAGACCTGGACGCCGCCGAAGGAGCGGTTGTCGAGGAGCCCGCCGTACTCACGGGCGAAGGGGACGCCCTGCGCGACGCACTGGTCGATGATCTCGACGGAGATCTGGGCGAGCCGGTGCACGTTCGACTCGCGGGCGCGGAAGTCGCCGCCCTTGACGGTGTCGTAGAAGAGGCGGTGGACCGAGTCGCCGTCGTTGCGGTAGTTCTTCGCGGCGTTGATGCCGCCCTGCGCGGCGACCGAGTGTGCCCGGCGGGGCGAGTCCTGGAAGCAGAACTGGACTACGTGGTAGCCCTGTTCGGCCAGGGTGGCACCGGCCGAGCCGCCGGCCAGGCCGGTGCCGACGACGATGACGGTGTGCTTGCGCCGGTTGGCGGGGTTGACCAGCTTGGCCTCGAAGCGGCGGGTGTCCCAGCGCTCGGCGACCGGACCGGCGGGGGCCTTGGTGTCGGCGACGGGCTCGCCGGTCGTGTAGTGGGTGTAGTCGTTCATGTCAGCTCACGACTCCGGTCATGACGGCGACGGGTACGGAGATGAAGCCCACCGTCAGCACCAGCGCGAGGACGTTGGCGAGGGTCTTCAGGGCACGGTCGCGGCTCGCGCGGCCGGCGCCGAGGGTCTGCGCGGCGCTCCAGAACCCGTGCCGGACGTGGAGTCCCAGGGCGAGCATCGCGACGATGTAGATGACATTGCCGTACCAGGTGGAGAAGGTGTCGATGACGTTCTGGTACGGGTGGCCGGACTGGAATCCGCCGGAGTGCACGGTGCCGGTCGTCAGGTCCAGGATGTGCCAGACGATGAACAGCCCCAGGATGACCCCGCCGTAGCGCATGGTGCGGGTGGCGTAGCTCGCGCGCGGTCGCTTGTGCGCGTACGCGCTGGGCCGGGCCCGCAGATCGCGGCGGCTGAGCTGGTACGCGGAGACCGCGTGCAGCACCACGGCGGCGACGAGCACCACGCGCACGATCCACAGTGCCCACTCGTGGTGCAGGAACGGCTCGCCCATCACGCGCAGCCAGTGCGCGTAGCCGTTGAACTCGCCGGACCCGAAGAAGATCTTCAGGTTGCCGATCATGTGGACGACCAGGTAGAGGAGCATGACCAGACCGCTGACGGCCATGATCGCCTTCTTGCCGACGGTCGAGCCCCAGAGCGTACGCGTCATGGACGGCCGTCGGTCCGTCCGGGTTGCCAATGCCATGGACACGACGCTAGGGCCGGTGGACCCGATCAGTCCAAGTCATGGAACGGCTGATCTCCATAGGCTGAGCCTATGAGGCGGGGTAGCGTGGGGTGATGCAGTTCCAGCAGCTCACCTATTTCGTGGCCGTCGCCGAGGCCCGGCACTTCACCCGCGCCGCCGAGGACGTGCACGTCTCGCAGCCCTCGCTCTCCCAGCAGATCCGGGCCCTGGAGAACGAGCTGGGCGCCGAGCTGTTCAGCCGGGCGCGCGGCAACATCACGCTGACGGACGCGGGCGAGGCGCTGCTTCCGCTGGCCCGGCGCATCCTGGCCGACGCCGACACGGCCCGCCACGAGGTGCAGGAGCTGGCGCAGCTGCGCCGGGGCCGGGTGCGGCTGGGGGCGACGCCCAGTGTGTGCACGGGCCTGCTGCCGGAGGTTCTGCGCGCCTTCCACGACCTCCACCCGGGCATCCAGCTGCTGTTGGAGGAGGGCGGTTCGCACGATCTCGTACGGGAGCTGGCGCGCGGGGCGCTCGATCTGGCCCTGGTGGTGCTGCCGCTGCCGGCCGCCTCACCGGCACTGACCACGGTCGAGCTGCTTCAGGAGGACCTGGTGGTCGTCTCGTCGGCGCAGCGTCCCCGGCCGGGCCGGGGCGGGCGGGTCCGGATCGCGGATCTGGAGGGCGAACCGCTGGTGATGTTCCGGCACGGCTACGACCTGCGGGAGCTGACGGTGGCCGCCTGCCGGGCGGAGGGCTTCGAGCCGTCGTTCACGGTGGAGGGCGGCGAGATGGACGCGGTGCTCGGCTTCGTCCGCGCGGGCCTGGGCATCGCCGTCGTCCCGACCATGGTCGCCGCCCGCTCCGGGGCCGACCTGCGTGCGACTCCGCTGGCCCGGCCCGGGCTGCGCCGCACCATCGCGCTGGCACACCGCAGCGACGTGGCCCCGCCGCGCGCGGCCCGCGAGCTCCAGCGGGTCCTGCTGGCAGGGCGGGCGGGCGCGGCGAGCCCGTGAAGGACCGCCGCGCCCGCCCGGCTCACACCGCGTCGGCCAGCAGCAGCGAGTGGATGCGGTCCGGGGCTCCGGGGCGGGCGTAGTACCAGCCCTGGGCCGTGTCGCAGCCCAGCTGCCGCAGCTGCTCGGCCTGGGCGCCGGTCTCCACGCCCTCCACGGTGACCGCCAGGTCGAGGCTGTGCGCGAGCGACACGATCCCCTCCACGATCTTCAGGTCGACCGGGTCCGCCGGATGGTGCTGCATCCCCTGCGTGAAGGACCGGTCCAGCTTCAGCACGCTCACCGGAAGCCTGCGCAGGTTCGCGAGGTTGGAGTAGCCGGTGCCGAAGTCGTCCAGCGCGATGTCGACGCCCATCTCGGCGAGCTGGCGCAGCGGCTTCAGGACGTCCTCGTCCGCCCCGATGAGCGCCGACTCGGTGACCTCCAGGCAGAGCGCGCCCGCTTCGAGCCCGGAGCGCTCCAGGACCTCGACGGTCTCCGCGACCAGCTGCGGGTGGTGCAGCTGGGCCGGCGAGAGGTTGACGTTGATCCGCAGCGGGCCGCCGTCGGTGTGCCGCTCCTGCCAGAAGTTGGCCTGCCGGACCGATTCCTCCAGGACCCAGCGGCCGAGCGGCACGATGAGCCCGGTGTGTTCGGCCAGCGCGATGAACCGGTCGGGCCCCAGGACCCCGTGCTGCGGATGGCACCAGCGCACCAGGGCCTCGGCGCCGTGCACCGTACCGTCGTCGAGGTGCACCAGCGGCTGGTACTCGATGAAGAACTCACCGCGTTCCAGGGCGGCCGGCAGGGCCGTGGTCAGACCGTGCCGGGTGATGGCCCTGGCGTCCGCCTCCGCGTCGGCCAGCTCGAAGCGGTTGCCGCCCGCGGACTTGGCCCGGTACATGGTGATGTCGGCGCTGCGCAGCACCTCGGCGGCGCTGCGTTCTCCGGCGGGGCCCTCCACGACTCCGATCGAGCCGCGCACCGTCAGCTCACGCCCGTCCAGCCGGATGGGCGTGCCGAGGACGCCGAGGATGCGGCAGGCGAGCTCGTCGACCTCGGCGGGGCTGTCGAAGCTCGTCGTGAGCGCCACGAACTCGTCGCCGCCGAGCCTGGCGACCATCTCGCCCGAGGCGGTCGCGCAGCTCTGGAGCCGGTCGGCGACCTCCACGAGCAGCCGGTCGCCCGCGGCGTGGCCCAGGCTGTCGTTGATCGCCTTGAAGCCGTCCAGGTCCAGGTAGCAGAGGCCGAAGCGGCTGCCGTCGCCGGCTGAGAGCGCTTTCTCCAGGCGCTCGAAGAAGAGGGTCCGGTTGGGCAGGCCGGTGAGCGCGTCGTGGGTCGCCTCGTAGCGGAGACGGAGGTTGAGCAGACGGCGCTCGGTGGTGTCCTCCAGCAGCGCCAGCTGGTATTCGGGCCGCCCCTCGGCGTCGCGCAGCAGCGACACCGTGAGATTGGTCCACAGGACGGTGCCGTCGTTGCGGTAGTACGGCTTCTCGACCCGGTAGTGCTCGCGTTCGCCGCGTACCAGCTCGTTGTAGTACTTCCAGACCTGCGGGGAGTCCTCGGGGTGGACCCACTCGTTGACGCGGTGGCTCAGGACATGGTTCTCCAGACCGCCGAACATCCGGGTGAGGGTGTCGTTGACCTCCAGCACATTGCCGTCGAGGTCGGCGATCCCGATGCCGATGGCCGCGTCCTTGAAGACGGCGCGGAAGCGTGCCTCGGTGGCGTGCAGGGCCTGTTCGGCGTGGGAGCGGGCGGCGAGCGCGGAGCGGGCGATGGCCTCCTGCTCGGCCAGCGTCCGTTCGCGCAGGGCCTGGGTGAAGCCGGCGGCCACCGCGTGCTGGATGCGGGCGCAGCGGGACCGGCTGTCCTCGGTGGCGAGGGCCACCGGCCCGTTGCTGCCGCAGTAGAGCACCAGATAGGAGTCGACGACGCCGAGCGTGGAGCTGAGCGCGTCCGGGTCGGTGCAGTGGGCGGCGACGAGCGCGCCGCCCACCTCCGTGGCCGCGGCCGCGTCGAACGGGCGGGCGTGCAGGATTTCGCTGAGCGTACGGGCCAGCGGCAGCAGGTGCTGCTCGAACTCGGGCCGGGTCAGGGAGGTGGCCGTCGACGGGAAGATGGCCCGGCTCCAGATGGTGGCGAACCTCCGGAGCCGGTCCTCGGGGCCGTCGGGCGCCGCCTCCGGGGATCCGGACGGCTGGGCGGGAATGCTCACGCCTTGCGTCCCACTCCCGCGATGCCCGAGAAGGCGTATGGGTCCTCGTTCTCGGGGGCGGCGGCGTTCTCGGGGCGCCATTCCGGCATCGCCACGAGGCCGGGCTCGACCAGCTCGTAGCCGTCGAAGAAACGTGCGACCTCGTCACGCGTGCGCATGATCAGCGGGTTGCGGATGTTCCGGTACACGCCGACCGCGCCGCCGGCCTCCTCACGGCTCAGCGGAATGCCTTCGTACGCGGCGTGGGTGACGATCAGGAGGCTGCCGGGGGCGAGCATGTCGCGGAGCGTGGCGACGGCGCCCTGCGGGTCGTCGGCGTCCTCGATGAAGTGGAGGACGGCCACGAGCAGCAGCGCCACCGGGCGGTCGAAGTCGAGGAGTTTGCTCACCTCGGGGCTGTCCCGGATCTCCCAGGGGCGGCGCAGGTCGGCCGAAGCGATCGTGGCGCCCGCGTTGCCTTCGAGGACGGCCTGGCTGTGCGCGACGGCGACCGGGTCGTGATCGACGTAGGCGACCTTGGCAGCGGGGTCGATGGCCTGGGCGACCTCGTGGACATTGCCGAAAGTGGGTATGCCGGAACCGATGTCGAGGAACTGGCCGACACCCTCGCTCAGCGCGTAGCGCACCGCGCGACGCATAAAGGCCCGGTTCGCCTGCATGACCTTGGGAAGCCCCGGCATGAACTCCATGGCCTTCCGGGCCGCTTCCCGGTCCACCTCGAAATTGTGCGAGCCGCCCAGATAGAAGTCATACATTCGGGACACGCTCGGCACCGAAATGTCAATGCCTTGCGGTGCCCAGGCGGGACGCTCCATCGATGTCTCCAACAAGTCGCCACGGCGATCCGGCCATGTCCATGGTCAGTGTGGACCAGAGGCTACTGATCGACCGCCAAGAGAGCGAGCGGAAACGGAAATTAGCCGTCCGTTATTGGTCACACTCCTATGGCATGTGCAACCGCCTCGTCGCTGCCCGTCACATTCGCCGAACGAGAGGGATCGAATAGTTCACTCCCGGACTACTTTGGCACGTCAGGGACGTCGGAGTCCGTGAAGGACGGGCACCATGTCCCGCAAGGGCCTTGGACGTTGGTGTTCGCACTCCGGACGCGCCCCGGGCGGGGCGGGCCCGTCCGGACCCCGGGAGAGCGGCACGCGTCCCCTCGTCGCGGTCCCAAGGCCGGGAATGCGCGGGGCCGGTGACACAGCCTTTGGCGCCATTCCCGCGAAGAGGGTCGACAATCGGCCATTTCCGGAGACCGGGCCCCGAAGGCGCCCGTTCCATTTCACGGGCGCCAAACCCCGCGCACCCCAGGTCCCCTCCATCAGGCGAATCCGGGGTGGGTCCGGCGTGCCACCGCACGGCCCGGAACATGCTCCCGGTCGTGTACGGATCACTCTTCTGGCGGCTGGCCGCGGCGCTCGCGCTCACCTGGCTGCTGACCGCCCCCGCCCCCGCGGCCGCCGACAGTTGCGCGTACGCGTCCATCGGGGACGGCGACGGCGGCACGGCCGTGGCCGTCAGCGGCGACGGCAGCTGTTTCGCCGGCCCGGAGCCCACACCGACGCCCCCGCCGAAACCGAAGCCACCCCCGCCACCCCCGCCCCCGCCGAAGCCGGCACCGCCGCCACCGCCGCCTCCTCCTCCGCCACCACCGGCACCGGCACCCGAACCCGTACCGGCACCGCCGCCACCGCCTCCGCCCCCTCCCCCGCCGGCCCCGAAGCCCGAACCGAAGCCGAAGCCGAGCCCTCGGCCGTCCGTACGGCCCTCGCCTTCCGTCCGCGTCGCCCTTCCCGCCTACCGCAGACCGGTGCGGAAGCCGCCCCAGCGCCACACCTCCCTGGTCACGCTCACCCTGATGATCACGGCCCCCGCGGTGTTCGCCGTCGCCGTGCTGCGCCCCCGTTCCCGATGAATCCCGGAGACGCCCATGTCGGAATGGCTCGTCCTCACGCTCGCCATGGTGGCGGCCACCGCCGTCGTCCTGACCATCGCCGTCCTCAGCAACCGCAGACTCCCGGAGGACGACGACCCGTCCGAAACCCCCGACGTCATCGAGTACATGACGATGATGATCGGAGTGATCTACGCGATCGTGCTGGGCCTCGCCATCGCGGGCGTCTGGGAGGGGCGGGGCGCCGCGCAGGAGTACGTGCGCCAGGAGGCCCAGGCCCTGCACGAGGTGAGCGAGCGCTCCGCCGTCTATCCGCAGGAGGTGCGCACCCGCATCCGGGCCGACGTCGACGCGTACGTGAGCTACGTGGTGCACGACGAGTGGCGGACCATGACCGAGCACGGGACGCTCAGCGACCGCGGGGCCGAACTGCTGGACCGGGTGCGCGACGACGTCACGGACTACCGGCCGAAGACGGACCACGAGGGGCAGGCGTATCAGCCGCTGGTCGACCAGGTGGCCGCGGCCGACGACGCCCGCAGCGCGCGCGGGCAGAGCGCGGGCGCGACCATGCCCGGCGTGGTGTGGTTCGGGCTCGTCATCGGCGCCCTGGTGACCGTGGGGCTGATCTTCACGCTCCAGATCCGCCGCACCTTCAGAGAACTCCTGCTCGCGGGGCTCTTCAGTGTGCTGATCGCCTTCCTCCTCTTCCTGATCTGGGACTTCGACTCACCGTTCGGCCGGGGATTCTCGGCCACCGCCGCCCCGTTCCTCGACCTCTTCCCTGCGGCGGCGGACGGATAGCCGGGCCGGTGCGCCGCCCGGGGGACAGCGGTGCCCCATTCGCCGGACCCCGATCGCGGGCGAAATGCACCACTTCTAGCGTGGGCGACGTTCGAGGTGCATTTCTGACACTTTGTGGAAATCCGTTCCGCAGCTGCTCCTCGGGGACCCGGAGGATTCACCATGCGCGCAATACGCGTCGCCCCCGTCGCTCTGCTCGGCGCCGCCGCACTCGCCCTGACCGGCCCGGCCGTGACCGCTTACGCCGCGACCGCGGGCGGTCCGTCGGGCGGCGGGAACGGGTACACCGTGACGCCGTCGGTGGTCGCGCCCGGGGGCAAGGTCACCCTGGCGGCCCGGGGTTGCTCCACGACGGCCACGGCGTCCTCGGGGGTGTTCGACACCGTCACCATCCCGGTGAACGGCAGCGCCCAGGCCACCGTGGACTGGGACGCCAAGCCGGGCGCCGCCTACGAGGTGACGTTCATCTGCAACACCTCGCCCAGTTCCACGGCCAAGGTGAATCTCACCGTCAGCGCGGCCACGGGCACGCCCACCACGAGCTCGACCAGCACGGCGGCCGCCACTGCCTCACCGGCCGGTGTGCAGGGCGGTCTGGGCGGCAGCATCGACAGCGTGAACTCCGGTGAGATCGTGGCGGGCACCGCGCTCGCCGTGGCCGCCGGTGCCGGTGTCGTGTTCTTCGTACGCCGCCGCAGGGTGAGCCGCTCGCACTGACCGGTACGAGCGGATGGGCAACGAGAGTCGCCCCGGGTCCTGGCACAGGACCCGGGGCGACTTCGTTATCGGTCCGGCTGAGGCGTCCTGACGGTCAGGCCGTCCCATCGCCCGTCCTCCGGCGGCGCATGATGTACACGCCTCCGCCGAGGGCCGCCGAGGCGACCAGACCGGCACCGACACCCATCTCCGCCGGGGTCGCCGCCATCGAGCCGCCGAGCCCGCCCTGGGCGCCCCGGCTGTCGAGCACGGTGAAGCGGTGGCCCGCCGTCCGGTCGGTCCCGTCGCACCGGACCGTCAGGTTGTACGTGCCGGGCGTCGCGTCGTTGAAGATGCGGACCCGGGCGTGGCCGACCCGCCCGGCCGAGAGCCGGGTGGTGCGGAAAGCGTTGGACGAGACGCTGCCGCCCCGGCCGCAGCCCTCGGCGCTGACCTGCATGGCCGCACCCTGGTGCACGCGCTCGGGATCGACGGTCACGTTGTTCGGGCCGTTGTTGCGCCCGTTCCCGTTGCCGTTGTTGTTCCCGTTGCCGTTGTTGTTCCCGTTGCCGTTGTTGTTGCCGGTGTTCCAGTCGCCCGGGTCGTTCCAGTCGTTCTGGTTGTTGCCGTTGTTCTGGTTGTTGTTCTGGTTGTTCCCGACGTCTCCGCCGGCGGCCGCCATCGGGGCGCCGGCCCCGAGGGCGGCGACGGCGGCCGCCGCGACCACCAGAGCGCGTGTAGCACGCATCGTTCCAACCTCCACCGGGAAGCGCCCCGGGGCTCTGTGCGCCGGGATGGATCGACGAGAACGCCTCCCATGACGAACCCTCACCAGAACCTTGATCGACCGCATTTCGGCGCTGCTCCGGACCGGTGATCCGACACGCCGTGCGGACGCCCCGGAAGCTGACGGATGCCCAGGTCACGGGCCGTCAGAAGTTTTATCCGCGCGCTACTCCGATAAGCATCCGAGTGGCACGCCGCCACCCGTTCGCCCTTCTCTGATCGCCGCCCGGTGGCACCGCGCCTAGCGTTCTGCTCGTCGCGACGAAGGGAGAACCATGGGCCGGGACAACTGGCGACCGGAACGGATCCGACACTCGCCGTGGGGCGCGCTCGCCCTGGCGATGCTCTCCGGTCTGGCACTCATGCGCAACGGGGCGGACCTCTCCCCCGGCCCCCCGCAGCCGGTCGCCGCAGCCTCCGTGGGCCACCAGAACAACGCGCCCGCCGCCCCGGCCGCGGGCCCGGCCGTCAAGCCGCTCCCCTACGCACCCGTCGCCCGGCTGGCGATCCCCGACATCCAGGTCGACGCACCGGTCATCGACGTGAACCTGGACCCGGACGGCTGGATCGAGACCCCGCCGCCGGAGGACCCCAACCTGGCCGGCTGGTACCAGAACGGCATCGCCCCCGGCCAGACCGGCACCTCCGTCATCGTCGGCCATGTCGACAACAAGGCGGGACCCGCCGTGTTCTACGGACTCGGCTCGCTGAAGAAGGGGGACCACATCGAGGTCGACCGCAGCGACGACCGGGTGGCGGTCTTCGAGGTGTACGGCGTCGAGGTCTTCGCCAAGAACGACTTCCCCGGCGCCCGGGTGTACGGCGACACCGGCCGGCCGGAGCTGCGGGTCATCACCTGCGGCGGCGGCTACACCAAGGCCAACGGCTACGACGGCAACGTCGTTGTCTTCGCCCGCCTGGTGGACACCCGCTGACCCGCCCCGTCAGCGGCGCCGCGGCACCGTGAGCCGGTATCCGTCGTCCAGCAGCTCCGGCAGATACCGGCGCAGCGCCGCCACGCTCTGCGAGCGGTTGCCGCCCGCGTCGTGCGAAAGCACCACGACCCCGGCGCCCGCGCCCTCCCTGACCCGGCGCACGATGGTGTCGGTGCCGGGCATGGTCCAGTCGAGCGTGTCCACCGTCCAGGCCATCGGCTCCATGCCCATCGCGGCGCCGATCTCGAACGAGTCGCGGTTCCAGGCACCGTAGGGCGCCCGGTACCAGAGCGGCGCCTCGCCGGTGATCTCCTCGATGACGTCGCTGGTACGCCCCAGCTCGTCGGTGATCCCGGCCCGGGAGAGCTCGGTGACCAGGGGGTGCGTCCACGAGTGGTTGCCCACGGTGTGCCCCTCGTCGGAGATCCGGCGGACCAGGTCGCGGTTGTCGTTCGCCATCTCCCCGCACAGGAAGAACATGGCCCGTACGTCGTGTTCGCGCAGCGTGTCCAGGATGTGCGGGGTGTACAGCGGGTCGGGGCCGTCGTCGAAGGACAGCACCATGGCGTGCCCGATGTCGGACAGCTGCTCGAACGGCCGGGTGCGGACCGGCGGGGCCGCCGGGCGGTACCGGGGCGGCGTCTGTCCCGTCATGGGCCGCAGCCTATAGGCGAGTGCCCGGCCGCGGAAGGCGGTGGCCGGTGAGCCCGCCGCACCCTCGACGGGGGTCGTCGGACGGACCGGGGAGGTAACGGGGTCCGCCGCGACGACCCCTGCCGCGGTGGCTGCTCCCAGCCCGGCGGCCAGCCGCAGGACCGTTCTCCGCAGGAGCGGCCTGTGATCACTCTTCATCCCCCACTGCTCGCACGCCCGCCCCTCCGCCCGCCTCAGCGACACCGGCCGCCGGGTCTTTTGCACCCGGATGGCGGGAAAGACGTGGCGGCAGCGGTGAGCGGCGGGCAGCCACCGGGAGGCCGGGCCGGAAGCCGCGGGGCGAGCCGATAGCCTCACTGCCGTGACAGATCAGCACTCCCACCAGTTCGAACGTGGCACAGACGGTCCGAAGGTGATCGTCGCGGGCCTCGACGGCTCCGAGTCGTCCATGCGCGCGGCGGCCTACGCGGCCGGGCTCGCGCGCCGGCAGCGGGCCATGCTGGCGCTGGTGTACGTCCAGCCGGTGCTGGCGGCGGGCGCGGCGCTCGGGGCTCCGGTCGGCGACGCGACCGCCGAGGTGGCCGAGGGCCTGGTGGAGGAGATCCGCCGGTCGACGGCCCGGATGAAGGACATATGGGATGTCCGCTGGGAATTCCACACCTTCCGTGGGGACCCGTACAACGGTCTGGTGACCGCCGCCGACGAACTCAAGGCGGATGCCGTGGTGGTGGGCGCCTCGGAGTCGGCGGGGCACCGTTTCATCGGCTCGGTGGCCGTCCGCCTGGTCAAGGCGGGCCGCTGGCCGGTCACCGTGGTGCCGTAGGGCCTTTCCCGGGGCGCCGCCCGACCGTTCACCGCACCATTCGCCGCTCTGAGCGACCGCTCGTCGCACGGGGCGGCTTTTGTCCTGTTCCTCGTGGCCCGAATGCGCTCGTATACGCCAGGTCGGCAGCGAGGCGGACCTTGGCGGGAAGGGCGTTCACCATGACCACGACGAAGACCGATGAGCGGGCGCTCGCGGAGCTCCAGCGTGACCACGGCCCCGCCCTGTTCCACTTCCTGCTCGGTCTGACCTTCGGTGACCGGCAGCGGGCCGAGGACCTGCTCCAGGAGACGCTGGTGCGGGCCTGGCAGCACCCGGAGGCCTTCGACGGACCGTACGAGTCGATGCGGCCCTGGCTGTTCACCGTGGCCCGACGGCTGGCGATCGACGCCCGGCGCTCCCGGCTGGCCCGGCCGGCCGAGGTCAGCGACGCGGGCCTGGAGTGCGCACCCGCGGGGGCCGACACGGCGGAGTCCGCGGTCGCCGCGCTCGATGTGCGCGAGGCGGTACGCGCCCTGAGCCCGGAGCACCGGTCGGTCCTGGTGCAGATCTACTTCCGCGGGCTGAGCGTGGGCGAGACGGCCGAGGTCCTCGGGATACCGGCGGGCACGGTCAAGTCGCGTTCGCACTACGCGCTCCGGCTGCTCTCCCGCAATCTCCCCGGCTACACGCGCCGCCCCTCCCGGGAGCGGACGGTCGTCGGCGCCTCGTGCATGTGACGCATCCGGTGCGGCGGATCCTGCCTTTTCGGCCACGCGGGACGCGCTCCCCCGGTTCAATGCTGCGTGGGCGATCGGCCGGGCCCCGCCGGCCGTACGGCCCCGAGACCGAGGGAATGGGGCGATACGGGATGCCTCCGGAACGTCATGAGGGGTCCGGCGCGGACGAGCTGCCGGTCCCGATGGCCTGGATGTACGCGGAGTACCTGGCCGACGAACTGCTGCGCACCGGCGACCTGATGGAGCCGGCGACGCTGGAATTCCGTGCGGGGCGGGACGCGCTGGCGCTCACCATCTTCCTGCTGGACGGTGCGGTGGCCGGGACGCTGCCGGCCGCGCGGGTGGACGAGCTGCGGCTGCTCACCGCGTCCGGGACTCCATGGCGCCACTGGGTACGCGCCCGGCTGGCCGCCCCGGTGGCGGGCGGCACCGAAGCGGATCTGGCGCTGGCCCGGTCGGCCTGGCGGTGGCTGGAGGAGACCGAGCTGCTGGCCGCCGACCTGGAGGCCATCGGCCCTCCGCCGCCCTGGGAGCCGGAGGAGGAGGCGCAGGTGTGGACCCCGGCCTGGCAGCTGGGCCTGCCGCTGGGACACCTCGCGGTGCATCTGTACTAGGGCTCAGGGCAGGGCCCGCCGCTCAGGACCCGTGCACCCCCGCGCGGTACTTCGGCAGCCGTACGGTGATCCGCATCCCGGCCCCGATGCCCGTCTCGATGACGAGCCCGTACTCGTCCCCGTACACCTGGCGGAGCCGTTCGTCCACGTTGAGCAGGCCGATGCCGGTCGATCGGCCGCCCTCGCCGCGCAGGATGTGGCGCAGCCGCTGGGGGTCCATGCCGGTGCCGTCGTCCTCGATCACGACCTCGGCCTCGGAGCCGGCGTCCAGGGCGCTGATGGTGATGCGGCTTGAGGTGACGGCGCCTTCCAGGCCGTGTTTGACGGCGTTCTCCACGAGGGGCTGGAGGCAGAGGAAGGGCAGGGCGACGGGAAGGACCTCGGGGGCGACCTGGAGGGTGACGGAGAGCCGTTCGCCGAAGCGGGCCCGGACCAGGGCGAGGTACTGGTCGATGGAGTGCAGCTCGTCCGCGAGCGTCGTGAAGTCACCGTGGCTGCGGAACGAGTACCGGGTGAAGTCCGCGAACTCCAGGAGCAGTTCGCGGGCCTGCTCCGGGTCGGTGCGGACGAAGGACGCGATGGCGGCCAGTGAGTTGAAGATGAAGTGCGGGGAGATCTGCGCGCGCAGGGCCCTGATCTCGGCCTCGATGAGCTGGGTCCGGGAGCGGTCGAGTTCGGCCAGTTCCAGCTGGACGCAGACCCAGCGGGCGACCTCGCCCGCCGCCCGGGCCAGGACGGCCGATTCGCGCGGGGCGTAGGCGACGAGGGTGCCGAGGACGCGGTGGTCGACGGTCAGTGGCACGGCGACGGCCCACTTCAGCGGGCAGTCCAGGTCGTCGCAGTCGCTGCGGAAGGCGGTGTCGCGGCCGGTCTCCAGGACGCCCGCGACCTGCTCCATGACGTCCCGGCCGTGGTGGTCGCCCTCGCCGTCCCAGACGAGGATCCCGTCGCGGTCGGTGAGGCACAGCGCGTCGGTGCCGAGGAGTGAGCGCAGCCGGCGGGCGGACCGGCGGGCGCTGTCCTCGGTGAGCCCGGCGCGGAGCGGGGGCGCGGCCAGGGACGCGGTGTGCAGGGTCTCGAAGGTGGCGTGCTCGACGGGCGTGCCGACGTCGCTGGTGCGCAGGGGCCGGGCGGTGCGGCGGCCGAGCAGGAGGCCTCCGCCGAACAGCAGCAGGGCGAGCACGACGATGACGGCGTATCCGGCCCCGGTCACCGGTGCCTCCCGGTGGTGAGCGCTTCGGGCAGGTGGAAGCGGGTCATGGCGGCGTTGGTGCCGGGGGGTATCCGGCTCGGTGTGGCGAGCGAGACCAGGATCATGGCGAGGAAGCCGACGGGCACGGACCAGACGGCGGGCCAGGCGAGCAGGGCGTGCGGCCAGCCGGGCGGGCGCACCGCGCCGCTGACCGTGATGGCGACGGAGAGCAGCGCGGAGCCGCCGCCGAGCAGGAGCCCGGCCACCGCTCCGGGCGGGGTGAGCCGCCGCCACCAGATGCCGAGGACGAGCAGCGGGCAGAAGGAGGACGCGGAGACGGCGAAGGCCATGCCCACGGAGTCGGCGACGGGGACCCGGCTGACCATCAGCGAGCCGGCCAGGGGCACGGAGATGGCGAGGACGGTGGCCAGCCGGAAGTGCCGCACCCCGCGCGAGGGCAGTACGTCCTGGGTGATGACCCCGGCGACCGCCATGGTGAGCCCGGAGGCGGTGGAGAGGAAAGCGGCGAACGCGCCGCCCGCGACGAGCGCCCCGAGCAGGTCGCCGCCGAGTCCGCCGATGACCCGGCCGGGCAGCAGGAGCACGGCGGCGTCCGCGTCTCCGCCGTGGATCAGCTCGGGGGCGTACAGGCGGCCCAGTGCGCCGTAGACGGGCGGCAGGAGGTAGAAGACGCCGATGAGGGCGAGGACGGCGACGGTGGTGCGGCGGGCGTCACGGCCGTTGGGGCTGGTGTAGAAGCGGACGACGACGTGCGGCAGGCCCATGGTGCCGAGGAAGGTGGCGACGATGAGGCCGTAGGTCGCGTACAGCGGGTGGTCGGCGCGGAACGCGGAGAGGTGTTCGTCGAAGGTGATGCGGGGCTGTCCGTCGCCCTGCCAGGCCAGCACCAGGAAGATCGCGGGGACGAGGAGCGCGGTCAGTTTCAGCCAGTACTGGAAGACCTGGACGAAGGTGATCGAGCGCATCCCGCCGGCCGCTACGGCGAGCACGACGACGGAGGCGACGAGCACGTCTCCGAGCCAGCCGGGCGCTCCGGTGAGGATCTTGAGCGTCAGTCCCGCGCCCTGGAGCTGGGGCACCAGATAGAGCCAGCCCGCGCCGACGACGAGGACGCTGACGAGTCTGCGCACCTGCCGGGATTCCAGGCGCCCTTCGGCGAAGTCGGGCAGGGTGTACGCCCCCGAGCGGCGCAGCGGAGCGGCGACGAAGACCAGCAGGACCAGATAGCCGGCGGTGTAGCCGACCGGGTACCAGAGCATGTCGGGCCCGTGCACGAGGACCAGGCCCGCGATGCCGAGGAAGGAGGCGGCCGAGAGGTATTCGCCGCTGATGGCGGCGGCGTTGAGCCGGGGGCGCACGGTGCGCGAGGCCACGTAGAAGTCGGAGGTGGTCCGGGAGATCCGCAGCCCGAAACCGCCGACGAGGACGGTGGCCAGGACGACGACGGCGACGGCCGCCACCGCGTACGTGCGGCTCACGGGGCGGAGCGGCCTTCCACGAGCCGGGCGAAGTCGCTCTCGTTGCGCTCGGCGCGGCGCACGTACCACCAGGCGAGCACGGTGAGCGGCGGGTAGGCGGCGAAGCCGAGCACCGCCCAGACGACGGCGGAGCTGTGCAGGGCCTCGAAGACGAGGGGCAGGGTGCCCACGACGGCGGCGAGGACGGCGAAGGCGGTGAGTCCGGCCCGCAGCTGCCCCCGCATCAGGGAGCGGACGTAGGCGCCGCCGAGCGCGGTCTGCTCGTCGATCTCCGACTGGGTGCGGTAGCGCGGCAGCGGGCGCACCCGCCGGGGCTCCCCCGTCACCACTTCGCGCCGGGGTGTGGGCTCTGCGGACATGGGGCCGGAGTGTAGGCGTCACCCGGTCCCGCTGGGAAGGGGTTCGCGGGCCGGTAGCCGCTGGTCAGCGGCCGGTCCGCCGCATGAGCAGATCGCGCAGGGCGCGGGTGTGGCGGCGGCTGACGGCGAGTTCGGCGGTGCCGATGCGGACGCTCATGCTCCCGGCGTCCAGGCGCAGTTCGTCGATCCGGCCGAGGGCCACGAGATGGCGGCGGTGGATGCGGACGAAGCCGCGGGTGCGCCAGCGCTCCTCCAGGGTGGTGAGGGGGACGCGGACGAGGTGGCTGCCGTTGGGGGTGTGCAGCCTGGCGTAGTCGCCCTGGGCCTCGGCGTAGGTGATGTCGCCGATCGGGACGAAGCGGATGACGCCGCCCAGTTCAACGGCGATCTGGTCCTGCGCGGTGTCGTGGACGGCGGGGGCGGAACGGTCCTGGACCTGCTCGGCGACGCGTCGTACGGCCTCGGCGAGGCGTTCGCGGCGGACCGGTTTGAGGACGTAGTCGACGGCCTTGAGGTCGAAGGCGTGCACGGCGAAGCCCTCGTGGGCGGTGACGAAGACGATGAGCGGCGGCGCGGCGAACCCGGCGAGGAGCTGGGCGACGTCGAGCCCGGTGAGACCGGCCATGTGGATGTCGAGGAAGACCACGTCGATGGCGGACGGGTTGTCGGGCCCCGCCTCGACGGCGCTCCCGATGCGGCGCAGCGCCTCGGTGGCCCCGGTGGCCCCCTCGGCGCTGCGGATACGGGGGTCGGCGCGCAGGAGGTAGAGCAGTTCCTCCAGGGCGGGTTCTTCGTCGTCGACGGCGAGTACGCGGAGCATGAGGCCGGAGTGTAGGGCGTGCTTCCGCGGGGCGCGCCCCTACTTGAGGAGCCGGGACAGTCGGCGGTCCGCGAGTGGTTTGCCGCCCGTCTGGCAGGTCGGGCAGTACTGGAGGGAGGAGTCGCTGAAGGAGACCTCGCGAATGGTGTCCCCGCAGACCGGGCACGCCTGGCCGGTGCGCCCGTGGACGCGCATCGCGCTCTTCTTCTCGGCCTTGAGGCGTCCTGCCTCGACGCCGCCGGACCGGGCGACGGCGTCCTCCAGGGTGGTGCGCATGGCCTCGTGAAGGCGGGTGATCTCGTCATCGGTGAGGTTCGCGGTGAGCTTGAACGGCGACATCCTGGCGACGTGCAGGATCTCGTCGCTGTACGCGTTGCCGATGCCGGCGATGAGCGACTGGTCACGCAGTGCGCCCTTAATCTGGCGGCGTTCCCCGTCGAGCAGTGCGGCGAACGCGTCCCGGTCGAATTCCGGGCCGAGCGGGTCGGGTCCGAGGCGGGCGATGCCGGGGACCTCGGCCGGGTCGTGCACGAGGTGGACGGCGAGGCGTTTGGTGGTGCCGGCCTCGGTCAGGTCGAAGCCGTCGCCGCCGGTGAGGACGGTACGCAGGGCGAGCGGGCCCTTGCCGGGGCGCGGCGGGGCGGCCGGGAAGGCGTCGTTCCAGCGGAGCCAGCCGGCCCGGGCGAGGTGGGGGACCAGGTGGAGCGGGCCGACGCCGATGTCGAGGAACTTGCCGTGCCGCCGGACGTCGGTGACCGTGCCGCCGTGCAGGGCGGTGAGCGGCGGGTCGTACGTCTTGAGGACGCTGATGGCGACGGGCAGGACGCGGTCGATCTCCTTGCCGACGAGGTGGTCGTCGAGGAAGAGCCGCAGGGCTTCGACTTCCGGCAGTTCGGGCATGGTCCCAGCCTGCCGCAGCGGCGCGCGGGACGCCTATCGGAGGCCGTACACGCGTTCGGCGGTGGCGCCGAGCACGGCGGCCCGCTCGTCGTCGCTCAGGTCCTGGATCAGGGCGCGGGCAGTGTCCAGGACCTCGGTGTACGTGGCGGCGAGGCGGCACACCGGCCAGTCGGAGCCGAACATGAGCCGCCCGGGCCCGAAGGCGTCGATGACGGTCTCCGCGTACGGGCGCAGGCCGTCCGTGGTCCAGGTGCGCCAGTCCGCTTCCGTGACGAGTCCGGAGAGCTTGCAGACGGTGTTGGGGAGGGCGGCGAAGGCGCGCAGGTCATCGGCCCAGGGCCGGGTGCGCCCGGTGGCGACGGGCGGCTTCCCCGCGTGGTCGAGCACGTGGACGAGCCCGGGGAGCGCCGCGGCGGCCCGGGTCGCGGCGGGCAGCTGGTGCGGGAGGACCACCAGGTCGTGGACGAGCCCGGCGTCGGCCACGGCGGTCAGACCGCGCAGCACGTCGGGCCGCAGCAGCCACTCGGGGTCGGGTTCGCCCTGGACCTGGTGGCGCAGCCCGACGAGGCGGTCGCCCCCGGGGAGTTCGCGCAGGGCGGCCAGCGTGTCGGCGATGTCCGGAGCGGTGAGGTCGGTCCAGCCGACGACTCCGGCGACCAGCTCGCGGCGGTCGGCGAGCGCGAGGAACTCGGGCGTCTCCTCGGCCACGGTGACGGTCTGGACGAGGACGGTGGCGCTCACCCCGGCCGCGCGGGCCTCGGGCTCCAGGTCGGCCAGGGTGAAGTCGCGGCGCAGGGGGGCCAGGTCCTCCCCGGTGATCCAGTCCTGGTCGCGGACCGCGAGGTCCCACACATGGTGGTGGGCGTCCACGACGCGGGGCCCGGCGGCCACCTCACAGCTCCCAGACGACGGGGAGCCCGGCGTCGGCGCCCTCGGCGGAGTAGTCGTGGACGACGTCGAGGAGACCGTCCATCCGGGCCTGCCAGGCGACGTTGACGGGCAGCTGCTCCAGCTCGGCGAGGAGGCGCGCGTAGTCGTCGCACTCGATGAGGTGGAAGAGGTCGGTGCCGCTGCGCCAGATCGTCCAGGAGCCGGCGCCGGCCGCCCGGATCGCCCGGGTCAGCTCCGGCGGGACCTCGCGGTGGGCGGCCTCGTACTCGGCGATCCGGTCGGCGCGGACCTTGGTGTGCAGGGCGATGCGCATGTCAGTGTCCGTTCCCGGGCAGCAGGCCCTGGTCGCGCAGGTCGTCCCAGAGTGCGTCGGGGATCTCCCGGTCGAGCTGTGCGGCGGCGTCGCGCACCTCGTCCGGGGAACGGGTGCCGACGAGCACTCCGGCGACGGCGGGGTGGGTGAGCGGGTAGTGCAGGGCGGCGGCGCGCAGCGGCACGCCGTGGGCCTCGGTGATGCCTCGCAGCCGGAGGGCGCGGTCCAGCAGGCCGGCCGGGGCGGTGGCGTAGTCGTAGGTGGCGCCGGGGCGCGGGTCGGCGAGGAGGCCGGAGTTGAAGACCCCGCCGACGACGACGCTCCGGCCGCGCGCGGCGGCGGCCGGCAGCAGGTCGGTGAGGGCCGACTGGTCGAGGAGGGTGAACCGGCCGGCGCACAGGACGACGTCGACGTCGGTGTCGCGGACGAAGCGGGTGAGCATCGCGGTCTGGTTCATGCCCGCGCCGATCGCCCCGACGATCCCTTCGGCACGCAGCCTTTCCAGTTCCGGATACGCCTCGCGGAAGGCGGATTCGGCGTGCTCGTCGGGGTCGTGGAGGTAGGCGATGTCGATGCGGTCGAGGCCCAGGCGGCCGAGGCTGTCCTCGATGCTGCGGCGGACTCCGGCCGCGCTGAAGTCCCAGCGGCGGCGGTGCGTGGCGCGTACCGCGAAGCCCTCGGAGAGTCCGTCGGACGCGGCGGTCTCCTCCGGGGGGAGCGGGTCGAGGAGGCGACCGACCTTGGTGGAGAGCGTGTACGCGGCGCGGGGGCGGTGGCGCAGGGCCTCCCCGAGGCGGCGTTCGGAGAGGCCGAGTCCGTAGTGCGGCGCGGTGTCGAAGTAGCGGATGCCCGCGTCCCAGGCGGCGTCGACGGTGGCCGCCGCCCGTTCCGGTTCCACCGCGCTGAAGAGGTTGCCGATGGCGGCCGCGCCGAAGGAGAGTTCGGTGATCTCGACCGTGCCGCCGCCCAGCCTGCCGCGCCGCATCCCGCCGTCGCCCTCCTCGATGATCGCTGCCACACAGCGAATATTCATCGGATCACTTGGGCGCGTCAACACTCCTGCAGCCGCCAATTACAGCGATGAGGCATCGATCTGTCCGATCTATGCCTTGATCACCGCTACTTGCTCACCGCTACTGGGTCACCTCTGCGAGGAGCGCTTCCAGCTCCGCGTCGACGCATCGCGCAAGCCCGTCCAGGCCGGGCAGCGCCTTGCCGTCGGCCACGATTCCGATGTGGACGCGCGAGCCGTACGTCGTCAGCGCGACGGCCATCGACTGCCCCCGGGCGAGCGGCGCCATCGGGTAGAGGGCGCTCAGCGGGCAGCCGGCCAGCGAGAGGCGCGAGCGCGGCAGGGGCACGCTGGTGACCAGGACGTCGAAGAGCATCCGGGCCGCGTTACCGGCGAGCGGGGCGCCGAAACGGTGGGCCAGCGACGGCAGCTGGTCGGCCAGCACGGCGACCGCCCCGGCCCCCCGCAGCGGGCCCGCGGCCTTGTTCCGGTCCATCGCCTCGCGTACCGCCCGCAGGCGCTCCCGGGGGTCCGGCTCCGAAACGGGGAGGTCCAGGAGGTAGGCGGAGAGCCGGTTGCCCGTGGCCACGGCCGCGCCGCCGGGCCGGCGGCGGGAGACCGGGACCAGGGCGCGCGGGTCGTCGCGCGGCGGGGTCTCGCCGCGCTCCAGCATCCAGCGCCGCAGCGCACCCGCCACGACGGCGAGCAGCACATCGTTACCGGTGCCCCCGGTCACGCGGCGGACTCGCCGCACGGAGTCGAGGTCGAGGTCGGCCGTGGCCAGCCGCCGGGTCCCGCTGGAGCCGGCCCGGAGCACAGCCGCCCCCCGCGGATCGAGGCGGCCGGCCCGGACCAGCGAGGCGCCGACTCCGAAGGCGCGGCCCAGGTCCTCGATCCGGCCGAGCGCGAACCCGGCCACCTGGCGGGGGCCCGGCATCCAGGACCGGGGCGGGACCGGACGCTGCCGGGCCGAGGGACGGGGGCGGGCGGTCGCGGAGGCGATCTGGTCGAAGATCCCGGCCCCGATGGCGACCGCGCGCATCCCGTCGGCGAGTGCGTGATGGAGCTTGACGAGCACGGCGAACGGGCCGCCGTCCGGTCCGTCGATGAGGTACATCTCCCAGGGCGGCAGGCCCCGGCGGAGCGGCCGCTCCATCAGCTCCCCGGCGAGCCGGGTCGCCGCCGCCATGAAGCCCGCGCCGCCGGGCGCGGCCTCCCCGGCGGGCAGCTGGACGCGCCGGACGTGCCGGTGTACGTCGAACTCCGGATCGGTGGACCAGGCCGCGCCGCCGACGGGGAGCAGCACGTCGCGCACCCGCATGCGCAGCCGGGGAATCGCGGCGGCGCGGGTGCCGAGGAGACCGAGGAGCGCCTCGGGGCCGGGGGCGGCGCCGGGGGGCGGCGTGAAGACGGCGAGCGCGCCGAGGTGCATGGGGTGGGCATCGGACTCGAGGTGCCAGAAGGCGAGATCGAGGGGTGCCAGAAGCTCAGTGCCCAACGGGTCCTCAATGTCGTCGAAGACGGGAGACCGACCAGGTCGCAGTCAATCTCCGGCGGTCCATCACGGTCAAGTACAGACACGTTACGTTCAGTTACGTTCTTATTGCGCGCCACTGCTCGCCCGTCCGGACGAGGGGCCGGCGCGGGGTCAGTCGCGTGGCGGAACGACGAATTCGCTCCAGACGCACTTGCCGGTCCCCCGGGACTCCACACCCCAGGAGTCCGCGAGCTGGTCGACCAGGAGCAGGCCGCGCCCGGAGACCCCGGCCTCGCCGGCTTCCCGGCGGCGCGGCAGGGCGCTCGACCGGTCCTCGACGTCGACCCGGAGCCGCCGCTCGGGTCCGGTGAGGACCCGGATCGTGACGATGGCTCCGCCGTCCGTGTGCATCAGGGCGTTGGTGACCAGCTCGTCGGCTGCCAGCTCGACCTCGTCGGCCCGGTCCTTGGCGCCCCAGGCCCGGACCGCCGCGCGGATCATGTGCCGGGCCGAGCTGAGGGCTTCGGGGTCGTTCTGGGCGACGTGCTGCTGGAGCCGGCCGCCGGGCTGCGGGGCCTGGGCGGCCTTGCGGCGCAGGAGCAGCAGGGCCACGTCGTCCTCGCCGCCGCGCTCGTCCACGGACGCGCAGAGGCGGTCGGCGAGCTGGTCGAGGTCCTGCGGGCCGTTGGTGACGAGGGCGGTGAGCCGCTGGGTTCCCTCGTCCAGGTCGGCGCCCGGGAGTTCCACCAGCCCGTCGGTGAACAGCACCATGGTCTGGCCGGGGTCCAGCTCGACCGTGCTGACCGGGTATTCGAGCCGGCCGAACTCGGCGGAGAGCCCGAGTGGCAGCCCGCCTTCGGACGGCACCCTGCGGCAGCCGCCGTCGGCGTCGCGGACGAGCGGGTCGACGTGTCCGGCGCGGACCAGCTGGACCACGCCGGTCGTCAGGTCGGCCTCGGCGTAGGTGCAGGTCGCGAAGCGGTCGGTGTCGAGCTCGTGCAGGAAGACGGAGGCCCGCGCCATGACCGTGGCGGGGCTGTGCCCCTCGGCGGCGTACGCGCGCAGCACGATGCGGAGCTGGCCCATCACGGCGGCCGCATGGGTGTCGTGGCCCTGGACGTCCCCGATGACGGCTCCGACCCGGCCGCCGGGGAGCGGGATGACGTCGTACCAGTCGCCGCCGATGTCCCGGCCGAGCCGGGCCGAGCGGTAGCGCACGGCGATCCGGGCGCCGGGCACGTCGGGGATCCGGCGCGGCAGCATGGCCTGCTGGAGCCCCTCGGCGAGGTCGTGCTCCTGCTCGTAGAGCATGGCGCGCTGGAGGCTCTGGGCGATGGAGCTGCCGAGGGCCAGCAGCAGGTTCCGCTCGTCGGCGGTGAAGCCGTCCTTGCCGCTGTAGAGGAGGCCGAGCGCGCCGATCGGGCGGGCCTGGGCGATCAGCGGGAGATAGGCGGCGGAGGTGATGCCGAGGTGGCTGATGTGCGGCCACAGGACGGGGTAGGAGGCGGCGAAGTCCTCGGCCGACTCGATGAACCGGGGGCCGAGCGTGCGGACGACTTCACTCATCGGGTACTGCTCGTCCGTCCGGGTATAACGGGTGCCGGGCACGAACGATCCCTCGGGCCCGTCGGCCACCAGGTGGATGCGCCCGGCCTCGATGAGCCCCATGACCAGGCTGGTGGCGCCCAGCAGGGCCAGCCCCTCGGAGTTCTTCAGGACCTCGATCACGTCCTTGACGGTACGGGCGTGGGCCAGGGCGGCCGTCGTGGAGTCGACCAGGCTGGTGCGGCGGCGCAGCTCCTCGTCCAGCTCGCGGCGGGCTGCGGACTCGGCGAGCTCCCGGCCGGCGTCCCTGACGATGCCGATGATCCGGCGAGGACGGCCGCCGTCGTCGCGGCGCACGAAGCCCTGGGTGTGCGCCCAGCGCAGGGTGCCGTCGCGCGACAGGAGGCGGAAGTACGCCCCGTAGGTGCTGCGGCCGCTCTTCAGCGTCTCCGAGACGAGGGCGTCCAGCCGGACGCCCTCGTCGGGCGGCACGCGCAGCCCGAGCGTCTCGGGCCGGTTGTCGTATTCGTCGGCCCTCAGATCGAACACGTCGAGGGCGGGCCGGTCCAAGTGCATGAGGCCGCTGTCGAGATCCCAGTCGAAGCTGCCCATTCGGTTCAGGGCGAGGCTGAGATCCGGGTGGGCGGGCCAGTCGTCCGGGAGTGACAGGGCACCCGCTACCCGATCATCCATGTGCGTCACTCTGCCACCATTTGTCCGATTCTTCGACTGAACCGTCCATTTGGTGAACGTGCGATAGGACACATCCGCAGAACACGCCGGAGGCCCGCCCCGCAAGGATTCCCGGCCCAGCGGTGCGGAAGGGAGGCCCGGATACCGCCCAGTAACGCCGCCCCGCCCCGAAAGCGGGTCCGGGCAGCGGCTAACGTGTGCGAGGGGTCGACTAAGCCTTGCCTTACCAACCGGCCCCGCTTCTGCTCGCCCGTTCGAAGGAACAGCTCGCCATGACACGCCCCGTCCGCGTCGCCATCGTCGGAGCCGGTCCCGCCGGCATTTACGCGGCGGACGCGCTGCTCAAATCCGACGCGGCCGCCGACCCGGGCGTCTCCATCGACCTCTTCGAGCGGATGCCCGCCCCCTTCGGTCTGATCCGCTACGGCGTGGCGCCCGACCACCCGCGCATCAAGGGCATCGTGCAGGCGCTGCACCAGGTGCTGGACAAGCCGCAGCTGCGCCTGTTCGGCAACGTCGACTACCCGAACGACCTGGACCTCGACGAGCTGCGCACGTTCTACGACGCGGTGATCTTCTCGACCGGCGCCGACGCGGACCGCGCGCTCGACATCCCCGGCCACGACCTGGACGGCTCCTACGGGGCCGCCGACTTCGTCTCCTGGTACGACGGCCACCCGGACGTCCCGCGCACCTGGCCGCTGGAGGCCGAGAAGGTCGCCGTGCTGGGCGTCGGGAACGTGGCCCTGGACGTGGCCCGCATCCTCGCGAAGACCGCCGACGAGCTGCTGCCGACGGAGATCCCCGCCAACGTCTACGAGGGCCTGAAGGCGAACAAGGCGCTGGAGGTGCACGTCTTCGGGCGGCGCGGCCCGGCCCAGGCGAAGTTCAGCCCCATGGAGCTGCGCGAGCTGGACCACTCGCCGAACATCGAGGTCATCGTCAACCCCGAGGACATCGACTACGACGCGGGTTCGATCGAGACCCGGCGCGGGAACAAGCAGGCCAACATGGTCGCCTCCACGCTGGAGAACTGGGCGATCCGCGATGTCGGCGGCCGCCCGCACAAGCTCTTCCTGCACTTCTTCGAGTCCCCCGTCGAGATCACCGGCGAGGACGGCCGGGTGACCGGCCTGCGCACCGAACGCACGGAGCTGGACGGCACCGGCAACGTGCGCGGCACCGGCACCTTCCACGACTGGGACGTCCAGAGCGTCTACCGGGCGGTCGGCTACTACTCCCGCGAGCTGCCGAAGCTGCCGTTCGACGTCGCTTCCGGCACGGTCCCGCACGCCGCGGGCCGGGTCCTCGAAGGCGGCGAGCCGATGGAGTCGGTGTACGTCACCGGCTGGATCAAGCGGGGCCCGGTCGGCCTGATCGGCCACACCAAGGGCGACGCCAACGAGACGGTCGCCTGCCTGCTGGAGGACCACGCCGCCGGGCGCCTGCCCGCCCCGGAGCGGCCCGAGCCGGAGGCCGTCACCGCCTTCCTGGAGGAGCGCGGCATCCGCTACACCACCCGTGAGGGCTGGTACCGCCTCGACGCGCACGAGCGCGCCCTCGGGGCCGAGCAGGATCGCGAGCGCGTGAAGGTCGTGGAGCGCGAGGCGATGCTGGACGCCTCGGAGGCCGGCCACTGACACCACGGCGAGGGCCCCGCACACCCCGGAAGGGTGTGCGGGGCCCTCGCCGTGAGGCCGTGCTTCATGGGGAGGCGTGGGCGCTGCGGGACCGCTCGCGCACCCGGTCCGGATAGTTCTCGGTGAACCGGACCGCGAGCACCAGCAGCACCACCGGGATGATCCAGTTGAACCAGTCTCGCCCCGACGAGGTGTGCAGCGCGAGAAGGCCCAGCAGGGCGGTGGCCGCGAAGACCGCACCCCACAGCAGCGTCAGCACCCGATTGACGTGGCGGAACACCGGCGTACCCCACACCTCCCGCGGGGTCGACTCACGTGCGTACTGCTCGGTGAACGGGACGAACGCCAGCGAGCCGAGCGCCACAACGGCGATCACGGCGCTGGACAGCACCTGGGCGTACCTCTCGACCCAGTCCAGGTCCTGACGGTCCAGGAAGAGGGCCAGAACGCTCAGCAACGCGAAGAAGACAATGCCGGTGACCTCCAGGATCTTGAAGGAACCCCGGCGCATGTCCGGCAGGTTGAGCACCACGGCGGCCACCAGACCGGCCAGTGCGGCGTACTCCCAGGTGCTGGGAGAGGCGACGACGACGAAGATGATCCAGGGGGCGAACGCGAAGAACAGGTTCCCCGTCCGCCGCCCGGAGCGGGTTTCGGACACCGGACACCTCCGGCGGTGTGGCCCGGCGCGGCGATCTGCCGCGTCTTCCATGGTGGGCCCGGGGACTGCCCTTCGCACCCCACCACTGGCGTTGCGGCGGCCCTGGGCCGGGGATTGAATGAGAAGTCAGCCCGGCCCGCATCCGGGTGCGCCCTCACGTCCCGGCAAGGGAGGCCGCCATGGCCGCACATGCCGCACACCCCTTCGACCCGAGCCGGGTCGTCCACCTCTCGGGGCGCTTCGCCCCCGTGACCGAAGAGGTCGACGAGGCGGACCTGGACGTGACGGGCGAACTGCCCGGCGAGCTGGACGGCGTGTTCCTGCGCAACGGCCCCAACCCCCGCTTCACGCCGATCGGTTCGTACCTCTACCCGATCGACGGCGACGGCATGCTGCACGGTGTTTGGCTCTCCGGGGGCCGGGCCCGCTACCGTAACCGGTTCGTCCGGACACCCGCCGTGGTCGCCGAGGAACGGGCCGGGCGGGCGCTGTGGGGCGGCATCGAGTCGATGATCCTGCCGCAGGAGCCGGACGTCGGTCCCGAGCTGGCCGGCACCTTCCGCGACATGCCCGACATCAACGTGGTGCGTCACGCGGGGCGGCTGCTGGCGCTCGCCGAGTCCGACTGCCCGTTCCTCATGACGCCCGGTCTGGCGACCGTCGGCAAGGAGACGTTCGGCGGGGCGCTGCCGGCAGGCATCACCGCGCACCCGAAGACCGACCCGGTCACGGGCGACATGCTGGTCTTCTGCTACGGCCTGGAGCCTCCCTTCCTCACCTGGTCCGTGATCGGCCCCGGGGGCGACGTGCTCCGGGGCCCCACGCCGGTGGACGGGGTCGACGAGCCGATGATGATCCACGACATGGCGATCACCCCGCGCTTCCTGGTGATCGTGCTGGCACCGGTGTTCTTCGACATCGCGGCGGCCATGAACGGCGGTTCCATGCTCGACTGGCGCCCCGAACGCGGCACCCGCCTCGCCCTGATCCCCCGCGACGGGAGCCCGGTGCGCTGGGCGTCCGACGACGCCTTCTGGCTGTGGCACACGGTCAACGCGTTCGACACCGAGCCCGGCGGCGGCGATGTGGTGCTGGACTACGTGCAGTGGACCCGCCTGTCGCTCGGCGCGCCCGCCGAGGGGGCGGAGCCCAACCGGGCGGGCCTGGTCCGCGCGGTCATCGACCCCGTCGCGGGCACGATGCGCCGGACCGTGCTGGACGACGTCCGGATGGAGCTCCCCCGCACCGACGACCGGCTGATCGGCAGGCGCCACCACCAGCTGGCCGTCGCCTCGGACTCCGGCGGCCCGGACCTGCTGCCCGGCGAGTACGACACACTGCGCTGGTACGACGGCAACGACCCCTCAGGCCCGCACGTGGCGTGGCGGGCCGGGGACCTGTCGGTGGGCGAGCCGGTCTTCGCGCCCGTCCCCGGCACCGGACCGGGCGAGGCCGGCTACTGGATGACGTACGCCACCGACCGCACCGACGGGACCAGCTGGCTGCTCGTCATCCCGTCCGAGGACCCGGCATCCGGCCCGGTGGCCCGGGTCCGCATCCCGGTCCGCGTCCCCCTGGGCCTCCACGGCAACTGGCTGCCCACCGAGGAGTGAAGCCCACCGCCCTTCACCACCGCCCGGCCGGGCCGTCGTCGGCGCCCCGGGGCAGCCGGATGGACGTCGGCGGCTCGTCGGACCCGGGCGGCCGGTCCGGCACCGGCGGCACCCCGGAGGGCCCGTCCGTGGGCTCCCCGGTCGGCGCCGGGCAGCGGGAGTCCCCCGGCACCCGGGCGGGCACGCCGCGGGCCGCCACCGGCTCACCGGGCGGTGTGGGCGTCTCCGGCGCGGGTACGTCGGGCGTCGGGCAGTCCTCCGGAGACCGGGACGGTGTGGGCTCCGACGGCTCCTCGGGCCGGGCGGACCCCGTAGGGGGCTCCGGCCGCTCCGTGCCGGGTGGCGGGACACCGGGGAGCGGGCCGGTGATGTCGGTGTCGGGCGCGTAGGGCGGCGGCTCCTCCGGAACGCGGTCGCCGGTGCCCTCGTCGCCGGCCGGACGAGCGATCCAGCGGTGGTGGGCCAGGTCGGCGATCACCAGTTCCTCCACGGGCCGCGCGGCGGGCTCGACCACGACGGTCCGCGCCGGGTCGAACCCCTCCCACCGCTTGCCCGTCCCGGCCGACGCACCGCCCGCCCCGGACGGCCGCTCCAGCGGGTTGCCGCAGACGCAGCGGACCCGGGGCAGCCCCCGGGCGTCGACCATGACGGCGGTGCCCGCCTGCAACACGGACTGGTACGTGGTGACGGAGCCGTCCCGGAAGCCGTGCCCGGTGACCAGGGTGTCGGCGCGCAGCAGGACGGGCGTCAGGCCCCGGAGGAAACCGGCGACCCGGCCGCGTGCGACGGACACGGTGCGCGCGAACGCCTCTTCCCGCGCCGGGTCCACGGCAAGCATCCGGATCTGCGCCTCGACGTCGCAGGAGGGCACGGCGCGGGATCCGGCGTACAGGCCGGGCGTGGACCCGGCACGCTTGAGCGGCTGCCCGGGCGCCGACGGGGAGCGGGGCGCCCGGGTCCGTGCGGCGTCCGGCAGCGCCGGGCCGCCCGCCGTCGAGGCGGTGAAGGGGGCGGTCCCGGGATCGGCCGCGGGCTGGAGGACGGGTCCGGCGGCGGCGCCCGTTCGCGTGGCCGGGGCGCCGCCGCCGGAGGTGGCCCGGGCGCAGCCCGCGGTCAGCAGGAGGCCGGCGCAGAGCAGGGCGGGGACGGTGCGGCGCGGTCGTATGCGTGAGGGCACGGGCGGTTCTCCTGCCTGGTCACCGGTCTCCCGGTCGCTCCCCTCATGTCTGCCGCACTTCCCGGTCCGCCGCAAACGGACAGGACCGGGAAGATCCGGCGGGCGGCGGGCGCACGGCCGATACTGGTAACGATGGAGTGGTTCACCGCTGACGGGTACTGGCTCGGCCGGCTGGTCTTCCAGAAGGCCCTCGCCGTCGTCTACCTGACCGCCTTCCTCACCGCGGCGCTTCAGTTCCGTGCGCTGATCGGGGAGCGCGGCATGCTGCCCGCGGCCGGGGAGCTGCGGCGTACGTCCTGGCGCACCGCACCGGGGCTCTTCCGCGTCCACTGCTCCGACCGCTTCTTCGCCGTGGTCGCGTGGACCGGGTGCGCCGTCTCCGTCGCGCTGCTCGCCGGGGCGGACAACCGGCTGCCGCTGGGGGCGGCGATGGCGCTGTGGGCGGTGCCGTGGCTGCTGTACCTGTCGATCGTTCAGGTGGGCGGTGTCTGGTACGGGTTCGGCTGGGAGTCGCTGCTCCTTGAGACGGGTTTCCTCGCCGTCTTCCTGGGGAACGCGGGCACGGCGCCACCGGTGCTGGTGCTCTGGCTGCTGCGGTGGCTGCTGTTCCGGGTGGAGTTCGGCGCCGGGCTCATCAAATGGCGCGGCGACGCCTGCTGGCGGAAGCTGACGTGTCTGGACTTCCACCATGAGACACAGCCGATGCCGGGCCCCCTGAGCTGGTTCTTCCACCGGCTCCCCCGGCCCGTGCACCGGGCCGAGGTGGCGGCCAACCATGTGGTCCAGTTGCTCGTTCCGGTGCTGCTGTTCACCCCGCAGCCGGTGGCGAGCGCGGCCGCCGGGCTGATGATCGTCACGCAGCTGTGGCTGGTGCTCTCGGGGAACTTCGCCTGGCTCAACTGGCTGACCATCACGCTCGCCCTGCCCGTAATCGACTGGTCGCCGGTGACCGAGCCGCCCGCCCAGCGGGGCGCCCCCGTCTGGTACGAGGTGGTGGTCATCGCGGTCACCGCGCTGGTCCTGGGCCTCAGCTACCGTCCGGCCCGCAATCTGGTCTCCCGCCGCCAGGTGATGAACCGGTCCTTCGACCCGCTGCACCTGGTCAACACGTACGGCGCGTTCGGCAGCATCAGCCGGGTCCGTCTGGAGGTGGTGGTCGAGGGCACGGACGACGCGGTGGTGCACCCGGGCACGGTGTGGAAGGAGTACGGCTTCAAGGGCAAGCCGGGCGATCCGCGCCGGATGCCGCGCCAGTTCGCCCCGTACCATCTGCGGCTCGACTGGATGATGTGGTTCGCGGCGCTCTCCCCCGCGTACGCCAGGTCCTGGTTCGGGCCGTTCGTGGAGCGGCTGCTGGAGAACGACCCGGACACGCTGCGGCTGCTGCGGCAAAATCCGTTCCCGGACGCCCCGCCCGCCCAGGTGCGGGCCAGGGTCTTCCGCTACCGGTTCACGACCTGGCGCGAGCTGCGGGCCACCGGCCGCTGGTGGCACCGCACGTTCGTACGCGATTTCCTGCGCCCGACCAGGGCGTGAGCGGCTACTTCTCGCTCTCGCGGGCCCGCAGCAGGCGGCTGATCTGCTGGACCAGTTCGTCGTCGCTCGCCACCCGCCGCCCGGAGACCAGCGCGCCCAGGCGCTCGGCGGTCTGGAAGTCGTAGGCGCGCTCGGCCTCCTCGCCGGGCACGTTCGCGTACTCCTCCTTCGCCCGGAAGCCGACGGTCAGGTCGACGGCCTTGGCGATGAGCCAGGTGAGGATGAACGAGAACGCGATCACGGACACGATCGCGACGAGCTGTTTGCCGAGCAGGCCCCAGCCGCCCCCGTAGAACAGCCCCTCCTTGCCGCTGATCCGGGCCGTGGCGAAGAGGCCGACCATGACCAGGCCGATGAACCCGCCGACCCCGTGCACCCCGACCACGTCGAGCGTGTCGTCCACGTTGAAGCGGAACTTGAGGGTGATCGCGTACGCGCTCACCGCGCCGACGACCAGGCCCGTGATCACCGCGCCCAGGGTGTTGATCTCACCGCACGCCGGGGTGATGGCGACCATGCCCGCTACGGCGGAGGAGACGACGCCCATGGTGGTCACCCTGCCCGTGCGCCACTTCTCGACCAGGGGCCAGGTCACCATGGCGCCCGCCGCGCCGAGCTGGGTGTTGATGAAGGCGGCCGCGGCCGTGCCCTGGTCGGTGAGCGCGGAGCCGGAGTTGAAGCCGAACCAGCCGAACCACAGCAGCCCGACGCCGACGACCACGAGCGGAATGTTGTTCGGGCGCTCCTCGCGGCGCGCGAAGTCGCGGGGGGCGCGCAGCACGAGGGCGACGGCGAGCCCGGCGACCCCGGAGTTGAGCTCCACCGGCAGCCCGCCCGCGAAGTCGAGGGCGCCGAGGTGCTTCACGATCCAGCCGTCCTTGTCGAACACCCAGTGCGCGATGGGGATGTAGACGATCAGCAGCCACAGCACGACGAAGACGAGCCAGCCCCGCATCGTGGCGCGGTCGGCGATGGAGCCGCTGATCAGCGCCACGGTGATGACGGCGAAGCCCATCTGGAAGGTGCTGTAGATGTACGTGGGGATGGCGCCGGTCAGCGTGTTGAGCTGGATGCCCTTCATGAACACGTGGTCGAGGTTGCCGATGAGCCCGGCACCGCCGACGTCCGGCCCGAACGCCAGGGTGTAGCCGATGACCCACCAGACGAGGGTGCCGAAGGCCAGCGCGGCGAAGCTCATCTTGATCATCATGAGCACGTGCCGGGTGCGCACCATGCCGCCGTAGAAGAACGCGAGGCCGGGCGTCATCAGCAGGACCATGGCGGTGGCGGCGAGCAGCCAGGCGGTGTCCCCGGAGTCGTACGCGGCCGGCATGGGCGCGGGAGCGGTAATCATCGGCGGTACCTCGTGTAGGGGGGGTGGGAAGGGCTACGGCTTGCGCAGGTCGGGCGCGTGGTGGCCGGTCAGCAGTTGGCGTACGGCGTGCCAGGCGGCGCGCTGCGCCTCGGCGACCCGGACCGGGCTGTCGTCCAGGAGCCGCACCCACGCCCCGCAGTCCCGGGGAAGCACGCTCACCCCGTACAGGACGCCGAGCCCGGCAAGGGCCTCGTGCAGGGTGTCGGCGAGCCCGGCGGCGGGAACGCGGTCGGTCACCACGAAGAGCGAGGCGACGTGGTCGTGGCCGGCGAACACCCCGGGGCCGAGGACTCCGGGCCCCGGCTGCCCGTTCCCCTGCTGCCCCGGCGCCAGGCGCAGGGTGTCGATGGCGAGGAGGGTGCCGTCGGGCCTGCTGACGCGGAGGTCGGTGGCGAGCGTCCGGTACGCGTGGCGCTCGCCCCGGGCGAGCCGGCCGGCGGTGAGGGTGTCGCCGACGAGAACGGTGGCGCCGGGCGCGACGGTGACCTCGGTGCGCTGGTAGAACCGGGCGTCCCGGAACGGGATGAGCGGGTCGGGGAGGTATTCGACGTAGCTGCCGGCCTCGGCGGTGAGGTGCACGCGCTGGCTCGCGTAGTCGTGCTCCATCCGGAAGACCTTGGTCGCGGCCTGGGTCGTCAGATGGACCTGCGTGCCGGGTCCGCAGTGGAAGTCCATCCGGTAGCGGTCGGCCTGGGCGATGCCGCCGCCGGTCGCCATGAGGTAGACGTACGCCATCCCGGGCTGCGCGGGGTCGATCCACAGCGGGCGCATGATCTGGAGCGGGGTCTTCTGGTAGCGCCCGACGAGTTCGGTGCGCCCGCCCCGCACGGCGAAGGAGAGGTCGAGGATGCCGACCTTGGCCGGGGAACCGGGCGCCAGGGTGTCCGGGACGGACGCCAGGGCCGCCACGTCCGGGGGGACGCGGACGGGCGTGTAGTACTCCTCGGTGAGCCGGGCCTTCGGCCGTCGCGGGGCGAGCGGCATGTCAGATCAGCACCTTGCGGCGCGATTCGAGGTAGCCGGCGATCTCGTCCACGCCCACGCCGGTCAGGCAGTCGGTGAGGACGACGGGGCGGTCGCCCCGCACCCGGTGGGCGTCGGACTCCATGACGTTGATGTCCGTACGCACGTACTGCGCGATGTCGATCTTGTTGATGACCAGGAGGTCGGAGTCGGTGATGCCGGGTCCGCGCTTGCGGGGCATCTTCTCGCCCTCCGCCGTGTCGAGCACGAAGAGGAAGAGGTCGACCAGGGCCGGGCTGAACGTCAGGGTGAGGTTGTCGCCGCCGGACTCGTACAGGAGCGTGTCGGTGTCCGGGAAGCGCTCCAGCATCTCGGCGCCCGCCGCGAGGTTCATCGTCGGGTCGTCGCGGACGGCGGTGTGCGGACATGCGCCCGTCTCGACGCCGACGACGCGCTCGGGTTCCAGGACTCCGGCCAGCGTGCGGCGCACGTGCTGGGCGTCCTCCTGGGTGTAGATGTCGTTGGTGATGACGGCGGGGCGGTGACCGCGTGCGATCAGGACCGGGACCAGCGCCTCGATGAGTGCGGTCTTGCCGGAGCCGACGGGTCCGCCGATGCCGACCCTGAGTACGTTGTCGTCCATGGTGCTCCTAGGAGTGTCGTGGTGGGTGCTCAGCTGGCGAAGAGGCGGGCTTCGGCACGCTCATGACGGCCCGACATGACGTCCGAGGCGAAGACGGTGGCGCCGACGTCGTCCAGCTCCCTGCGCAGCGCCGCGTCGACGGTGGCCTCGATGACGGGCGCGGCGCCTCTGAGCAGGATCTGCGCCGTACGGTGATCGGTCAGCCTCAGCCGCAGGGCGGCGCCCGCGAAGCTCACGCAGAACGCGAACAGGTCGGCGGCGACCGCCTGGCGGACCGGGACTCCGGTCGCCGCGTAGACGACCCCGGCCGCCACCGCCTGGGTGCCGGGGGCCTCGCGGCGCACGACCCGGTCGTAGTAGTCGCCGATCTCCGGGCGGGCGAAGACCTCGTGGCCCAGGTCCAGGAGCTGGCGCCCGGTCCGGGTGGCGGCCTGCCGCATTTCCCGGCCGAGTTTCGTGGCGAACAGGTGCTCGTCGATGCGGACCACGGTCTCCGGGTCGCCCGCCGCGGTCGCCCGGTGGGCGAGGGCGAGCGCGGTGGCGTCGGCGGGCCCGACGCCGTGCAGCAGCAGGTCCGCCAGCAGCGACGGCAGGCTCTCCGCGCCCACGGCGCCCGCCTGGGCGAAGCCCTCCAGGCTGTGCGAGAGGGTGTAGAAGCCGCTCGGGAACGCCGAGTCGGTCAGCTGGAGGCTGACCAGCAGCGGCCCGAGGCCGGTGGCCGCCGTGGTCCCCGCCGGGCCGGGGTCGCCCGCGATGTCGCCCTCCTTGCGGTACATCGGCCCTAGACCAGGAAGTAGAGGTGGTTCAGGGGCAGCGTCTCGGCCGGGTCGATGGTGGCGACCTTGCCGTTGAGCGTGACCTTGAACGTCTCCGGGTCGACCTGGACGTCCGGCAGGACGTCGTTGCGGACCATGTTGTGCTTGCCGATGGTGCGGGTGCGGCACACGGGCAGGACCTTGCGGTCCAGGCCGAGCCGCTCCGGCACACCGGCGGCGATGCCCGCCTGCGACATGAACGTGGCGTGCGTGGCCTGGAGCGCCTTGCCGTACTGCCCGAACATCGGCCGGTAGGTCACCGGCTGCGGGGTGGGCAGCGAGGCGTTGGGGTCGCCCATCTGGGCCCAGGAGACCAGGCCGCCCTTGATGACCATCTTCGGCTTGGCGGCGAAGGAGTGGATGGGCCAGAGCACGATGTCGGCGAGCTTGCCCTTCTCGATCGAGCCCACGTAGTCGGAGATGCCCGTGGCGATGGCCGGGTTGATGGTGAGCTTCGCGAGGTAGCGCAGCACCCGCTGGTTGTCGTTGCGCTCCGAGTCGCCCTCCAGCACACCGAGCTTGTCCTTGCAGTGGTGCGCGGTCTGGAAGGCCCGGGTGACGGACTCGCCGATGCGGCCCATCGCCTGGGAGTCGGAGGAGAACATGCTGATCACACCGAGGTCGTGCAGCACCGACTCGGCGGCGATCGTCTCGGCCCGGACCCGGCTGTCCGCGAAGGAGACGTCCTCGGGGATGTCGCGGCTCAGGTGGTGGCAGACCATCACCATGTCGAGGAGTTCGTCCACCGAGTTCTTGGTGTACGGCAGCGTCGGGTTGGTGGACGAGGGCAGGACGTTGGGTTCGCCGGTGACGCGCAGGATGTCGGGGGCGTGGCCGCCGCCCGCGCCTTCGCTGTGGAAGGTGTGGATGGCACGCCCGTCGATGGCGGAGCGGGTGTCCTCGAAGAACCCGCCCTCGTTCAGGCTGTCGGTGTGGATGGCGACCTGGACGTCGTGCTCGTCCGCGACGTTCAGCGCGTTGTCGATCACGGCCGGGGTGGATCCCCAGTCCTCGTGCACCTTGAGGGCGCAGGCACCGGCGGCGATCTGCTCCTCCAGGGCGCCCGGCAGACTGCCGTTGCCCTTGCCCATGATGCCGAGGTTGACCGGCAGCGTCTCGGCCGCCTGGAGGAGCAGGCCGATGTTGTACGGGCCCGGGGTGCAGGTGGTGCCGTTGGAGCCGTCCGTGGGCCCGGTGCCGCCGCCGATGAGGGTGGTGATGCCGTTGGTCAGCGCCTGTTCTGCCTGCTGCGGGGCGATCAGGTGCACATGGCTGTCGATGGCGCCCGCGGTGGCGATCAGGTGCTCGCCCGCGATGGCTTCCGTGCCGGGGCCGATGACCAGGTCCGGGTCGACGTTGTTCTGGGTCTGCGGGTTGCCGGACTTCCCGATGCCGACGATGAAGCCGTCCTTGATGCCGATGTCGCACTTGACGACGCCGACCATCGGGTCGATGACGACCACGTTGGTGATGACGGTGTCGAGCGCGCCCTGGGCGGCGGTTGCCTGCGGGTCGGAGGCCATGCCGTCGCGCATGGTCTTGCCTCCGCCGTAGACGACCTCGTCGCCGTACAGGCCCTCGCTGTAGTCCTTCTCCACCTCGACGACGAGGTTGGTGTCGGCGAGGTAAAAGCGGTCACCGACCGTCGGACCGAACATGTCGGTGTACTGCTTGCGGGGCAGGATGGGCATCAGCGCGAACCCTTCTTCTTGTCCTTGGCGGCCTTGGAACCCTTGGACCCGTCCTTGCCGGAGCCCTTGGACCCCGTCTTGGAGCCGGTCCCGGAGGGCGCGTTCCGCGCACCCTGGAAACCGCGTTCGATGGCCTTGCGGACGGCTTCGACGCGAGCGGGGTGGGAGGCGAGGCTGCCGTTGAGCAACCCGCTGAAGCCGGTGAGCCGGCCGGTCCCGGCGTACGCGCAGAGCTCGACCTCGCGCGTACCGCCGGGCTCGAAGCGTACGGAGGTGCCGGCGGCGATGTTGAGGTGCGTGCCGAGGGTCGCTTCGCGGTCGAAGGAGAGCGCCGAGTTCACCTCGAAGAAGTGGTAGTGCGAGCCGACCTGCACCGCCCGGTCGCCCGTGTTGCTCACGGTGACCTTGACCGTGCGCCGGCCCGCGTTGAGTTCGATGGGGTCGTCCCCGTACAGGTACTGCTGACGGAACGTCATGCGATGCTCCTGATGCCGAGGTCCGCCGCGGCGGCGGACGGGTGGTGGTGATGCCGGTGCCCGGTCCCGGGGCCGTGCTCGTGCGGGTGTCCGTGCGCATGGCCGTGGCCCTCGCCCGGTGGGTGGGTGTGCGCGTGTCCGTGGTGGTCGGCCGCCGCGAGGCCGGTCGTGATGCCCTCGTCGCCGTGCTCGTCCCAGCGCCGGGTCGCCTCGGCCACCCGCTCGTCCAGCACCCGGCGCAGCGCCGGGTCCGGCACGAGGGGGCCCGCGTCCGCCACCGGCACAGGTGCCGCGCCACCCGGTTCCACGGCCGCGAACGAGGCGGGCAGCAGCGCCACGCGCTCCGCGCCGAGCCGTGCGCAGCGCCGGACGCCTCCGGCCGGGTCGGGGTCGCCGCCTTCGAAGGCCACCTCGACCAGGTCGTGGCGCCCGTAGCGGCGTACGAGCGCGGCGACGCGGTGGAGTTCGGCGTCCTCGAACGGGTCGCCGGCGGGGGCGGTGACGAGGAGCGCCGCGTCGGCGGGCACCCGGCCGGCGGCGGCGCGCAGCCAGGCGACGAGGTGCTGGGCGGTGCCGAACGGCTCGGCGAGCAGCACGGCTCCCCCGCCGGCACCGGGAACGGCGCGCAGCGTACGGGCGGTGTCCGCGACGAGCCCGGGCTCCCGGCCGAGGGTCATCGGGACGACGACGACGCGCTCGCCCCTCCGCAGACGGGCGGCGGCGGCCCGGAAGAGCGCCCGCCCGTTGGGGACGATGTCCGTGTCCGGGCCGAGACGCCCTTCCAACGCCCGGCCGTACGCGGCTTCGTGACCGCAGACGGTGATGACGGCCACGGTCAGCCGCCGATGGGGTCGTGAACGGAGACCAGCTTGGTACCGTCCACGAAGGACGCCTCGACCTGGAGGAGCCCGAGCATCTCGCGTACGCCGGGCATGGTGGCGTCCTCGCCCACGACGTGGCGCCCCAGTTCCATGCAGTCCGCGACGCTCTTGCCGTCGCGGGCCGCTTCGAGGATCGCCTCGGTGATCAGCGCGACCGACTCGCTGTAGTTGAGCTTGAGGCCGCGGTCCTGGCGCTTGCGGGCCAGGTCGGCCACGACGTACACGAGCAGTTTGTCGATCTCGCGGGGGGCGAGGTTCATCGTGGATCCCTTCCTCGGGAGGTGCGGTGGGGGGCTGCTGGGCTCGGGTCCGGTCAGCTGCGGCGCAGGCGGGGCAGCAGGGGGACGGCCGCCAGCAGCGTCCAGGTGGTGAGGATGAACGGCCACGTGAAGGTGTGGCCGCCGAACGGTTTGAAGAAGGAGGTGAGAGTGGCGGTGAGGCCGGTGCTGACCATCGCGCCGAAGATCGCGTAGGCCGCGGTCCAGGCCGTGTTGGCCATGAAGACGGCCCCGAGGCCGATGGCGACGAGCACCGCGTTGTAGCCGTAGATGCCGTTGGCGATCAGGTCGGTCGGCGCGCCGAGCAGCCAGGCCGCGACGATTCCGGCGATGCTGCCGACGGCCGCGTAGAGCACCACGCGCAGTCCGGCCAGGGCGAGGCCGACGAGCATGATCAGCCCCACGTACCAGCTCTCGACCAGGAAGACCTGCGAGACGTTGTTGAAGAAGGCGTGCCAGAGATCGTTCCAGGTGATCCCGGTGTCGCCGCTGGTCGTGCTGGAGACGGCCGCGGGGGCGCCGTGCCAGATCCGGTCGAAGGAGGGGGCGCCGACCACCATCACACCGGAGACCAGGCAGAAGGGCGCGGTCATGGGTGAGAGGTTGTACGGCGTGAGGAACGTGGTCAGGGTCGCCATCAGGATGACGCAGAGGACGGCGCCCACGACGGTCAGCACATAGGTGGCCGGGTGGTTGCCCAGCGAGGAGACGAGGGCGATGCCGGTGAGGCAGCCCGCGAACCCCTGCATGCCGAGCGCGATGCTCCCCCGGTCGACGGCCAGCACATAGGCGGCGGCCGTGGCGATCAGGGTCCCGATCGTCGCGAACAGACCGGTCTGCCAGCCCGCCACCCACAGGCCGGCGAGGATCGCGGCGCCGGTGTACAGACTGGCCTGGAAGTCGACCTGCCCGACACCACGCAGTGACGCCAGGAGGTACGCGGACGGCTGGCGGCTCTCCAGCCTCCTGACTGAATCCGGCTCGGCGAGGGACAAGGCGTGCTCCGGCGTCTCGTGGGCAGGCAGGGTCCAGGGCGCGACGGACGCACGTGGACATCGTCATATGCCATGAAGTCATACGAAGTTGGGTTCTTCGCGCTGGGAGTGGTGCCGGTAGCCCACTCGGGTACACCCCGGAGGCACGCCGTCGCTCCGCCCCCCGGCGCCCGGCCGTCGTCCGTACGTTCGCGGGATGGCCCAGAACATGCGGTTGCACAGGCACAGTCACCCCGATCACCATCCGGGCGTACAGCTCCCGGTCGTGGTGGCCGTCGCGGTCGGCGGGGCCGCCGGAGCCTGCGCCCGGTACGCGGCCGAACGCCTGTGGCCCACCGGGACCTTCGCCTTCCCCTGGACGATCCTGCTGATCAACGCGGTGGGCTGTTTCCTGATGGGGATCCTGATGGTCACCCTGAAGCTGCGCTTTCCCGGGGCTCCCCGGCTGATCAGTCCACTGCTCGGCACCGGCGTGCTCGGCGGCTTCACGACGTTCTCGCACTACACGGACAACGTGCGACAGCTGTTCGAGAACCATCAGCCCGGTTACGCGACCGGCTGCCTGGTGCTGACCGTGGTGGCGGCGCTGGCCGCCGTGACGGCGGGGGCGTTCGCGGCGCACTTCGCCTTCGGCCGGTCCTACGGCAGGCGGGGCGATGCCTCATGACGGACTGGCTGCTCGTGCTGGCCGGCGGCCTGGTGGGGGCGCCGGTCCGCTATCTGCTCGGCGTGGACGCGAAGTTCCGCCTGCACAGCGTCTTCCCGTGGGGCACCTTCGCGGCCAACGCGGGCGCGGCGCTGCTCCTCGGTTTCTTCGCGGAGGCGGCGACCGACGGCGATCTGGGCACGCGGCTGAATCTGCTGCTGGCCACCGGCTTCTGCGGGGCCCTGTCGACGTGGTCGACGTTCTCGTACGAACTGCTCACCCTCAGCTCGGCCCGCCGGCTCGCTCTGGCTGCGGGCTATCTGCTGCTCACCGTCGGCGCCGGGCTGGGGCTCTCCTTCGCCGGGGCCGCCGTGGCACGCGCGGTGTTCTGAGAGACGGCGGAAAGCGCTGTGGCCCGCCCCGGCGGGGGGCGGGCCACAGCGCTTGTCCGAGGGGGTCAGTCGATGCCGGGCAGGATGTGCGGCTCGGCGAGGTCGTCCTCGTAGCCGGCCAGGCGGATCGGCGCGGACCTGGCCCAGACCTCGATGTTCTGGAGCTTGTCGCTGCCGCGCGCCGGCTTTCCGTGCCGTTCGGCCGGGCGCTCCTCGTGCTTCGTCAATTCCGGTGTCGTCACCGCGCACTCCTTCGTGTCGCGTAGCCCCGGGCGTCGCCGACGCTCCGGTTCTCATTGCCGGGAATCAGCCGCCCATGCGGGGCAGGGGCAGGAACAGTTCGGTCGCGGTGGCGCCGGGTACGGGGCGGGACGGCGACTTGGTTGACAAGCCTGTCCCAGGACGGTCGAGGAGGGTTCGTGGACTCCTCGATGACGTCCGTTCACACCAGAGTAACCAAATGAGCGCACCCGCGCTCGATGGAACGTGTGCCATAGGTCACTTTCAGCCACCGCGGACGGAAAAGACCCGGCCAGGAAATCATCCCAGCCGGGTCTCCGCATTCCGGGGCGACCGCCCCCGCTCCCCTACCAGTTGGCGGGGGCGTAGTCCTTCAGGAAGCAGCCGTACAGCGCCTCTCCGGCCTCGCCGCGCACGATGGGGTCGTAGACCCGGGCGGCGCCGTCGACCAGGTCGAGCGGGGCGTGGAAGCCCTCCTCCGCCAGCCTCATCTTGTCCGGGTGCGGGCGCTCGTCGGTGATCCAGCCGGTGTCGACGGCGGTCATCAGGATGCCGTCCTTCTCGAACATCTCCTGGGCGCTGGTGCGGGTCAGCATGTTCAGCGCGGCCTTGGCCATGTTGGTGTGCGGATGGCCCGCGCCCTTGTAGCCGCGCCCGAAGACGCCCTCCATCGCGGAGACGTTGACCACGTAGGAGTGCTTCGCCGCGGTCGCCGCCATGGCCGGGCGGAGCCGGCTGATCAGGATGAACGGCGCGGTCGAGTTGCAGAGCTGGACTTCCAGCAGCTCGATCGGCTCGACCTCGTCGACTGTCTGGATCCAGCTGTTGGTGTCGTGCAGGTCCGGGACGAGACCGCCCGCGTCGATCGCGGTGCCGGCGGCGATCCGGGCCGGCGACGCCGAACCGCTGACCAGGGCCAGGTCCGTGACCTCCTGGGCGCTCAACGCCTCCTTGCGCGCCGCGGGCAGGGCGGCGACCCGGTCGACGCTTCCGCTGCCGAAGGTGCCGATGACCTCCGCGGCGGGCAGTTCACCGGCGGGCAGCGGGGCGGACTCGGCGGACAGCAGTTCGCTGTACGCCTGCGGGGAGCGGCGGACCGTCTGCGCCGCGTTGTTGATCAGGATGTCGAGCGGGCCCTCGGCCGCCACCGAATCGGCGAGCGCGACGACCTGGGCCGGGTCGCGCAGGTCGATACCGACGATCTTCAGGCGGTGGATCCAGTCGTCGCTGTCCTCCATCGCCTTGAAGCGGCGGATCGCGTCGTTGGGGAAGCGCGTGGTGATCGTGGTGTGCGCCCCGTCGCGGAGCAGCCGCAGCGCGATGTACATGCCGATCTTGGCGCGGCCGCCGGTGAGCAGTGCCCGGCGGCCCGTCAGGTCGGTGCGCGCGTCGCGGCGGGCACGGTTCTCCCGTGCGCAGTCCTGGCAGAGCTGGTGGTAGAACGCGTCGACCTCGACGTACCGCGTCTTGCACACGTAGCAGGACCGGGGCCGCTGGAGGATGCCGGCGATCTCGCTCGTGGCGGACGAGGACGGCAGGACCCCCTGGGTCTCGTCGTCGATGCGCTCCGCCGAGCCGGTGGCGGTGGCCTCGGTCACCGCCTTGTCGTGCGCGGTCTTGGCGGCCCGGCGCTCCTGGCGCCGGCGCTGCTTCACGGTCCGGTAGATCCCGGCGGTGGCCCGGCGCACCGCGATGGCGTCCGGGTGGTCGACCTCGATCGTGTCGAGTTCGTCCAGCACGCTCAGGCAGACGGCGAGCCGCTCGGGGTCGATACCGGGACCGAATGTCTCGGTACCGGCCACGATCTCGGGGCCGTCCTCTGTCACCGTCATCGCCGTTCCTCTGTGCTCGTGCCGCCGGCCTCACCGGGGGCGTGGGGCTCGGTCAAGTTTGCCATGGTCCGCACGCTGCTCCGATCGGGTGAGCGCGGCCGGACGGAAGGAGCGCGGAAAAAGATTCGCACCGACTGCGCATGGCATCGCGGATCCGGGGCAGGCGGTGTGCGAAGCACTTGGCGACCAGCAGGAGGGGCCACACATCATGGCGACCACGACGGAGCAGACCGACGGAGTCCTCGGCGACGCGTGCACGCTCACCACACAGGACGGCGCACCCCTCGGTGCGGGGACTGCGGAGCTGCCGTGGATCGAGGACACCGGAAAGGTCGCCCCCAAGGACGCCCGGGCCCTCTCCAAGATGTTCCTGGACCAGCTGCAGACGCTGGAGGAGGGCACGCACGAGTACCAGTACGCGCGCAACACCCTCATCGAGATGAATCTCTCGCTGGTGCGGTACGCCGCCTCGCGCTTCCGGAACCGTGGCGGTGACGACACCGAGGACATCATCCAGGTCGGCACCATCGGCCTGATCAAGGCCATCGACCGCTTCGACCTCTCGCGCGAGGTGGAGTTCGCCACATTCGCCGTCCCCTATATCGTCGGCGAGATCAAGCGCTTCTTCCGGGACACCACCTGGGCGGTGCACGTGCCGCGCCGCCTCCAGGAGCTGCGGGTCGACCTCGCGAAGGCGAAGGAGACGCTGTCGGGCCGGCTGGACCGCGATCCGACCGTCGCCGAGCTGGCCGCCCACCTCGATCTCTCCGAGGAGGAGATCATCGAGGGCCTGGTCGCGGCCAACGGCTACTCGGCGGGTTCGATCGACACCCCCTCCGCCGAGACGGACTCCGGCAACGAACAGCGGTCGCTGGCCGACGTGATCGGTGAGGCCGACCCCGGCATGGAGACCGTCGAGAACCTGCACACGCTGGCTCCCCTGCTGGAGCAGCTGGACGAGCGCGAGCGCCGGATCGTCCAGATGCGGTTCGGCGAGGAGATGACGCAGGCGCAGATCGGGGCGGAGCTCGGAGTCTCGCAGATGCACGTGTCCCGGCTCCTGGCCCGTATCGTCAAGCGACTGCGGGCGGGGATGTCCGTGGAGGCCTGACCCTCTCGAATCGGTCACACACCGACGGAGTGTGGCCTAAGACGCTGTGAACGACGCCCGGCGGCAGATCGCCGGGCGTCGTTCACATATGCTGCGCAGAACCGGCGGGCGGCCCGCCCGGTGCAAGGAGAGAGTGAAGACGTGGCTGAGATGCGCCTGGGCGCCACGGCCCGACCTCCCGCGCCAGGGGCCTTCCCGGTCCAGGCAGCGTCCGAGGCGGACGATCGCGACTCCGTGTGGGACGTCGGCGGCACCATTCTGCTGGTCGAGGACGACGCGGGTGACGCGCTGCTCGTCGAGGAGATGCTCGCCGACGGCGAGCTGGACCCGACGCTGACCTGGTGCAAGACCCTGTCCGAGGCGCTGGCCTTCCTGCGGTCGCACCCCGCCCCCGTCTGCGTCCTGCTCGACCTGCACCTGCCCGACGTGCACGGGCTGCGGGCCGTCACCCAGATCGTGGAGACGTCCCCCGACGCCGCGATCGTGGTGCTCACCGGGCTGGCCGAGTCCGACGCGGGCCTCGCCGCCGTCGCGACGGGCGCGCAGGACTACCTGATGAAGGGGCTGCTCGATCCGCAGGCCCTCGCGCGCGCGATCCGGTACGCCCTCCAGCGCAAGCAGGTCGAGCGGGCCGCGTCCGCGCTGCGCGCCAACCAGCTCATGGCGCAGGAGAACGCGCGCCTGGAACGCGGCCTGCTGCCCGTCCCCCTGCTGAACGACGACAGCTTCCAGGCCGTCGCCCGCTACGAGCCGGGCCGGGCCCACGGACTGCTCAGCGGTGACTTCTACGACGTGGTCCAGACGCCGGACGGCACGGTGTGGGCGGTCATCGGTGATGTGTCGGGGCACGGCGCGGCTGAGGCGGCGCTCGGGGTGTGCCTGCGGGTCGCCTGGCGCACCGCCGTCCTGTGCGGCACCGACCCGCTGGAACAGCTCGGGCTCCTGGAGTCGATCCTGGTCGCCGAGCGCTCCGACCCCCATGTCTTCGCGACCGTCACCTCACTTGCCTTCCCGCCCGGCCGCGACCGCGTCCGCGTCATGCGGGCCGGCCACCCCGGGCTGCTGCTCCGGCACGGCACGGAGGTCGACTGGGTGGAGCCGGAGGGCGGGATGGCGCTCGGGCTGCTGCCCGGGCACGGCCAGTGGTCGGTCACCGATGTGGAACTCGCGCCGGGCGCCGCACTCGTCCTGTTCACCGACGGCCTCTTCGAGGGGCGCACCGGACCGCACAGCCGGCTGGGCGAGGAAGGGCTGCTCGACATGGCCCGGGACCTGGCCCGGCTCCCCGCCCGGCCGTTCGTGGACGCACTCGTGGCGGGCGCCTCGGAGGCGGCGGCTCCGCACGGGGGCCTCGCCGACGACGTCGCCGTCCTGCACCTCGGTTGGAGAGGCACCCCGCATGAGCAGTGAGATACCGGACCCCGTCGTCCAGCGGCCCGGCAGGTGGGCGCGGCTGTCCGTGCAGAACTGGGTCCATCTGATCCTGGGCGCCTTCGTCCTCGTCGTCTGCGGCTGCGTGGTCGCGGGCGGCCTGGTCCTGGCCGGCATCTCGGACCGGACCACCGAGCTGGTGGACCGCATCCAGCCCGCCCGCGCCGCCTCCTTCCAGCTCCAGAACGCGCTGCTGAACCAGGAGACGGGGGTACGGGGCTACGCGCTGACCGGTGACGACTCGTTCCTGGAGCCGTTCGCCGCCGGCAAGAAGGAGGAGAAGGACCGGCTGGCCCGGGTGCGCTCCGCGATGGGCGGCGAGCAGCCGTACAGCCGCGACCTGGACCGGATCGCCGCCGCCGCCGCGGAGTGGCGCCGGGTGCACGCCGACCCGCTGATCGCCGATGTCCGGCGGGACGGCCCCGGGACGCGCTCGTCCGCCAGGACCGCCGAGAGCAAGGCCGCCTTCGACAAGCTGCGGCAGCTGTACGGGACCCAGCAGGCGCATCTCGACGCCGCCCGGGACCGGGCGCGCGGCGAGCTGGAGGACGCCCGCCACACCCGCGACCAGGTGCTGGCCGCCCTGCTGATCGTGTTCGCGCTCTGCGTGATCGCCCTCAGCGTGCTCCTCCAGCGCACGGTCGGGCGGCCGCTGAACGCGCTCGCCGAGGCGTCCCGGCGGGTCCTCTCCGGCAGCTTCCGCCGTCAGCGGATCGAGGTGCGCGGGCCCTCCGACGTACGGGCGGTGGCCGCGGCGGTCGAGGACATGCGCGGCAGGCTGGTGGCCGAGCTGGACGCCGCGCAGGAGCGTGAGGACATGCTGGCGCAGCAGACCGTGGAGCTGCGCAGGTCCAACTCGGAGCTGGAGCAGTTCGCGTACGTCGCCTCGCACGACCTCCAGGAGCCGCTGCGGAAGGTCGCCTCGTTCTGCCAGCTGCTGGACAAGCGGTACGGGAACGAGCTCGACGGCCGCGGCAAGCAGTACATCGACTTCGCGGTAGACGGCGCCAAGCGCATGCAGGTGCTCATCAACGACCTGCTGACGTTCTCCCGGGTCGGCCGGGTCCACGACAGCTGGACGCCCGTCGAGCTCGACCGGTCCCTGGACCGGGCCCTGGCCAACCTGGCGTTGGTGATCGAGGAGTCGGGGACCACGGTCGTCCGCGAGAACCCGCTCCCCTCGGTCACCGGCGACCCCACGACGCTCGCGATGATCTGGCAGAACCTGATCGGGAACGCCGTGAAGTTCCGCCGCGCCGACGAGCCGTGCGTGATCACGGTCGGGTGCGAGCGGGAGGGCGACGACTGGCACTTCACGGTCGCCGACAACGGGATCGGCATCGCGCCGGAGTTCGCGGAGAAGGTCTTCGTCATCTTCCAGCGCCTGCACGCCCGTGACGAGTACGACGGAACCGGCATCGGCCTCGCCCTGTGCCGCAAGATCATCGAGTTCCACGGGGGCAGGATCTGGCTGGATGCCGAGTCCCGTGAGGGGGCGCGGATCCACTTCTCGCTGCCCGCCGACCCGGAACCCGCCGAAACCCACGACACCGCATCCCCTGCGGAGATCTCCGGAGAGACCACGTGAACACCCCTGTAGAGCCCATCGAGGTCCTTCTGGTCGAGGACGACCCGGGCGACGAGCTGATGACCCGTGAGGCGTTCGAGGACAACAAGATCCGCAACACGCTCCATGTGGTCCGGGACGGCGAGGAGGCGCTCGACTTCCTGTACCGGCGGGGCGCCCACACCGACGCGCCCCGGCCCGATCTGATCCTGCTCGACCTGAACCTGCCGAAGTACGACGGCCGCCAGGTACTGGAGCAGATCAAGCAGGACCCGGAGCTCGCGCTGATCCCCGTCGTCGTGCTCACGACGTCCTCCGCCGAGGAGGACATCCTGCGAAGCTACAAGCTGCACGCCAACGCCTACGTCACCAAGCCGGTCGACCTGGACCAGTTCATCGCGGCCGTCCGGCAGATCGATGACTTCTTCGTCACCGTGGTGCGGCTTCCCGGCCGCGCGTAATATTCGCCGGCGACGCATGGGAGTGGGATCTCCCGGCGCGGGTACACGATCACAAGACAGAGGTCTGCGACCTCCCCGCTGCGCCCTGGCTGGAGCACATGAACGAACAGGCGATCTCCCGGCCGGACGACTCCCCCCGGAGCTGTCCGCCCACGGAGGCATTGCACAGCGCCGAAGTGTTCGACGGCGAGCCGGGGTGCATTTCCCAGGCGCGGGCACTGGCGGACCGCTTTCTCGGCCGGCTGGTGTCCGAGTGGATGGCCGTGCTCGGCACGCACACCCGTAACGACCTGATGCTCGCCGTGAGCGAGCTGGTCACCAACGCGGAGCGCTACAGCCACGGTCCGTATCTGCTGGAGCTGGAGGGCACGGCGGAGCGGATCAGCATCACGGTGTACGACAGCAGCAGCGCGCTGCCCGTTTTCTACGCCCCCGACCCGAGCCGCCTGGGCGGCCACGGCATGGAGATCGTGGTGGCCCTGTGCGACCGCGTCACGGCCGAGCGGGTGCCGGTGGGCAAGCGCATCCGGGCCGAGTTCACGCTGAGCAGCTGAGCCGGGAAGCCCTTGACCGGCAGCGCCCCAGCCCCCCGGGCTCAGCTCCGGGCGTCCGGCCGGCCGAACCAGTCGATGCACATGACCAGGGCGTCATCGAGCGTGTCCGACGCCCGGTACTCGGCCAGTTCCCGCAGGACCGCGCCGGGCACGGCCGCCGCCGACAGCAGCCGGGTGGCGAGGACCGCCCGGGCGAGACCTCGCTCCGCGAACTTCTCGGCGGCCGGTGAGACCGCGTCGTACACCCCGTCGCTGACGAGCAGGAGCCGGTCCCCGGGGCGCACCTGGAGGTGCTGGACGGCGTACTGCGACTCCTCGAACATCCCCAGCGGGAGCTGGGCGTCCAGCGCCACCCTGTTGACCGTGCGGCCGCGCAGGCGCCACAGCTGCGGGGAGCCCGCGTCCACCGCCTCGACCGAGCCCGTCGCCAGGTCGAAGCGGAGCAGCAGGGTCGAGACGTGGGCGGCGCCGCGGTGCTGCTCGTAGATGGCCTGGTCGGCCAGGGCCGCCTGGTCCGCGATGCCGATCCCGGCCCTTCTGGCGTTGCGCAGCGCGTTGACCGCGAGGTTGGTGAGGAGGGAGGCGCGGATGCCCTCGCCCATGCCGTTGGTCACGGCGATGCTGAGCTGGTCGCCCTCGGCCGCCCAGTCGAAGTTGTCGCCGTGGATGGCGTAGGCGGGTTCGAGCTGGGCGCCTATGGCGTACTCGGCGGCCACGAACGACCTGGCCGGGAGCAGCTGCCATTGCATCTCGGCGGCGAGGGTGAGGCGTGTGGTGCGCCGGACCCGCTGGTAGTGGTCGGTGTCCCGTTCGGCGACGACGATCTCGTGGCCGAGCAGGTCGGCGACGTGGGTGAGGTCGTCCGTGACCTGCGGGGTGGCGCGCGCGGAGGGGAGCCGGACGGTGAGGATGCCGAGGCGTTCGCCCCGGACGGTGACGGGGAAGTGGTGGTCGGCCGCGTCGTCGGAGCCGGTGCGGCCCTGGTGGGGTCGCTGGCTGCCGAAGGCCCGGCCCTGCGGACTGTTGTTCAGGGAGAGCGGCTGGCCGGGACCGTCGCCCGCGTCGACCGGGTTGAGCACCGTCATTCCGTAATCCGCCAGGAGGAGCTGCACCGAGAGGGCCCCGTACGACGTCGCGAGCATCTCGCGCACCGTCTTCACCAGGGCATACGGCGGCGCCGCGCGTAGCGCTCGTTCGATATCCGTGGGGGCATTCACGCTCTTTCGCCCATTCTTCGGTGGCCGGCGGGGGCGGAGCCAGGCTGACAGGAGCACGCTACGGGTGACAGAGTGGAAGAATGCCCCACCGCACCGGACTCCCTCACCGCCCTGAACAGGTGTCCGAGGACGTCTGCGCCGCGTCCGAACTTCTGGAGGTGTTGTGGGGGCGTGGCCAGGAAGCCGCCGCCCGGGGACTTGTCTCCCCCTCCCAGCTTCGCGCGCTCCTCGTCATCGAGCAGCAGGAGGGGAGCAATCTGCGCTCCCTCGGGGACGTGCTCGGCTCGCGGGCCCCGTCGGTGAGCCGGCTGTGCGACCGGATGGAGGCCATGGGCCTGGTCCAGCGCGACCCGAGCCCGACGAGCCGCCGGGAGGTCGAGCTCCGGCTGACCCTTCAGGGCCGGGAGCTGCTGGAGGAGTACCGGGCGATCCGCACGCGGGAGCTGACCGCCGTGCTGGAGCGGATGCAGCCTTCCGAGGTGGCGGCTCTGGCCGTGGGGCTCACCGCCTTCCGCTCGGCGGCATCGCAGCGGCTCACCGGTGAGCGGAGTGCCACCGCCCGGCTTCGCGACGATGTCGCGGACAGCGCCTAGCTTCATGCACGCCCCTGCTTCCGCGTTCCGAAGGCGCCGCTCGGACGGGCGCTCACGTTGATCGTTCGGTACAGATTGTTGCCCCACGAAGAATGTTGTCAAATGGCAACTGTTACTTTTATCGTTGAGCATTCCCGCCGCGAGCAGGGACGGAGCAGAATCGAACTGCCCGTCCGATCGCGGCGTTACCCCCCGCCGTCCAGTGCAACACGAGGTGAACGTGCTTCCACCGTCCAGCGCCGGCCGCGCCATGCAGATCGTCCCACGGCACGAACGTGGGGCGTTGGTGCTCGCGGTAACCGGTGACCTCGACATCGACAACGTGGCGCCGCTCGGCACCGCGCTGGAGAACGCGTCGCGGGATGGTGCCGGGCCGGTCGTCGTCGACCTCTCGGACGTGAGCTTCGCCGACTCCACGACGGTGAACGTGCTGCTGCAGGGACAGACGGCGCTCGGTCCCCGGCTGCGGCTCGCCGCACCCTCGGTCTTCATGGAGCGACTGATCTCCGTCCTGGGCCTGGACAGCGCGGTCCCGGTCTTCCCGAGCGTCGCCGAGGCGATCGACCCGCCGCTTCCCGCCTAGCGAAGAGGCAAACACCGAGCGCCCTTCTCCCCCGCCGACGGGGGAGAAGGGCGCTCGGCCGTGCGGGCCGCAGGTCAGTTCAGGGCGGGCGGGGCGTCCTCGGGCGAGGTGCCCCACGCCGACGGCTCGTCGCCCACCGAGAAGGAGAGCGAGCGGGCCGAGCGGATGTCGTCCGTGGTCAGGTACGTACGCGACTGCTGCGCGCCGTCGAGCCGGGCGGACTGGATGTAGCGGTCGGCGTCCGAGGTGCCGGGGGCGCTGACGGTCAGCGCGCCGCGCGGGTAGTAGCGCCGGTCGAGCTTGATGTCGACGCGTTCGAACGCGGGCGTGGACAGGCCCCAGGTGTCGGTGCCCGGCTGCACCGGGAAGACGCCGATGGACGAGAGCACCATCCAGGCGGACATCGTGCCGAGGTCGTCGTTGCCGGTCATGCCGGTCGGGCCGTTGGTGAAGAGCGTCAGGGCCGCGTGGACCACATCGGTCGTCTTCCACGGCTGGCCGGTGGAGAGGTAGGTGTACGGGGCGATGAGGTCGGGCTCGTTCTGCGGGTTGTACTTGTCGGCGTTGTAGTACGCGTACGGGCCGTTCACCCACACCTCGCGGGCGGTCTTCGCCGGGTCGGCGACGAGCTTGTCGTACGCGAAGAACGAGTCGAGCCGCTGGTTGGCGGCGTCCTTCCCGCCGATCAGGTCGACCATTCCGGGGATGTCCTGCGGGACCATCCACTGGTACTGCCAGGAGGTGCCCTCGTGGAAGCCCTCGCTCTCCGCCGGGTCGGCGGGGCCGGTGAACGCGCCGGCGGCGTCGCGGGCGCGGAAGAAGCCGGTCGAGGGGTCGAAGATCTTGCGGTAGTTCTGGGCGCGGGCCTCGTAGCGTGCCGCGTCGGCCCGGTGGCCGAGGTCGCGGGCCATCTCGGCGAGCATGCCGTCGGCGAGGGCGTACTCCAGGGTCGCGGAGGCGCCGTGGTCGAAGTCGGAGTCACCGGGCTTCGCGTGCGGCCGGCCCTTGATGTACGGGGCGAAGCCGTCCTTCAGGTACGGGACATTGGCCTCGCGGCCCACGGGCGCGGAGTCGGTGGGCGGCACCCCGTCCGCGTTCTTCTTCAGGGCGCGGTACGCCTCCTCCTCGTACCCCTTCAGCAGGCCCTGCTGGTAGGCGTTGGTGAGGAAGGGGGTGACCGGGTCGCCGGTCATGATGTTGGTCTCGACCGTGCCGTAGCCCCACTTGGGCAGCCAGCCGCTCTCCGCGTCGATGCGCAGGACGGAAATCGCCATGTCGCGGGATTCGCGCGGGGCGAGCAGCGAGAGCAGCTGGGCCTGGGTGCGGTAGGTGTCCCAGAGCGACCAGTTCTGGTAGTACGTGAAGCCTTCGGCCTTGTGCTTCTTCTGGTCCCAGCCGGTGTAGCGGCCGTCCACGTCGCTGCCCACGTTGGGCGCGAGGAAGGACCGGTAGAGGGAGGAGTAGAAGGTGCGGCGCAGTTCGTCGCTGCCGCCCTGGGCCTTCACGCCTTCGAGGCGGTCCTCCCAGGTGTGTTCGGCGGCGCGCAGGACGTGGTCGAAGGTGTGGCCGCCCTCGGCGCGGAGGTTGAGCGCGGCACCCTTGGCGTCGACGTAGCTGAGGGCCGTGGTGGCCTCGACGGTGCGGTCCTCGGTGGTGTCGAACCGCAGCCAGGCACCGTTGCGGGCGTCGGTCGCCGTGGACTTCTTCGCGCCGCTGACGGTGCCGCCGTTCCAGGTGCCGGAGGTGGTGAAGGGGCGGTCGAAGCGGGTGATCGTGTAGACGGTGTACGGCTTGGTGTCCTGGCAGAAGCCGCTGCCGGTGATGGCGGTCCGCACGGTGCGGTTGTCCAGGATCTCCACGTCGGACGAGAGCGTCCGGTGCAGCGACTGGCCCGCGTTGAGCAGGACGTTGGCCTTGTCCGTCGCGGGGAAGGTGTAGCGCTGGACTCCGGTGCGCCTCGTGGCCGTCAGCTCGGCCTCGATGCCGGTCTTGAGCCCGACCTTGTAGTAGCCGGGGCTCGCCTTCTCGTCGTCGTGGCTGAACTCCGCCGCGTACTTCGCGTAGTCGGTCTCGGTGACGTCGCCGGTGGTGGGCAGCGTCGGCAGGTCGCCTCCGAGGCCGCAGCCGACGCCGGAGAGATGGACGGAGGAGAAGCCGCGGATGTGGTTCTCGCCGTAGTCGTAACCGGTGTTGTGGCCGGTGTCCGGCGAGAGCTGCACCATGCCGAAGGGCACGGAGGCGCCGGGGTAGGTGTTGCCCTCGTTCTGGGTGCCGATGAACGGGTTGACCAGATCGGTCAGCCGGCCGTCGCTCCGGGGTGCGGCCTCGGCCGTGGCCCCGGGGAGGAGGACACCGCCCAGGAGCGCGGCGGCGGCGAGTACGGCCGCCGGGCCGCGCAGTCCCGGTCGTGGGGTCCGATGCATGGTGAGACTCCTTAGGACAACGTTGTCAGAGCGCGATCATTCTTGGATTCCGCCGTGACCGCGTCAAGGGGTCGGACGGATACTTCGCGTGTCGGTCCCGTGGAGGCCGTCGCCCGGCAAGATCCTTCTGACGTCCGCCGCCGGGAGGACTACCGTCAAGAGGAGGACACCCGGACCACTGCCGTACTACCAAAGCAGTACGCCGGATCGCCGCCTCAGGGACGACGACGCGGCGGCTGCAAAAGGGGATCGTGGTGTACATGAGTTCCCTTGCGTTGTCCGTGCTCCTGTCACTGGTCTCCGCGGTCGCCTACGCGGCCGGGGCGATCGTCCAGGAGCGCGTGGCCACGGCCTCCGACGGCCGCTCACTCGCACCGCTGCGCAACCGGGTCTGGTGGGGGGCCGTCACGCTCAACGGGCTGGGTGCCGTCCTGCACGTCGTGGCGCTGGCGTACGGCCCGCTGAGTCTCGTACAGCCGCTGGGGGCGCTCACGATCGTCTTCGCGCTGCCGATGGCCGCGCTGTTCGTGCGCCGCAGGGCCGGCGCCACGGCCTGGCGCGGCGCGGTCATGGCGACGGTGGGCCTGGCCGGGCTGCTCGCGCTGACCGGCAGCTCCGACGCGCACGGCCTGGGGGCCCCGGAGCAGCTGATGCTGGCCATGGTGACCTTCGGCGCGGTGGCCGCGCTGGTGCTGGTCTCGCGGGCGATGCGCCGGCCGGTGATGCGGAGTGTGGCGCTGGCCGGGGCGGCGGGCGTCGCATTCGGCATCGCGTCGGTGTACACGAAGACCGTGGCCATGGAGTGGACGGCGGGCGCCGTGAAGTCCGGGCTGCTGCCCCTGCTGGTGATCGCGGCGCTGGCGGGCTCCGGGCTGCTGCTCTCCCAGGCGGCCTACCGGGGCGCGGGTCTGACGGCCCCGCTGGCCACGGTGACCGTCGTGAACCCGGTGGTGGCCGCGGCGGTGGGGATCACGCTGTTCGGCGAGCAGTTCCGGCACGGGGTCACGGGCACCGTGCTGGCCCTGGTGTGCGGAGCGGTCGCGGCCGGCGGGCTCATCATGCTGACCACGGAACGGATGACCGCGGAGCGGCTGGGGGCGAATGCGCCGAGGGATGCCAGGGACTCCGGGCCGGCCACCGTCCCCGCCCCGGGCGGGCCCTCGGCAGTGGGTGAGGAGGCCGGGGATTTCGCCGGGCCCGCCGGACCACCGGTCCCGGCGGGCGCCCCGCCCCGCACGGTGGATCCGGTTCCGGCCGCCGCGACCGGTCCCGGGGCGGCGGGTCCTCGGAAGCCCCGTCCGGCGCTGCCCGCGCGGATGCCACTGGAAGGCCTGGCCGGCCGGGTGGAGTTCGGCCCTCCCCCGGGCGCCGCGCGCAGGGGCGCCGGGGAGGCCGGTGAAAGCGGCGTTCAGACCTTGACGCCGCCGGCCCTGAGGTAGGCCAGCGGGTCGATGTCCGAGCCGTAGTCGGGGCCGGTACGGACCTCGAAGTGCAGGTGCGGCCCCGTGACGTTGCCGGTGGCGCCGGAGCGGGCGATCCGCTGGCCGCCGCCGACGTGCTGCCCGCCGCGCACGAGCAGCGACGAGAGATGCGCGTACTGGCTGTACTTGCCGTCACCGTGCCGGATGACGACCTGGTAGCCGTACGGCCCCGCCCAGCCCGCCGAGACGACGGTACCGGCCGCCATCGCCTTGACGGAGGTACCGGTGGGGACCGGGAAGTCGACGCCCGTGTGGTAGCCGCTGGACCAGGAACCGGCCTGGTGGTACGGGGTGCCGGTGCGGGCCACGACAGGGGCGGTGAGCCCGCTGTGCTTCTGCGCCTGCTCGGTCTTGTGCGTCCGGGTCTTCTGCGGCTGGGTCTTCTGCGGCTGGGTCCTGTGGGTCTCGGTCTTCTTCGGCTGCGGCTCGGCCTGCTGCTTCCGCTTCGGCTCGGCCTTCCGCGCGGGCTTCGGCGTCGTCTTCGGGCTCGCCTGGGAGGCGGTCTTCGGTGCGGCCTTCGTCGCCGTCCTCGGCGCGGTCTTCGTGGCCGCCCCAGGCGTTCCGGCCAGGGTCAGGCGCTGGCCGGGGAAGATGAGGTCCGGGTCGTCGCCGACGACCGCGCGGTTCGCCGCGTAGAGCCGCTGCCAGCCGCCCTGGAGGTGCTGGTCGTCCGCGATCCCGGAGAGCGAGTCGCCGGGGGTCACCGTGTACGACTCGCGCTTGCCCGGCACCGTGGTCGGCGTGGCCGGGGGCGTGGCCTTCTTGGTCTGCGCGGGCCGGGACGACAACGACGCGTTGTCCGGCTTCTTCGGCGTCGCGACGCTCGCCCTGCGCTCGCTCTGCGGGCTGACGTCGGGCGTGGCGCCGCCCCGGGCCAGGCCCGCCTTCCCGGAGCAGACCGGCCAGGCGCCGGGTCCCTGCCCCTCCAGGACCTTCTCCGCGATGGCGATCTGCTGGTCCCTGGTCGCGAGGTCGGCGCGCGCCGCGTAGACCGTGCCGCCGTACGCCGCCCAGGTCGAGCGGGTGAACTGGAGGCCGCCGAAGTAGCCGTTGCCGCTGTTGATGTGCCAGTTGCCGGTCGACTCGCAGGCGGCGACCTTCTCCCAGACGTCCGTCGACGCGGCTCCCGCCGAAGCGGCGGTGAGGAGCGGGAGGGCGAGGCCGGCGCCTCCTGCCGTGACGGTGAGCGAAGCCCTGTTGATGCGGCTCGGCTGGTATCTGCGGTGCCGTCCGTTCGCGGCCATGACTTGGCTCCCCCACTGGCTGTAGGACACGTCGCAAGCGGTCAACTTATGTGCAAACAACGGGTGATGACAAGACCACGGTCAGTTTCGGCCATCCCCGTCCGCCGGGGCGCCGGGCGGTCGGCGGAGGGCGAAGGTCGGCGGCGATCCGGTGCCCGGGGAGCGCTCCGAGGCGCCGACGGCCTTGCCGTTGACCCGGGCCGTGAGCGTGAGCAGGCGGTCCTCGCCGTCGAGGTCCCCGGTTCCGGCGAACCTGAGCCGGACCTTCCGCTTCGATTCGGCCGGCGGCTCGCGGCCCAGCCACACGTGTCCCGGTCGGCGGTCAGCGCGACGTCCTTCCAGCCCGCGTCGGACCTCTCCTCCAGGTCCGGAAAGGGGCACCGGCCCGGGCGGCTCCGATGTGCACGCGCACCACGACACCGGGGCGGGTGCGCCCCGCGTCGGAGAGGCGCATCGCCGGCCCGAGGCGGGTGCCCCCCGCTTGCCGACGGTCTCCGGCCGGACCGACACGGGCCCGAACAGGCCCGCTCCGGGCCCCCATTGACACGGTCGGCGGCGAGCGGGGACGCTGGGCGCGACAGCCGGGAGAGCGCTCTCCGATATCCGTGGGAGCGCGGTGCACGAAGGAGCATGGCCGCCATGACGGACGAAGAGACCGAACCGCTGCTCGGCAAGCTGGACGCGGCACAGAAGGTTCGTCTGCTCACCGGTGCCAGCACCTGGCGCACGTACGCCGAACCGGCCGCCGGGCTGCGCGCGCTCACCCTCTCGGACGGCCCGGCCGGCGTCCGGGGCGAGACCTGGGACGAACGCGAGACCTCGCTCGTCCTCCCCTCCCCCACCGCGCTCGCCGCCTCCTGGGACGAGCGGCTGCTGACGGACCTCGGCGCCCTGCTCGCCTCGGAGGCGAGACGCAAGGGCGTCGACGTACTCCTGGCCCCCACCCTCAATCTGCACCGTTCCCCGCTGGGCGGCCGGCACTTCGAGTGCTTCTCCGAGGACCCGCTGCTCACCGGCCGCACCGGCGCGGCGCTGATCCGGGGCATCCAGTCGGGCGGCGTGGCCGCCACCGCGAAGCACTTCGTCGGCAACGACGCGGAGACGGACCGGCTGACCGTCGACGTCCGCATGGATGAACGCACCCTGCACGAGGTGTATCTCGCCCCGTTCGAGGAAGCCGTCGCGGCCGGGGTCTGGGCGGTCATGTCCGCGTACAACAAGGTCGACGGCGTCACCATGTCCGCCTCACCCCTCCTGGAGCATCCCCTCAAGGAGGGCTGGGGCTTCGACGGGCTCGTGGTCTCCGACTGGGGAGGCGTGCGGACCCTTCTCGACGCCGCGTGCTCCGGCCAGGACCTGGCGATGCCGGGGCCGGACGGCCCCTGGGCCGCCGGTCTGCTCGCCGCGCTCGAAGCGGGCCTGGTCCCCGCCGAAGCCGTGGACGACAAGGTACGCAGGCTGCTGCGGCTGGCCCGCCGGGTGGGCGCGCTGGGCCGGGACCGCCCGGCGCGCAGGGCCGCGACGGCTCCGGAGGCCGGGCGCGCCCTGTTGCGCCGTGCCGTCTCCGCCGGTGCGGTGCTGTTGCGCAACGAGGGCGGGCTGCTGCCGCTCGACGCGGCGACGCTGAAGTCCGTCGCGGTCATCGGGCCGCACGCGACCGCCGTACCGCATCCAGGGCGGCGGCAGCGCGGAGGTGTTCCCCGAGCACGTGGTGACCCCGCTGGCCGGGATCGAGCGGGCGCTCGACGGGGCGGCGGCGGTGACGTACCGGCCGGGCCTTCCCCCGTCCGGCCGGCCCGAACCGCTCGGGCGCGCCCGGGCACGCGATCCGCGCGACGGTGAACCCGGGGTGCTGGTGCGGCTGCTCGACGCGGGGGGCGCCGAACTCCACGCGGAGCACCGGCTGTCCGGGCGGATCGTGGAGCCGTCGGCCCGGGCCGAGGGCGCCGCCCGGGTGGAGATCAGGGCCCTGTTCCGTCCGGAGGAGAGCGGCCCGTGGACCTGGGCGGTCGGCGGCTGGGGCGACATCTCGCTCACCGTCGACGGCCAGGAGGTGCTGAACGGCACCTTCCCGCTGGACAGCGACGACCCGACCCGGGTGCACGTCGCCCCGCCCCTGCACACGGCCCGCGTGGAACTGACGGCGGGCCGCGAGGTCGAGGTGGTCGCGCTCCGCTCGCTCGCACCGGAAACCGGGGTCGCGACGGTCCTCGCCGCCGCCCCGCCCGCCGGTGCCGCGGACGTCGCGCTCGCCGATGCGGTCGCCGCCGCACGCGCGGCCGACGTGGCGGTGGTGGTCGTGGGCACGACGGAGCAGAGCGAGTCCGAGGGCCACGACCGGGAGGACCTGGACCTGCCGGAGGGCCAGGACGTGCTGGTCCGGGCGGTGGTGCGGGCCAACCCGCGCACCGTCGTGGTGGTCAACGCGGGCGGCCCGGTCGCCCTGCCCTGGCACGAGCGGGTGCCCGCGCTGCTGCTCGCCTGGTTCCCGGGCCAGGAAGCCGGGGACGGGCTCGCCGACGTGCTGTTCGGGCACACCGAGCCCGGCGGCCGGCTGCCGACCACCTGGGCCGCCGCCCAGGACGACGTACCGGTGCTCGGCACCGCGCCCGACGGGGACGGGCGGCTGCACTACGCGGAGGGCCCGCACATCGGTCACCGGGCCTGGCTGCGGTCGGGGGCCGCTCCGGCCTACTGGTTCGGCCACGGGCTCGGGTACACCGGCTGGGAGTACGAGGAGCTGACGGCCCCGCGGGAGGTGCGGGCCGGGGAGCCGTTCGACGTACGGGTGCGGGTGCGGAACACCGGGCTGCGGCGCGGGCGGGAGGTGGTGCAGGTCTACCTGGCCCGGGGCGTTTCCGCCGTCGAGCGGCCGGTGCGCAAGCTCATCGGTTACGCGGCGGTCGGGGCGGAGCCCGGACAGAGCGCCGTCGCGGTGGTCCGGGTGGACGGGCGGGCGCTGGCCCACTGGTCGTCCGGAGGGCGCGGCTGGGAGACGGAGGCGGGTGCGTTCACGCTGCTCGGGGGCCGTTCGGCGGGCGATCTGCCGCTCACCGCGCGGATCGCGGCTCGGCCGGGTGCGGACTCGGCCGGGAAAGGATCCGGTAACGGTTCGGAGCGCGATGGAGAGCGCTCTCCGCTGATGCTATAAATGCGCTCATGACGGATGATCTGCGACCGGCCGGAACACCCACCCTTGAGGACGTGGCGAGGGCGGCCGGTGTTTCCCGCGCCACCGTCTCCCGGGTGATCAACGGCGTACGGAATGTCGACCCGGTGATCCAGGAGGCGGTGCGCCGCGCGGTCGCCTCCACCGGCTACACGCCCAACCGCGCGGCGCGCTCGCTGGTGACCCGGCGCACCGACGCCATCGCGCTGGTGGTGTCCGGCGCGGGCGTCGAGCCGGAGGCGGAGGAGGACGCGCCGGCGGACGGGGCGGACGGGGGCGAGGGGGCCTCGTTCACCGGTCAGGTCTTCGCCGACCCGTTCTTCGGCCGGGTGGTGACCGGGGTGGTCAACTACCTGCGCCCGCGCGGGATGCACCCGGTCCTGATGTTCGCCGAGACGTCGCGGGCGCGGGAGGACGTGGTGGCGTTCCTGCGCCAGGGCAGCGCGGACGGCGCGCTGGTGGTCTCGACGCACGCGGAGGACCCGCTGCCGGGCATGCTGACGGACGCGGGGCTGCCCGCCGTGCTCTACGCGCGCCCGGCTCGGGCGGCCCGGATCAGCTATGTCGACGTCGCCCATCAGGACGGCGCGCGGCTGGCCGCCGAGCATCTGCTGGCCCGGGGGTGCCGCCGGATCGCGACCATCACCGGACCGCTCGACGTACCGGCGGTGCAGGAGCGGCTGGCCGGTTTCCGGGACGCGATGGCGCAGAACGGGCACCCCTACATCGCCATCGCCGAGGGCCGTTTCACGCAGGAGAGCGGCGAGACCGCGATGGAGCGGCTGCTCGCCGAACACCCGGACCTGGACGGGGTGTTCGCGGCCAACGACCTGATGGCCACGGGCGCCTGCCACGTCCTGCGGGAGCACGGCAGGCGGGTCCCGGAGGACGTCGCGGTGATCGGCTTCGACGACAGCAGCGCGGCCCTGGCCTGCCGCCCGCCGCTGACCACGGTCCGCCAGCCGGTCGAGGCGATGGCCGCCGAGATGGCCCGGCTGCTGATCGAGCGGCTGGGCAAGCCGGAGGGCGCCGCGACGTCCGTGATCTTCGAGCCGTCCCTGGTGGTGCGGGACTCGGCGTAGGGCCTCGGTCCGCCCTCGCCGCCGCGGACCGCGTCGGCCGGAGAGCCCCGCTCACCCCGCCCCGGGCCGCTCCCTGCCGCGGACCGCGTCCGCCGGGGTACGGAGCGCCGCCGGTGGCGTGGGGGCCGGCCGGGTCGCCGGTGCGGGGCGGCTGCCGCCGCGCGCCAGGAAGTCGGCCAGGGGCAGGGTCGCGGCGCCGACCGTGACCGCGTCCGGGCCGAGGCGGCCCATCTCGATGGTGGTCCGGGCCGCGGCGTGCTTGAGCGCGTACTCCTGGGCGTAGCGCCGGATGTCGGGCAGCAGATGCGGGCCGATGAGGAGGCCCGCCCAGCCGCCGAGCAGGATGCGCTCGGGCAGGAAGAGGTTGATCAGGTCGCCCAGCGCGGCGCCCAGGCACTCGGCGGTCTCGTCGAGGAGCGTGACCGCCACCGGGTCGGGCTCGACGCCGGGGGGCGGGTAGGCGGCGGCGAGGAGCGCGGCGAGCGCGGTCTCGTCGTCGGCGTCGGCGGGCAGCGGACCGCCCGCCTCGTGCCAGCGCTCGCGCATCGCCTCGGCGCCCGCGTACGCCTCCAGGCAGCCGATCGAGCCGCAGCGGCACCGCCGGCCACGCAGCTGCACGGTGCTGTGGCCCCACTCCAGGGCCTGGCTGCTGCGGTCCTCGTCCAGGAGTCCGCCGTGGTTGACGCAGGCGCCGACGCCGGAACCGATGAGGGCTATGGCGGAGGCTCCCGCGCCCCGCCCGCCGCCGAACCACATCTCGGCCTGGCCGAGCGTCTTGGCACCGTTGTCGATGAAGAACGGGACCTCGGGCGGCACCCGCACCGCGTCCCGGAGCAGCCGCTCGAAGGGGACGGCGCTCCAGTGGATGGTCTGGCCGTGGACGACGGAGCCCACGTCGCCGACGGAGCCGTCCGGCGCGTGGCGCTCGATGATGCCCGGGACGCCGATCCCGATGCCGAGCAGCCGGTGCGGGTCGGCGCCGGCGTCCCGCAGCACGTCGGCGACGCCGCTGCGGACATGGCCGACGATGCGGTCCACGTCGTAGCCGTGCTGGGCGAGCAGCCGCTCGGTGCGGGCGAGCTCGGTCAGGGAGAGGTCGAACAGCTCCACCCTGATCCGGGTCTCACCGATGTCGATGCCGATCAGGAGACCTCCGCCGGGGGCGACGCGCAGCAGTGTGCGGGGGCGGCCGCCGTCGGAGTCCACGACCCCGGCCTCCTCCAGGAGGTTCTCCGCGGAGAGCTCCGCGACGACGTTGCTGATGGAACCCGAACTCAGCCCGGTCGCGGGGCCGAGCTCCTGGCGGCTCAGCGGGCCGTCGAAATACAACCGTTGCAATACCCGCGACCGGTTGCCGCGTCGCAGGTCACGCACGGTCCGTCTGTTGCGCTCAGCCATGTGGCTCCTTCCCTGGCGGAAACATACCGCGACCCCGGGACTTGACGCGACCTTCTCTCACCTCTTAAATCACGTCATAAATTAAGTCCTGAAGGTCGTTCGGGTCTCGAACACAGCCTTCCTCCCCGGAAAGGGGCCATCCCGTATGCGCACCATCAGAGCCGCGGCAGCCGTCACCCTCGCGATCTCCATAGCCGCCGGTGTCACCGGCTGCGGAGGCGGTACGTCCTCGGGCGGCGGCAGCAACGATTCGCCGAAGACCCTCACGTACTGGGCCTCCAACCAGGGACCCAGCATCGAGGCCGACAAGAAGATCCTGACTCCCGAGCTGAAGAAGTTCGAGAAGCAGACCGGCATCAAGGTCAAGCTGGAGGTCGTGCCGTGGGCCGACCTGCTCAACCGGATCCTCGCCGCCACCACGTCCGGTCAGGGCCCGGACGTGCTGAACATCGGCAACACCTGGTCGGCCTCGCTCCAGGCGACCGGCGCGCTGCTCCCCTGGAGCAAGGAGAACTTCGACGCGATCGGCGGCCGTGACCGGTTCGTCGACTCGGCGGTCGCCTCGGCCGGCGCGGAGGGCCAGGACCCCGCCGCGGTCCCGCTGTACTCACTCGCGTACGCCCTCTACTACAACAAGAAGAGCTTCGCCGAGGCCGGCATCGAGAAGCCCCCGGCCACCTGGGACGAACTGGTCGCGGACGGCAAGAAGCTCTCCAAGAACGGCAAGTGGGGGCTGGGTGCCGAGGGCTCGAACCTCTCCAACAACATCCACCAGACGTTCGTCCTGGGCCAGCAGCACGGCGCAGACTTCTTCGACGCCGACGGCAAGCCGACCTTCACCTCGGACGGCGCGGTCGCGGCCGTGAAGCAGTACATCGACTTCATGGCCAAGGACAAGATCATCGCCCCGGGCAACGCGGAGTACGCCCAGAACCAGTCCCTCACGGACTTCGCCAAGGGCAAGACCGCGATGGTGCTGTGGCAGGCCGCCGCCTCCACCTTCGCCTCGCAGGGCATGAAGCCCGAGGACTGGGGCGCCGCTCCCGTCCCCGTCGCCTCCGGCACGCCCGGCCAGGGCAAGAACACCAACTCCATGGTCGCCGGCATCAACATGGCGGTGTTCAAGAACACCAAGAACCTCGACGGTGCCAAGAAGTTCGTCAAGTTCATGACGAGCGACGACGAGCAGAAGCTGCTCAACAAGACCTACGGGTCGATCCCGCCGGTCAAGACCGCCCAGGCGGACGAGGCGTTCTCGGCGCCCGACCTCGCGGTCCTGCGCGACACGCTGGCCAAGAGCGCGGCCCCGCTGCCGCAGGTCCCCAACGAGTCGCAGTTCGAGACCGCCGTCGGCACCGCGGTCAAGGAGCTGTGGGCCGACGCAGCGGCCGGCCGCCCCGTGACCACCGAATCCGTCAAGGCGCGCCTGGAAAAGGCCCAGCAGACGATGCAGCAGTAAGGCTCCCCTCATGACCGCCACCGTGACCACCGACAGCCGGACGGAAAAGTCGGACAGGGTGACGAGCCGGGGCAGCGGGGGTGCGCGCAGGAGACTGCCGCGCATCCCCGACCGGATCCGCCAGGGCGGACTGCCCTATCTCCTGCTCCTGCCGGCCGTCCTGCTCGAACTCCTCGTCCATGTGATCCCGATGATCATCGGGATCGTGATGAGCTTCCGCCAGTTCACGCAGTTCTACATCAACAACTGGGGCGGGGCGCCCTGGAGTGGCTTCGACAACTACAAGATCGCCGTCGACGTCAACGCCCCGATCGGCGAGGCACTGCTCCACTCGTTCTTCGTCACCTGCGTCTTCACGTTCTTCGCCGTCGGCCTGGCGTGGCTGTTCGGGGTCGCGGCGGCGATCATGCTCCAGGAGAACTTCCGCGGCAGGGGCTTCCTGCGGGCGATCTTCCTCGTCCCGTACGCCCTGCCGGTCTACGCGGCCGTGATCACCTGGGCCTTCATGTTCCAGCGTGACAACGGCCTGGTGAACCACGTGCTCCACGACCAGCTCGGGATCACCGACCAGCCGTCGTTCTGGCTGATCGGCGACAACAGCATCTACGCCCTGATCATCGTCTCGGTCTGGAAGGGCTGGCCCTTCGCCTTCCTGATCGTGATGGCAGGGCTCCAGAACATCCCGCGCGAGCTGTACGAGGCCGCCTCGATCGACGGCGCCGGCATCTGGCAGCAGATCCGCAAGATCACGCTGCCCTCGCTGCGCCCGGTCAACCAGGTCCTGGTGCTCGTCCTGTTCCTGTGGACGTTCAACGACTTCAACACCCCGTACGTGCTGTTCGGGAAGGCCGCCCCGGAGAACGCGGACCTGATCTCGATCCACATCTACCAGTCCTCGTTCGTCACCTGGAACTTCGGCACCGGCTCCGCGATGTCCGTGCTGCTCCTGCTGTTCCTGCTGGTCGTGACGGCCGTCTACCTGTTCATCACCTCACGCGGAAGGAAGGGTGCCGATGCCTAGCAGCCCTGCCCAGCCGTCCGTGCTGCCTGCGAAGACGACGGGGCGCTCGCGTCCCCGTTCCCCGATGGCCGCGCCGCAGTCCTTCCTCTGGGTCCGCCGGGTCATCCTGGCCTTCCTGACCGTCTTCGCGCTGCTGCCCGTCTACGTGATGATCAGCAGCTCGCTCAAGCCGCTCCAGGATGTGTCCGGGAAGTTCCACTGGATTCCGTCCGGACTGACGGTCAAGCCGTACTTCGACATCTGGAAGACCGTCCCGCTGGCCCGCTACTTCGTGAACTCGCTGGTCGTGGCGGGCGCGGCGACGGTCCTCTCGGTGATCATCGCGGTGTTCTCGGCATACGCGGTGAGCCGCTACAAGTTCCGCGGCAAGCGAGTCTTCACCGTGACGGTCCTCTCCACCCAGATGTTCCCGGGCATCCTCTTCCTGCTGCCGCTGTTCCTGATCTTCGTGAACATCGGCAACAGCACGGGCGTCGCGCTGTACGGCTCGCGCGGCGGTCTGATCCTCACGTATCTGACGTTCTCGCTGCCGTTCTCCATCTGGATGCTCATCGGCTACTTCGACTCGATCCCCCGGGATCTGGACGAGGCCGCGCTCGTCGACGGCTGCGGCCCGATCCGCGCCCTGTTCCGGGTCGTGGTGCCGGCCGCCGTGCCGGGCATCGTGGCCGTAGCCGTGTACGCCTTCATGACGGCCTGGGGCGAGGTCCTCTTCGCCTCCGTCATGACGAACGACACCACCCGCACCCTGGCCGTCGGCCTCCAGGGCTACGCCACCCAGAACGACGTGTACTGGAACCAGGTCATGGCCGCCTCGCTCGTCGTCAGCGTGCCGATCGTCGCCGGCTTCCTGCTCCTGCAGCGCTATCTGGTGGCCGGCCTGACCGCGGGAGCCGTCAAGTGACCGCTCAGGAAAGGAAGTCCGTGAACGACCTCAGCGCCCTGCCGGCCGGCTTCACCTGGGGCGTCGCCACCGCCGCTTACCAGATCGAGGGAGCCGTGGCCGAGGACGGCCGCGCCCCCTCCATCTGGGACACGTTCTCGCACACCCCGGGCAAGGTGGCCGGCGGCGACACCGGTGACGTGGCCTGCGACCACTACCACCGGGTCCCGGAGGACATCGGCCTCATCAAGGAGGTGGGCGCGAACGCGTACCGCTTCTCGCTCGCCTGGCCGCGCATCGTGCCGGGCGGCGACGGACCGGTCAACGCGGCCGGCCTCGACTTCTACGACCGGCTGGTGGACGGGCTCCTCGACGCCGGGATCACCCCGTTCGCCACGCTCTACCACTGGGACCTGCCGCAGGCCCTCCAGGACCGGGGCGGCTGGACCGTACGGGAGACCGCGGAGCACTTCGCCGCGTACGCCTCGGTCGTCGTCGAACGCCTCGGGGACCGGGTCAAGGACTGGGCGACCCTCAACGAGCCCTTGTGCTCGGCGTGGATCGGCCACCTGGAGGGCACGATGGCACCGGGTCTCACCGACCTGACCGCCGCCGTCCGGGCCTCCTACCACCTGCACCTGGGCCATGGCCTCGCGGTGCGGGCGATCCGGAGCGTCTCCCCCGATGCCCGGGTCGGCATCGTCAACAACCTCAGCCCCGTCGAGGCGGCCACCGACCGCGAGGCGGACCGGGCGGCGGCGGTGCGCGGCGACGGACACGTCAACCGCTGGTGGCTCGACCCGATCCTCGGGCGCGGCTACCCGCAGGACATGGTGGACCTGTACGGAGTCGAACTCCCCGTCCAGGAAGGCGACATGGAGCTCATCTCCGCGCCGCTGGACTGGCTGGGCGTCAACTACTACTTCCGCCAGGTAGTCACCGCCGACCCGTCCGGCCCGGTCCCGCACGCCAAACAGGTGTACCTGCCCGGGTCACGCCACACCCACATGGACTGGGAAGTGCACGCCCAGGGCCTGGAGCAGCTGCTCCTGCGCCTCACCGAGGAGTACGGCGTCGAGCGCATCTACGTCACGGAGAACGGCTCGGCCTACCAGGACGTCGTACTCCCCGACGGGTCCGTGCACGACCCCGAGCGCACGCGGTACCTGGAGGAACACCTCGCGGCCTGCGCCCGCGCCGTCCGCAAGGGCGCCCCGCTGGCGGGCTACTTCGCCTGGTCGCTCCTGGACAACTTCGAGTGGGCGTACGGCTACGACAAGCGGTTCGGCCTGGTCCACGTGGACTACGCGACGCAACGCCGCACGGTGAAGTCCAGCGGACGCCGCTACGCGGAACTGATCCGCGAAGCGACGACTCCCCGCTCCCGCAAGGCCGCCTGACCCGACCAGGCACACCGGCAGCCCCCGGCCGCGACGGATCACCGCCGCCGCCGGGGGTTTCGCGGTGTCCGGCTGCGCGGTCCGCCGGCCCGGTCCGCCGCTCCCGCCCCACGTCACCCGTTCGGCGGACCCGCCGCGCGGGAGCCGGACGGCGCTCATAGCGTCGGGCCCGGACGGGGTCCGCCGCAGCACCTGGGAGAAGCCGATGACGGATGAGTCGATGGAGAAGCGGGTCATGGGAGCCTGGCTCTACGGGTACCCGCTGGTCACGGCAGCCGTGACCAAGGCCGTCATGACGGCGGTCCCGGCACGCGACGACGGGCGCCGGAAGGCCCCGGTCAATCAGTTCTGCTACATGCGCGCGACCCCCGACGCGTCCTTCACGGAGGTCGTGTCACCGAACGCCGACACCCTCTACTCCAGTGCCTGGCTCGATCTGACCGAGCAGCCCCTGGTGCTGACCCTGCCTGATTTCGGCGACAGGTTCTGGATGGTCCCCATCCTGGACGCCTGGTCCGACGTCTGCGCCGTCGTCGGCCGGCGCACGAACGGCGGGACCGCGGGACCGTTCCTGATCGCCGGACCGTCCTGGTCGGAACCGGCCCCGCCCGGCCTCACCCTGCTGAAGTCGCCCACGGCCGTGAACTGGATCATCGCCCGCTACGCGACCAGCGGGCCGGAGGACTTCCCGGCCGTCAACCGGCTCCAGGACGCCACGCGGCTGATCCCGCTGTCGGAGTGGTCCGGCGACCCCGACGACTACTCCCCTCCCGCCGATGTGGCCGTGCCCACGGGGGTCGACACCACGACACCGCCCGTCGACCAGGTCCACGCCCTCAGCGGCCGCGACTACTTCACCCTGCTCAATCGCATGATGGCGGACAACCCTCCGGACCCGGCCGACGGACCGTTCCTGGACCGCCTCGCCGAACTCGGTATCGCACCCGGCGCGAGCCTGGACGGCTTGCCCGCCGAGACTCTCGCCGCCCTGGACGCGGGTGCCCGGCGCGGCCCGGAGACGCTGCGCGAACTGTTCGCCCGTGCGGAGTCCGCGAGCGCCGGTGGCTGGGCCAGGCACCAAGGCTTGGGCGACTACGGCACCGACTACACCAAGCGGGCGGTCATCACCCGGTTCGGGTACGGGGCCAATCTCGACGCCGACGCCCTCTACCCGCACGCCACCACGGATGGCGACGGCCGGCCCCTCGACGGAGCCCACAGCTACGTACTGCATTTCGACGCCGGGCAGACCCCGCCCGTGGACGGCTTCTGGTCCCTCACGATGATGAACGAGCACCAGCTCTTCGCCGACAACCCGCTGAACCGGTACGCGATCGGCGACCGCAGCGGCATGCGGACCAACGCCGACGGATCGCTGGACATCTACGTCCAGCACACCAACCCGGGGTCCGCCCGCGAGAGCAACTGGCTCCCCGCCCCCGCGGGCAGCTTCAACGTCTTTCTGCGCCTGTACTGGCCTCAGCGGCCCGCCCTCACCGGCGACTGGACCCCGCCGGCGCTGCGACGCACCGGCTGACCGGCCCGTCCGCGTCAGGCACTCAGCTCATAGGCGCTCGTCGCCGTCAGCCAGAGACCGCTGAGCAGGGCGAGCACGACGACCAATCGCTCCTGGTGCCGCCCCAGCCACGCCCGCAACGCGTTCAGCCGGGCCTCCGCGGCCGCGGGCGCCCGGACCGCGTACAGCTCCATGACGATGAGGCTGAGCGTGGCCAACAGGCAGTATCCGGTCAGCGCGAGCCAGTCGCGGATGGTGGACAGATGCGCCTCAAGCACCGTCGCCGCACCGGCGGCCACCAGTCCCCACGGCTGCACCAGCCAGGCCAGACCGGCCGCCGTCACCCATGAGGCGTGGTCGATCCGGCCGGCCCAGCGAGGGGGGCCGTGCGGCCGGGGCGGGCGGCGCCACCGGTGCACGCCGTACAGCACCAGTGCCAGGCCGATGGCGAGCTTCGCGGCGATCCCGGCGGTCGAGGGCGCGCTGTGCCGGGCCGGCGGCTGACCGCCGGTGAGCAGCACCACGACGGCGGTCACCGCGATCAGGTTGGCCAGCCACGACAGCAGGAAGGCCAGCCCCTGGCGCACGCCGTGCCGCGAGGAGAGCAGCAGAATGAACGCGCTGTTGTGCAGGGGGCCCAGAGTGATGGCCGTACCGATCACCACCAGATCGAGGACCATCGGACCAGTCACTCCTGAGCATCGGGGCCGCGCGCGGCGCCCGTGGGCGGGGCCGGCCGGCGAGGGGAGGCGGCGGCGCTGCCGCTTCCCGACTGTGCAGTGACGGCCCGGCCCGGTCAACAAGCCACGCCCACGGGGACCCTAGGGCGTGTCTGTCGCCGCAGACCAGTTCGACAGCAGGAAGTGCAGGCCCTCCACCGCCCGTTCCCAGGAGGTCTGCACCGGGCGTGCCGCCTCGAAGCCGCCCTCGGCCTCCAGGTCCGTGAAGCCGTGGAAGGTGCTGCGCAGCAGGCGTACCGCGTCCGTGAGGTCCGGGTCGGTCAGGCCGTAGGCGCGCAGCATCGCCGAGGTGGTACGGATCGTGCGGTGGTACGCGGGGGACTCGGCGACGATCGCGGGGTCGACGTGGTGGCGGGTGGCGGCGTACCGGCCGGGGCACTCCAGCGCGAAGGTGCGGTAGGCGTCGGCGAACGCGACGAGCGCGTCCTTCCCGGCGCGGCCGGCCACCGCGGCCTCGATGCGGTCGATGAACTCCTCGGCGGCCAGCAGCGCGACGCGGGTCCGCAGGTCGCCCAGGTTCTTGACGTGGGAGTAGAGGCTCGCGTCCTTGACGCCGAAGCCCCGGGCCAGCGCGGAGATGGTGACCTTGTCGAAGCCGGCCGAGTCCGCCAGGTCGGCAGCAGCCGCCACGACCCGTTCAGTCGTGAGCCCCGCGCGCACCATGTCCACCCCTGCCGATGTGTTTCCTAGACCCCTTAGCTTTACGCTCCGCCGAATATACACAGAAGCCCGCGGCGGTCACGGATGTCCGTGACCACCGCGGGCTTCCGTACCGCGCCGACAGCGGGGAGTGGGACGGCACGGTGGCCGGGAATGTCTCTGGGAGAGCGCTCTCCCGCGACGTTCCCAGTGTCTCGCCGCTGTCGACAGGGTGTCAAGGTTCGGCCGGTGGACCACGGATGCGGGGCCCCGGCCGCGCCGGGGCCCCCGTACCTCACGGATCAGCTGGTGGGGAAGTTGTCCGGGGTGCTGATCCGGGACTTGAGCAGCGCACCCGACTCGGTCAGCACGCCGCTGCTGCTGTAGTCGCCGCCGTCGCAGGTGCCGGGCTTGAAGGCGGCACTGCTCTCATTGGCGTCCGAGTAGGTCCAGTTCGCGTAGCTGATCTTCAGCTGGTCGAGCAGGTCCAGCCAGGCGGTGGTGCTCGACCGGTCCAGCGCGCCGCCACCGGTGGCGCTCACCGTGCCGAACTCCGTGACGAAGAGCGGGAGTTGCGAGGCGGCCCGGCTCACCGTCGCGCGGTAGTTGTCCTTGTGGCTCGCGGCGTAGAAGTGGAACGCGTACATGATGTTGGTGGCGTTGACGGGGCTGTTGACGACCTCGCTCTCGTTGGAGCCGTCCGAGACGCCGAGCGAAGACCAGCCGCGCGTGCCGACGATGACGACCGCGTCCGGGTCGGCGGCCCGGATGACCGGGATGACCTGCTCGGCGTAGTTCTTGATGCCCGCCCAGCTCACGCCGTTGGGCTCGTTGGCGATCTCGTAGATGACGTTCTTCTTCGAGGCGTTACGGGCGGCGACGGACGCGAAGAAGGTCTTGGCCCGCTCCAGGTTGTAGTTCGGGTCGCCCGGCGTGAGGGTGTGGAAGTCGATCAGGGCGTACATGCCACGGGCCTCGGCCATGTCGACCAGGCTGTTGACCTTGTTGGTGAAGCCCGCCGGGTCCGTCTCGTAACCGTCCTCCTGCACATACATCGCGGTGCGCAGCAGGTCCGCCTTCCAGTCGTTCGCCAGCGCGTCCAGCGACGCGTTGTTGTAGCACTGGCTGAACCACTGGAGGCCGTGCGTGCTCATGCCGCGCAGCTGGATGGGGCGGTTGTACTGGTTGCACAGGTTCACACCGCACACGCGGAGCTGGCCGTTGGTCCCCACCGGGGTGCCGTCACCCGTGGCCGGCGGCGGGTCGTCGTCATCGCCGCCGCCGACGGTGCCCGTACAGGCGACGCCGTTGAGGGTGAAGCCCGTGGGCGCCGGGTTGGCACCCGAGAAGGAGCCGACGAAGCCCAGGTCCGTCGTGCCGCCGGTGGCCAGGGTGCGGTTCCAGTCGACGGGGGCGGCGGTGACCGTGGAGCCGGACTGCGACCAAGTGGCGTTCCAGCCCTGGACCACCTTCTGGCCCGAGCCGGACAGCGTGAACTTGAGCTGCCAGCCACTGACGGAGTCACCCAGGTTGGTGACCTTCACCCCGCCCTGGAAGCCGCCTTCCCACTGGCTGGCGACCGTGTACTCCACCTTGCATCCGGTGGCGGCCGCCGCGGGAGGGCCGGCCAGGACCGTCAGACCCGTGGCCGTGGCACCGGCCGCCAGCAGAGCCAAGAAGCGTTTCACAGCATTTCTCCTCGTTCGAAAGGGGAACAACTGAGGAACTACTGGATGGGAGCGCTCCCAGAACCCATCGGCCCGAGACCGTACACGCCCCGGGAGCCCGCGCATAGTCATCCGACGCTGTCATGCACAAATAAAATTGGGAGCGCTCCCAGAATGAAGGCCCCATCGCGTCGTCAATTGGTCCGACTCCTTCGGCCGCTCACCCTCCGGGCCGTAGGATCGGTGGCTCTTGGGGGTGGTCCATGCTGAACAGGGGTTCCGGCACGCCGACGCTGGAAGAGGTGGCGGCGCTCGCCGGGGTGGGCCGGGGCACGGTCTCCCGAGTGATCAACAACGCTGCGGGCGTCCGGGAGTCGACCCGCCGCGCCGTGCAGCGCGCCATTGACGAACTGGGCTACGTGCCCAACCTGGCCGCCCGCTCACTGGCCGGGCAGCGCGCGGGCGCCGTCGCCCTGGTGATGACGAAGACGGACTGGCGGCTGTTCGGGGAGCCGTTCTTCTCGGAGATCGTGCGCGCGGTCGGGGACGCCCTGGACGAGCAGGGCGTCCAACTGCTGCTCACCCTGGTCCGGACGGACAGCGAACGGCAGCGGCTCCTGGAATACGTGCGCGGCGGCCGGGTCGACGGCGTGCTGCTGATGTCGGTGAGCGCCGAGGACCGGCTGCCCGACATGCTCGCGGACGCCGGGGTGCCGACCGTGCTGCTCGGCCGGCGCTCGGGCGACGAGCGGGTGACCTACGTGGACGCCGACAACGTTGGCGGCGCGCGGGACGCGGTCGGCCACCTGGTGCGCGGCGGCCGCGGGACCATCGCCGCGATCGCCGGGCCGCCCGAGATGTACGTCGCCCAGTGCCGGCTGCGCGGCTACCGGGAGGCCCTGCGCGAGGCGGGCTGCGCGGAGCCGCCGTCCCTCGTCGCCCAGGGCGACTTCACCGAGGCCAGTGGTCGGCGGGCGATGGCCCGCCTGCTCGAACGGCATCCGGAGGTGGACGCGGTGTTCGCCGCGTCGGACAGCATGGCGGCCGGGGCGCTGGCCGCGCTGCACGCGGCGGGGCGGCGGGTGCCCGAGGACGTGGCGGTGGTGGGCTTCGACGACTTCGAGCTCGCCGAGCAGACCGACCCGCCGCTGACCACGGTCCGGCAGCCGATGGAGGAGATCGGCCGGGCGATGGTACGGCTGCTGCTGGAGGAGATGAGCCGGCCGAAGGTCGCCTGGCACCACGTGATTCTGCGTACGCGCCTGATGGTGCGTCAATCCGGTTGATCCACATGGACAGTTGATCGTCGCGGCCAGAAGGGCGCGCCGACCGCGGCCCGTTTCGGCCGATGCCGTCCGCAGGGTTGTCAGGGACACGACCATGTCCTACAGTCCCCTACCAACGAACACATGGGAGCGCTCCCACATCACCCGCCCCCGCACACCCCTCCGCGGCCTGCCCGCCTCCGAACCCCCACGCCCCCCGCACCCGCACCCGCACCCGCACCCGCAGAAGGAGACACCATGGCTCGACGCAGAACACAACTCGCCTCCCTGGCGGCGGTGCTGGCGACACTGCTCGGCGGTATCGCCTTCACCCTGCTGGGCCAGGGCAGCGCACAGGCCCACGGCGTCACCATGTCACCGGGCTCGCGCACCTATCTCTGCTGGCTGGACGCGAAGACGAGCACCGGCTCGCTGGACCCGACCAACCCCGCCTGCAAGGCCGCGCTCGCGGAGAGCGGCGCGAGCTCCCTGTACAACTGGTTCGCCGTGCTGGACTCCAACGCGGGCGGCCGGGGCGAGGGTTACGTCCCGGACGGCACGCTGTGCAGCGCCGGTGACCGCTCCCCGTACAACTTCACCGGCTACAACGCGCCGCGCGGCGACTGGCCCCGTACGCACCTCACCTCGGGTGCCACGATCGAGGTCGACCACAGCAACTGGGCCGCGCACCCGGGTGCGTTCCGGGTGTACGTCTCCAAGCCCGGATACTCCCCCACCTCCGAACTGGGCTGGGACGACCTGGAGTTGATCCAGACCGTGACCAACCCGCCCCAGGTGGGCTCGCCGGGTACCGACGGTGGTCACTACTACTGGAACCTGACCCTGCCCTCGGGCCGCTCGGGTGACGCGGTCATGTTCATCCAGTGGGTGCGCTCGGACAGCCAGGAGAACTTCTTCTCCTGCTCCGACATCGTCTTCGACGGCGGACACGGCGAGGTGACCGGAATCCGCGGCTCGGGCAGCACCCCCGACCCGGACCCGACCGACCCGACCCCGGACCCGACGGACCCGACACCCGACCCGACGGACCCGACCGACCCGCACACCGGCTGCATGGCCGTCTACAACGTGACCAACTCCTGGAGCGGCGGCTTCCAGGGCTCCGTCGAGGTCATGAACCACAACACGACGGCGCTCGACGGCTGGGCCGTGCAGTGGAAGCCCGGTACGGGCACCACGGTCAGCAGTGTGTGGAGCGGGGTGCTCAGCACCGGGTCCGACGGCACGCTGACGGTGAAGAACGCCGACTACAACCGGTCGATCCCGCCGGACGGCAGCGTCACGTTCGGCTTCACCGCGACCTCGTCGGGCAATGACTTCCCCGTCGGCTCGATCGGCTGCGTCAGCCCGTAACCCCTGACGCGGAAGGCGGCGGTTCCCGGGCGGCCCGGGGACCGCCGCCTTCTTGCCGCGGCCTTGACCCGTGACCGTCCCGCCGCTCTCCGCCGGACCCCGAATCGGCGGGTACGGTGGACTCTGTCCGATCATGTTCCGCCGGACGGGCACGGAGGCTGCGTGGCACTCGACATCAACGAACCGTTCGGTCAGAACTGGACGCACGCGGCGCAGTTCGGCATCGCGTTCGTCCTGTCGTGCGCGATCGGGATCGAGCGCGAGATCCGCCAGAAGGCGGCCGGTCTGCGCACCTACACGATCGTCGGGCTCGGGGCCGCGCTCTTCACGCTGGTCAGCAAGTTCGGATTCTCCGACGTCGTGGTGACCGGCCAGGTGGAGCTGGACCCGTCGCGCGTCGCGGCCCAGATCGTGTCCGGGCTCGGCTTCATCGGCGGCGGCGTCATCTTCGTCCACCGGGGCTCGGTGCGGGGGCTCACCACGGCGGCCTCGATCTGGCTCACCGCCGCCGTGGGCTGCGCGGCCGGGGCCGGGCTGCCCGTGCTCGCGACGCTGGCCACGCTCGCGTACTTCCTGGTGTCCTACGGGGTACGCCCCCTCGCCCACCGGCTCCCCGCCCTGCGCAACGCGTCGATCGGCTTCCGCATCACGTACACCGAGGGCGTCGGAGCCCTGCGCGAACTGGTCAACCACTGCACGGAGACCGGGTTCGCCGTGTCCGAGCTGACCACGCTCTCCGGCTCTGGCCGATACCGGCGGCGCCGCCCGCAGCCGGACACCGAGGGGACCGTGGAGATCGCGCTGAGCGTGCAGGGGCGGGGCGACCCCGATGCGCTGACGGCACGGCTGGCGGGCACGGCCGGGGTCCTGGCGTGCAGCCGGAGCGACCTCAACGACGAGTGAGGCCCGGTCCCGCGCGCCCGGGTGCTCGTATGCTCGGCTGCCATGACGAGCCGTGCCGCCCTCCCGCCGGAGCCCTCCGTCGCGCTGCGCGAGATCCTCGCCTTCGACGACGGGGGGAGCCTGCGGCTGCTGCTCGCCCCCGCCGGCCGTGACGTCGGGGTGCGCGGAGTGGCCGTGGGCGACGAGGGCCCGGCCCGGTCCCTCGACGGCTGCCTGGTCCTGGTCACCGGCACGCCCGCCTCGTCCCCGGAAGCCGCCGCCCCGGTCCGCGAGGCGGCCCGGCGGGGCGCGTCCGGAGTGGTGCTGCGCGCCGTGGAGGGGGTGGCCGCCGCGCCGCAGGTGCTCGCCGCTGCCGAGGAGGCGGGGGTGGCGCTGCTCACCCGCGCGGCATGGGCCGACTGGGCGGACGCCGCCGCGCTGCTGCGTTCCGCGCTGGCCTGCGCCCGGGCGGGCGCGGACGACGGGGCCACCGGCCCGATGGCGCCCGGAGGCCCGGAGAGTCTGAGCGCGCTCGCGGCGGCCGTCGCCGAGTACACCGGCGGTTCGATCACCATCGAGGACACCCGGCTGCGGGTCCTGGCCCATTCCGCCACCGGCCCCGACGCCGACGCGCTGCGCCGGTCCACCATCCTGGGCGGCCGGGTCCCGGAGTGGCGGGTCGCGGAGCTGCGGCGCAGCGGGATGCTCCGGACGCTGTGGACCTCCCGCGACGTGATCCACCGAGCGGCCGACGCCGAGGGACCCGAGCGCCTGATCATCGCGGTCCGCAGCGGGCCGGAGGTCCTCGGCTCGATCTGGGTGGCCGGCGACGGACGCCCGCTGCGCCCGGACGCGCCGGACGCGCTGCGCCGGGCGGCCGAGGTCGCGGCTCCCCTGCTGGTGCGGCACCGGCTGCGCGAGAGCGGTGCCGCCCGCCGCAGCGAACTCGCCCTGCGCGGACTGCTGTACGGGGACGGGGACGCCCGTACGCACGCCTGGTCGCTCGGCCTCTCCCCCGACGCCGCCTGCGCGGTCGTGGTCGCCGAACCCCTCACCGGTGCGACCGCCCCGGGCGACCGCACGCTCGACGTGGCCGGGCTCCAGGCGGCGACGTACCGCCCGTCCGTACGTGTGCTGCGTGACGGCGACCGGCTGCTGGTGCTGCTGCCCGTGGACGCCGGGCCGGACCGGGGCGCCGCGGCGCTGGCCCGGGAGCTGGCGGGCCAGGCCCAGGACGCCGGGGTGCTGGCGGGGGCCGGACCGGTGGCCGCCGGTGCGGCCGGGGTGCGCGAGTCGTGCGAGGAGGCCCTGCTCGTCGTACGGGTGCTGCGCGAGCGGGCGGCGGCGGGGGACGGCCGGCGGTCGGCGGACGCGGCGGGGGTGGGGCCCTCGCTGGACGTCGCCCGGATTCTGGACGCCGCCCGGCCGGTCTGGGAGGCGGGGCGGGGGCCGGTGCACGAACTCGTACGGGTGGATCTGGCGGCGGGGGGTGAGCTGGTCCGCTCGCTGGCGGCCTATTTCGACGCGTCGGGCGACGTCGCGCGGGCCGCTGAGCACCTGGTCGTCCACCCGAACACGCTGCGCTACCGGCTGCGGCGCGCCCGGGAGCGGTTCGGGGTGGACCTGGACGACCCCGACACCCGGCTGCTGGTCACGCTCGCCGTCCGGCTCAGCGGGTAGGTTGCGGTCTGTCCGTACGGCCGTGGCTCCCGACCGCCCGTTGGCCGCCCGGACAAGGAAGCTCATCGTTCTTGGCCGCCCGGACAGAGACCTGGGGGCACTCATCGCAGACTCTGGCTCCATGAGCCTTTCTTCGCCCTCCTCCGCCCTCTCCCCTTCGACTCCGACGGGCTCCGCGCGTGTCGCGGCGGTCGTACGCCACGCCGTGGCCGCCGGCCTGCTCGGCGAGGCGAGCCCGGTCGCCGGATTCATCGACACGGACGGCGTCCGCGCCTCGGTCGCCGCCCTGCACGAGGCGTTCCCCGGGGTGCCCGCCGTGCTGCACACCTTCGCCGCGAAGGCGTCCTCGCTGGTCCCCGTCCTGCGGCTGCTCGCGCGGTGCGGGATGGGCTGTGAGGTCGCGAGCCCGGGCGAGCTGCGGCTCGCGCTGGACGCCGGGTTCGCGCCGTCGAAGATCGTGCTGGACTCCCCCGCCAAGACCCGGGACGAGATCCGCCGTGCCCTGGCCGTGGGCGTGGCGATCAACGCGGACAACCTGGACGAGGTGGACCGGATCGCCTCGCTGCGCCCGGCGGACGCGGTGTCCGCCATCGGCCTCCGGGTCAACCCGCAGGTCGGCGGCGGCTCGATCGGCGCGATGAGCACGGCCACGGCCACGTCGAAGTTCGGCGTGGCGCTGCGCGACCCCGGCGCGCGGGAAAAGGTCGTGAAGGCGTTCGCCGCTCACCCGTGGCTGACCCGGCTGCACGCCCATGTCGGCTCGCAGGGCTGCTCCCTGGAGCTGATCGCCGCCGGGATCGCCGAGACGTACCGGCTGGCCGAGGAGATCAACGGGACGCTGGGCCGGCGGCAGGTCACCGGGCTCGACATCGGGGGCGGTCTGCCGGTCAACTTCGCCGATGACGAGGTGCGCCCCACCTTCGCGGCGTACGCGGCGGCGCTGCGGGCGGCCGTGCCGGGGCTCTTCGACGGGCGGTACGAGCTGGTCACCGAGTTCGGGCGGTCCCTGCTCGCGAAGAACGGATTCATCGGCGCGCTGGTCGAGTACACGAAGGACGCGGGCGGCCGCCGTATCGCACTGACGCACGCGGGCGCGCAGACCGCCACCCGCACCGTCTTCATGCCGGACGCCTGGCCCCTTCGGGTCGGCGCCTTCGACGCCGAAGGGCGGCCGAAGGACGGGCCCGTGGTGGCCCAGGACGTCGCGGGGCCGTGCTGCTTCGCCGGCGACGTCGTCGCACACGCCCGGGAGCTGCCCGAACTGCGGGCCGGTGACTTCGTGGTGCTGTACGACACGGGCGCGTACTACTTCTCCACCCCGTGGTCGTACAACAGCCTGCCGCGCCCGGCCGTGTACGGCTTCGACCTCGCCGGTACGAGCGGCTCCGAGGAGCCGGTGGTGCGGTTCGCTCCGGTACGCGACGCCCAGTCCCTGGACTCGGTCTCGGCCGAGAGCGGCCTGGCGCACGCAGACGCCCTGCTCGACCTGGGCGACTGAGCACCGGGCGAACGGGGGCGCGTGCTTCCATGGCCCCGCGAAATTTAGTAGCCACGTACATAGTAGCCATGTACGGTATCTGGCATGAGCAACGCGATCGAGGGCGCGACCCCGGGTTTCCTGGTCTGGCGCCTGTCCATGAAGTGGCGGGTGGCCATCGACCGGGCGCTGACACCGCTCGGCCTGACGCACGCGCAGTATTCGCTGGTCGCCTCTCTCCAGGGCATGGAGCACGGGGGGCTGCGGCCGAGTCAGCGCGCGCTGGCGGACCACACCGGACTCGAAGCGCTCTACGTCTCGAAGCTGGCCCGCGCCCTGGAGACGGCGGGTCTGGTCGAACGGACCACCGACCCCTCGGACAGCAGGGCCGTCCGGCTCTCGCTGACCGAGGAGGGCCGCGCGACGACGGAGCGCGCGGTCACGGTGGTGCGGGAGCTCGTCGACGGGCTGCTCGCACCCCTGGGCGGTCTCGGCGGCAAGGAAACCGAGGCGTTCACCGAGGCGCTGAGGGCCCTGCTCGACGTGCCGGTTCCCCCAGTCACCGCTTCCCGCGAGGAGTCATCATGACCACCACACCCGCCGTGAACGGCCAGGTCATCGGCATGGCCCACTACGCCACCCGCGCCGTTGCCGAACGGCTGCTGCCACCGGGCACCACCTTCTTCCAGGCTCTGGCGCTCAACGCCGCCGAGGCCGCGGGCGGCACCGTCGAGCGCCGTGCGCTGACCGAGCGGCTGACCGGCGCCGTGAAGCTCGGCGTTCCGGCGGCGGAGGCCACCGTCACCGATCTGACGTCCGCCGGTCTCCTGGAGGAGCGGCCCGGTGACCTGCTCGCGCTCACCCCTGTGGGCGACGCGCTGATCCAGTCGTACAAGGCGGGCGTCGCCGGCATCGCGACCGCGTTGTACGGGGACCTGCCGGCCGAGGACCTGGCCGCGGCCGCCCGCGTACTGACCGAGGTCACCGCCCGGGCCGACGCGATGCTGGCCACCGGCTGACGGCCGGGCGCGGATCGGCGCCGGCTCAGACCGGTGACGGCTCGGGCTCGGCGAAGGAACCGGATCAGACCGGTGACGGCTCGGGCTCGGGCGGAGGCACCGGGTCGGGGTTCGGCGACGGCGGCTGCGGGATCGGGTCGGGCGCGGGCCCCGGCGGAGTGGGCGTCGGCGCCGGGGGGGTGGGCGCGGGCGGGGTCGGCGCGGGCGGCGTCGGCTCCGGCAGCGGACCCGGGGTCGGCGCCGGAGGGACGGGGTCGGGGAACGGATGAGTCATCTCGGGCCTCCGAACGATCGGGGGTGGACCTCTTCCACCGTCTCCCGGAGCGGCTGCCCGCGCCCGGCGAGCCCATACGTACGGGCGCCGATCCTTGCCGGGCACGGACGACGCGCACTCCCCGGCCGGGTCACCGCCCCGCGGCCACCACCGCGGCGGCCAGGCCGGGGCGCGGGCTGGACAGGACAGGGATTCCGGTGGTCGTACGCCCGGCCGCGCCCGCCATGGAGCCCTGGGCGAGCACGATGACGTCCGCGTCGCGCACCCCGTCGGCCGAGGCCGCCACCAGGTCGAGGAAGCCGTCGTTGTCCCCCGCCGTGAAGCGGTCCCAGGCGCCCTCCACCAGCACGGTGCGCACGTCCGCCCCCGGCAGCCCGGCACCGGCCGCCTCCTCGGCGAGCAGCGCGCGGGTCGGCTCCAGGGTCGAGGCGAGGGCGGCGAGGACGGTGACCCGGCCGGCCCGGACGGCCGCGGCCGCCATGGGCCGGTCGACACGCAGGACCGGAACGCCGACCGCGATGCCCGCCGCCTCCGCGACCGCCCCGATGGTGGAGCAGGTGCAGAGCACGGCGTCCGCGCCGTCGGCCCTCAGGTCCGCGACGACCGCCTCCACCTCGTCGGCCACCGCGTCGGGCCCCAGCGCCGCCGCCGTGGCCAGCAGCTCCTGCCGTACGACGTGGCGCAGAACGGTTCCCGGGTGGTCGGTGTCGCGCAGGGCGTCGAAGACCGGGACGTGGACGGGTGAGGTGTGCAGCAGCGCGAGCGTCACGGCCGGGCCGCTCCTTCCGGTTCAGTACAGCTCGGGGTGCGAGGCGAGCTGCGTCTTCGCGCGCTCCACCAGCCCTTCGGGCGCCTCGGGAGCCTCGCCGGGATGGCGCGATGCCCACTTGGCGGCGTACGGGCACAGCGGCACGACCGGGACGCCCTCGCGCCCCGCCATGGCGTAGAACTCCCTGACCAGGGCCCCGCCGATGCCCTTGCCCTCGTGCCCGGCCCCGACGACCGTGTGGACGGCGACGAGCCCGGCGGGCTCGCCGTCCAGCACGAAGTACGCGATGACACCGACGGCCTCGCCGCCCTCGTACGCGGACAGCTTGCCGGCCGCCCGGTCGTCACGGATCTCGGGCCCGGTCTGCTCTGCCATGGCGGTGTACCCCTCGTTCGACGAGCCGCCTCAGCGCGCCGCGGGCACCGCGTGCGGGCTGCGCTCGGTGTCACTGCCCGGCACGGGCGCGGAGGCGTCGGCACCGAGTGCGACGATGCGGTTGTCCGCGTCGACGTGCACGATACGCGGGACGAGGGCACGCGCCTCGGCATCCTCGACCTGGGCGTAACTGATGAGGATGACCAGATCACCCGGGTGCACCAGATGGGCGGCGGCACCGTTGATCCCGATCACACCGGAACCGCGCTCGCCCTCGATGACGTACGTCTCCAGCCGGGCACCGTTGTCGATGTCCACGATGTGCACGAGCTCACCGGGCAGCAGATCCGCTGCCTCCATCAGCTCGGCGTCGACGGTGACGGAACCCACGTAGTGCAGGTCGGCCTGGGTCACGGTGGCACGGTGGATCTTGGACTTGAACATCGTTCGCATCATCGAGGTACTCCTGGACGTAGGCTCCCTGCCTGGCCGTTTGCAGGTCAAGGGCTGGCTCTCCAGCCTACAGCGCGTCGCATCTCGGGTCAGCGTTCCCCGGGGCCCCGCGTCCTGCGCCCGATGGCCCCGCTCAGCCTCCCTCCCACGCGCACGGGGGTCTGTGCGCTCGGGTGCCGGGAGCCACAAGGTCGCGGTCGGCGGGCTCAGGAGCGCCGGAACGGGGCGAGTGTGGCGCGTACGAGGTCAGCGGCTCCCCAGTCCTCGTCGAACTGGGCGATGACGGACAGGTGCTGGCGCAACTGGAGGATCGGCATGCGTGCGCGCCAGTCCCGGTCGAGGCCGGTCAGCTCCGCGTAGACCTCGAAGAACACGTGCGACTCGGGCGGAGGCGACGTCGTCCACAGGTGGGCCAGGTCGACCTCCGCCCATGTGTAGGACACGGCCGGGTCGATCAGTGCGGGCCGCCCGTCGGGGGTGGCCATGACGTTCATCGTCCACAGGTCGCCATGCGTCAGGCACGCGGGCGCGACCGGCAGCAGGTCGGGCAGTCGGTTGCACAGCCGCTCCAGCGCCGCCCGGTCCGACGCGTCGAGCGCTTGCTCGACGCGTCGCTCGCCGAGCCAGCGCAGCAGACGGTTCCTTGCGAAGAACTCGTATCCGTCGTCGGCCCAGGTGTTGACCTGACGACGACGTCCCAGCCAGTTGTCCCGGTGCCACCCGAATCGGGGGTGCCGCGTGGCGGTGTGCAGGTGGGCCAGCACGTGTGCGAGCCGCTCCCAGAACGACTGGGTCTCCGGGCGGGGGCTCAGCGCGGACAGCACGAGTACGTCGCGGCCGGCGAGCACGACCTCGGGGGTGGTGATGCCTCCCGCCTCGCGCAACACGGCCAGCCCTTCGGCTTCCGCGGCGAAGACGTCGTCCGACGGTGACTCGGCGAACGCCTTGACGAACACCGACGTGCCGTCGGCGCGGCGGGCCAGTCCGCCGGTCGCGGCGAAACCTCCGGTGGCCGGCTCGACCGCGATGACATCGGTCAGGCCCGCCGCGTGGAGGCGGTCCCGCAGGGAGACGGTCGCCTTCGGCACGGGTGTGCTCCTCTCGTGCGGTGGGGTGGAGTGCTCAGTCCTGGGCCGCGGAGACGTCGGCCCCCTCGTCGCCGAGCCCGAACAGGCGGTCGTCGCTCCACCAGTCGGGCGTCTCGTCGGCGACCGGTGTGAGCTCCACGAGCGTCACCTCGTGCCGGCTCAGGACGAGGTGCACGTCGGCACGCCCGCCGGCCACGGGAACGTTCCCGTGCGAGCGGGCCGGTTCGGCCGCCTCGCGCAAGGCGTCGATCTGACGGTGGCCGGGCGCGAGCGGCCGGCCCATCTCGCACCAGGCGGCCCAGGGGTTGCCCGCCTCCTCACTCACGGAGCGGCGACGGAGATAGGCGGAGCCCCGCGCGTCCGGGGCTCCGACGGGCAGGGACAGCCGGAGGGAGTGCCCGTTCACGGGATCGCCGCCCGCCGGGTCGGCCGGTGCCCAGGCCAGCACGGTGATCCGGCCGTCGTCGTGCCGTGTCACCAGGTGGTCCTCACCCCGGGCAAGGATCTGCTCCCCCATCTCCGCCATGAATGTGTACAAGTGGTAGGTGGGCTTCTTGATCTGGCGGTGTGTCAGGAGGCCGAAGCCGCCATGGAACGGCGCCGTGGGTATGCCCACCTCTTCGAAGACGTCACTGAAGGTCCAGTACGAGAAGGAGTCCGCGAGGTCCCCTCCGTTCACGAGTACCGGGGCCAGGTACGCCGCATGGAACGCGGTGTCGTGGATCGGATTGTCCGGCCGGTACGAGGAGTTGAACTCCGTGATGTGCAAGGGGAGTTCCGCGAGCCGGGTGCCCGCCAGCTGCCGCCGCGGGGCCCCGAACTGCTCCAGCAGTGCCGACGCCGGCATGAGGGTCTGGTGAGCGCCGAACGGTACGGGCTGTACGGGGCCCGACGAGTAGGCGTGGCGGCTGACGAAATCGATGGGCAGGTCGCGAGCCTCCACGAACTCCGCGAAGCGCTGGATCCACTCGTCCTGGTAGCCCGGCGCCAGCGACGGACCGCCGACCTGGAGCCCGGCGTCGACCTCCTTGACGGCCAGCGAGGTCACCTCGTACAGGCGGTGATAGCCGTCCTGGTCGGAGGCCCAGAACGGAGCCAGGTTCGGCTCGTTCCACACCTCTACCGGCCACCGGCGCACCTGGTCGGCGCCGTAGCGGTCGATCAGGTGCCCCATGACGGCCCGGACGAGGTCCGCCCACTCCCTCTCGTCACGCGGAGGAGTGATGTTGCCCTTCCACCAGAACACGGTGTCGTCGCCGGAGGCCAGCCCCGAGGGCATGAACCCGAGTTCGAGGAAGGGCGCGATACCCATCTCCAGGTAGGCGTCGACCACTTGGTCGACGTACGTGAAGGCGTGACGTACGCGGCGCTCACCGGCGTGGTGGTAGGGGTGGTGGATGCCCATCCCGTCGCTGAGGAGGCCGTGCCCCCGGATGTACCGGAAACCGATGTCGCGCTGAACGAGGGCGAGCGATTCCTGGTAGTCGCGCCGTAGCGCGAGATCGAGGCGGCCGGTGCCGACGCAATGACGCCAGGCATCGGAGAGTCGGGCTGTCGACTGTCGGGGGACGACGATCCGCATGGTGGGGTTCCTCTGCTGCGGTGCGGCGCGAGGCGCGCCTGGACGGGCGGGCGGAAGGCCGGCGCTCGCTCAATGTGCTGCGCACCGTAGGGAGATCGGGAAAGCGGTGTCAAGACGTCGGACGGACCGCCCGGCGATCTTCGGACGCCCTCTCGCGGCCCGCAGCCCCGGCGATCGAAACGATCGATAACGATCCCGCAACTTGCGAAAACTAATGGTTGCTCAGCGTTCATTTCAGGCGGTAGACCTTGCACCTACCTCACGGGTGGCTCATTAATTTGCGCAAAAAACCCGGCAGTTGGACCACCGGCAACAGATCAGGAGTTCCCACGATGACGAGGAGAATCCGCAGCACGACCGGTGCCGCGATCGGCTTGTGCGTCGCACTCGCCGCTGCCGGCTGCGCGGGCGGCGGCGACGACGGCAGCGGTACGTCCGACGGGCACGCCACGGTGACCGTCTGGACGAATGCCATGGAGGGCCGGGGCGCCAAGTACTGGAAGGACGCCGCGAAGGCGTACCAGGCCCTGCACAAGGACGTGACGGTCAAGATCCAGTCGGTCCAGAACGAGGACCTCGACGGCAAGCTGCAGAACGCGCTCAACTCGAACTCGGCGCCGAGCATCTTCCTCCAGCGCGGCGGCGGCAAGATGCAGGCCATGGTCGACGCCGGGCAGATCCGGGCACTGGACCTGACCGACACCGACCGGGCGAACGTGGGCGAGGCGGCCCTGCAAGGTGTTTCGATCGACGGCACGGTCTACGCGATGCCGCTCGACACCCAGCCCGAAGGCATCTACTACAGCAAGGACCTGTTCAAGAAGGCCGGCATCACCGCGCCACCCACGACGATGGACGAGCTCACGGACGCCGTCGCCAAGCTGAAGACGGTCAAGGTCGCGCCGATCGCCGTCGGCGCCAAGGACGCCTGGCCGGCCGCGCACTGGTACTACAACTTCGTTCTGCGTGAGTGCAGCCAGGAGACCATGCAGGAGGCCGCCAAGTCGCTCACGTTCGACGACCCGTGCTGGAACAAGGCCGGCGAGGACCTGGCAGGTCTGCTGGGGCACGCCCCCTTCCAGAAGGGCTTCCTGACGGCGACCTCGCAGCAGGGAGCCGGATCGTCCGCCGGCATGCTCGCCAACCGCAAGGCGGCCATGGAGCTCATGGGCAACTGGGACCCCGGTGTGATCGCGGACCTGACGCCCGACAAGAAGCAGCTCCCCGACCTGGGATGGTTCCCCTTCCCCTCGGTGCCCGGCGGCAAGGGCGACCCGACCGCCATCATGGGCGGCGCCGGGGGCTACTCCCTCGCCAAGAACGCGCCGAAGGCGGCAGCGGACTTCCTCCGGTTCGTCGTGACCAAGGAGCAGCAGGAAGCGTACGGGAAGGCATTCGACACCATTCCGGTGAACAAGGCCGCCCAGGGGGTCGTCACCGAGACGTACAACATCTCGGCGCTGCAGGCGTTCAACAAGGCGGCGTACTCCATGCAGTTCCTCGACACCGTGTACGGCCAGAACGTCGGCAACGCCATGAACATCGCCGTCGTGAACCTGATGGCCGGCAAGGGCACGGCCGGCGACATCGTGAAGGACGTCAAAGCCGCCGCCGAGAAGGGCTGAGTAAGCAGACATGAGCGACACCCTGGGCGCTGACCCGGCCCACGGCCGCCAGTCGCAGGGCATGCAAGGGGCCAGGGGTGTGGCGAAGTCCGCAACCCCGGCTCCGCCGCGAGCGGCTGCCCACCGCCGAGGCCGTGCCAGGATGCGACTGGAGATCGCGGTCCTGTCCGCGCCGGCGATCATCATGTTCCTGGCGTTCGTGATCTTCCCGATCGTGCTCGCCGCGTACTACGGGTTCTACCGGTGGAAGGGCTACGGAGATCCCACCGACTGGGTCGGTCTGAGCAACTACAAGCTGATCCTGACCGACCCCGCGTTCCACGACGTCCTGTGGCACAACGGGCTGCTCCTCGTGCTGTCACTGGTCGTCCAGGGCCCGATAGCGATCGCCCTCGCCCTGCTGCTCAACCAGAAGATCCGCGGCCGCTCGGCGATCCGCGTCCTGATCTTCGTGCCCTACATCGTGTCCGAGATCATCGTCGGCATCGGCTGGGGCTTGATACTGCAGAGCGACGGCGCCGCCAACGGACTGCTGGAAAGGATCGGCCTGGGATCCCTGGCAGCCGACTGGATCGCCGACCCGGACCTGGCCATCTGGACCCTGGTCGCCATCATCACGTGGAAGTACATCGGCTTCGCGGTGATCCTCATGCTCGCCGGCCTCCAGTCGATCCCCGAGGAGATCTTCGAGGCCGCGCAGATCGACGGTGCCACCTACTGGCAGATCCAGCGCCGCATCACGCTGCCGCTGCTGGGGCCGACGATCCGCATCTGGGCCTTCCTGTCGATCATCGGCTCACTGCAGTTGTTCGACCTCGTCTACATCATCTGGGGCCCGTACGTCGCGGGCACGACCGGCACGTCGACGATGGCGATCTACATGCTCGCCCAGGGACGCAACGCGGGCAACTACGGCTACGGCAGCGCCGTCGCGGTGGTCATGTTCGTCATCTCGCTCGTCGTCGCCCTGATCTACCAGCGCTTCGTCCTGCGCCGCGACCTCCGGGGCGCCGTCACGGAAGGGACCGTGTGATGAGCGTGACGACCACCGTTTCCCGGACGTCCCCCGCGCCGGAGCCGACGCCACCCACCGGCCGCCGCGGCGCTCCGCAGAAGTGGGGCAGCCCGGTCGTCTACTTCGTCGCGCTGCTCTTCGTCGGTGTGTGCGTCGCACCGGTTCTCTACATCGTGCTCGGCGGATTCCGCTCCAACTCGCAGATCACCACGGATCCGGCCGGCCTGCCGCACCCTTGGGTGATCGGCAACTACACCGGCATCCTCACGTCGAACGTCTTCTGGGGCGAGTTCGCCAACTCCCTCATCGTCGCGATCGCCAGCACCGTCGGCATCGTCGCCACGGGGATGATGGTGAGCTTCGTCATCGCACGCTACGACTTCAAACTCAAGGGGGCGATGTACTCCCTGTTCGCCGCCGGGTTGATGTTCCCCCTGGTCATCGCGATCACTCCGCTGTACCTCGTCATCAAGGACCTCGGACTCGTCGACAGCCTGCTCGGCGTGATCATCCCGCAGATCGCCTTCGGCCTGCCGACCACCGTCATCATCCTCGTACCGTTCCTCAGGGCCATCCCGAACGAGATCGAGGAGGCCGCCGCGATCGACGGGCTGGGCCGGCTCGGCTTCTTCTTCCGCATGGTGCTGCCGCTGTCACTGCCCGGGGTGGTGACCGTCGGCATCCTCGGATTCGTCGGCAGCTGGAACAACTACATCCTGCCGCTGTACATCCTCAACACGCAGGCGAACTACACCCTGCCGCTCGGCGTCCAGGTCTTCACCTCGCAGTACTCCACGGACACCGCGAAGGTCCTCGCCTTCACCTCACTCGCCATGCTGCCCGCACTGGTCTTCTTCTCGATATTCGAGAGGCGCATCGTCGGTGGCCTCACCGGCGCCGTGAAGGGCTGACGCAGGCATCCGGCCCGCCGTACCGCCCACCCCTGCCCTGCCCCTGCCGCACGTCCCGGCGGGGGCGGGCCGCTGCCCGGTGCCGACCGCCCGGCACGCGCCATCACCGCGAAAGGACCGCCGCATTGCCCCGCGCCCACATAGAACTCGACAGGCAGGCCGTCATCGCCCCTGTCCAGCGCCGCACCTTCGGCTCGTTCGTCGAGCACCTCGGCCGGTGCGTGTACACCGGTCTCTACGAGCCGGGTCACCCGAGCGCGAACGCGGACGGGTTCCGCATGGACGTCGTCGGTCTCGTCCGGGAACTCGGCAGCACGACCATCCGCTACCCGGGCGGCAACTTCGTCTCCGGGTTCCGCTGGGAGGACTCGGTCGGCCCGCGCGAGAAGCGGCCGGTGCGCCGCGACCTCGCCTGGCGTTCACTCGAATCCAACCAGGTCGGTCTGGACGAGTTCGCGCGATGGCTCAGGCTCACCGGCTCCGAGTTGATGCTGGCCGTCAACGTCGCCACCCGGGGCATCCTGCCCGCACTCGACCTGCTGGAATACGCCAACCACCCGTCCGGCACGACGTTGTCGGACCTGCGCGTCGCCCATGGGACTCCCGAGCCGCACGACGTGCGCATGTGGTGCCTCGGCAACGAGATGGACGGGCCATGGCAGACCGGTTTCATGACGGCGGACGACTACGGCAAACTGGCCGCCCGCACCGCCGCCGCCATGAAGCGGGCCGACGAGAACCTCGAACTCGTTGTCTGCGGCTCCTCCGGATCGGCCATGCCGACCTTCGGCGACTGGGAACGCACCGTACTGGAGCACTGCTACGACCACGTCGACTACGTCTCCTGCCACGCGTACTACCAGGAGCACGACGGCGACCTCGGCTCCTTCCTCGCCTCGGCGACCGACATGGACTACTTCATCGACACCGTCGTCGCGACCGCCGACCACGTGGGGCACAAGAAGCGCTCGTCCAAGAAGATCGCTGTCTCCTTCGACGAGTGGAACGTCTGGTATCTCAAGGAGCACCAGGAATCCGACAAGATCCAGGACGAGTGGCAGCACGCACCCCGTCTCCTGGAGGACACCTACACCGTGGCGGACGCCGTGGTCGTCGGCAACCTGCTGATGACGCTGCTGCGCCGCAGCGACCGCGTCACCTCGGCGTCCCTGGCCCAGCTCGTCAACGTGATCGCGCCGATCATGACGGAACCCGGCGGCCCGGCCTGGCGGCAGACGACCTTCTACCCGTTCTCGATCACGAGCCGGCTGGCCACCGGAGAGGTGCTCCGCCCCCTGATCGACGCGCCGGTGTACGAAACGGCTCGCTACGGTGAGGCGTCCGTCATCGACGCCGTCGCGACCGCCGACGAGGACCGGGCCGCGATCTTCCTCGTCAACCGCGACACCGCGGAAGCGGCCGAGGTCACCGTGGACGTGCGCAGCCTCGGCCGCTCGCGCATCACGGAGGCGGTGACCCTGGCCGACTCCGACGTGTACGCCAGGAACACGCTCGCCCACCGGGACCGGGTGACCCCGGTCCCGAACACCGGCGCGGCACTCGCCGACGGCCTGCTCACCATCGAGCTGCCGCCGACCTCCTGGACGGCGGTCGCCCTGCGGTGAGCGACGACACGAGCGCGGCTCAACGGCAGACCGGCTTCCGGGCCACCGGCCCCGCGGACGATTCGGCGGACCCGGTCGCCGAACGCCGCGAGACAGCCTGCGCGTTGCGTGACGGGACGCGCCTGCGCACCCTGCTCCTCATTCCGCACGGACCTGGGCCCTGGCCCGCTCTGCTGACCCGCCACCCCTACGACGTCGCCCGTGACGAGCGCGAGGGGATGCTCGACGTCGGGCGGCTCGTCGCCGCCGGATACCTCGTCGCGCTCCAGGACGTCCGGGGCCGCCACGGCTCCGAGGGGGTGTTCGTCCCCTGTGCGCAGGAGGTGGACGACGGCGCCGACGCCGTGGCATGGCTCGCGGGGCTCCCCGAATGCGACGGCACCGTCGGGATGTGGGGCGCCTCCTACGCCTCGGACACGCAGTTCGCCGCCCTGCTCGGAGGCTCACCGGGGTTGCGGGCGGTCGCCGCGGCCATGACGCCCGCGTTGTCGGCACTCGACGGTTTCCGGTTCCGGGGCGGGGTGCCCGAGATCGGCAGCACCCTGGCGTGGACCCACTACGCGATCGCCCCGGACCAGATCGCGCGCATCGGTTCCGTACGCGAACGGGAGGCCGAGGCGGCACGGTGGGAGGCCACCGAGCGGGCGCTCACGGACCGTTCGGCGTTCCGGGTCGGGGCCCCGCACGCCGGGCAGGGCGCGGAGGCGATCGTCGCGTGGGGTCTGGAGCTGCTGCGGGAGCCGCTCGGGTCGGAACGTCATCGCGAGGGAAAGGTCGTCGACCGGATCGACGCCGTCGACGTACCGGTCTTCCTGATCGGCGGCTGGTTCGACGTCTTCCTCGGTCCGACCCTTGAGCTCTACCGGCGGCTGCTGCGCCGTGCGAAGGCCACCGGCGGGCCGGTCCCCCGCCTCCTGGTCGGCCCCTGGACGCACGACGACTTCTCGGGCCGGGCCGGCGGAGCGGGCTTCGGACCGGAGGCGTCCGCCGACCGTCTCGGCGGCCACGGGGACCTCACCACCCAGCACGTGCTGTGGTTCGGCGCCACTCTGCGCGCCGCGACGGCGGACCTGCCGCCGGTGCGGGTGTTCCTCATGGGCGCGAACCGGTGGATCGAACTGGAGGAGTTCCCTCCGCCCGGCACACGGTCGCTGGAGCTGTACCTGAATGCCGAAGGCACGCTGACGACAGAGGCGGCCGGGCCCGGCGAACGGCGGCTGACGAGCGATCCGGCGTGCCCCGTTCCCACGTGCGGCGGATCGGTGCTCCTCTTCGGGCCGTTCGGAGCGGGGCCGGAGGACCAGGCGGCGATCGAGGCGCGCCAGGATGTGGTCTCCTGGCGGACCGCACCGCTCACCGGGGAACTGACCGTGCTGGGCGCGGTCCGCGCCGTCGTCCACCTCACGACGACGGGGAACGACGCGGACGTGATCGTGCGGCTGTGCGACGAGGGCCCGGACGGTGTCGGTCGCGTCGTCACCGACGGGGTGCAGCGCGGTTCGGCGCGGTTCGTGGACCCGGTCACGGGCGTGGGCCGGCGACGGTCGTTGGAGCCGGGCCGGGACCACGAGTTCGTGATCGACCTCTGGTCGACGGCGCACACGTTCCTGCCGGGCCACCGGGTGCGCGTCGACGTCGCGCCCAGTTCGTCACCGCGCTGGGACGTCGGAAGCAACGTCTTCGACCCGGCCGGGCAGGCGGCGGAGCCCGTCGTCGCGGAGTACACGATCCGTCAGGGCGCCCCCCGCCCGAGCCGCCTCGTCCTCCAGGTCGTGCCGTCCGCGCCGTCCTGACGCGGGCGGGGACCACGACGGGAAAGCGGGCCCGGACCGTCCGCCCCGGTCAGCGGGGCGACGGCGCGAACGCCCGGACGGGACCGGTGGAGGCCCGGACGACCAGTTCCGTGGCCAGTTCCATGCGCGCGGGTGACCGGGCGCCCCCGTCCTCGCCCCGGGAGAGCTCGATGAGCAGCTTGACGGCGGCGGCGCCCAACTCGGTACTCGGCTGTCTGACCGTCGTCAGGCCGGGGGTGATGTACTGCGCCTCGGGCAGGTCGTCGAAGCCGATGACGCTGATGTCCTCGGGGATGCGCAGGCCCCGGACCGCCAGTGCGTCGTAGACGCCGAGGGCCATCGAGTCGGCGCAGGCGAAGATTCCGGTGATCCCCGGATCGCCGTCGAGCAGGGCATGGGTGGCGGTCGCCGCCTTCGCCCGGTTCCACGCGCCGTGGGCCACCGAAACGGTGGCGCTGCCGGCGGTCGTGGTATCGGCGGCCGCACGGAATCCGTCGACGCGCGCCCTGCTGAAGAGGTGGCGGGCATGGCCGGCGACCACGCCCATCCGCTCGTGCCCGAGCGACAGGAGGTGTTCCCCGGCCATACGGCCGCCTTCCCAGTTCGCCACTCCGACGCTCGCCACCCCGGAGGGGGGTGTGCTCATGGGGTCGATCAGCACGACGGGGACACCCGCGGCGAAAAGTGCGCCGAACTGCTGCGACGCGGGATCGACGAGCGTCCCGATCACACCGATGGTGCGCCTTCGCAGCAGCCGTGACACCCAGTCGCCCTGCGGCTGGGCGAGGGTCAGGACGACGTCGAGCCCCGCTGCCGCCGCTTCACGACCGACACCGGCTATCAGCAGGTTCGCCCAGGACCCCTCGAAGTGGGTGACCACCAGGTCGAGCACCTGGGAAAGACCGCCGCTGTCGTCGCGCGCCTTCTCGCTCTTGGCCCCGGCCCGGCGGGTGTAGCCGACGGCCCGCACGGCTTCCATGACCTTCGCGCGGGTCTCCGCCGAGACGTCCGTTCCGCCTCGCAGCACCTTGGACACCGTGGGAACGCTCGTACCGGCGGTCTTGGCCACCAGGGAGAGGGTGGGGCGCGATGCGGCTGGTCGGGGCGGCATGGAGAAAGGTTAGCCCAACCGAGGAGAGGGTCCTTCGCAGGCCGGAGGCGGCTTCGGGCGGGCGCACGGGGCCTCATGCGGACGGCTGCGGAGCCGGGACGTACTCGTACCAGTCGAACGCGACCGAGCCCCGTGTGGCGTACATGCCGATCACCCGGCCGGTGAATCCGCAGGCGACCTCGGTGGAGAGGTAGCGCCCGTCCAGTTCGGCCAGCGGCGAGGCGTCCGGCGCTCCGGGATCGCCGAGCCAGAAGGCGAGGGTGTCGGGGCCGGTGGTGCCGCCGTCCGTGAGGTGGGGGGACGCGGGGACGAGGTCGCGCGTGCGGATCGCCACGGTGAGGCGCAGCGGCCCGGCGGTGACCGGCCTGCGGGCCACGGTCCGGGCCAGGGGGCCGATGCGTGCGACGACGCGGACCTCCCCGTCGCCGGCCTCCACCTCGTAGTGGTGGGCCTCGTCCAGGCGTACGCAGAGACCGCCGCGGCCCGTGCCGGGGTCGATCAGTGCGGTGACCCGGCAGTCGTGGTGCTGCTGGCGGCGGCCGACGAAGGTGTACCCGGGGGTGTCCAGGGTGGGGCCCGTGGCGTGGAGAACCAGCCGGCCGGGCCGCTCGGTGAGGGACCAGGAGCCTTCCGGGCGGGTGAACGGCGAGATCCAGTGCGGCGCGAGGGCCGGCGCGTCGAAGTCGTCGCGGACGGGCGGCGCGGCGACGGGGTGCCAGGCACCGCCCGGGGCCGGGTGGCTCCCGGGGACGGGCGCGACGACGGGCCAGCCCTCGTCGTCCCATTCGACGGGCGTCAGGTACGTCTCGCGGCCGAGCACGTGCACATCGGGGGTGAAGCCGCGTGGGCGGACGCCGAGCAGCACCATCCACCAGCTGCCGTCGGGAGCCTGCACCAGGTCGGCGTGGCCGGTGTTCTGGATGGCGCGGGCGGTCCCGCTGTGGGAGAGCAGCGGGTTGGCGGGTGCGCCCTCCCAGGGGCCGCGCGGCGAGCGGCTGCGGGCGATGGACACGCTGTGGCCGCGTTCCGTGCCGCCTTCCGCGATCAGCAGGTACCACCAGTCGCCGATGCGGTAGAGGTGTGGTGCCTCGGGGAACTTGAGACCGCTGCCCGACCACGTGGGGAAGGGTCCTTCCAGGACCTCCCCCGTCACCGGGTCGATCCTGGCCATGTTGATGCCCCCGGCGGGTCCGGAGAAGGCGCACCAGCAGGTGCCGTCCTCCTCCCAGGCGAGGTCGGGGTCGATGCCGGTCAGGTCGAGCCACACCGGATCGCTCCACGGCCCCTCGGGCCGCTCGGCCGTGACGATGAAGTTGCCGCCCCCGTCGATGTTGGTGTTGATGACCCAGTAACGGCCGTCGTGGTGGCGGATCGTGGGGGCGTACAGGCCGCCGGAGGCCTTGGCGCCGGGGAGGGGCAGGGGCAGTTGCCCGGGCCGGTCGAGCACGTTGCCGATCTGCTCCCAGTGCACCAGGTCCTTGCTGTGGAAGAGGGGCAGCCCCGGGAAGTACTCGAAGCTGGAGCACACCAGGTAGTAGTCGTCACCGGCCCGGCAGACGCTCGGATCGGGGTGGAAGCCGCTGATCACCGGGTTGTCGTACGTGTGCACGGAAGCGGTTCCTTTTCATGGTGCGGGGTGCAGGGGGGTTGCTCGACAGGCGGAGCGGGGGGCCACGCCGCGGGGGGCCACCGCCGTGACGGCGGTGGCCCCCGGGGCTCTCAGCGGATTCCCCGTCGGGCGAGGAGGCCGGGGCGGGACCGTGTCAGGACGACAGGGTCCAGCGCTGGTTGCTGCCGCCCGAGCAGGTGTAGAGCTGGAGCTGGGTGCCGTTGGCGGTGCCGGCTCCCACGGCGTCGAGGCAGAGTCCGGACTGCACGCCGACGATGGATCCGTCGGAGTTGAGCCGCCACTTCTGGTTGTCGCCGCCCCAGCAGCTGTAGATCTGGATCTTGGCGCCGTTGCCGCTGCCGGCGGCGTCCAGGCACTTGTTGCCGTAGACCCGCAGTTCCCCGGCGGAGGTGGACGCCCACTGCTGGTTGGTGGCGTTGTGGCAGTCGTACAGCTGGACCGCGGCGCCGTCCGAGGTGCTGGAGTTGGGCACGTCCACGCAACGGCCCGAGGCGACGCCCTTCAGCTGCCCGCTTCCGCCCTCGTTCCCGCCCGGGTCGGGGGGCGTGGTGGAGCCGCCGTTGAGGGCGTTGAGGACGGAGGTGTAGGCGGCCTTCTTGCTGCCGTCGTTGTTGAACAGCAGCGGCGTGTCACCCGATCGCCAGGAGTCGCTGTCGCGGACGCCCCAGACGGTGATGCCGAGGCAGCGCGAGACGGCCAGGCAGTCGTTGGTCACGTTGGCGTAGGTCGAGGCCGACGCGCCCTGGATGTCGAGCTCGGTGATGGCCACGTCCACGCCGAGGGCGGCGAAGCTCTGCAGGGTGGTGCGGAAGTTGCTGTCGTACGGGCTGCCGCTGTTGAAGTGGGACTGGAAGCCGACGCAGTCGATGGGGACTCCGCGCTGCTTGAAGTCCTTGACCATGTTGTACACGCCCTGGGTCTTGGCCCAGTTCCAGTTCTCGATGTTGTAGTCGTTGTAGCAGAGCTTGGCGGCCGGGTCGGCGGCGCGCGCGGTACGGAAGGCCACCTCGATCCAGTCGTTGCCGCTGCGCTGGAGGTTGGAGTCGCGGCGACCACCCGAACTGCCGTCCGCGAACGCCTCGTTCACGACGTCCCACTGGGCGATCTTGCCCTTGTAGTGGCCCATCACACCGTTGATGTGGTCGATCATCGCCTGGCGCAGGGTGCTGCCGCTGAGGCTCTGCATCCAGCCGGGCTGCTGGGAGTGCCAGGCCAGGGTGTGGCCCCGCACCTTCTTGCCGTTCTGCACGGCCCAGTTGTATACGCGGTCGCCGGCGGTGAAGTTGAACTGGCCGCGCTGCGGCTCGGTGGCGTCGATCTTCATCTCGTTCTCGGCCGTCACCATGTTGAACTCGCGGGACGCGATCGAGGTGTAGGCCGAGTCGCCGAGCTTGCCCGAGGCGATGGCGGTGCCGAAGTAGCGTCCGCTCTGCGCCGCGGCGGCACCGAGGGTGGTCTCGGCGGCGTGCGCCTCCGACGGTGCGACCAGTGCGGCGGAAGCACCCAGGACGCCGACGAGCAGGGCCGGCAGGAGTGCGCGGAGTGGTCGGCTGAGAGCGGATCTCGGAAGGGCGTAGGAGCCCATGGCTGTGCCTCCTCGGTAGGGGGGATCGGGGAAGGACCGGAGCGCGGCGGGCCGCGAGACCCGCTCAGCAACGGATGATTGAGGCTTTGACCGTGACTCGTCAATACTTCGGTCAAAGAATGTTTCCGCGCTTGAAACGAAATATTTCGAAACGCTTGACGCTGAGTTATTCGCAAGAGAATCCGCCGTGGACCTTGACTGTGAGCGCTAACATTTCTAGCTTGTGGCACCACACGCCGAGCCCTGTTCGAAACATTTCGACAGTGTCTCTGCCCTCAAACCCCTGCTCTCAGGAGGTCCCCCCATGCGGTGTCGCCCCTTGTTTCCCTTCCGCAGAGGTCGGCTGCTCGCCGTCCTGGCGCCCTTGCTGCTCGTCGCCACGTTCCTCGGTGCACAGCCCGCCGCCGCCGCGACCGTGGATCCCAGCGCCTCGTACGTGCTGGTCAACCGCAACAGCGGCAAGGCGCTGGACGTATACAACCTGGCGACGAACGACGGTGCCCGCATCACCCAGTGGTCCCGGAACGACCAGGCCCAGCAGCAGTGGCAGTTCGTCGATTCCGGCGACGGCTACTACCGCGTCAGGTCCCGTCACTCGGGCAAGGTGCTGGACGTCTACAACTGGTCGTCCGCGAACGGCGGTTCCATCGTCCAGTGGACCGACCTGAACGCCACCAACCAGCAGTGGCGGCTCGCCGACAGCGGTGACGGATACGTGCGGCTGATCTCGCGCCACAGCGGCAAGGCCCTCGAAGTGCAGGGTGCCTCCACCGCCGACGGCGCGAACATCGTCCAGTACGACGACTGGAGCGGCGCCAACCAGCAGTGGAAGCTGGTGAAGGCCGGCGACGAGAACCCGGGCACCGGTACCTGCGAGCTCCCGTCCTCGTACAGCTGGAGCTCCACGGGCGCGCTGGCGCAGCCCCGATCCGGCTGGGCCTCGCTGAAGGACTTCACCGTTGTCCCGTACAACGGCAAGCAGCTCGTCTACGCGACGACGCACGACACGGGGTCGAGCTGGGGGTCCATGAACTTCACCCCGTTCACCAACTGGTCGGACATGGCGTCGGCCGGGCAGAACGCGATGTCCTCCGGGACCGTGGCACCCACGCTCTTCTACTTCGCGCCGAAGAACATCTGGGTGCTCACCTACCAGTGGGGCGCGACCGCCTTCTCGTACCGGACGTCGAACGACCCCGCCAACGCGAACGGCTGGTCGGCCCCGCAGACCCTCTTCTCCGGGAGCATCAGCGGCTCCGGCACGGGACCGATCGACCAGACGCTCATCGGGGACGGTACGAACATGTACCTGTTCTTCGCCGGTGACAACGGCAAGATCTACCGGGCGAGCATGCCGATCGGGAACTTCCCGGGCAGCTTCGGTTCGTCCTCGACCGTGGTCATGAGCGACACCACGAACAACCTGTTCGAAGCCCCGCAGGTCTACAAGCTGCAGGGCCAGAACCGGTACCTCATGATCGTCGAGGCGATCGGCTCCCAGGGCCGCTACTTCCGCTCGTTCACGTCCACCAGCCTGAGCGGCTCGTGGACGCCCCAGGCCGCGACCGAGAGCAACCCCTTCGCGGGCAAAGCCAACAGCGGCGCCACCTGGACCAACGACATCAGCCACGGCGAACTGATCCGCACCAGCGCCGACCAGACGATGACCGTCGACCCCTGCAACCTGCAGCTGCTCTACCAGGGCCGCAGCCCCCAGTCCGGCGGTGACTACGGTCTCCTGCCGTACCGGCCCGGTCTGCTGACGCTCAAGCACTGACCGCACTGGCCGGCCCTCCCGCGGCGGACGCGCGGGAGGGCCGGTCGCGTCAGCGGGTGACGACGTGGCGCTCGTCGGGAACGCAGTGGGTCATGGTCAGACCGGTGACGTCGCGCGGCGGGTTGTCGCCGAGGCGGGAGAGGCGCTGCCGGTCCTCGTCGGTGAGGGTCTGGCCGGGCAGCGGCTCCAGACCCTTGACGTCCGCCGGGGTGATGCGGAGCCCTTCCCCGATCTTGAGGCCCAGTTCGTTCTCCACGAGCAGGAAGTGCCAGACCATCCGCTCCTGGACCGGCCGGTCGCACTGCGACAGCAGGTTGACGAGGTTGAGCACGAGGTCGTCGCGCTCCCACTGCTCCATCAGGAGGTAGCGCTGCCCGGCCTGGAGATAGTCGTTGGTCCGGGGGATGCGCTTGCGGGTGAGCCGGCCGCGCACCTCGGGGCCCACCTCGTCGTGGGTGGGGTGGCCCGCCTCGCGCAGGCCGCCCGTGATGGACGGCTCGTAGTTGACGATCGGGTTCCCGCCGCCGCCGTCCACGTGGTAGGTCATCAGGCCGTCGCGCTGGTTGGTGCGCACGGTGGCGTTCTTGGCCTGGTTGACCGGGAGTTGGAGGTAGTTGGGCCCGACGCGGTAGCGCTGGGTGTCGCTGTACGAGAAGGTGCGTCCCACCAGCATCTTGTCGTCGGAGAAGTCGAGCCCGTCCACCAGCACACCGGTGCCGAAGGAGATCTGGTCGTTCTCCGCGAAGTAGTTCTCCGGCATCCGGTCGAGCACCATCCGGCCCACCGCCCTGGGCGGGAAGTCCTGCTCGGGCCAGGTCTTGGTGTCGTCCAGCGGGTCGAAGTCCAGCTCCGGATGGTCGTGGTCGTCCATCAGCTGGACGAGCAGCTCCCACTCCGGGTGGGCGCCGCGCCCCACCGCCTCGTACAGGTCCTTCGTGGCGTGGCCGAGGCTGTCGGCCTGTACGTTCGCCGCGTCCTCCTCGGTCATGCTGCGCACGCCCGCCTTGGGCATCCAGTGGTACTTCACGAGGAAGGACTCACCGGCCTCGTTGACCCACTTGTACGTGTTGACGCCGAAGCCCTGCATGTGGCGGTAGTCCGCCGGGATGCCGCGCGGGCTGAACAGGTTGACCAGCATGTGCATCGACTCGGGCGTCTGCGACATGAAGTCGAAGATGCGCCTCGGCTGCTGCTCGAACGTGACGGGGTCCGGCTTGAGCGCGTGGATGACGTCCGGGAACTTGATCGCGTCCCGGATGAAGAAGACGCCCAGGTTGTTGCCGACCAGGTCCCAGTTGCCGTCCTCGGTGTAGAACTTCACCGCGAAACCGCGCGGGTCGCGCGCCGCCTCGGAGGAGTCCCGGCCGCCGATGACGGTCGAGAAGCGCACCGCGACGTCCGTGCGCTTGCCGCGCTCCTGGAAGAGCTTGGCGCGGGTGAACCGGGCGACGGGCTCGTCGCCGAGGGTGCCGTACGCCTCGAAGTAGCCGTACGCGGTGACGCCCCGGGCGTGCACGACGCGCTCGGGGATCCGCTCGCGGTCGAAGTGGCTGATCTTCTCCAGGAACTGGTAGTTCTCCAGCGTGGCCGGGCCGCGGGCGCCGACGGTGCGCTGGTTCTGGTTGTCGTACACGGGATGGCCCTGCCGGTTGGTGAGCGTCTCGCGCTCGTCACCGGCGGCGGGCCCCCTGCTCGATACGTCCGTCACGTGTGTCGACTCCTTCGGAACGTGTACGTATGCGCCTTTTCCTCAAGCTATGCGAGGTTTGCGCAACAGGCAGGGCGGGTCGCCCGTGCGGGCGTGCCGGGACGGCCCACCCGTTCCGGGCGGGTTCGGCCGTTCGGGTCGCCGCTCCCCCGTGTCAGAGCAGCAGGATGATCGCGTACACCAGGAAGAACGCCGCGATGAGCAGCGTCACGCCGATGATCAGCGCCATCGGGGCCTTCGCCCAGCCTTTCGGCGGGTTGTACGTGATGTCCTGGGGGCCCGCCCCGGACAGGCCGCCCTCCGCCGGCGGCGTCTCTTCGGGCGGCACTCCGCCGCCTGGTGCCGGTGGCCTGGTCTCGCGGGGTTCCGGATCCGGGTCCGGGGTCTGCGAAGGAGTCATGTGATCCACGTTCCCCGAAGACCGTCCGGTTCGCCCGCGCACGGCCCCGCGCACCCCGGTGGACAGAGGGGGCCGACGCCCTTGAACCGGCGTCGGCCCCCTCCGTTTCCGCTGCTCTTCAGCCCGGCCAGCTGCCCGTCAGGCGGCGGGCGGTCACCGCACCCGAACGCTCTATCGCCGCCTTGACCACGGCGAAGATCGCGCCCTGGACGGCCGCGGCGAGCAGAATCTCCCGCCACCTGCGGTCCTCGTCCATGGCGTCGGGGGCGTCGCCCTCGCCCTCGATGACCTTCCACACCTGCTTGAACGCCATGCCCGCGACCATGCCGCCCGCGGCGCCCAGGATCAGCCCGACCGGCTTGTACGCGATCTTGGCCGCGTTCACCGGCGGTGGCCCCGGCCGCGGCGGACCAGCACGACCACCGCGAGCAGTGCCCCGGCCGCGAGCAGGGGGGCGCGGTGGGTGCGCGCCGCGGTGGCGGCCCGGCCCGCGGTCTCCCGCAGCGGGCCGGGCGCCTTGTCCGCCGCGTACTGTCCGGCCCGGGCCGCGCTCTCGCGTACCTGGGCGGCGGCCTGGGCCGTCTTCTCCATGACGGGGTCGGGCGTGCGTTCCCTCAGCTTCTGGGCGACCAGTGCCGCCTTGTCGCGCACCTGGCCGGTGGCCAGGGCCGCCTTCTCCGCGGTCTGCTGCCTCACAGCGTTCGTCCTCTCCTGCGCCTTCGCCGTGCTGTCGGCCTCGGCGCTGTCGTCGGTCTGCTCGGGCGGTGCCCTTGCCGTACCGCCTGCCCGGCTCCATCGTGCTCATACGAGGCGGGCCGCCCTTCCTCGACCGCCCGGATCGCGGGCCGCGCCCATCCGTCCGGCTCAGTGGCACCCCGCGACACGCGAAGGGCCGGCCCGGGGAGGGTGAGGCTCCCCGGACCGGCCCGGCCGTGCGGAAGGGCGGGCTAGCCCGCGTACGTCTCGAACTCGGCGATCCTCGGTGTGCCACTGGCCGAGGTGATCTCGAAGGTGATCTTGCGCAGGGACGTGGCCGGGATGGTGATCGTGCCCGCGCCGCTGCCGGTCTTGAGGACCGCGCCGGTGTCGGCGTTCAGCAGCCGCCAGGAGCCGGTCACGCCCTGGGCGCCCGCCGCCTCGCGGATGGTGACCGCCGAGACGGTCGTGTCGGAGGCCCACTTGACGGACACGGAGCCGGTCGAGCCGGCCGGGGACCAGTAGGTGTTCAGGTCACCGTCGCGCACGTTGCCGTAGCTGGTTCCGCTCGCCTTGCTGGAGCCGTCCGCCCCCGCGCCGAGGCTGAGGTTGGTGCCCGCGGGAGGTGTGGTCGGGTCCGTCGGGTCCGTCGGGTCCGTCGGGTCGGTCGGGTCGGTCGGGGTCGTGGTGGAGCAGTCGCCGTCCGAGACCTTGAGCCCCTTGTTGGCGCCCGCCGTGCTGGTCACGATGGAGGGCACGCAGGAGGACGCGTCGAGGGTGTACGCGTAGGGGATGCTGACGGTGGTGTTGGACTGCGGGTCCGGTCCGGCCGGGTGGTTCTCGGTGCCGGGTGAGGACCAGGTGACGTTGTCGAAGGTGTTGCCGCTGACCTGCCAGTACCCGATGGCGTCGGTGTAGAAGGTGCCCAGGACGTCCTTGGAGTCCTTGAAGTAGTTGTTGTCCACCTTGGCGTGGGCGCCGGCCCGGGAGTTGATCCCGGACTTGTTCAGCTTCACGTAGTAGTTGTTGTAGATGTGGGCGACGCCGCCGCGCAGCAGCGGTGTGCGGGAGTCGACGTTCTCGTACAGGTTGTGGTGGAACGTGACGTAGCCGTTGTCGAGCTGGGTCTCGCTGGAGCCGATCAGGCCGCCCCGGCCGGAGTTGCGCAGGGTGCTGTACGACAGCGTCACGTACTGGGTGTTGTCCTTCATGTCGAAGAGACCGTCGAAGCCGTCGTCCTCGCCGCCGGACGCCTCCAGCGTCGCGTGGTCGACCCAGACGTTGCGGACGTCGCTCTCCATGCCGATGGCGTCACCGCCGTTGGAGGTGGGCGAGCCGGACTTCTTGACGTTCCTGACGGTCACGTTCTGGATGATGATGTTGCTCGACTGGCGTATGTGGATGCCCAGTTGATCGAAAACGGCCCCGCTGCCGACGCCGATGATGGTGACGTTGCTGATCTGCTTGAGCTCGATGACACCGTCCGCCGTGTTGCAGCTGTCGCCCGACACCTTGGCGGTGTTGGCGTGGTTGATGGTGCCCTCGACCTCGATGGTGATCGGCGTGCTGCTGCTGGCCCGGCCGCACAGGGCCTGGTGGATCTGGGTCCCGGTGGTGGCACGTACGGTCTGCCCGCCCGCGCCGCCCGTGGTGCCGCCGTTCTGGCTCGCGAAGCCGGTGGCGCCGCCCGCGACGGCGGCGGATGCCGAGGGCATCGTCAGGACGGCTCCGGCCGCGGCCGCCAGGGCCATCGTGGACAGCGCCGCAGAAAGTCGCAGCGCGACTGGTCGCCTCATGTTCGTTCCCATTCGTCGAAGAGAGAGGGAAAGCGCTTTCTGGTTGGCGAGGATAGGCACGCCGAGACAGGCCGTACAAGGATGTGAACGCGAAAAGATGGCGCTTTCTTGAATTGGGCACGTCAAGAAGGGGACGTTCCGGACCCAACCGGGCTTTACGTTTCCAGGGCTCCGCCCCTCGGGAGCGAAGGCGCCAGGACGCCGGTCAGAGCACCTCGGCGAGGACCGCGGCCGTCACCAGCGCGAAGGCGCACCCCAGCCCGGCCACGACCTCCCTGGCGCGCCGGGCCCCGAAGGTGGGGACCTGCGCGGTGGCGTCGTCCGGGGCATCCTCCGCGTAGTACACGGTCACGAAGTCACCCTCAGCCACGTCGAGTTGACGCCGCCGCTCCTCGAAGGTGACGGTCCGGCCGGACTCCGTACGGAACTCCAGAGTGGGGCGCGTCCGGGTGACGGGTATGCCGTCGGCGTCCTGCGTCTCCTCCGTGCGGACCCCCGTGCACCGCGCCTCGGCGGTGCGCCCGGCCCACGCGGCCCGCAGCCGGGGGCCCTCCATCTGCCGGTCGAGACTCCGCGCGAGGCTCACCGCCGCGGCCGTGGCGATGACGAAGTAGACGGCGGCGATGACCATGGCGCTCCCCCGGGGTCGGCCGGTCCGGGGCCGATGCCACCGGGCCGCGGCGGACCGCCATGATCCCCCCGGCCCCGATCCGCGGACAAGGCCCTGTGGCTGCAACCCGATGCCGCGCGCACCGGCACGCCGTGGAGAGAACGTGCGAATTTCCTACGCGGGGGTAGTGAGTGCGCCGCTCTTGCTATACCTTCCGTCTAACAGCTTGCTAGACGCAGCGTCTAACAAGCGGGGGCGGCGTCCGACGGCCGGCGATCTCAGTGGGCCGGTACACCACGAGGGCCGGACGGCGCCGGGGCCGATCTCACGAGTCAAGGAGCCGCAGCATGGCAAGCAGCACCGTTCGGCCGGAGGACCAGGACCGGGCCGCCGAGCAGGACGTCGCCCGGCGCCTGCTCGATTCGTCCGCGAAGCTCTCGTACGACCCGGCCACCGAGGTGGACTGGGACACCCCCCTGGACACAGACCACCACGGGGCGAGCCCCGAGTGGAGCACGCTCTACGCCACCGCGTACTGGGGCGAACTGACGGAGGATCAGCGCAAGGCGCTGACCCGCCAGGAGGCCGCATCCGTCGCCAGCACCGGAATCTGGTTCGAGATGATCCTCCAGCAGATGGTGCTGCGGGACATGTACGCCAAGGACCCGACCGACCCGCGCTTCCAGTGGGCCCTGACCGAGGTCGCCGACGAGTGCCGGCACTCGATCATGTTCGCCCGGGGTGCGGCGAAGCTGGGCGCTCCGGCGTACCGGCCGCGCCGCCCGGTGCTCGAACTGGGCCGCGCCTTCAAGACCCTTGCCTTCGGCGAGGCGGCGTACGCGGCGATCCTCGTGGCCGAGGAGGTGCTCGACGTGATGCAGCGCGACTGGATGCGGGACGAGCGCGTCGCGCCGTTCGTCCGCACGATCAACAACATCCATGTGGTCGAGGAGTCCCGCCACATGAAGTTCGCCCGCGACGAGACCCGCAAGCGTCTGCGCGACGCGGGCCCGGTGCGCCGCCACCTCAACGCGCTCGTCGTCGCCATCGCCTCGTACTACATCGTCACCAGCATGGTGAACCGGGACGTGTACGCGAACGCCGGACTGGACGCCGCACGGGCGCGGGCCGAGGCGAAGACCAACGAGCACCACAAGTCCCTGATGCGGTCGAGCTGTTCGGGGCTGATGGAGTTCCTGGCCTCGGCCCGTCTGCTGACGAAGCCGGCCCTGTTCTTCTACAAGCGCGCCCACCTGATCTGACCCGAGCCGAGAGCCCGAGCCATGACCTACGCCATCACCCAGACCTGCTGCAACGACGCCACCTGTGTCGCCGTGTGCCCCGTCAACTGCATCCACCCGACGCCGGAGGAGCGGGACTTCGGCCGTACGGAGATGCTGTACGTCGACCCGGAGACCTGCATCGACTGCGGGGCGTGCGCCGACGCCTGCCCGGTGGACGCGATCTTCCCGGTGGACCGCCTCTTCGGGCCGCGCAAGGAGTACGCCGCCATCAACGCGGCCTACTACGCGGACCGGGAACCGGAGCCCGTCACCGGTCCCAACTTCCATGCCTGGGGCGCCCCTTCCTTCGAGCGGAGCCTGCCGGCGGACTTCGCGCCGATCCGGGTGGCGGTCGTCGGGACCGGGCCCGCCGGGATGTACGCGGCGGAGGACCTGCTGCTGCACACCAACGCCGAGGTGACCCTGATCGACCGGCTCCCGGTGGCCGGCGGACTCGTCCGGTACGGCGTGGCGCCGGACCACCCGGGGACGAAGGGGGTCGGCGAGACGTTCGCACGGTTCCACGCCCACCCCAGGGTGCGGATGCACCTCGGGGTCGAGGTCGGGACGCACATCTCCGCCGAGGAGCTGTCCGCGCACCACGACGCGGTGATCTACGCGGTCGGAGCGGGCGCCGACCGCAGGCTCGCCATCCCGGGCGAGGACCTGCCGTCGAGCATCGCGGCGACCTCGTTCGTCTCCTGGTACAACGCGCACCCGGAGGTGGCGCCGGACGCGGTGGACCTGTCGCGGGCCGAGCGGGTGGTCGTCGCCGGGAACGGCAACGTGGCGCTCGACGTGGCGCGCATCCTCGTCGCGGACCCGGCCGGGCTCTCGGGCACCGACATCGCCGACCACGCCCTGGCCGCCCTGCGCGGCTCCGGGGTGCGCGAGGTCGTGCTGCTCGGGCGGCGCGGCCCGGAGGACGCCGCCTGTACGTCGTCCGAGCTGCTCGCGCTCAGGCATCTTCCGGGTGTGGAGCTGGTGGTCGACGACCACGATCCGCGCATCGGCCCGGCGATCGAGGAGGCGGCGCCGGGCGGACCGGCCGCCGTGCTGCGCGGGGTCCGCCGGGAGCGCGTGGACTGGTCGGGCCCGCCGGCGGACGGGCGGCGCATCGTGCTCCGCTTCCACTCGGCGCCCGTGGAGGTCACCGGCCGGAACGACGTGGAGGGCGTCCGGGTCACGGCGGACGGGGGCGAGTCCGCGATACCGGCGCAGCTGTTCCTGCGGGCCATCGGCTACCGGGGGCTGGCGGTCCCCGGGCTGCCCTTCGACGAGGTGAGCGGCACGGTGCCGCACGAGGGCGGCCGGGTGGCGGGCCGGCCCGGCACCTATGTCGTCGGCTGGATCAAGCGGGGGCCCTCCGGAGGCATCGGTGCCAACCGCACCTGCGCCGCCGAGACGGTCGGCACGCTGCTCGCGGACGCGGTCGCCGGTGCGCTCCCCTCCCCCGCCCACCCCGCCAAGGCGTTCGGCCGCCTGGTCCGGGGCCGCAGCCGCCAGGTGGTCGACGCGCGCGGCCTGGCCGCGATCGACCGCGCCGAACGGGCCCGGGGCCGGGACGGGGGCCGTCCGCGGGTGAAGTTCGGCACGGTCCCGGAACTGATCGCGGCATCGAAGGGGCGCCGCTGAGGGGCGCCCCCTCAGAACTGCTCCGGCTCCGGCACCTGCGCCCGGGCGCGGCGTCCGACCACCGCCGCGGCCGCCGCCGCGCTGCCCCCGAAGGCCAGGGCGACCATCCACGGCTGGTTGAACGCGTGGCCCGTGGCGTGGTCGACCGAGTAGCGGCCGGGGCCGGTCAGACCGATCGCGGCGGCGGTGAAGCCGAGGAACGCCGGATATTCGTAGCCGCCGCCCTGGGCGAAGAAGCCCGCAGGGGCATGGACGGCCACCGCGCCCGCCATCGCGCCGGCCGCCGCCGCACCGGCGGCCGGGGTGGCCAGGCCCAGGGCGAGCAGTACGCCGCCGCCCGCTTCGCCGAGCCCGGCGGCGAGCGCGCTGTGCTTCGGTGGATGGAAGCCCATCGCCTCCATCGCGGCGGTGGTCCCCTCGATTCCCCCGCCGCCGAACCAGCCGAGGAGCTTCTGGGCTCCGTGCGCGGCGAGCACCGCGCCGGTGCCGGCGCGCAGGACGAGCAGACCGAGATCGTGACGGTTGAAGCAGCAGCCCATGGGGGTCTCCGGTGGGGTTCCGGGCCCCGCCCGGACGGCGCGGGCCCCTCGTTTCCGTACGTCACCACTCTCCGCGCCCCACGGGGCACGGGGACCTTGGTGTTACTCCATCCGGGCGAGTCACGTCGGGGCGTGAGCCGTGACACAGTGCGACGAACACCATTGTGCAACTTGTTGCAGAATGGTGCGGCGGTGGTTTAGAACTGGGGCGACGCCACAGCGAGGAGCCGCCGCATGAGCCCGTATCCGCACCTTCTGAGCCCCCTCGACCTCGGGTTCACCACCCTGCCGAACAGGGTCGTGATGGGGTCGATGCACGTCGGCCTGGAGGAGGTCGAGAACGGCTTCGAGCGCATGGCGGCCTTCTACGCCGAGCGCGCCAGGGGCGGCGTCGGCCTCATGGTCACCGGCGGCATCGCGCCCAACGAGCGCGGCTGCTCCTTCCCCGGCGGGGCGAAGATGACCACCGAGGCGGAGGCGGCGGAGCACGCCCGGGTGACCTCGGCGGTGCACGAGGCGGGTGGCCGGATCGCCATGCAGATCCTGCATTTCGGCCGTTACGCGCACCACCCGGACCTGGTGGCGCCCAGCGCGCTCCAGGCGCCGATCAGTGCGTTCACCCCGCACGCCCTCACCGACGACGAGGTCGAGGCGACGATCGAGGACTTCGCGACGGCGGCGTCACTGGCCCGGAGCGCGGGGTACGACGGCGTCGAGATCATGGGCTCCGAGGGCTACCTGATCAACGAGTTCATCGCCGCGGCGACCAATCACCGCGAGGACCGCTGGGGCGGCTCGTACGAGAACCGCGTCCGCTTCCCCGTCGAGATCGTGCGCCGGGTCCGCGAGCGGGTCGGCGACGACTTCATCATCATCTACCGGCTCTCGATGCTGGACCTGGTGCCCGGCGGCTCGTCCCTGGACGAGGTCGTGCGGCTGGCGCGGGAGATCGAGGCGGCCGGTGCGACGATCATCAACACGGGCATCGGCTGGCACGAGGCCCGCATCCCCACCATCGCGACCTCGGTGCCCCGGGCCGCGTTCACCTGGGTCACCGAGAAGCTGCGCGGGGCGGTCTCCGTGCCGCTGGTGACGAGCAACCGCATCAACACCCCCGAGGTGGCCGAGCAGGTCCTCGCGTCCGGCCGTGCGGACATGGTGTCGATGGCCCGGCCGTTCCTCGCCGACCCGGACTTCGTCGCGAAGGCGGCGGCGGGCCGCGCGGACGCGATCAACACCTGCATCGGCTGCAACCAGGCGTGTCTGGACCACATCTTCAGCGGCAAGGTCACCTCCTGCCTGGTCAACCCGCGCGCCTGCCACGAGACGGAACTCGTCCTGTCGCCGACCCGCACCCGCAAGCGCGTCGCCGTCGTCGGCGCCGGGCCCGCCGGACTCGCCTGCGCGGTCACGGCCGCCGAGCGCGGCCACGAGGTGACGCTCTTCGACGCGGCCGACGAGATCGGCGGCCAGCTGAACGTGGCCCGCCGGGTGCCCGGCAAGGAGGAGTTCGACGAGACGCTCCGCTACTTCCGCACCCGGCTCGCGGAGGAGAAGGTCGGCCTGCGGCTGGGCACTCCGGTGGGCGCCGGGGATCTCGACGGCTACGACGCGGTCGTGCTCGCCACCGGGGTCACTCCCCGCACGCCCGCGATCCCCGGCATCGACCACCCGAGCGTCGTCAGCTACCTGGACGTGCTGCGCCACGGCGCGCCGGTCGGCGACCGGGTCGCGCTCGTCGGGGCGGGCGGGATCGGCTTCGACGTGGCGGAGTTCCTGACGGACGGCGGCGAAAAGGCGAGCCTCGACCCGGAGGTGTTCTTCCGGCAGTGGGGCGTCGACACCGAGTACCGCGAGCGCGGCGGCCTCGCGGCCCCGGAGCGCCCGAGGACCGCGCGCACCGTCCACCTGCTCCAGCGCAAGGCGAGCAAGGTCGGCGCGGGCCTCGGCAAGACGACCGGCTGGATCCACCGCACCGAGCTCCGCCACCGCGGGGTCACGATGACGGCGGGCGTCACGTACGACCGGATCGACGACGAGGGCCTGCACATCACGGTGGGCGAGGAGCGGCACGTACTGCCGGTCGACACGATCGTGCTGTGCGCCGGGCAGGACCCGCGCCGGGACCTGTACGAGGAGCTGCGCGCCGCCGGTCGCGAGGCGCACCTGATCGGGGGCGCCGACGTCGCGGCCGAGCTGGACGCCAAACGCGCGATCCGGCAGGGCACGGAGCTCGCGGCCGCCCTCTGAACCGGACGGCCGGGCCCGCCCGGCCGTCCCCCCGGGGGTGTCTTGTCGGTCAGGGCCGGGTCCGCGACGCCTGGCACGGCACCTCTCCGCGTTGCCGAAACGCCCTGATCGCTCCGCGATGAGGAGGCCCCGGCGCCTTGCAATGCACCGCACCGGACGCCGCGGCCTGACCGACAAGACACCCCCTAGGCTGCACCCCATGTCACTGCCGCACGCGATCCTCACCGCCCTGCTGGAGAAACCCTCGTCGGGGCTCGAACTGACCCGCAGGTTCGACCGGTCGATCGGCTATTTCTGGTCGGCGACGCACCAGCAGATCTACCGCGAGCTGGGCAAGCTGGAGCAGGCCGGGCAGATCCGGGCGCTGGAATCCGCGCAGCCGGCCCGGGGGCGGAAGAAGGAGTACGAGGTGCTGCCGGCGGGCCGCGAGGCGCTGTCCGCGTGGGTGGCCCGGCGGGAGGACCCCAAGCAGGTACGCGACCCGCTGCTGCTGCGGATGCGGGCGGCGGCCGTCATCGGGGCGCCCGGCCTCGACGCGGAGCTGCGCCGCCATCTGGAACTGCACCGGCGGCAGCTGGCGGAGTACGAGGCGATCGAGATCCGGGACTTCCCGCCGGAGCGCGACACCCCCGGGGACCGGCTGCGGCATCTGGTGCTGCGGGGCGGGATCGACCTGGAGAACTTCTGGATCGGGTGGATCAGCCGGGCGCTCGCGGACTATCCCGCGTGACGGCCGCGCCTCAGTAACGTCCCGCGCCCACCCGGCGGCGCTGCTCGCGGCGGGCGACGCGGGGGCTGCTGATGACCACCCGCGAGGGGGCGGTCCGCGGTGCGGCGGCCACCGCGGGCGCCGTCTGCGCCTGGGCGCGGGTCAGCAGGATCACGCCCCGGACCGCCGCCACGGTGCCGAGCAGCGCCGGGATCAGACCGGCCGGTCCGCCCTGGAACCGCTCCCCCAGCAGCGCCAGGCCGATCACCGCGGCCGCGACCGGATTGGCGAGGGTGACGACGGCGAGCGGGGCCCCGAGCCCGCCCCGGTAGGCGGTCTGGGAGAGCAGCAGCCCGCCCATCGCGAAGGCGGAGACCAGGACGGCGACGACCACCAGGCGGGCGCTGAGCAGCGGTCCTGTGTGGTCGGTGGCCGCGACGGTGAGGGTCTGGGTGAGCGCGGACGCGACGCCGGACGTGATGCCGGAGGCCGCCGCGTGCCGCAGCCCGGGGCGGGCGCCGGGGCGGCTGAGCCCGGCGACGAGCGCCATGGTCCCGGCGGCCACGGCCAGCGCCTCGGTCATGGTCAGGGTCTCGTGCGGGGCGGCGCCGCCCGCCGTCAGGAGCAGGGCGCCGAGGCCGAGCAGGGTGAGCAGCGTGCCGCGCCACTCGGTGACCGTGACCCGGCGGCCCGCCGCCCGGGCACCGAGCGGGACGGCCGCCACCAGGGTCAGCGCGCCGAGCGGCTGGACCAGGGTGAGCGGCCCGTACTTCAGGGCGGCCACGTGCAGCAGGGCGCCGCCCGCGTTCAGGCCGACCGCGCACCACCAGGCGCCGCGCCCGAGGAGCCGGAGCGTGCCGGTGCCGGGCGCGGTGCGGCCGGCCAGCCGGGCCTGGGCGACCGCGGCGGCGGCGTACGCGGCGGCGGAGACGAGGGAGAGCGCGACGGCGGCCAGGGTGGCGTTCACCGGTGCGCCCCGGAGGCGGCGTACGCGGCGGCGTGCTCCCGCTGCCGTACGACGGAGGGCCAGGGCTGCGGCGGACGGACCGGTTCGGCGCGCGGGAGGCGGAGCGCGGCGAGCGATACGGAGAGCAGCGCGGCCACCACGATCGAGTCGAGCCAGTAGTGATTGGCGGTTCCGACGATGACGAAGAGGGTGATAGCCGGGTGCAGCAGCCACAGCCAGCGCCACCGGGAGCGGGTGGCGACGACCAGGCCGACGCCGACCATGACGGCCCAGCCGAAGTGCAGCGAGGGCATCGCGGCGAACTGGTTGGCCATGGAGTCCGCGGCCGGCTGGGCGCCGTACACCGAGGGCCCGTACACCCGGCCGGTGTCCACGAGGTGGGTGGCGGCGAGCAGGCGCGGCGGGGCGAGCGGGAAGAGCAGGTGGAGGGCGAGCGCGGCGCCGGTGAGCGCGGCGAGGACGCGGCGCGCCCAGACGTAGTGGCGGGGGCTGCGCCAGTAGAGCCAGACCAGGAAGAGCAGCGTGGCCGGGAAGTGCACGGTCGCGTAGTAGGTGTTCGCCAGGTGGATCAGCGTCTCGTCGTGCAGCAGCAGGCCCTGGACGGCGCCCTCGCCGGGCAGGTGCACGGCGCGCTCGGCGTCCCAGACACGGCCCGCGTTGCGGAACGCCTCGTCCACATGGCCGTTGGCCGCCTGGCGGCCGAGCTTGTAGATCAGGAAGAGCCCGACGACGAGAAGAAGCTCGCGGACCAGGGGCGGGCGGGCGAAGCTGTCCGGCTTCCGATCGGCGGGCGTGGTGCCGGTGTACATCACCCGGTGCCCCTTTGCTGATGCGTTTCGGCGGACGTCCGCCCTTATCGATACGCCAGTGTACCGATACGGCGGCGTATCGGTACACACGCGTATCGGTACACTGGCGTATCGATGGACCTCGTCGCAGAGTCGCAGAGAGGGAAGGCACATGTCGCCGCAGCGGACCGATCAGGAGCAGCCCCCCGCGCAGCGCCGGTCGAAGATCACGCCGGAGCGGGCCCAGGAGCTCTACACCGCCGTGCTCGACATGCTGAGGGAGAACGGCTACGAGTCGCTGACCATGGAGGGGGTCGCCGCACGGTCCCGCTGCGGCAAGTCGACGCTCTACCGCCAGTGGGGCTCGAAGCCCGAGCTGGTGGTGGCCGCCCTGCACGGCACCCGGCGCGGCGCGCTGCGGAAGATCGACACCGGTTCACTGGCGGGTGACCTGATGGAGGCGGCGCGGGCGATCGGCGAGGGTGCGGGGCGCGACACGTCCCTGATGCTGGCGCTGAGCCATGCGGCGCTGCAGAGCCCGGAGCTGCTGTGCGCGCTGCGCGAGTCGCTGATCCTGCCGGAGCTGGCCGCGATCGACGCGCTCGTACGGCGCGGAGTGGAGCGCGGCGAGGTGGCGCCCGACAACCCCGCGGTGGAGTTCGTCGCCGCGCAGCTGCTCGGCGTCATGCGGGCCCGGCCGATGCTGGCGGGGGCCCACGCGGACGAGACCTACCTGGTCCGCTTCGTGGAGGGCGCCGTCCTTCCCGCACTCGGCCTGGACGCCCCGGCGTCCCGGCCCTGACAGACGTGGGCCGTCGTCCGAGCGGATGACGGCGGCCCGCCCGCGCCGCACCGTGGGGACGGGGGCGGCGCGCACCCGGCCGGCCGGTGACTTCTCCGAAGTCACCGGCCGTTCGCGTACCCGGCGCCCCGCTTTATTCGTCCCCTTGACGATAAGGCGGGATTCCCCTTATCGTCGTCATGACGAAAATGAGATCAGGGGGTCCCCATGGCCGACATCACCCGCCGCTTCGGCTGGCGCCATCTCCGCTCGGCGCCCACCGCGCACATCCGCCACCACAAGCGCGGCACGCTGACCCACGACGGCGCCGGACTGAGCTTCTGGTACCGGTCGCTGAGCGCCGCGCTCTCCGAGGTGCCGGTCAACGACCGCGAGCTGGCCATGGCGTTCCACGCGCGCACCTCCGACTTCCAGGACGTCACCGTCCAGGCCACCGTCACCTACCGGATCATCGACCCGGCCGAGGCGGCCGCCCGCCTCGACTTCTCCATCGACCCGGACACCGGGGCCTGGCGCGGCGCCCCCCTCGAACAGATCGCCACCCTGCTCACCGAGACCGCCCAGCAGCACACCCTCGACGTGCTGGCCCGCACCCCGCTGGCCGGCGCCCTGGTCGACGGGGTCGCCGCCGTCCGCGAGCGGGTGGCGGCCGGCCTCGCCGCCGAGCCGAGGCTCCCCGCCACCGGCATCGAGGTGGTCGCCGTCCGCGTCGTCGCCATCCGCCCCGAGGCCGAGGTGGAGCGCGCCCTGCGCACCCCCGCCCGCGAGCAGATCCAGCAGGAGGCGGACCGGGCCACGTACGAACGGCGTGCCGTGGCCGTCGAGCGCGAGCGGACCATCGCCGAGAACGAGCTCGCCAGCCAGATCGAGCTCGCCCGGCGCGAGGAACAACTGGTCGAGCAGCGCGGCACCAACGCCCGCCGCGAGGCCGAGGAGAGCGCCGCCGCCGACGGGGTGCGCGCCGAGGCGGAGGCCGCCCGCACGGTGCGGCTCGCGGGTGCGGAGGCGGAGGCGGCCCGGCAGGTGGGCGCGGCGCGCGCCGAGGCGCAGGCGGCCTGGCTGCGGGCGCACGGCGAGGTGGACGCCGCGACGCTGCACGCGCTGGCGGCCACCCGGCTAGCCGAGAACCTGCCGCACATCGACAGCCTCACCCTGTCGCCCGACGTGCTCACGGGCCTGCTCAGCAAGCTGGGCCGGCCGGAGGCCGGGGCGTGAGCCTGGCCCCGCGGGCGGTCCTGGTCCACCGCACCACGGAGTACGAGGAGCTGCTCGCCCGCCACGGCACGCACGGCCAGGCCGCTTTCCTCCTGGCCGCGCGGGGCCGGTCCATCGAGGAGGTGGCCCGCCGGCACGAACGGACCCGGCAGGCCCTGGCGGATGTGGCGGCGGCCGTTCCGCTCACCTGGCGGCACTGCCGGGTGGAGCGGGCCGACCTGGACCGGTTCCTGTTCGCGCCCGAGGACGTGGTGGTGGTCGTGGGTCAGGACGGCCTGGTCGCCAACGCCGCGAAGTACCTCTCCGGCCAGCCGGTCATCGGCATCGACACCGACCCCGGCCGCAACCCCGGCGTCCTGGTCCGCCACCGCCCGGCCGACGCGGGGGCGCTGATGCGGGCGGCCGTGACGCCCGGCGGGCGGGCCGACGCGCTGACGATGGTGGAGGCGGTGGCCGACGACACGCAGCGGCTGCTGGCCCTGAACGAGGTCTACCTCGGCCCGCCCGGCCACCAGACGGCCCGCTACCGGCTCGGGCCCGACACCGCGGACTCCCCCGCCGAGCCGCAGGCGTCCTCCGGTGTCCTGGTGGGCACGGGCACCGGGGCGACCGGCTGGCTGCGCTCGGTCTGGCAGGAGCGCCGCAGCACCCTCCCGCTGCCCGGGCCCGCCGATCCCCGGCTGCTCTGGTTCGTCCGGGAGGCGTGGCCCTCGCCGTCGACCGGCACGTCGTTCGTCGCGGGCGAGCTGGGTCCCGGGCAGGGGCTGCGGCTGACCGCGGAGTCGGACCGGGTGGTGGTGTTCGGCGACGGAATGGAGGCGGACGCGCTGGAGCTGACGTGGGGGCAGAGCGTGCGGCTCGGCGTCTCGGAGACCTCGCTGCGGCTGGCGGTGTGAACGCGGAGGCGGCATCCCCGTAGCGCCCGTCCGGCGGAGCGGGGCCCGGCATCCCCGTAGGCTCGACGCCCGAACCGGACCGCCCGCCCCCTCCAGAGGAGCACCATGGCCACCGAGAGCTCCGCCACCCCCTCCCGTAACACCCGGCCGCCCACGGCGCAGGCCGCGTTGGGGGTCGGCGTGATCGTGCAGGACGCGCGGGGCCGGATCCTGCTCGGCCGTCACCACAGCGGCACCTGGGAACTGCCCGGCGGCAAGGTCGACCCGGTGCCGGAGTCCGTAGCGGCGGCCGCCGTACGGGAGCTGCGCGAGGAGACGGGACTGGCGGTCCCCGAGGACGAGGTCACCGTCTTCGCGATGCTGCACGACGCCCTCGGCGGGATCAACCGGGTGACGATGGCCGCTCTGGTGCGCGTGGACACGGGTACGGCGCGGGTGACCGAGCCGCACCTGATCAGCACCTGGGAGTGGACCCCGCTCGACGCCCTCCCCTCGCCGCTCTTCGACCCTTCGGCGCAGATCCTCGCGACCTGGCGCCCGGACCTCGGCATCCCGCACCCGCCCGTGCACCGTCTCCCCCTGATGCCCGAGAAGCCCCAGGTGAGCCCCTAACTGAATTAATAGTTTGCCTAGACACCATAGGCAGAGTTAGCTTCGTGGGTATGAAGGCCCTGACCGAGCAGGACATCCGCTCATCGTTCGTGAATTGCTCCAAGGGGGAAGCCAAGCGTCTGCCGCTCCCCCGTGATTTCGAGGAGCTGCCGTGGGACGACCTCGACTTCCTCGGCTGGCGCGACCTGTCCGCGCCGGGACGCAGCTACATCGTCACCGAGCACGAGGGCAGGACCGCCGGGATCTCGCTGCGCTTCCCGTCGCAGCAGCGCGGCTTCCTGCACCGGAGCATGTGCTCGCTCTGCCTGACCACGCACCCGGGCAGCGGGGTCTCCCTGATGACCGCCCGCAAGACCGGCCCCGCCGGACGCGACGGCAATTCGGTCGGCCTGTACATGTGCACCGACCTGGCCTGCTCGCTGTACGTGCGCGGGAAGAAGCAGGTGGACTCCGGCGCCCGCTTCAAGGAGAGCCTGACCACGGAGGAGCAGATCGCCCGTACGGTCGGCAACCTCCACGCGTTCGTCACGAAGCTCTTCGGCTGAGCCTGACCAGGCGGACGCGCGCCCCGGGTGGTCCTCCGGGGCGCGCGGCCGTCCGTCACCTCGTGAACAGGTCGGCGTAGTCCGGTGCCGTGTTGGGCTCGCCGCCGACGCCGCCGAGCACCGTGCCCTGGTCCACCAGCCGGACCGAGTCCGGGCCGACGCCCGTCTCCTCGGCGGTGACCGCCAGTGCGACGGTGTTGACGCCGTGCGGCTTCAGGAAGCCCGACGGGATGACGAACTCCCGCTGCGGTCCCACGTTGTTGACGTACTGACCGGTGTTCCAGCCGTTGACGAAGAGCTGGACGCGGTACTTGTCCGTCCGGCCCCCGTCGTCCTCGATCCGCAGCGCGAGCGCCGTGTCGGTGCCCTCGGGCAGGTCGAGCCGGGCCGTGGTGCGGTACCAGCGCACGCCGGGCCGGTCGCTCTTCAGCGAGCCGGTCCGCGCCCACGACGCGTCCGGCGCCCCCGGCAGGTGCCAGCCGAGGCGTTCCCCGTACAGGCCCCCGTTGTTGTAGAGGCCGCGCGCGGTGTCGGCGGGCTCGTCACCGCCCCGGGCGCCCTGGATACGCCACTCGGCCTTCCCGGCACCCGCGATGGCGACGTCGGCGAGGCCGCGTCCGCCCTTGGACCGGCCGTCGGAGCTCCAGTCCTCGTACTGCCCCATGTTCCGCACCAGGATCGCCAGCACGGCGGGTCTGCCGGGCCCGGTCAGGCCCTCGGGGACGGTGTACGTGGCACTGCCGTCGCCCTGGGCGCCCAGGTAGCGGCCGTCGAGCCACACCAGGGCGTGCCCGGCGGTCCCCGTCCTCACCGTCACCTCGACGGTGCTGCCGGCCGCGGTGGGCGTGTAGTGGCCCCGGTACCAGGTGTCGCCCTCGTGGAAGCCGTACTCGTCGGTGTCCAGGACGACCCCGGAAGCGGCGCCGGGTCCGTGCCGGGTGTTGGCGGCGGTCGTGCGGTCCGCCCTGGTCCACGCCGAGTCGTCGAAGTCCGCCGCGCGCTCCGGGTCGGACGCCGCGCTGCGCCAGGTGTCCAGTGCGGGCACTTCGGCCTGCGCCGGGCCGGGCAGGCGGCCGGTGAGCGCACCGGCGGCGTCGCGCTCCACCCGGACGGTCCGGCCGTTCCAGGTCAGGGTCCGTACCCCGGCGGGCGCGAAGACCCTCAGCGGGCCGGCCTCGCGGGTGTCGCCGGTGAGGTCGAGGCGATCGCCCCGGACGCGGGCGGTCCGGGCCAGTTCGGGGCCGGTGACCAGGACCCGGCCGCTGCCCGCGTCGAGCTGCCAGGTGGTGGCGACGCCCTCGCGGTCGCCGATGAGGACGGTGAGGTCCGGGGCACCACCGCCGGTGACACGCACGGTCCGGGGCGCGCCGTGCGCGTAGTTCAGCCGCAGGTCCTTGGCGACGGGATCCCAGACGGTTTCCACGGGCTCGCCGCCCGTGGTGGTGACCCGGGGCCGCGTCGCGTACCGGAGGACCGTCTCGCCGTCCGTGCCCCTCGCGCCGTCGAGGACGAGCAGATCGCGCCCGGCGGTGAGGTGCGTGAGCACCTGCGAGGTGGAGTAGACGAGCCGGTGCGGGCCGAAGGCGTAGTCCGCGACGAGCGTGGTGGCGTCCCGTCCGTCCACCGTGATCCCGGTCCCCGCCTTCTGCGGGACCCGCGCGTAGGCGGCGCCGGCGCCCAGGTCCAGCGGAAGGGTGACACGGCTGGTCGAGGTGTCGTTGGAATCGGGGTGGCGGAGTGTCAGGAGCCGCATGCCGTTGCCGGATACGGAGGTGGTGGCGGCCTGCTCGGTGGACCGGCGCTGCTGCGCCTTCACGGGGCCGCCACCGGTGACCGTGACGGCGGGCGCGGTGTCGGGCCCGGCGGAGGCGATCGGCCGCACGGCGCCCTGCAGGTAGCCGAACTCCTTCTGGACGGCCAGCTTCGGGGTGATCGCGCGGTTCTCGGCGATCGCCGCCCCGTAGTCGTAGGAGGTGAAGCCGGAACCGGGGTCACCGGTCCAGCCCCAGTTGGTGCCGCCGTACTCCATGTAGGTGTTGGAGAGGGTGGCACCGTTGGCGAGGTTGTTCACGGCGAACTGCCGGGTGAACGCCTCGTCCGCGAACTTCGCGCACTCGCCCGTCTGGAAGTCCCGGCCCCACGCGGTGAACGCGCCGCCCTGGCCCTCGGCGACGAAGACCGGGGTGGAGGGCGAGTAGCCGCGCACCCGGGATTCGTAGTCGCCGAGCTTCTTCCGGGGCCCGGCGCAGTCGAAGCCCAGCGGGTAGGTGTCGAACGCGTACAGGCCGAGCCGGGATCCGCCGGGACCGCCGGGCACGTTCCAGCCGTGCCCGTTGCCGTAGTCGTTGTGGAACAGCGGCACGGTGATGCCCTGTCCGAGCACGGCGCTCTGGAGCTTCTCGATGTAGTCGACGTGCTTCGCGGAGTTGTCGATCTGCTCGTTCTCGACCTGGTAGGCGATGACGCTGCCGCCGCCGTCGGTGATCTGGTGCTCGCGGATGACGCCGTTGACGGCCTTCAGCCACTCCAGGTCGGCCGCCAGGTTCTGCGGGTCGGCGGTGCGCTGCTCACCGGCGTACGTCGTCATGTACGGCGGCAGCCCGCCCATGCTCACTTCGGCGTTGATGTACGGGCCCGGCCGGGCGATGACGTACAGGCCCTCCTGCCCGGCCATGGTCAGGAGCCGGTCGATGTCGCGGACGCCGGTGAAGTCGTACGAGCCCGGCTTCGCGGAGTGGTAGCCCCAGAAGAAGTAGAGCGACACGGCGTTGAAGCCCGACGCCTTCAGTTTCTGGAGCACATCGCGCCACTGGTCCGGGCTGGGCAGCCGCCAGTAGTGGAATTCGCCGGACCACACGACCAGCCGCTGACCGTCGATCCGGAGGGACTTCGCGTCCCAGGTGACGGTGTGCGGGCGGTGGTCGTTGCCCGGGAAGCGGTGTGCGGTGGCTCCGGCCGCCGGCCCGGCCGGGCGCGCGGGGTGCGCGGAGACCGGGGGCGGGGAGAACAGGGACAGCGCGAGACCGGTGGCCAGGCCGGTGACGACCGCGCGCCGCCGTAAACGGCGCGGCCGGGTGCGCGGACGGTGGGGGTGGTGGGTCATGGACGCCCTTTCGCTGGTGTGCTCATGGTGCGTTTCCGTGGTCCGTGGAGCCGGTCGGGCTGGGCCGTGCGGGTCAGGGAGCCGGTCAGCGGATGTCGGTCACCACCTGCGAGGCGACCAGGCGTGTGCCGTCCGCGAGGCTGAAGTCCAGGGTGAGCAGTTCCGTGCCCGCCGCCGCGTCCGCCGTGGCGCTGACGGCGACCCGCTGGGCGTCGCCCCGGGTCCCGCGCACCCGCAGCGTGCCCCGGGGCGGCTCCACGCGGACGCCGTCCGGTGCGGTGGCCGTCCAGTGGACCGTGTGTCCGGCGAAGTCCACGTCCTGAGCCTCCACATCGAGCGGCACGGCGCCCCCTTCTCGTTCCAGCAGGAGCACCCCGGGGTCACCGAACCCGGCGGCGGGGCTCGCGTACGCGTCGACCACGGCCTGCCGGATCTTCGCGTCGTCGTACGGTGCCTGGCCCTGCGGGCCGTTCCACCGCCACCACGCCTGCATGTGGGGCAGGCAGACCCCGTTGAACCGGTTGCGGTGCACCAGCGCGCGGTACTCCCGGCGGGCGGCGTCGAGTTCGGGACTGCCCGCCGGAGCCAGGCCGATGCGCATGTCGGCGAGCGCGAGGCCCGCGTTGCGGGTCAGCCGGTCCAGGACCGTGCGGGGCGCCGCGTCCGTCACCTGCCCGGCCGCCTCCCGCAGCGCCGCCAGTGCCTGCTCGTAGGCCGTGCCGAGCGCGGCGGCGGTGTGCGTGTCCGGGTCGAGGCGCGTCAGGTCGTAGTAGGTGCGCATGGCGGGGACCGCGGGCTCCCCGAAGCGGGCGTGCAGGTAGCCGTCGAGGTACGCCTGCCCGTCCAGGGAGTCGTCCCAGGCCAGTGCGGCGACGAGGCTCTGGACGTGCTCGTAGGTGATCCAGTCGGCGGGTTCGCTGTACATGCCGATCCCGTCGAGACCGAGCCCCGCCTCGAAGGCCAGGTCGCCCGCGATGGTGGTCAGCGGGTGCACGGGCAGGCTGCGCCAGCGGTAGCGCCGGTAGTACTCGTACATGGCGAGCGGTCCGGTGTGCGTGGCCCGCCAGGCGCGCAGCGCGTCCGCGAACGGCACGTTGGCCTTCACGGCGGGGTCGCCGAGGTGGCCGTCGTAGGTGCGGGAGTACGCGGCGAAGTCCACGACCACCTCGGGATCGCTCGCGTGCTCGGCGTCCGGCGGGCGGACCGTGGACGCGTACGCGATGCGCTCGATGCGGACGCCGGGCAGCTCGCGGCGCACCACCCGGGCCAGCTCGTTGACCACCACGGACTCGGCGTTGGAGGCGGTGCCGTAGCGGTCGAGCACCGGCTTCTGGAAGGCACCGACGTCCGGGGGCCAGCAGTCGAAGAGGGTGATCTCCGGGCGCTCCCGGAGAAACGCCACGACCTTGTCCACGTAGGCGTTCAGGGCGTCGGGGTTGTAGATGTCGAACACCGGCCCGCCGGACTCGTAGTACTGCGGGTAGTCGGCCTTCGGCAGGAAGCTGTCGTAGCCGTGGCCGCCGGTCTCGATCCGCAGGCTCCGCTTGCCTGCCTCACGCGCGAGGACATCGCGCACCTTGTCGTACGTGGTGACGCCGAGGCCCAGGTAGTCGGTGGGGTACACGAAGGTGTTGAGCCGGTTCTTGGCCATCCAGTCGAGCAGCGGCGGCAGGCTGGCCGCCGTGTGGCTGAACCCCTCCTCGGCGTACTGCCGCCGCAGTCGCGTGGCGGGCCGGTCGGTGTGGCGTACGGGCGGCAGCGCGAGGTCGGGGGTGTGCGGTACGTGTTCGTGGTGGCCCTCGTACGCGGGGAAGGCGGGCGCGAAGAAGCGGACGCCGGTCCGCTCCAGGAGGGCGTACACCGCGTACAGCGGGGCCCGGTCGCCGTGCCCCGTCAGCAGGAGGCAGGTGCCGTCGCCGAGCAGGGTGAAGGAGTCCTCGGGGGCACCGGCGAGCGCGCGTCCGGCCTCGGCGAGGCGGCCCGGGGCGATCCGGCCGCCGCCGGTCCCGGTGTGCAGGGCCACCAGGCCGGTGACGCCCTCGGGGCGGGCGGCCGGGGCGGGTACGGCGCGCAGCGGAAGGCGGGCGCCGGTGATCCTGTGGAGGTAGTCGCGCAGTTCGGCGGCGGCGAATCCGGCGCTGCCGCCGCCCCACCACAGGATGGCGGCGCGGGCCCGGCCGCCGGAGGTCACGCGGAGCGCGCCGTCCGCCGCCGCGGCCTGCGTCGTCGTGGTCCCGGCCAGGAGCGCGGCGCCCGCGAGGCCGGCGGCTCCGGCCAGGAAGCCGCGGCGTCTCACGCCGTCCGGTGCGGTGCGGGGGTCGTGGTGCGGCGAGTCGTTCATGAGCGGTCCGCCCTTCCGGCCGCGGTGTAGAGGTCACCGAGGTAGTAGTCCTGGGCCTTGCCCGGGTCGGGCAGCTTGCCCATGCGGTGGAAGCCGGCGGCCAGTGCGTCGAACCAGCCGGCGACCGTGCCGTCCCGGGTGAGCTTCGTCAGCTCGCCGGAGGGCAGGATCTTCACGTACTTCGTGGAGCCCTTGAGCTGCCCGGCCGGGAGCTTCAGGAAGTCGGCGGTGACCGTCTCGGACTCCTCCGGGTGGGCCGCGATCCAGTCGCCCGCCGCCTTGAGGACGCCGGTGACCCTCTTGACGAGTTCCGGGTCGCCGGAGGCCAGTTCCGGCTGGGTGACGAAGACGTTGGGGAAGGTCAGCTTCGGGTAGTAGTCCTCGGTCCGGGTGATCTCCTTGAGGCCGGGGACCTTCTTCTTCATCGTATCGATCAGCGGGTACCAGGTGGCGGCGGCGTCGACCCGGCCGGAGGAGAAGGCGGTGACGACGGTGGAGGCGTCCATGGCGACCTTGGTGATGTCGTCCGGCTTCAGCCCGGCCTTGCTGAGGGCGAGGTTGAGGATCATGTCGCCGGAGGTTCCCTCGGCGACGGCGACCTTCTTGCCCTTGAGGTCCGCGGGCTCGCCGATGCCCGAGCCGGGGCGGGCGATGACCCGGTCGGCGAGGCCCAGCATGTTCACGGAGACGATGGAGGCGCGGCCGGACGCGGGCAGCCACAGGGCGCCGGGGCCGAGGTAGCCGAAGTCCAGGTTGCCGGTGCCCAGGGCCTGGACCTGAAGGGGTCCGTTGGTGAAGACCTTCAGTTCGGGGGTGACCCCGGCCTTCTCCCACAGCCCTTGTTCCCGGGCGACGGCGAGGGCGGCGGCGCCGCTGTAGTCGGCGATGTAGCCGAACTTCACCTTCTTCGGCGCGTCGGCGGAGCCGGACGAGGAGCTGTCGTCACAGGCGGCGGTGGTGGAGGCGAGCGCCAGGGCGAGGAACAGGCCCGCCGTGCGGCGGCGGAGGGCGCGGATCGGCTTCATGACGCGATTCCTTCGAGCGGGGCGGGCTGGTGGTGCACGGCGTGCCACACCTGGGCGCGCAGTGCGGCGAACTCGGGCGACAGGCGCTGCTCCTCGGTCCGCGGGTAGGGCAGCGTGACCGGGATGACGGTGTGGACGCGGCCCGGGCGGGCGGCCATGACGACGACGCGGTTGGCGAGGAAGACCGCCTCGTCCACGTCGTGCGTGATGAACATGACGGTGCGCCGGTCGCGGCCCCAGGTGTCCAGGAGCGATTCCTGCATCCGGACCCGGGTGAGCGAGTCCAGGGCGCCGAAGGGCTCGTCCATCAGGAGCACCTTCGGGTCGACGGCGTAGGCGCGGGCGATGGCGCAGCGCTGTTTCATGCCGCCGGACAGGGTCTTCGGCAGGGCGTCGGCGAAGTCGGTGAGGCCGACGAGTTCGATGACCTCGCGGGCCCTGCGCCGCCGTTCGGCCTTCTTGACGCCGGCGACCTTCAGCCCGTACTCGACGTTGGCGGCGACGGTCATCCAGGGGAAGAGGGCGTACTGCTGGAAGATGACACCGCGTTCAGGAGCGGGGCCGCTGACGGGTGCGCCGTCGACGCGGACCTCGCCGGTGGTGGCGTCGAGGAGTCCGGCGGCGATGTTCATCAGGGTGCTCTTGCCGCATCCCGAGGGGCCGACGACGGTGACGAACTCGCCGTCCTCGATGTCCAGGTTCACGTGGTCCAGGGCGAGGAATCCGCCGTCGCCGACCGCGAAGTCCTTCGTCACGTCGTGGAAGTCGATGTGGGGCATGGGTTACCGCCGTTCCTGCCAGTGGGTGAGCCGGCGCTCGGCGAGGAGCAGGAGCCGGTCCATGGCGAGTCCGATCGCGCCGATCGCGATGAGCTGGACGAAGATGGTCGGCAGGTCGTAGTAGACCTGCGCCTGCTGCATGCGGTAGCCGAGTCCGCCCTGGGCGGCGATGAGTTCGGCGGCGACGACGGTGGCCCAGGAGGCGCCGAGCCCGATGCGCATGCCGACCAGGATGAAAGGGGTTGACGCGGGCACGACGACGCCGGCGAAGACCTGTGGGTCGCGGGCGCCGAGGACCCGGGCCGCGTTGACGAGGGTGACGTCGACGGCGACGACGCCCTGGAAGGTGGAGACGACACAGGACAGGAACGAGGCCAGGAAGATCACGAAAATCTTCGGGGTCTCGTCGATGCCCATGAGCACGATGGCGAGCGGGATGATCGCGAGCGGCGGCACCATGCGGAAGAACTGGAGCCAGGGCTCGACGAGCCGGCGGACCACCGGGTACCAGCCCATGAGGAAGCCGACGGGGATCGCGAGGGCGACGCCGAGCACGTAGCCGGTGAGGACGCGCTTCAGGCTGGCGCCCGCGTCCTCCAACAGCGTCCCGTCCGCGATGAGATCACCCGCGCGCCGGGCCACGACGACGGGCCCCGGGAAGCCGTTGATGCCGCTCCCGGCGAGGGCGGTCCAGGCGAGCAGCCCGAGCGCCGCGGAGGCGAGGCCGAGGAGCAGGGAGGTGAGCCGTCCCGTGCCGGGCTTCTTCTTCGGCCGCGCGGCCGCGCGTCCGGGGGCGGCCGGCGGGCCGGGGGGTTTGGCGGGGTGCGGTGCGCGGGGTTTGTCCTGCACGTTCATGCGACTTCCTCCGCGACCCCGTCGACGTCGGCGGCCCGGCCGCCGCCGATGTCGGCCATGTAGCTCATCCAGGTGTAGGCCGGGTCGCCGCGGCGCAGCAGTTCGCGGTAGAGCCTGACGGTGAGGTCGCGGCGGACCTCCGCGTAGGCGGGGGCCTCGTACACGTTGTGCAGTTCGTGCGGGTCGGTCTCCAGGTCGTACAGCTCGTGCACGCTCTCCGGGTTGTGGACGAGCTTGTGGCGCCGGTCGCGGATCATGCGCTGGGAGTACGGGAAGTGGTGTCCGTGGAATTCGGTGACGACCTGGTCGCGGGTGCCGTCGGCGCCCTCCCCCTGGAGCAGCGGCAGCAGGCTGGTGCCGTCGCAGGGTTCGGGGACGGGTGCGCCCGCGAGCTCCAGGATGGTCGGGTTGAGGTCGATGAGGGTGGCGAAGTCGTCGTCGGTGCGGGCGGGCGCGCCGGGGACGCGGGCGATGCCGGGGATGCGGTAGATGTCCTCGTACATCGCCGGGCCCTTGTCGTTGAGCCGGTGGGCGCCGGTGAACTCGCCGTGGTCGGCGGTGAAGAAGACCGCCGTGTCGTCCCACAGTCCGTGGCCCTTGAGTGCCTCGACGATGCGGGCGACCTGGTGGTCGATCATCGTGACGTAGCCCCAGTAGACGGCGATGAGCTTGCGCCAGGCGGCGGCGTCGAAGTCGTCGGAGGACCAATAGGCGCTGTACTGGCGCTGCACTTCGGGCTTGCCCGCGAAGGTCTCGGCCATGGAGGCGGGCAGGGGTACGTCGTCGGGGTCGTACAGGTCGTAGTAGGCGTCGGGTATCAGGTACGGCAGGTGCGGTCCGTACCAGTGGCAGGACAGCATGAAGGGGGTGCCGGACGCCTTCCATCCGGCGGCGTAGCGGTCCAGCAGGGCGAGGGTGCGGTCGGTGAGGAACGCCTCGACGGTGGCCTCGGCGGGCTGCTGGAGCCGGCCTGCGATGAGGTGGCCGCGCCCGGTGCCGTTGGCGGCGGTCCCGAAGACGGGCTCGCGTACGGCGAAGGGCGGGAAGCCGTTCGCGTCGAGCCACTTCTCGTACGAGGGGTGGTGTACGGGGTTGAGGGCGCCGGGCAGGTGTTCGCCGTCGAGTCCGTGGAACTCGGGGCCGTGCTCGCGGCCGATGTGCCATTTGCCGACGTGTCCGACGGAGTACCCCTGGCCCTGCAACTGGCGCCAGAGCATGGGGGTTTCGTCGGACAGCTCGTCCTTGCTGCCGCCGTTGCGCTCGGGGTTGTTGAGCATGCCGTGGCGGAACGGGTGCAGGCCGGTGGCGAGGGAGGCGCGGGCCGGGGTGCAGATCGCGGTCGGGGTGTAGAAGCGGTCGAAGCGGGTGCCCTCGGCCGCGAGGGCGTCCAGGGCGGGGGTCCGGACGAGCGGGTTGCCGTAACAGCCCAGGGTGTCGGTCCGGTGCTGGTCGGTCATCAGGAACAGGACGTTGCGCGGAGCCACTCGGGCCGCCCTTTCGGTGGTCGCTCTCGGTGGTGACGGTCGCCGGCCGGCACGCGGTCCCGGGGTGCTCGACGCGCACCGGTTCCGGCGATTGACGGGAACTGTAGGGAGGCCCACTTTTTTACGTCAACCCTTGGGAATAAACATCATGTGAATTCGTCCGCCGCGTTGACAGAAACCCCTTGACCGATCGACCATGCGTCCATGACCGAACGCACCGATGCCCTCCAGCGCCTGCGCAGAGCCAATGAAGCCGCCGTGCTCGGCGAGTTGCGCAGGTCGGGCGCGCTGAGCCGGGGCGAGCTCAAGGAGCGGGTCGGTCTCTCCCGTACGACGCTGTTCGCGATCGTGTCCGACCTGCTGGACCGGAACGCGGTGGTGGAGCAGCCGGCCCCCGATCCCGGGCAGCCGAGGGGCCGCGGCCGCCCGGCGCTGGAGATCGCGCTGAACTCGCGCGGCGCCGAACTGATCGGCATCGACCTCCAGCGCCACCACATGCACGTGGTGGTCGCCAACTGCGCCCACGAGATCGTCGGCCGGTACAGCGCCCCCGTCCCGGCGGACAGCCAGGCCGCCGAACGGGCCGCGCAGGCGATCCGCGCGGTGGAGGAGCTGGTGCGGCGCGAGTCCATCAGCCTCGCCCCGGTGCAGGGCATCGGCCTCGGCCTGCCCGGCTTCGTGCAGAACCCGGCATCGGCCGACCCGCACACCATGACTCCGTTCGCCGGGCATGTCGCCGCCGAACTCGGCCGGCACTTCGGCGCCCCGGTCCTCACCGACAACAACTCCCGGCTGGCCGCACTGGCCGAGGTCACCTGGGGCGCGGCGCGGGGCTTCGACAACGCCGTCTACCTGCGCTGGTCCCAGGGCGTCGGCGGCGGACTCGTCGTCAACGGCTCCCTCGTGCGCGGCGCGCACGGAGCGGCCGGCGAGATCGGGCACACCAGCTGCGACCCCGAGGGCAAGCCGTGCCACTGCGGCGGCCGGGGCTGCCTGGAGGGGCTGATCTCCGTACCGGCACTGCTCGCCGCGTGCGCCGAGCGCGGCGTGGGCGCCCGGGACGCCGAGGAGCTGATCGCCCTGGCCGCCGAGGGCCACCCGGAGGTGGCCGATGTCCTGCGGGACGCGGCCGTCACCGCCGGGCGGGTGCTCGCCGCGCTCGCCGCCCAGGTCGACCCGGAGTGCGTCGTGGTCTACGGCGAACCGGCCGCGCTCGACGACCTCGTCCTCGCCCCGATCCGGGAGCAGATCGCCGCGCTGTCGCTGCCGTCCGCCCCGCGCTCCATCGAGGTACGCGGCTCCGCCCTCGGGGGCGACGCCGCCGCGCTCGGCGGGGTCGCGCTGCTGCTGCGCACGACCGGGCAGGACCTGGCGGAACTGCTGGACCGGCCCCCGGGCTGACCCCCGCGACGGCATCGGACGGGCCGGCGCTATTCTGGCCGCCACACCGGACACGGGGTGCCCCGCACGGGGCTGAGATCACACCCGTCGAACCTGAACCAGTTAGCACTGGCGGAGGGATGTCTTCATGTCGTTGTCGCATGCCCAGGACGAGCGCGCCGCTTTCGGCGGGCGCATGCCGAGCGCCCCCGGCGATCTGCGCATCGAGGCGCATGGGATAGCACCGGTCCCCGAGGACCGCCGCTACGGCCGGGCGGGCCGGCTGTTCACCGTCTGGTTCGCGCCCAACCTGACCATGACCGGTGTCTTCACCGGCACCGTCGGCATCGCGCTCGGCCTGGACTTCGGGACCGCGCTCGCCGCCGTCGTGCTCGGCACCCTCGTCGGCGCCGCGCCGACCGCGTATCTCGGCACCTGGGGCAGTCGCACCGGGTCCGGTCAGCTCCCGCTCGCGCGGCTGGCGTTCGGACCGGGCGTCGTGCTGCCGGGCGCCCTCCAGTGGCTGTCGTCCATCGCCTGGGACGCCCTGATCGGGCTGTTCGGCGGGGACGCGCTGGCACAGCTGTGCGGCTGGCCGTTCTGGCTGGGGGTCCTGGTCATGATGGCCGCGCAGGGGGCTCTCGGCGTGCTGGGTTACGAGGTGATCCACCGGCTCCAGACCGTGATGACGTTCGCCCTGGCCGTCGCCTTCGCCGTGCTCGCCGCGAAGCTCCTGAAGGGGGTGGACCCGGTGACCGCCTCGACCGTGCACGGCGCGGACCGGGCCGGGGCGTTCATCCTGACCTGCACCATCGCCCTGAGCCTGGCGCTGTCCTGGGCACCGTACGCGAGCGACTTCAGCCGCTACCTGCCGAGCGGGACGTCCCGGACGCGGATGTTCTGGTGCACGCTCGGCGGGATCAGCGCCTCCTTCGTGGCCGTCCAGACCATCGGGCTGTGGGGCGCCTCGGTCTTCACGGACCAGACCGCGCGCGGCATCGACTCGCTGCTCGGCGGAGGCGCGCTCGGGGCGTTCGGGCTGCTCGCGGTGGCCCTGGCCGCGCTCTGCAGCAACGCGATGAACGACTACAGCGGTTCGCTGGCGTTGCAGACGATGGGGGTGCGCCTGCCCCGTCCGGTGGCCGCCGCGCTCGCCGCCGCGCTGGGGTTCCCGCTGGTGCTGTGGATGCACGCGGCGGACACGACCGCCCGCTTCCAGAACGTGCTGCTTCTCGTCGGCTACTGGATCCCCGGCTTCGTGGCGATCGTGTCCGTGGACTGGCTGGTCCGCGCCCGGGCCCGGCGGGGCGCCCCCGTCGACCTCGCGGCCGAGCACGCCCGGCCGCGCCCTTGGTGGCCGGCGCTCGCCGCGTTCGCCGTGGCCTTCGCGGCGGCGGTGCCGTTCATGAGCACCGGCCTGTACGTGGGCCCGGTGGCCGAGGCGCTGCACGGGGCCGACCTGGCGTACGGGGTGGCGTTCCTCGTGGCACTCGGGGTGTACGCCCCGCTGCGGATGCGCGGGGCGCGCTGACTGCGCTCACTCCTCGGTGGTCCACGGCCAGGCCCCCCGCCGCCCGCTCTCGATGAACCCGGCCATCCGGAACGCGGCGTCGGTGAGGCCGCCGAAGGTGTGCCGGTTCGGTCCGGTGGGACCGTGGGCGGGCCGGTATCCGGCGAGGTTCCAGGTGTATACGGGGACCTCGCGCGGGACCGGGTCCGGGCTGCCGGGCGCGTGGGGCAGGGCCTGTTCGTCGGTGACGAGGAGCACCCGGTCGTGGCCCCGGTAGTGGGTGCGCAGCGCCTTGGTGGTGTCGGTGCCGCCGAGGCGGCCGAACCGCTTGAGCACGTCGAGGACCGGTTCGCCGGGCGCGTACGGGACCGGCGCGCTGCGCCAGCCGAACTCCACCAGGTCCGCGTGCTCGGCGCGCAGGGCGAACGCGGTGCCGAACACGGCTGCCGCGTCGGCCCGGTTGAGCGTGGACCGCTCGGAGAAGGTGTCGAAGAACATCGAGTCGGACCGGTCGACCAGAACCAGCGTACGGCCGGGCATGGCGGGCACGTTCGCCAGGCAGTGGCCGAGAGCCGCTTCCAGCGCGGCGGCCCAGCGCGGTGCGGCGTGCTGGTGCGCGGCGAGGTAGCGGAAGGGGAACTGCCGGGCGCGGGCGACCTCTTCGGGGTCCGCGATGCGGGCGGCGACGCGCTCGGCGGCCTCGTCCGCGAGGCCGGCCCGGTCGAAGTTGCGGAGGTTGCGCAGGAGGGCCATCGGGCCCATGACGGGGATCAGCGCCTCCCAGACGGCGGCGTCCAGCGGCCCGTGCAGCCAGCCGGCCACGGACTCCCAGGTCATGCCCGCCGCGACCAGCCGTTCCGCGCCGCCGGGGCTGGTGATCAGGGCGCGCCGCTCGTCCACCGGGGTGTCCAGGAGCGCCCGGTGCGCGGTGAGCAGCCGGTCGCCGGCCGGGGCGGTCGCCCGGTCCGGGTGGTGGCGGCGGTCCAGGGCGTAGCGGAAGAGGGCGCCCTGCCACGGCCTGGCCGGGTCGGGGGTCGCGTGCACCAGGTTGAGCACGTCACCGAAGCGGAAGCCCTGGGAAGCGGTGTCGTACTTCAGCAGGGCGCGGGAGGTGTAGAGCCTGCGTACGGCGTCGGCGACGCCCCGCTTCACGGGCTGCGGCACCTGGCGCCCGTACGTCGCGATCCAGTACGCGAGCAGTTCGCCGGGCTCGTCGGCCCGTTGGAGCACCGCGTCGACCACGGACCGGTTGGAGGGCCCTTCGCAGGTCGGGGCAGCGAGCCGTGCGCGTACGTAGGCGGCGGCGCCGACCAGGGACGCGGTGCGCATGTTGCCCTCGCCGCGCAGCCACCGGAGCAGCCCTGCCGTCCACCCGGGGTGCTCGACGGCGAGGCGGGCGACGAGGGTGGTGTACCGGTCGTCGCGGTCCGCGCCGCTCTCGTAAAAGGTCTCCTGGGAGACGAGGTTGCCGACGGCGAGGAGGAAGAGCTCCTCGTGGGGCTCCCGGATGAAGGCCGGGCCGCCCTCGTAGGTGCGGAGGTCCCGTGCGGTGGATCCGGGCACGGACCGGGTGGCGGCCAGGTGGCGGGCGGCGGCCGAGACATGCGGGGCCACCAGCATCTCGGACCAGACCTTCGAGACGCGTCGGGAATGACGAGGCAGTGAATCCCCCCGGATTCGAGCGATGGTGAGACGCACGCGCCCGGCGAGATCAAGGAACATGGCGGCGGCGTCACTTGAGTGTCAGAAGGAAGTAGCCGCAACCGGGCGCACCGCCGGGCGCGGGCGCGTGGGAAACGTACAGGGCCCGCCGGGAGTCGCACCACCGAATTACCGCGCGCCCTTTCGACGGGCCGGGACCGGCGGTGGCCCGCCGGTCCCGGCCCCGCTTCCGTCAGGGCATCCGGGCCGTTCCCGTCGGCGCGCACTGCGTCTGCTTCTCGGAGGGGATCTCCCCGCACACACTCATGGAGTCGAGCGGCGCCTCCTTGGAGACCCCGAGCATCTTGGTGTACGAGTCGTGCTCGAAGCGGATGAAGGCGTCCAGCTCCATCCCCCGGGCGTCCTTGATGATCACCCTGTCGCCGACGGCGCCGCCCTCGATCCGGCCCCAGACCGCCTGGCAGGCGGCGCTGTAGCGCAGTTCGATCTGCATGCCGCGCAGGAAGGTGCTCTTGGCGGTCTTCGCGTCCCACTGGCACTCCATGGCCTGCGGATCGTTGCGCCAGCAGGTGGCCGACGTGCACTTGACCTTGATGTCGCCCGCGCCGGGCACGAGGTCCGCCCCCTGTCCGCCCGCCTTCTTGCTCTCGGTACGGGCCTTCGCGGCGTCCGGGCCCTGTTCCGCTCCCGCGAGATACGGGGAGAGCAGCCCGGTCGCCACCGAGCCCATCAGGGCGCCCGCGGCGATGTACCCGATCACCGCGCAGCGGCGCCGCCACGACACCCCGGTCCGCTCGCCCGGCGTCCGCCCGTCGCCTGCCGTGTCACCGGCGGCGGTGTGCGCCGCGGGGGGCCGGTCCGGGCCGCCGGGCACGACCGGCTCCGGCTCCGTGCCCGGCGCACCGGCCCTGGCCAGCAGGTCGAGCAGCGGCCCGGGCGGGGTGCCCGCCACGGCCGCCAGCTGCTCGACCGCCACGGGGGTCGGCAGCTGCTTGCCGTTGAGAAACCTCTCCCAGGAGGAGCGGCTGTAGTGCGTACGGCCGGCCAGCCCGCCGAAGCTGAGCTGCGCCCCCTCCTTGATCCTCCGCATTTCCGCGCCCAGTTGGGCGCGGGCCGTTGCGGTGGCATCCAGTGCCGGGTTCTTCGGATCCGACTTCACGTTCGACATGCAAGACCCCCCTCGTCATGTGCGCCCCACGCGTCATCTCCTCCCCCGGACCGACGCGGCGCGAGGGACACAATAGATGGGGTATGTGACAGCTCCGCAGCCTCTGAACCGCGTGGCGTGGCGCGGAACCGGGCCTGCCTGTCACACCGGCCGCGAAGCCGTTCCGGACACCGCGAAGGTCTGCGCGGATTGCCAGGATTCCGTGCACGCGGTGCCAAGTTCCCGAGCCCGGATCGCGGACCCGGAGTCGGCACGGCACGCTCATCCGTGCGCACGAGCTCCCGGACCTACCGAAGGGCGGCTCCGGATCTTTCCGGAACCGCCCTCCAGGGCCTGTGGCGACGTCGGTGTGGGCTCAGTGGTGACCGTGGGCCGTGCTCGACGCACCGCTGAAGAGCCGGGCGACGGCCCGGAAGGGGAGCGTGACGACCGTGGCGATGGCGCCGCCGATGGAACGGAACACATCTGCAATCGCCTTCAGCATGGCTACTCCTCTGGTCGGTCGCACCCCTGCGCCGGGGTGCCGCGGCGCTTCGTAGCCGACCGCGTACCCGGGCTTCCGGGGGAAAAACACCAGGGCGGGGTGCCGGACACAGACCAAGGGCCGGTTTCGGTGATCCCGAAACCGGCCCTGACCTACGACTCCTACGAGTCGGGACGACAGGATTTGAACCTGCGACCCCTTGACCCCCAGTCAAGTGCGCTACCAAGCTGCGCCACGTCCCGCTGCCGCTGACCCGGTTCGGCCGGGTGGCGGCTGCAGGGAAAACATTACCTCACTCGGTGGCCCGTATCGACGCGCGTGCCTGCTGGGCGCGGGCGGCCAGTCCTTCCGCGCCGCAGGCGGTGGCCAGTTTGTGGGCGCGGGCCAGTTCCCGGGGCGAGCGGGTGGCGATGCCGTAGTCGACCAGTGCCTGGGCGAACTCGTAGCCGGAGGGTGACGCCTCCAGGTGGCGGACCGCCTCACCCAGGAGGTGTACGGACTCCTCAGGGCGCGCGAAGAGGGCCACGCAGCGCAGGGCCTCGCCGATGGCGGTCTCCGTCCCGAAGCGCTCCGCGTGGACCCGGGCCGTGTTGGCGAGCTGGGCGGCGCGGCCGGGGTCCTCGTCGGCGAGGGCGCGGGCCAGGTCGCCGGCCCAGGGACCCCAGATACCGTTGAACCTGCCGCGCGGTTCCAGCGAGCGCCCGGCCGCCTCCAGCTCGGTCACCGCTTCCTTCGTACGGCCTTCGGCCAGCAGCAGGCGGCCCCGGACGCACGGCCCGTCCGGCAGCACCATCGCGCTCGGGTACGGCAGACCGAAGTCGTACTGGTCGGCGATCTTGCGGGCCTCGGGGACCCGGCCGCGGGCCAGCAGGGTGTCGATGAGCAGGCAGGCCGCGTCCCAGTGGACGGGGAGCCCGCTGCCGACGCGGTCCGCAAGGCGCAGTCCCTCGCGCAGGAAGCCCTCCGCCTCGGCGAGGCGGCCCCGGCGGCGGTGCACCAGCCCGAGCAGGGTGTGCGCGAAGGCCAGGTGGGCGCCGCTCCAGCCGGAGATCTCGAAGGCCCGGACCGCCTCGCCGAAGAGCTCCTCGGCGCGGTCGAGCCGGTCGGTGAAGGCATAGGTGATCCCGACCAGGGCGGGGAGCTCGAAACCCCACTCGGTGTCGGTCCAGCCGAGCCCGCGTGCGGGGTGGCCGTCGACCAGGGCGCGCTCGCAGAAGTCGACGATGATCTCCGCGTTCTCGCCGCGCAGCATGGCGTCGAAGGCGCGGAGCGTGAGCAGGGCGCGTTCGGCGTTGTCCCGGCCGGTGAGGTGATCGGCGTTGGCGGCGAGCCGGCGCGAGCGTCCGGGGCCGTCCTCCTCGGTGGCCCGCATGCCCTCCCAGAGGAAGTGGGCGGCCTGGAGTCGCATGAGGCCGGGTCCGGGTGCCGTGCGCTCGGCCTCGGCCGCGAGGGCCAGGGCCGCTTCCTTGAGCTGGTTGTTGTGGGACAGCGCGGCGGCAAGCCGGTACGTGGCGTCGACCCGCAGCTCGTCGGCGAGACCGGGCATGTCCAGCGCCGCCCGCAGGTGCTGCACGGTGGTGGCCGGGGAGCTGAGCAGCGTCGCGCAGCCCAGCTCGTACAGCAGGGTGGCGCGTACGTCGTGGCGCGGCGGCTCTTCGAGCGCGCGCTCCAGGCAGCGCCGGGCGGCCTCGGGGGCGCCGACGGCGAGGTGCTGATTCGCGGCGGCCCGCAGCTGAGCGACGAGTTCCTGGTCGTCGTCCGGGTGGACTTCGAGCAGGTGGCGGGAGGCCGCGGCGGGACCGAGTCCGGCGTTGGTGATGGCCCAGGCGGCCCTGCCGTGCATCGCGGTGCGGGTGGCGGGCGGGATGGAGCGGTAGACGGCCGAGGCGATCAGCGGGTGCACGAACTCCAGCGGGTCGAAGCCGGTGACGATACGGGCCTCGCGCAGCCGGGCCGTGCAGTCGGCGGCCTCGGCGGAGCTCATCCCGGCCAGGGACGCGGCAACATCCTGGGAGATGTCGGTGCCGAGGACGGCGGCCGCCCAGGCGAACCGGTTGGCGTTGGTGCCGAGCCGTTCGAGGCGGGCGACGAGGCCGCTGCCCCGGGCGGAGGCGCCGAGTTCGCGCAGGAGCCCGGCGGACTCCTCCAGCGGGGCCAGTTCCCTGTCCTGGACCTTGGCGACGAGCTCGACCGCCTCGTACGGGTTGCCGCCGGTGACGGCCCAGACCTCGCGGCAGAACGGGTCGTCGGCGTGCTCGCCGAGGGTGGCGCGGACCAGTTCGGCGGTGGCGTCCGGCGTGAGGGCGCGCAGGGCGACGCGGATCTGCGCGGGGTGGCCGTCGGCCGCGTTGCGCGCGGCCTCGCGCGCGGCCAGCTCCTCGGGGCGGTGGGCCTGGACGACGAGTACGCGCAGGTCGCCGAGGCGGGCGGTGAACGAGGCGAGCCAGGCGAGGGATTCGCCGTCGGCCCAGTGGGCGTCGTCGATGATGAGGAGCAGCGGGCGGTGGCTGAGCCGGGAGGCGAGGCGCTTCACGACGTAGTCGAGGCCGTCGCGCACACCCTGCGGATCGGGCTGCGGGCCGGTGGGCTCGGCGAGCCCCAGGGCCGGGGCGGCGCTGTCGAACCAGGGGCCGAACAGGGCCCGTACGTCGTCGGGCGGGAACTGGGCCAGGGCCGGTTGCAGCAGTTGGCGTACGACGTGGAACGGCACCGAGGTGACCGTCTCACCGCCGCGTGCCGACCAGACGGTGCACCGGTCCGCCGCCATGGCCCGGATCTCGTCCAGGAGCGCGGTCTTGCCGATGCCTGCCTCACCGCTGTAGATCAGCAGCCCGCCGGTGGCCTGTGCCCCGCAGAGCGAATCGATGGCTTGCGCGGCAGCGGCGAGTTCCGGTTCGCGCTCATAAAGCGGCCGGGACGGCTTCATGCCTACCCTCCCCCAAAGTGGTGACCATGGTTCCCGAGCCTAGTCGCGCGCGGGGCCCGACGGACAGTGGTTCGGACAGTTCGCCGCAGGTGCGGGGCACAATCGGGGGCGTGAACGAGACACGCAGGGACCGGGATTCCGAGGGACGGGCGCACAACGCGCGCCCCCGTGACGGGCTGGGACGCCCGCTGCCGTACGGGACACCGGGGGTCGAACGCCAGCCGGAGGGGGTCGAACGCACCGCCGGTGAGACCGTCCGCGAGGCGCAGCGGCTGCTGGACGAGGGCATGCCGTTCCACGCGCACGAGGTCTTCGAGGACGCCTGGAAGTCGGGTCCGGAGACGGAGCGGGAATTGTGGCGCGGACTCGCCCAGCTGGCCGTGGGTCTGACCCATGCCGCCCGGGGCAACGCGACGGGCGGGGCGCGGCTGCTGCGGCGCGGTGCGGCGGCGCTGGAGGCGTACGGCCCGGGTGCTGCGCACGGGATGGGGCTCGGGGAGCTCGCCGGCTGGGCGCGGGAGCTGGCGGTGCGGGTGGAGCGTACGGGCGCGGGTCCGGTGGACGCGGCGGCGGAGGCCCCGCGGCTGCGGTCCGGGCAGCCATGACGCACAACTCCGACCGGTTTCCGCGGTGTTGGTTGACAACGGCGAACAGACCGGGTTGGAGCCACTACGATCCGGCGTCATGAGCACTTCTGACCAGGACCGCGCCGTGGACGCCCCGATAGCCGAGGACACCGCCGAGCCCGCCACCGAGGACCCGGCAGAGGATGTCGCGGACGACCTCGCCGGCGATCTCGCGGGCGGTCTCGCGGAGGGTGAGGAGACCGGCGAGCGCCGGCTGACCCCGCGCCAGGCGAGACGGCTGCGCATCGTGCTCTCCTCGGTCGGCATGCTGGCGATGGCGGTGGTGCTCGGGCTGCGGCTCGCGAGCCGCGCCTCCGTCCTGGTGGTCGGGGTGTACGGGCTGGCGCTGATCCTGTGCGGGATCGTGATCGAGCTGAGCCGGAACGGGCGTACGCGGCTGGGAAGCTGGCTGCTGGCCGTCGGGCTGGTCGCCGCGATCGGCGCGGACTGGCTGCTGATTCCCTGAGCGGTACGGGGATCAGGCGATCCGGATGTGCACCGGGCCGCCCTGCGGGTCGACGCGTTCCAGCCAGGGGGCGGTGAGCGAGAAGGAACGGCCGGGCGCGACGTACCGGGCCAGGTGTTTTCGATGCAGCAGCGCCCCGTCCTGGCTGACGACGAGCAGCGGCGCTGACAGCCGCCCGCCGGTCCGCAGCAGCAGCCGGCGCCCGCCGGGCCCGGTGAGGTTGGGGGCGACCCATTCGAGCGGTGCGGCGACGGCGAGGGGCGGCCCGCCGGCCGGCCGTCCACCGCTGTCCAGGTGGGCCAGAACGGGCCCTGTGACGGCCCGGCCCTCGCGGGCGGCGGTGGCCGCGCTCTCCCCGCCGTGCAAGAGGTTGCCGACGGCGAAGACCCCCGGCTGTCCGGTGCGGAACGCGGGGTCGTGTGCCGGTCCCCTCGTGCCGGGATCCAGCGGGAGGCCGCCGCGCCGGGCGAGTTCGTGGTCGGGGATCCAGGCGGCCGTGAAGACCACGGTGTCGCAGGCCAGGGTGGTGGTGCGGCCGTCCGCGTGCCGCACGCGGACGCCGGTGAGGCGGGGGCGGCCGGTCAGGGCGGTGACGGTGGCGCGGGTGAGCAGGGGTGCGCCGCCGCGGACCGGGCGTACGGCCGTGAAGGGGCGGGGCGGGTGCTCCGTGACGCGGGCGACGAGGTGGACACCGGCGGTGCGCAGGGTGTCGGCCGCGGCGAGGCTGACCGGTTCGTCGCCGACGACCACCGCGCGGGTGCCGATGGGCTGGTGGTGGAGGTGGACGGCCTGCTGGAGTTCGCCGGTGGTGTAGACGCCGGCCGGGCGGGTGCCGGGAACGAGCCGGGCGGCGCGGGGGCGTTCGCGGGCGCCGGTGGCGAGGACGACGGCCCGGGCGGTGATGCGCTCCAGGCCGCCGGGGCCGGTGGCGTCGAGGGTACGGGGTCCGGCCCAGCCGGTGACCGTGATGCCGGTGCGGAGCGTGGCGCCGGCCGCGCGTGCCTCTGCCGCGCAGCGCAGTGCGTAGGCGGGGCCGGTGAGATCGCCGCTCGTGCGCGTGGCGAAGCCTCCGTGGGCGCAGTGCCTGGGGATGCCGCCCGGCGCCTGATCGCGTTCCAGCACCTCCACGCGCCGCACCCCGGCGGCGGCGAGTCCTGCCGCCGCCGCGAGGCCGGCCGGTCCGGCGCCGACGACCAGTACGTCGACGCGGTGTTCGCGGCGGGTCATGGGCGGGCCCCCTCGATGCGGGCGCGGAGCGCGGCCCCGCAGTGGAAGCCCTGGCAGCGTCCGTTGCCGGCCCGTGTCCTGCGGGCGAGTCCCGCAATCGAGCGCGGCGGGAGCACCGAGGCGAGGGTGTCGCGGATCTCGCCCTCCGTGACGCGCTCGCAGTGGCAGACGACCGTGCCGTACGCGGGGTCGCGCGCGATCAGTGCGGCGTCGAGATACGGGCGCTGCGACCCTTCGCCGAGGTTCGGCATGGTGAGCGGGGCGAGTTCGCCGGGCTCGCCCGGGTCGAGTCCGGCGCCGGGGAGCAGGGAGACGACGTGTGCGGCGATGGCCATGGAGGCGGTGAGCCCGGTGGAGCGGATGCCGCCGACGGTGATGAGGGCCCGGTCCGGGTGGGCCGTGATCCGGTAGTCCTCCTGGCCGGTGGCGGCCCGCAGGCCCGCGTAGACGGCGGTGACCTCCTCGTCGAGGAGCCGGGGCAGGACGCGGCGCCCCCGCTCACGCAGCTGGGCGAGTCCTTCGGCGGTGGACTCGGTGGCCTCCTTGTCGTCCAGGTCCTCGGCGGTGGGGCCGAGCAGGACGTTGCCGAAGACGGTCGGCGCGACCAGGACGCCCTTGCCGGCGGCGGTGGGGACGGGCAGCAGGATGTGGCGGACCAGGTCGCGGGCGAGTTCGTCGAAAACGATGAGCTGGCCCCGGCGTGGGCGCACGGTGAAGGTGTCGAGGCCCAGCATCCGGTCGATCGTGTCGGCGTGCAGCCCGGCGGCGTTGATCAGCAGGCGGCTGCGCAGGGTGCCCCGGGGGGTGGTGAGAGTGTGCAGGCCCTCGGCGTACGCGAGGTGCCGGACGGGGCAGTCGAGGTGGAGGTGCACCCCGGCCCGGACGGCTTCGGTCGCGTAGGCGAGCGGGGTGGTCCAGGGGCAGATGACGGCTTCGTCGGGGATCTCCAGGGCTCCGAGCGCGCCGGGGCCGAGATGCGGTTCGCGGGCGGCGGTCTCCTCGGCGTCCAGCAGCCGGGCCGCGTGGTAGCCGTTGCGTTCCGCCTTGGCCAGCAGGGCGGGGAGGGCGCCGAGTTGGTCCCGGTCCCAGGCGACGAGGAGGGCGCCGACGCGTTCGACGGGGATGCCGGTGCGGGCGGCGTACGCGGAGAGCAGGCGCTGCCCCTCGCGGACGAGGCGGGCTTCCAGGGTGCCGGGGGCGGCGTCGAATCCGGTGTGCAGGATCGCGGTGTTGGCCTTGGAGGTGCCGTTGGCGATGTCGTCGGTGGCTTCGACGAGGGCGGTGCGCAGGGGGTGGCGGGCCAGTTCGCGGGCGATGGCGGTGCCGACGACGCCCGCGCCGATGACCGTGACGTCGTACGGCGGGACGTCGGGCAGGGGCTGCCCGGTGCGGGTGACGGTGGGTGTGGCCGGGGCTACCACGTCGGACCTGTCCGGCGGGTCCTCGCGCTCACGCCCGCTCCAGCAGCCCGCGCACGGCGGTCCGGAACGCGTCGAGGCGTTCGGCCGCCTCGTCGGGTCCGATGCGTGGTTCGTAGACAGCGGCCGGTTTCCGCACGGGAACGGCCCGGGTGAGCGGGAGCGTGGGGTCGGCGCCCATACGGGCCACCGCGCCGACACCGAGGGCGGTGGCGTCGGGGAGCGCGGACACCTCGACCGGGCGTTGCAGCAGGTCGGCCTGGGTCTGCATGAGGAGGGCGGAGCGGGTGAGGCCGCCGTCGACGCGCAGGACGGACAGCGGTGTGCCCCGGTCGGCGGTGACCGCGGCGGCCAGCTCGGCCACCTGGGCGGCGATCCCCTCGCACAGGGCGCGCACCAGGTGCCCGGCCGAGGTGTCCAGGCCGAGCCCGGTGACCGCGCCGCGCAGGTCGCTCCGCCACCAGGGGGCGGCGAGGCCGGCGAGTGCGGGGACGAAGGTGACGCCGCCGGTGTCGGGGACGGTGGCACCGACCGGGTCGAGGTCGGCGGCGCCGGCGATCACCCCGAGGTCGGTGAGCCAGCGCACGGCGGAGGCCGCCGTGTAGACCTGGCCGTCCAGGCAGTAGCTGGTGCGCCCGCGGAGCCGCCAGGCCACGCAGCTGACCAGCCCGCCGGTGCCGCGGCGCGGGGCGGTTCCGGTCCCGGCGAGGAGGAACGCCCCGGTCCCGTAGGTGCACTTGGCGACGGACGGGTCCAGGGCGCTCTGGGCGAGCAGGGCCGCCTGCTGGTCGACGAGGAGTCCGGTGAGCGGGAGGTCGCCGCCGAACACCCCGGTTGTGCCGAAGATTCCGGCGGCGTCGGTCACGGTGGGCAGCCGTTCGTCGCCGAGGCCGTAGGCGTCCAGCGCGGCCGGTGACCAGGCGACGCGGTCCAGGTCGAGGAGCTGGGTGCGTCCGGCGGTGGCGGCGTCCGTGACGAAGGCGCCGGTGAGCTGATGGACGAGCCAGGCGTCGCTGGTGGTGACGACGCCCTCGCGGGTCCGTTCGCGGCGGATCCAGGCCATCTTGGGGGCGGCGAAGTAGGGGTCGAGCGGGAGTCCGGTGAGGTGGTGCAACTCCTCGCCGCGATGGGCGAGTTCCGCGCAGATGTCCGCGGCCCGGCGGTCCTGCCAGACGATCGCCTCGGTGAGCGGGCGCCCCGTGCCCGGGTCCCAGGCGAGAACCGTCTCGCCCTGGTTGGCGAGCCCGACGGCTTCGACGGTGCCGCCCGATTCGGCCAGGGCCTGCCGGCCGGCGGCGACGACCGATGCGAGTAATTCGGCCGGATCCGCCTCGACGGCACCACCGGGGCCGTACCGGGGCCGCACGGGGGCGGAACCGGAACCGGTCACACCCCGCTCGGGACAGATCACCAGCGCTTTCGTTCCCGATGTGCCCTGGTCGATTGCCAGCACCGGGCCTGTCATCGGTTCTCCAGCGGTACGCGAGCCCGGGGCTCGAACGGAATCGTGATCTTCGGTCGCGGCCCCCAGAGTGGTGCAGCCCAGCGGTTACGTCAAGCACGCGCCGGGGCTGTGTCCGGAACCTTGCGGAAGCGGCGGGAAGGCGCCAACACGAGTAACCAACAAGCGACTTGGGCCGAATCAATGATTCGTTCGAGAGTTCCACGCAAAGGGCTCTACACTCACCGCCGAGCAGCAACCGGAAGCCAAAAGCAGTTCGCACTTCAACTGTTTCTCCGTCGCAATAATCCCTGAGGATCGATGAATTCAGCCCCCCGCCCCGAGCGCGCCCATGGCCAACGGTGAATTCCGGCCGGTTTACCATCCGGCCGGCCACGACAATGAACTCCGAGCGGCGTTACAGGACTTACGTACCGGCCGCTGGATCGCCATGCGCGACCTGCTGGCGGGCACCCCGGACTGGGCCCGGTGGACCCAGCGCACCCAGGTGCTCGGGGCGGTCGCGGCGGGGACCGACGCGATACGGACCTGGCTGACCGAGGAGCCGGAGAGCAGCGCGGGGGCGGTGATGCGCGCCCGGGTCGCGGTGGAGCGCGCGGTACGGGCCAACCGCGCGGGCCACCCCAGCGGCCGGGAGCTGTGGCAGGAGGCGTGGGAGGCGTGCCGTTCGGCGGCGCACGCCGCACCGGCCGACCCGGTGCCCTGGGTGTGCCTGCTGGCCCTGTCCCAGCTGGACGAAGACCAGCGGCTCGCCGAGCACCGGCTGCCGCCGCCCGGTCCCATGCTGTTCCCCGGCCCGTGGGGGCTGCTGGCGGAGGCCGACCGGCGCGACCCGCACAACCGCGAGGCGTACCACCGGATGCTCCAGTTCGTGTACGCGCGCAGGGCCGGCGGCGCGCTCGTCGAGGCGGTGAACTTCGTTCAGTGGGCGTCGTCCACGGCGCCGGAGGGCTCGGCCCTCCATGTGCTCCCGCTGTACGTCCGGGTCGAGCGCTACCGCCGCGAGCACGACCACGACAAGGCCCTCGACCTGCACTGGGTCACCGAGGACGCCGAGCGCGAGGCCCTGCGCGCGCTGGAGGTCTGGTACCGCCGCTCCCCTGCCGCCACCCGGACCCTGCCCGACCTCAACCACCTGGCGCACGCCCTGTGGGGGGCGCTCCGGTTCGCCGAGGCGGCCGAGGTGTTCCGCGAGCTGGGCCCGTACTTCACCTCGCTGCCCTGGGCCTGCCGCTCCCGTACGCCCGACGACCCCGGCGGCGCCGAGGAGGTCTTCCTGCGGGCCCGTGCCCGGGCGCTGTCGGCGGCCCCCGGCTGAGCGTCCTCCCCGCATCTTTCCGAGTCGCCCGTCCACCCCCCACCAGGAGGTCCTCCATGTCCGTGTCCACCTCGCCCCGCAAGGGTGCCGGGACCAGTGCGCCGAAGGACGAGGAGCAACGGCTCCGTGAGCTCGGCTACCAACCGGTCCTGGCCCGCCGCATGGGCGGGTTCGGCAACTTCGCCATCAGCTTCTCCGTCATCTCGATCCTGTCGGGGTGCATGACCCTGTACGGCTTCGGCATGTCCACGGGCGGGCCGGCCGTGATGCTGTGGGGCTGGGCCGGTGTCGGCCTGTTCGTGCTGTGTGTCGGGATGGCACTGGCCGAGGTGACGAGCGCGTATCCGACGTCGGGGGCGCTGTACTACATGGCGGACCGGCTGGGCGGCCGCAAGTGGGGCTGGTACACCGGCTGGCTGAATCTGCTCGGGCTGCTCGGCGCCATCGCGGGCATCGACTACGGCGCCGCGCTGTTCACGGGCGCGCTCATGAAGATCCAGTGGGGCTTCACGCCCACCCCGGGAAAGACGATGGTCATCTTCGTCTGCATCCTGCTGCTGCACGCCGTCATCAACCTGTTCGGGGTGCGGCTGGTGAGCATCCTCAACTCGGTCAGCGTGTGGTGGCATCTGGCCGGTGTGGCGGTGATCGTCTCCGTGCTGGCGATCGTGCCCTCGCACCACCAGTCGCCCTCGTTCGTGTTCACCGAGTTCGTCAACGACACCGGCTGGCACAACCCGCTGTACGTGGCGGCAATCGGGCTGCTGCTCGCGCAGTACACGTTCTGCGGCTACGACGCCTCCGCGCACCTGTCGGAGGAGACCTCGAACGCCTCGGTCTCGGCGGCGCGTGGCATCGTCCGGGCGATCTGGGTGTCGTGGGTGGCCGGTTTCGTACTGCTGGCGGGGCTGACCTTCGCCATCCAGGACTACGCGGGAACGCAGAAGACCGCGACCGGTGTGCCACCCGCGCAGATCCTGATCGACGCGCTGGGCACCTCCGGCGCGACGGCGATGCTGCTGATCGTGATCGCGGCGCAGCTCTTCTGCGGGAACGCCGAGGTCGCCGCCGCGAGCCGGATGGTGTTCGCCTTCAGCCGGGACAACGCGCTGCCCGGTTCCTCGCTCTGGCGGAAGGTGAGCGCGCGCACGCAGACACCGGTTCCGGCGGTGTGGCTCTCGGTGATCGTCGCCGGGGTGCTGGCCCTGCCGTCGCTGTACTCGGCGACCGCGTACGGCGCGGTGACCGCGATCAACGTCATCGGAATCACGCCCGCGTACGCGATCCCGGTCTTCCTGAAGCTGCGGGCCAAGGGCCGCTTCCAGCCGGGGCCGTGGCACCTGGGCCGCTGGTCGAAGCCGGTCGGCTGGATCGCGGTGGTGTGGGTGGCGATCGTGACGGTGCTGTTCCTGCTGCCGCAGTCGTCGCCGGTGACCATCGACTCGATGAACTACGCATCGATCGCCCTGGTCGCGGTGCTCGTCCTGGCCACCGTGTGGTGGTTCGTCGCGCGGCGCTCGTACGGCACGCCGTCGGCGTACGGGAACGCGCGCGAGCAGGCGGAGATCGAGGAGGGCATCATCTGACCGGCGCCGCCGGAATACGAGGGGCGGGGGGCCCCCCCCCGCGGGGGGGGGGGGGGGGCCGCGGGGCCGCCGCCGGGGGGGGGGGGGGGGGGGGCCGCCCCCGCCGGGGGGGGGGGGCCGCCGCGCCACGGAGAGGGGCTGGTGGGTCGGGCCGGCGGTGGGGTTCGGGTACGGGGGGGTTGCTGGGTTTTTGGTGGGGGGTGGGTTGGGGGGGGGGGCGGGGGGGGCCGGGGGGGGGCCCCCGGGGGCGGGGGGGCGGGGGGGCCCGCCCCTCGTAACGCCTTCAGGTCAGGAGGAGTTGGAGGCCGCCGATGACGGTGGCGGCCAGGACGACGCGCTCGAAGAGCCGCTGGTTGATGCGGTCCACGCACCTGCGCCCGATCCAGGCGCCCGGCAGCACGAACACCAGCAGGCAGGCGTCCAGCAGCAGGGAGCGTCCGTCGATCAGCCCGAGGCCCACGCTGAACGGCACCTTCGAGGTGTTGACGATCAGGAAGAACCACGCCGAGGTGCCCAGGAAGCCCAGTTTCCGGAATCCGGCCGAGAGCAGATAGAGCGACATCACCGGGCCGCCCGCGTTGGCGACCATGGTGGTGAAGCCGCCGAGCACCCCGTACGAACGTGCCTTGAGCCGTTCACCGGCGGTCGGCGGCCCGTCGTCGGCGCCGGGTTCGGCGACGGCCTCCGCCGTGCGGCGGCGCCAGACGGTGACGCCGGCCATGAAGACCAGGATCGCGCCGATCGAGGTCCGCACGGTGGCGTCGTCGGCCCACATCATGAACAGCGTGCCCGCCACCACGCCGGCCGCGACGGCCGGGAAGAGCCGCAGCAGGGTCGGCCAGTGCGCGTGACGCCGGTAGACGAGGACGGCGAGCACATCGCCCGTGATCAGGATCGGGAGCAGTACCCCGGTGGATTCGCGGGCGGGGAGCACCGCCGCGAAGACCGCGAGGCTGATCGTGTTGGCGCCGCTGACGGCCGTCTTGGAGAAGCCGACGAGTGCGGATGCCGCGGCCAGTGCCGCCAGTTGCCAGAGGGTAAGTGTGTCCATGCCAGGCAGAGAGCGTAACCGGCCCGGCGCGATCACCTAAACGTCTGTGCGAATGACGACTGCGAGGGTGCGCGGGCCGTGGACGCCCTCGACCCGCTCCAGCTCGATGTCGGAGGTGGCCGAGGGTCCGCTGATCAGCGTGGTCGGGCGCTCCGGCACCAGTCGGGCCACCGCCTCGGGCACACCCACCTCCACGGTCGACAGGTCGACCACACACACATGCAGGTCGGGCACGAGGGACAGCGCCCGTCGCCCCTGGTCGGGCGAACCGTCCAGGAAGATGGTGCCGGTCTCGGCGCAGCTGACGGCGGACGCGGTGACGACACCGTCGAGGGCGTCCAGGCGCGGCGCCGGGATGTCCGCGGAGTCCTGCTGGACCTCACCGTCATAAGCGGCCAGCCACCCCGTGTCGAGCCCCGGGGGGACACCGATGCGGGCGGCTTCCCGCTCCCGCAGCACCTCGGCGACGACTTCGGCGGTCCGGTCGGCGGTGCACGGGTGGACCTGCGCCTTGTAGTCGACGAGCCGGTCGGTGAAGAGGGCGAGGCGTTCCTCGTCGGGGAGCGTGCGGCCGGTGCGGTAGGCGCGCGGGACGGGGGTCTCCCCGGCGGGCGCGAGGGCCAGCGCGTCCCGGACGCGGCCGAGCACGATGTCACGGGCGGTCGTCATTCGCCGTCCTCCTGCTGCTGGTTGCGGGTGTGCTCGGCGGACGCCTCGCGCATGGCGGCCGTGCCTTCGGCCGAGGCCAGCCAGGCACGGAAGGTCTGCTTCGGCGGGGCGGGAGTGTCGCGGCTGTCGCTCCAGCCGTTGAACGGGGGCGGCAGCGCCGGGAGCTTCCCGTCCCGGGCCAGGACGCGGCCGAGCCGGGACGCCTTCTGCGCGGCGGTGTAGACCTTGGGCCGGCCCATCACGGCGCCCGCCGCCTTCATCGCCAGCTTCTCGGCGGTGGTGCCGGACTGCTCGGTGTGCTGGTGGCGCAGCTCGACCAGCAGCGAGGGGATGTCGATCTTGACGGGGCAGGCGTCGAAGCAGGCCCCGCAGAGGCTGGAGGCGTACGGCAGCGAGCTGTTCGGGTCGTTCTTGGCGGCGTCCATCCCGGCGAGCTGCGGAGTGAGTACGGCGCCGATCGGGCCGGGGTAGGTCGATCCGTAGGCGTGCCCGCCGGCGCGCTCGTACACCGGGCAGACGTTGAGGCAGGCCGAGCAGCGGATGCAGTTCAGCGCCTCGCGGCCGACGCGGTCCGCGAGGGCAGCGGTCCGACCGTTGTCGAGGAGGACCAGGTGGAAGGTCTGCGGTCCGTCGCCGGGGGTGACGCCGGTCCACATCGAGGTGTACGGGTTCATCCGCTCACCCGTGGAGGAGCGCGGCAGGAGCTGGAGGAAGACCTCCAGGTCCTGGTAGCGCGGCAGGACCTTCTCGATGCCCATGACGGTGATCAGCGTGTCGGGGAGGGTCAGGCACATGCGGCCGTTGCCCTCGGACTCCACGACGGAGAGGGTGCCGGTCTCCGCGATCCCGAAGTTGGCCCCGGAGACGGCCACCCTGGTGGTCATGAACTTCTCGCGCAGGTAGGCGCGGGCGGCGGCGGCCAGGTGGGCGGGGACGTTGTCCAGGGCCGGGTCGACGCCGGGGATCTCCTTGAGGAAGATCTGCCGGATCTCGTCCCGGTTGCGGTGGATGGCGGGGACGAGGATGTGCGAGGGCTTGTCGTGCGCGAGCTGGACGATGAGTTCGGCGAGGTCGGTCTCGTGCGCGGTGACGCCGAGGGATTCGAGGTGTTCGTTGAGGCCGATCTCCTGTGTGGCCATCGACTTGACCTTGATGACCTCGTCGCTGCCCGTCTCCTGGATCAGCCGGGCGACGATCTCGTTGGCCTCGACGCCGTCGCGCGCCCAGTGGACGGTGCCGCCGCGTGCGGTGACGTTGCGTTCCAGCTCCTCCAGGAGTTCGGGGAGCCGGTTCATGGTGTCGGTCTTGATGGCGGACCCGGCGTCGCGCAGCTCCTCCCAGTCGGGTAGTTCGCCGGTGACGTGGAGGCGTTTGGCGCGGATGGTGCGGGTGGCGCGGCCGAGGTTGCGGCGCAGCTGCTCGTTGCCCAGGTCGTCGTGGGCGGCGGCGGGGAACTTCCGGTCGCCGCGCAGATTGCCCGTGCCGTACGGGGAGCGGGGCGGGGTCGCGGGCATGCCGAGAAACGTCGCGCTCATCGGGCGGCCTCCGTAAGGACGTGCGGCGAGTTGCGGGTGGAGGACAGGATCTGGGCGAGGTGCAGGGTCTTCGTTCCGGCCTTGATACGCGAGAGCCCGCCGCCGATGTGCATCAGGCAGGAGGAGTCGCCGGCGGTGCACACGTCGGCTCCGGTCGCGGTGACGTTGCGCATCTTGTCCTGGAGCATCGCCGTCGAGGTGTCGGCGTTCTTCACAGCAAAGGTCCCGCCGAACCCGCAGCAGGCGTCGGCCTCGCCCAGCTCCACCAGGTCGATCGCTTCGACGGCGCGCAGCAGCCGCAGTGGTTTGTCACCGACCCTGAGCATGCGCAGCGAGTGGCAGGTGGGGTGGTAGGTGACCCGGTGCGGGAAGTACGCGCCGACGTCGGTGACGCCCAGTACGTCCACGAGGAGTTCGGACAGCTCGTACGTCTTCGCCTTGACGGTGGCGACACCCGCGCGCAGAGCCGCGTCCCCGTACCGCTCGGCGACGATCTCGTGCTGGTGGCGGACCGATCCGGCGCAGGAGCCCGACGGCATGACGACGGCGTCGATGGAGGTGTCGCCGAACTGGGCGGCGAAGTTGCGGACCAGCGGGACGGGCTCGCGCTGATAGCCGGTGTTGACGTGCATCTGGCCGCAGCAGGTCTGTCCCGGCGGGAACACCACGTCGTGACCCAGGCGGGCCAGCAGCACCGCGGTGGATTTCACCGCCTCGGGGAAGAGCGTGTCTCCCAGACAGGTGGCGAAGAGCCCGATACGCATGGAGCCTCCCCGATCGCAGGTTATGGTCCGACCATACTACCCTCCGTCCGGTTTCGGCAGGGGCACGGCACAACTGGAGAGCAGCTGGAGCGGAAAGTGACCTGGCCGCCATTTGGTCTGACCTTATTGACATACGACATCTCTGGTGTCCTACTGATCGCTGAATCAGCTGCGTCACTCAGCGAGGAGTAATTCCGTGGCTTCCGCACCACCCGCCACCGTGCTGGCTTCGTACACGCCGGACGTCCACGCCATCGGGGGCAGTCTCCTGGCGACCGCGCTGGTGAGCCTGATCCCGCTCGGCGTGTTCTTCGTGCTCCTGATGGCGGCCAAGCGCTCGGCCCTGGTGTCCGCGCTGGGCTCGGTCCTCACGGCTCTGCTCGTCGCGGTGATCGGCTTCGGGATGCCGGTCGGACTGGGGCTGCTCTCGGCGTCCCAGGGGCTCGTCTTCGGCCTGTTCCCGGTGATGCTGATCGTCGTCGCGGCGATCTGGTTCTACGAACTCACGGTCGTCAGCGGCCGGTTCGAGGATCTGCGGCGGTCGTTCAGCGCCGTCGGCCGGGGCGACCTGCGCGTGCAGGCGATGCTCATCGCCTTCTGCTTCGGCGGCCTGCTGGAGGCACTGGCCGGCTTCGGCGCGCCCGTCGCCATCACGGCCGTGATGCTGCTGGCCCTCGGCCTGCCCCCGGTCAAGGCGGCGGTGACCGTACTCCTCGCCAACACCGCGCCGGTCGCGTTCGGCGCCATGGCCATCCCCGTCACCACCGCGGGCAACCTCACCGGCATTCCCCCCGAGGACATCGCCTCGGTCATCGGCCGCCAGTCGCCCCTGCTCGCGATCTTCGTCCCGCTTCTGCTGCTGTTCGTCGTGGACGGCACGCGCGGCATCCGTCAGCTGTGGCCGATCGCGCTGGTCACCGGCGGCGTCTTCGCCCTGACCCAGTTCTGGTGCGCCAACCACTTCGCGTACGAGCTGACCGATGTGGTCGCTTCACTCGTCGGATTCGGCGTCGCCGTGCTGATGCTGCGCTTCTGGAAGCCGCGGACCCCGGACGACCAGCGCTCCCAGGTGGAGAACGAGCCGCTCACCCGGCGTCGGGTCACCTACGCCGTCCTCCCGTACATCCTGGTGATCGCGATCTTCGGCATCGCCAAGCTGAACGTGGGCGGGCTGGACATGCCCGCGGTGCTCGGCCACGCCAACCTGAAGATCGAGTGGCCCGGCCTCTACGGCGAGCTGATGACCACGGGCGGTACGCCGTCGTCCAGCGCGGTGTACACGCTGGAGGTCCTGGGCAATCCGGGCACCCTGCTGATCATCTCGGGCCTTCTGGTGACGCTGATCTACCGGTTCGCCAAGGACCGTGACGTCTATCCGATGACCGGTGGCGTCGCACTCTCGGCAGCGGGCCGGACGCTGAAGAACATGCGGACCGCCATCGCGACGGTCGCCACGGTGCTCGCGCTGAGCTACGTGATGAACCAGTCCGGTCAGACCGTTGCCATCGGCACCTGGCTCGCGACGGCGGGCGGGCTCTTCGCCCTGCTCTCGCCGGTGCTCGGCTGGCTCGGCACCGCCGTGACCGGCTCCGACACCTCCGCCAACGCACTGTTCGCCAACCTCCAGCAGACGGCCGGGCAGACCGCAGGGATCGACCCGACCCTGCTCGTCGCCGCGAACACCTCCGGCGGCGTGGTCGCCAAGCTGGTGAGTCCGCAGAACCTGACCATCGCCGCCACCGCGGTCGCGATGCCGGGCTCGGAGCGCATCCTGCTGCGCAAGGTCGCCGGATACAGCGTGGGCATGCTGGCCGTCCTCTGCGTCCTGGTCTACCTCCAGTCCACGTCGGCGCTGTCCTGGATGCTGCCCTGACGACACCAACCCGGCGACGGAGCCCCGTGCGGCGGGGGCGCTACTCGGCACCCCCGCCGGAATCGGACCGGTCCTGGTCGACCAGCGTCCCGTGGAAGCCGCGGATGTGGCGCTCGGCGAGGTCGGCCGCCGCCTCGCCGTCGCCGGTGCGCACCAGCCTCAGCATCTCCGTGTGCTCGGCGTTGAGCCGGGCCTGGGTGGCGGGCCAGTCGTCAACCTCTTCGAGGGCCCGCAGGATGAGGGGCCGTACGGACTCCCGTACCGCGGCGGTCAGCGTGGAGGTCAGCGCGTTGCCCGAACCGCTCGCCACGTTGACGTGGAACTGCGTGTCGAGCTCGTTGAACTCCTCCGGTCCGATGCCCTCCCGCGCCATCCGGTGGACCACCGCACCGGCCGCGTCCAGGTCCTCGTCGGACGCGTGCTCCGCGGCGGCCGCGAAGCTGGAGCGCTCCAGGGCGACCCGGGCCTCCATCACGTCGTGCAGGCTGTAGCTGCCGAGGGCGAAGTGGAGGCGCAGCAGCCTGCCGAGCGCGTCGTCCGGGTTGCGCACGATGCGGGCCCCGGAGTCGTGGCCCCGGCCGGGCTGGGCGACCAGCACGCCGATCGTCTCCAGCACCCGCAGCGCCTCCCGGAGCGCGGACCGGCTCACCCCGAACACGGGGGCGAGTTCGCGCTCCGGCGGGAGCCGGTCCCCGGCCCTCAGCTTTCCGGCGAAGACCTGCTCCTCGATGCTCTGGAGCACGAGTTCATGGGTCCGGGCCTGCCGCACGGGCTGCCACTCGACAGGCATCCGCTCCTCCACTCCCCGTTCGGGCGTATGCGTACATCCCGACTATGTCACACACGCGATGTGGTCGGACCACACCTGGGGAGCCCGCCCGTTCAGTAGGTGACGGTGATACGCCGCGCCACGCCGTCCACCCGGATCCGGCCGCCGAACGGGATGATCACCTGCGGGTCCGTGTGACCGCAGTCGACGTCGAAGACGGCCATGGTGTCGGGGGCGTACTCCGCGAGGGCGCGCAGCACTGCCTCCCGCTGCTCCCGGCAGTACACCGCACCGGCTTCCGCGTCGAGCGGCTGGTCGAAGGACCAGTTCTTGGCGCGCGCCATCAGCAGGGCGGGGAAGCGCCGCAGCAGGCCGCGCTCCCCCATGTTGCGCAGGATGCGGTACACCTCGTCGGCGCGGGGCAGTTCCTCGGAGGTGTCGAGGAACAGCACCCGGCCCTCGTAGGCCTCCGGGGCCAGGATCTCCCGGTCGGCCATCAGCATCCAGGCCAGGATCTCCAGGTTGCCGCCCCAGCTCGCCCCCTCGACCACCCGGTCCGCGTTGTGCCAGGTCCAGCCGTCGGCGGGGAGCAGGTCGGGCTCCTGGTCGAAGGTGCGCGGGTCCTTCCAGTCGCGGTTGATGCTGCCGCTCTCCTTCGCCGGCGTCAGCTCGTACGTGTCGTGGGTGAAGAGCGCGGCGCGCAGGGACTCGGCCGTCTGCGGGTGCAGCGCGCCGGGACGGCCGAACTCGACCATCACGGAGCCGCCGTGATAGCCGACGATGCCGAGGTTGTCGAGGAACACCAGCAGATTGGTGTTGTCGCTGTAGCCGAAGAACGGCTTGGGGTTGGCGCGCAGCAAGTCGCGGTCCAGGTGGGGCAGCAGGGTGATCTGGTCGTCGCCGCCGATGCTGGCTATGACGGCCTTGATGTCCGGGTCGGCGAACGCCGCGTGGAGGTCGGCGGCGCGCTCCTGCGGGGTGGAGCCCATCTTCCGGGTGGAGGGATACTCCACCGGATCCAGGCCGAATTCCTCGCGGAGCCTGCGCAGCCCCAACTCGTAGGGCAGCGGGAGGATTCCGGGCAGACCGGAGGCAGGTGAGAGCACGGCGACGCGGTCGCCGGGGCGGGGCTTGGACGGGTAGCGAGAAGGTGTCATCGCGCGAGCCTACGCAGCGCCGCCGGGGGTGTCCGCCGGATTTTCGGCGGTGGCCGGCGCGGGACCGGCCGGGGTGCCCTGGTGGAAGTACATCCGCCACCGCTCACCGCTCCTTCGCCACAGGGAACTGCGCCTGAACAGCAGGCCGTTGCGCTCGGTGACGTACGTCAGGTGGACCAGGTCCGGGGCGAGCAGGGTTCCGGACAACTCGAAGACGTCCGGGCCGGGATCGTCGTCCTCGGCGGCGGAGGTGACGGTGAGGATGGAGGCCCGGTCGTATCGGCGTCCGGAGGCGCCGAATTCGGTGAAGTCCGGGTCGAGCAGTTCCGTCACCGCGTCGGGCGACGCCCGTACCTCCGGATCGAGCAGCCGCAGTTCGCCCGCCATGGCGGCCCGTACGGCCCGCCCTTCCTCGTCGCTGAGCCTCATATGGACGGACCTTACGTCGGCGGCACCTGGTCAGACCAGGACCAGCAGGTCCATCCAGCTCACGGCGGGCCGGTCCGGCTCCTGCTCCGCCGCCGTACGCAGCCGGCGCATCCCGCGTTCGAACTCGTCGTCGCCGAGGTCGCGCAGCTTCGCGTCGGTGTCCCGCCTGATCCGGTCGGCGAACGCGGCGAGGCTCGGCGCGCTCTGCTGCGGCACCGCGTGCAGGGCGACGCGGGCAAAACCGGCCGCGGCGAACGCCTCACACGTCTGCTCCACCGTGGGATAGCCGTCCACGATGCGTTCCGCGCCGGGGAAGAAGCGCACCCGCAGGTCCCGTGCGCACCGGCCCGGGAAGGAATTGCGGATGAGCACGGGAGCGCCGGGTTTCAGCGCTCTGCGCAACTCCCGGGCGGCGGCGGGCAGATCGCCGATGTGGTGGACGACCGAGCCCAGCCAGGCCGCGTCCGCGCAGCCGTCCGGCACCGGCAGCGCCTCCGCACGTCCGTCGAGGGCCTCGATGAGCCCGCTCCGGGGGATCAGCGCCCGCATGGCGGCGGCCGGTTCCACGGCCAGGACCCGGACGCCGAACCAGTCGGCGAAAGCAGAGGCGAAGGAGCCGGTGCCCGCGCCCACGTCCAGGACGGCGGCGCCCGGTGCGAGTTCCACCTCGGCGGCGACGGCTGCGCGCCATGCGGTCAGACCGTCGCGCGGGATCTCCCGGGCGAGGCGGTAGTCCTCCGCGAAACGACGGTCGGGGGCGGTCGCTTCCATGGGGCCCTCACTTCTGGGCGCGGTCAGGCGGGTCCGCCGCGCCTCGTCGGCGGATGCTAGCGACAGCCCTTCCACTTGTCTAGACCAAGGAAGATGACGTATGCGGACGGCGGGCGACAGGGGGTTCACCCACCCAGTTCATAGGATTCTCAGGCAGTCCGGTTACCGTGTCGGGCGTGACCCAGACGAGCCCGCCCGGCTGGCATCCAGACCCCGGGTATTCAGGATTTGGCCCCCGCCACGAGCGCTGGTGGGACGGCAACCAGTGGACCGACCATCTGCGCGTACCGCCGGCGGCCGTCCGCAGCAGGCGCATACGCATTGGGGCCGGCATCACCGCGGCCGTGGTGGTGCTGGCCGCCATCGGGGGCGGTGTCTATCTGCTGTCGGACGGCTCCGACGGCAAGAGCGACACCGCGGCCACCGCCCCCTCCGATTCCCCGTCCCCCGGACCCGAGCGACAGCGGGGCGACGGCAAGGGCAGCGGAGGCAACGGCGACGAACGCGGCGGCGGCAACGGTGGCGGCGACCAGTCGCCCGAGCAGGGTCAGCCGCAGATCGAGGACGGTTACGCGACGGACCTGGCCAGCGGCATCAGCATCCCGGTCCCCGACGGCTGGAAGGGCGAGTCGGGCATGGGCGCCGGGGTGACCACCGGGACGTACGCCTGCCCGGGTGACACCAAGGAGAAGTGTGTGCGCGGCGGGGTGTTCTCCGCCCCCGCCGAGGCGCTGAAGCTGACCACCAAAACGGCGAAGGCCACCGCCGAGAAGGACATCGGGACCAACGCCAACGAGTCATACGGCGAGAAGATCTACGGCGGCATCACCTCGCACGAGGAACTGAAATCCGAGGCGGTCACGGTGGCCGGGCAGCAGGGCTACCGGGTGCGCTGGAAGGTGGTGACGAAGAACGGCGACGACGGCTACGTCGAATCGCTGGCCTTCCCCTCCCCGCTGGCCAAGGACATGCTGGTGGTGATCCGCTCCGGCTTCGACATCAACAGCAAGGCGCCTTCGCTGTCCGTCCTGGACACGATCACGAAGGGCATCAAGGCGGCATCCGGCGGGGGCTCCGGCACCAACGCCTGAGGTCCAGCGGGGTGCGCCGCACGGTCCGGGTGAGTATCCGGGCCGTGCGGTCTGAGTACGTTCCCCGATCCCGGGCCGGGGCGCCGCCGCTGAGATGGGGTCATGGCTCCCGACCCGAAGCGCCTCCGCGTGCGGCACGTCACCAGTGCCGGTACCTCCCTGGCCCTCTCGCTCGCCCCGCTCGTGATCGGCGTGCTGTTCGCGCGCACGATGGCCCTGGACCCGCACACACCGGTGAACGCCCTGATCACCCGGGGCGGCCGGGGCATCGGCCCGTCGCCCGCCGAGTGGCGCGGCTGCGGCCGGAGCGCGCTGCGCCGGTGCCGGACCGCCTGCCGCCCCCTGGGTCCCGGACGCGCCCGGCCGAAAAACCGGTTCCCCCGCGCACCCCGCCTTCCCTAGACTCGCCGCACACCGCGCGCCGGCCGTCCGTCGGCGCGTCCGCCGTGACCGTTGAGGGGAGACCGCCGTGCGTTACCGCACCGCCGCCGTCGTCCCCCCGTCGCGGTTCGAGGTGATCCTGGTGTCTCGCGCCGCCCGGAGCCGGCTGCGCGGCCGGCCCCGGACCCCGTGACGAACACCCGGGCCCCGCACGTTTACTGACATCCAGTCATGTCACGCGGGTCCCGCAGGCCCGCATCCGGGCTGCTTCGTCCGGGGGTATCGCGCCGTCTTCTTCCGGATCATCCCGAAAGGCCACCGGCCGTGCGTACCCACCAGCACCGTTCCCCCGTCAGCGCTCTCACCACCGTCCGCAACCTGGGCATCCTGGCCCATGTCGACGCCGGCAAGACCACGGTGACCGAGCGGATCCTCTACACCACCGGCACCACCCACAAGCGCGGTGAGGTGCACGACGGCACGACCATCACGGACTTCGACTCCCAGGAGCGCGACCGGGGCATCACCATCTTCGCCGCGGCCGTCAGCTGCACCTGGGACGGTCACCGGATCAACCTCATCGACACTCCGGGGCACGTCGACTTCGCCGACGAGGTCGAACGTTCGCTGCGGGTGCTCGACGGCGCGATCGCGGTGTTCGACGCGGTAGCGGGGGTGGAGCCGCAGAGCGAGTCGGTGTGGCACCAGGCGGACCGCCATGCGGTCCCCCGGATCGCCTTCGTCAACAAGCTGGACCGGGCCGGTGCGGACCTGGACACCGCGGTCGCCTCGATCCGGGACCGGCTGCACACCGTCCCGCTCGTGGTGCAGTTGCCCATCGGGGCCGAGGACGCCTTCCGCGGGGTGGTCGACCTGGTGCGCATGCGCGCCCTGGTGTGGGCGGAAGGCGCCGACGCGTACGAGGAGGGCGAGGTGCCCGACGGGCTGCGCGAGGAGGCGGCCCGGCGCCGGCGGCTCCTGGAGGAGGCGGTGGCGGAGCTGCATCCAGCGGCCCTGGAGGAGTTCTGCGTACGCTCCGAGCTCTCCGCGGGGACGCTGGCCGGGGCGCTGCGGGATCTGACCCGGACCGGTGAGGGGGTCGTGGTGCTGTGCGGTTCGGCGTACCGGAACCGGGGTGTCGAACCGTTGCTGGAGGCGGTCGTCGCGTACCTGCCCTCCCCTCTCGACGTGCCGCCGGTACGGGGCCTGCTCGACGGGGCGGTGCAGGAGCGGGCCGCCGATCCTCAAGGCCCCTTCGCCGCGCTGGCGTTCAAGGTGAACGCGACCGCGACGGGCCGGCTGACGTATCTGCGCGTGTACTCGGGAACGATCCGGAAGGGGGAGACGGTGCTGGACGCGACCACCCGGCGCAGTGAGCGTGTCGGGCGCATCCTGCGGGTCCAGGCGGACCGGCATGTGGACGTGGACGCGGCGGTGGCCGGGGACATCGTCGCGGTCATCGGCCCGAAGGCCGTCCGCCCCGGTGCCACGCTGTGCGCGCCCGGCGCCCCGCTGGTCCTGGAACCGCCCGCGGTGGCCGACCCGGTCGTGTCCGTGGCGGTGGAGGCGCGGCGGAGCACGGACACGGAACGGCTGATGGCCGCCCTGGTCCGGCTGGCCGAGGAGGATCCGTCGCTCGTGGTGCGGACGGACCCCGAGACCGGTCAGACCGTTCTCTCGGGCATGGGCGAACTGCACCTGGAGGTGGCCGCGGAGAAGATCCGCCGCGACCAGGGTCTGGACGTCCGGGTCGGCCGGCCGCAGGTCGCGCACCGGGAGACGCTGGTGCGCGGGGTGTCCGGTCTGGTCTACCGGCACGTCAAACAGGACGGCGGGGCCGGGCAGTTCGCGCACGTCGTCATCGACGTCGAACCGCTGGAGGCCACCGACGGCGAGGAGGCGGCGGAGTTCGCTTTCGGTTCGGCGGTCGTCGGCGGCCGGGTACCGCAGGAGTATGTGCGGGCGGTCGAGGCAGGCTGCCGGGACGCGCTGGCCGAGGGGCCGCTCGGCGGGCATCCGGTGACCGGGGTGCGGGTGACGCTGACCGATGGCGCGACGCATCCCAAGGACTCCTCGGAGATGGCGTTCCGTACGGCGGGGCGGTTCGCGCTGCGGGAGGCCCTGCGGGCGAGCGCGATGGTGCTGCTGGAGCCGGTGGTCGAGGTGACGGTCACTGTGCCCGGTGACGCGGTCGGCGGGGTGCTCGGCGACCTGGCCGCCCGGCGCGGCCGGGTCTCCGGCTCCACGACGCGGGGCGGCGCGGCGGTGGTGACGGCGACCGTGCCGCTGGCCGAGCTGTTCGGTTACGCGACGCGGCTGCGCAGCCGTACGCAGGGCCGGGGCACGTTCACCACCCGGGCGACGGGGTACGCGCCCGCGCCCGCCGTCACGGTCTCCGGGACCGGCTGACGGAAGGGTCCCGCCCGCCATCGCGGCGGGCGGGACCTGTCGTCGTCGGGCGGGGGTCAGGCGACCGGGACCGGGACCGGGAAGGTCGGGTACTCGACGCCCGAGACGTACTGGACGACCCGGATGACCTGGCACGAGTAGCCGAACTCGTTGTCGTACCAGAGGTAGAGGATCGCGTTGTCGCCGTCGACCTGGGTGGGGCCGGCGTCCACGATGGAGGCGTGGCGCGAGCCGATGAAGTCGCTCGACACCGCGTCGGGGGCGGTCGTGAAGTCGATCTGCCGCTTGAGCGGGGAGGTCAGCGACACCTCGCGGAGGTGGTCGAGGACCTCGGTGCGGGTGGTCTCGCGGCCCAGCTTCAGGCTGAGGATGGCGATCGACACGTCCGGGACGGGGACGCGGATCGAGCTGCCCGTGATCGTCGCCTCCAGGTCGGGCAGCGCCTTCGCGACGGCGGAGGCGGCGCCCGTCTCGGTGATGACCATGTTGAGCGGCGCGGAGCGGCCACGGCGGTCGGAGCCGTGGTAGTTGTCCAGCAGGTTCTGGTCGTTGGTGAACGAGTGGATGGTCTCCACGTGTCCGCGCAGCACGCCGTACTCGTCGGCCATCGCCTTCAGCGGCGGCACGATCGCGTTGGTGGTGCAGGAGGCGCAGGAGATGATCTGCTCGTCGGGCTTGATCATGTCGTGGTTGACGCCGTGCACGACGTTGAGGACGTCGCCCTTGCCGGGGGCGGTCAGCACGACCTTGGCGATGCCGGGGCGCAGGTGCTTGGACAGGCCCTCGCGGTCGCGCCACTTGCCGGTGTTGTCGATGAGGATGGCGTCGTCGATGCCGTAGGCGGTGTAGTCGACGGAGGTCGGGTCGTCCGAGTAGATGACCTGGATCTCGTTGCCGTTGGCGACGATCCGGTTGTTGGCCTCGTCCACGGTGATCGTGCCCTGGAACTGGCCGTGGATGGAGTCGCGGCGCAGCAGTGAGGCGCGCTTGACGATGTCCTGGCCCGCTCCCTTGCGGACCACGATGGCGCGCAGCCGCAGGCCGTTGCCGGAGCCCGCCTTCTCGATGAGCAGCCGGGCGAGCAGGCGGCCGATCCGGCCGAAGCCGTAGAGGACGACGTCGCGCGCCTCGCGGCGTTCGATCTTGTTGTCCCCGGTGGCGCCGTCGACGGCCTCCGCGGTGAATTCCGCCGCGCTGAGGCCGCGGTCGTCGGCCTTGTAGGTGGCGGCGAGCATGCCGATGTCGATCTGGGAGGGGCCCAGGTCGAGGGTGGTGAGGGCCTGGAGGAAGGGCAGGGTCTCGGTGACCGAGAGCTCCGCGCCGTCGATCTGCCGGGCGAATCGGTGGGTCTTGAGGATGCTCACCACCGATTTGTTCACCAGCGAGCGGCTGTGCAGGAGGACGGTGACGTCCCGCTCGCGGTGCAGCTTCCCGATGATCGGGATCATCGATTCCGCGATCTCCTCGCGGTTTTTCCAGTTGGTGAACGCGTCGTCATTGACAGTCACAGGTTTATCTTTCGAGCTAGGCGGCGCTCATATGGTAACCGGACCTTCATTCGAGCACTCACCCGGTCCGACCGTTCACCCTCGCCTGCCGACGCACATCGACCGCCCCGTGCGCCGCGAGCGGTCGGCGGCTCCGCGTTCAGCAGCTCAACGGAAGCTGTCAACCCTGTTTACATCGATGTACATCCGGCCCTACTGTTTCGCCGTCAGCAGCCCCACTCGGCCACCCCCCACGCCTTCGTGCCCCCGAGGAAGGAAGCCTGTGCTCTCCTTGCGCCGACCCCCCAGACCCTCGCCCCGCCACTCCCCCACGACGCCCCGCCGCCTCGCGCGCTGGGCGGCGCGTGCCGTCGCCCCGGTCCTGGCCGCCGCCATCGGCCTGGCCTCCGCCCCGGCGTCGGCGTCGCCTGCCGCCCCTCCCGCCGCCACACCTCCCGCGCCCGTCGCCGCCGGCGCCACCCCGCTGGGCAGCGGGACCGGCCTCTACCCGAGGGTGATCCGACTGGAGCACAACGGCTCCGCCAATGGCCGCGTGCTCGCCGGGGTCGTCACCTTCAACGGCAACAACGGCGTCGGGGCCATCCACGAGAGCACCGACGGCGGAACCACCTTCCGGCAGGTGGGGAGCGTCGCCGACCCGGAGTCGTCGGGCGGCCAGGGCCTCTGCTGCGCAACCCTCTTCGAACTGCCGCGCCAGGTGGGCTCGTTGGCGCCCGGCACCCTGCTGTGGGCCGCTTCCTCCGGCCAGGACGAGCAGAACCGGCGCATGGCGCTGCGCGTCTGGCGGAGCAGCGACGTGGGCCGGACCTGGTCCTACCTTTCCACCTGCGCCACCGCGACCGGCACGGGCGGGCTGTGGGAGCCGGAGTTCTCCGTAGCCGCCGACGGGGCGCTCGTCTGCCACTACGCCGACGAGACGGACCCCGCGCACAGCCAGAAGCTCGCCGCCGCCCGCAGCTATGACGGGGTCACCTGGCAGGACCGCCGCAACACGGTCGCCGGCTCCTGGGAACCGGACCGGCCGGGGATGCCCATGGTGCGGCGGCTGCCGAACGGCTCGTACTTCATGAGCTACGAGATCTGCAATCCGGGCGGCCAGTACCAGTGCGTCGTGCACTACCGGACCTCCCCGGACGGCTGGGACTGGGGCGACCCCGCCTCGCTCGGCTACCGCCCGGAGACCGTGGACGGCAAGTACTTCCGCGCCGCGCCCACCATCGCCTGGGCTCCCGCGCCGGGCGGCGGGGCCAACGGCCGGCTCCTCCTGATCGGCCAGCAGCTCCTGAACCGCGACGGCACACCCGCCACCGACAGCGGCCGCACGATCCTCGCCAACACGGAGAACGGCACCGGTCCGTGGTACGAGATCGAGGCCCCCGTGAAGGTCTCCGCGCCGACAGCCACGTACTGCCCGAACTACAGCTCGCCGCTGCTGCCCTCGGCGGACGGGCGCACCGTCCTGGAGATCGCGACGGACTGGGACGGCGGCGTCTGCCGCCCGTACGTGGCCACCGGCCCGCTCACCGGCAGCGGTGACGCGGCCGGGGTCGTGGACGGCGCGCGCTACCGGCTGGTCAACGCCAACAGCGCCCAGTGCCTGGACGTGGCCGCCGACTCACGGGACGCGGGCGGCAACGTACAGCAGTGGACGTGCAACGGCCTCGGCCCGCAGGCGTGGACGCTGCGGGCACACGGCGACGCGTTCACCCTGACGGGCGGCAACAGCGGTTACTGCGTGGACGTGGAGAACGGATCCGCCACGCCCGGCGCCAACGTACGGCAGTGGTACTGCAACGCGGCGGCCGCCCAGGACTGGCGGCTGGAGAACGCCGGGCGGGGCTACTACCGCCTGGTCGTGAAGTCCTCCGGGCAGTGCCTGGACGTCTCGCAGGGCTCCCGTACGGCGGGCGCCAACGTCCAGCAGTGGACGTGCAACGGGCAGCAGCCGCAGCTCTGGCGGCTCGAACGGATCTGACGTCGGCGGGTGCCCGCCCCCTCTGTGTCCGGAGGGGGCGGGCACCCTCGTGTCACCGTCAGCCGGCGTCCTGCTCCTCGATCGCGGCGGGCCGCAGCTGGGCCTCCCTGATGCGGGCGATGTCCAGCTTGGTACCCCGGTCGAAGCGGTAGACGCCGTTCTGCTCCTGGAAGACGTCGGTCAGCTGGGTGTAGCAGTAGCCGAACATGTCCGGGTCCGCCAGCAGCACACTGGTCAGACCGGCGAACCGCTCGTGGAACTCGTCCTCGGTGCGCACTCGGTCGCCGTAGCCCCAGGAGACCGTACGGTCGCTGCCCGACTGCGACGCGGCGGCCTCCGGGTCCCACCAGACCCCGCCGAACTCGCTGACGAAGTAGGGCTGGCCCCGGTACGGCTGCGAGTACGCGGCGCCGTTCTCGTAGGTGTTGACGAACGGCTCCCCCTTGGCGAGCCCGGAGACGAGCTGCCGGAAGGCGGCCGGGTCCTGCTCGTAGGTGTGGGAGTCGTAGATGTCGGTCTCCAGGACCCGGTGGGAGTAGCCGGAGGCGTCGATGACCGGGCGGGTGGTGTCCATCGCCTTGGTGGCGAGGAACATCGCACGGGTCACGTCGTCGAGCTGGGTGATCCGGTCGTGGAGCTTCTGGTACGTCTCGTTGAGCGGGCACCAGCCGACGATCGAGGGGTGGGAGTAGTCGCGTTCGACGGCTTCGAGCCACTGGGCGACGAAGGAGGCGTCCGGCCGCTGGTTGTCGCCGGAGGAGCCGCCGACCTCGCAGCCCCAGTCGCCGAACTCGCCCCAGACCAGATAGCCGAGGCGGTCGGCGTGGTGGAGGAAGCGCTCCTCGAAGACCTTCTGGTGCAGCCGGGCCCCGTTGAAGCCCGCCTCCATGGCCAGCTCGATGTCGCGGACCAGGGCCTCGTCGGTGGGGGCGGTCATCAGTCCGTCCTGGTACCAGCCCTGGTCGAGCACGAGGCGCTGGAAGCGGGGGCGGCCGTTGAGGAGGACGGCCTTGCCCCGGATGGAGACGGAGCGCAGGCCCGCGTAGCTCTCGACGGTGTCGACGGATTCGCCGTCGGGGCCGAGGAGTTCGAGGCGCAGCCCGTACAGGTGGGGGTCCTCGGGGCTCCACTCGCGACGCCGGTCATCCGGGACGGGAAGGTGGAGGCGGGGGGCCAGGTCGAGGTCGGCTCGGGCCTCGGCGCGGCAGACCTCGCCGGTGCCGTCGCTGAGGACGGCGCGCACACGGTGGCCGGGAAGGTTGGCGGACAGGGGCAGTTCGAGGTGGAAGGCGCCGGCTGCCAGGTCGGGGGTGATGCGGGGGCGGCGCAGATGCGCGTCGGTGACCGGTTCGGCCCAGACCGTCTGCCAGATCCCGGTCGTCCGGGTGTAGTTGCAGTCGTGGTTCGCGTACTGGACGGCCTGCTTGCCGCGGGCCTGCGGGCCGGACTTCGGGTCGCGGGCGCGGACGGTGATCTCCACCTCGCGGCCGGCCCGGGCGAGGTCGCCGAGGTCGGCGGTGAAGGGGGTGAATCCGCCTCGGTGGCGTACGACTTCGGTGCCGTCCACCCAGACGGTGGTGTCGTGGTCGACCGCGCCGAAGTGCAGCAGCACCCGGCGGCCGGCCCACTCGGCGGGCGGGGTGAAGCGCCGCCGGTACCAGACGGCTTCCAGGAAGTCGGTGTCGCCGACGCCGGACAGCTCGGACTCGGGGGCGAAGGGTACGAGGATCTCGCCGGTCAGATCACGTTCCAGCAGCCCGCGTTCGAGACCGCTGTCCCCCTGGTCGGTCTCGAACTGCCAGGTCCCGTTGAGGTTGAGCCAGTCGCGCCGTACGAACTGCGGGCGCGGGTACTCCGGACGGGGGACGGAGGGGGTCTGCACAGGTACTCCAGATGGATCGTGGTGGCGGCCGGCCGGGAGACCGGCGCCGGGGCAGGGACAGTCGGCGGGGGTCAGCCGCCGCCGAGGCCGGTGGTGGCGACGGAGTTGACGATGCGCCGCTGGAACAGCAGGAACATCACGATCAGCGGCAGCGCGGCCAGCAGGGCCGACGCCATGGACTGGGCGTACTGGATGCCGTACGCGTCCTTGACGGTGGCGAGGCCGACCGGGAGCGTCATCAGGTCCGGGTCGTTGGTGACGATGAACGGCCACATGAAGTTGTTCCACGCGCCGATGAACACGAAGATCGCGACGGCCGCGACGATCGGGCGGGACAGCGGGAGCACGATGGACGTGAAGACCCGCAGTTCGGAGGCGCCGTCGATGCGGGCGGCGTCCTCCAGTTCGCGGGGTATCGCGTCGAAGAAGCGCTTCAGGATGAAGACCATCATGGGCGCCACCACCTGCGGCAGGATCACCGCCGCGTAGGTGTCGACCAGGTGGAACAGCGTCATCTGCTCGAAGAGCGGAACGATCAGCAGTTGCGGCGGGACCATGATCGCGGCGACGGTGACCGCGAGCAGGGTGCGGCGGCCGCGGAAGGTGCCGCGCGAGAAGCCGTACGCGGCGAGTGTGGAGACGGCCGTGGTGAGCAGGGTGACCAGGACGGAGATGAGCAGGCTGTTGAACGCCCAGGTCGGTACGTTGCCCCGTTCCAGGATCTGCCGGTACGCGGAGAGCGTGAAGGCCCCCTTGAACGGCGAGAGGCCCGACTTCATCACGTCCTGCTCGCTCTGGAGCGAGGTGGCGAGCGCCCAGACGAAGGGCAGCAGCCACGCGATGGCGAGCACAGTCAGCGCGGTCCCGGCGAGCGCCCGGGGCAGCCGTCCGTGGCCGAGCAGCAAGGGCGAGCCGGACTCCTCGCGCGGTCGGCGCGGCCTGCGCACGGGGGTGGAGATGGCGGACACGGTCAGCCCTCCTGACGGAAGAAGCGGAGTTGCAGGACGGAGACGACGATGACGATCGCGAAGAAGATGTAGCTGACCGCCGAGGCGTAGCCCAGCCGGTATCCGGTGAACCCGACGTCGTAGACGTATTCGAGGATCGGGCGGGTCGATCCGTTGGGGCCACCCTTGGTGAGGATGTAGATCTGGTCGAAGACCTTGAGGGACGCGAGGACTTGGAGCATCGCGACCAGGACGGTGGTGTGGCGCAGTTGCGGCAGGGTGACCGACCACAGCCGCCGCCAGGCGCCCGCGCCGTCGAGCGCGGCGGCCTCGTCGTACGTGGTGGGCAGGGACTGCAGGGCGGCCAGGTAGAGCAGGAAGTTGAAGCCGACGGTCCACCAGACGGTGAGGGCGGCGACCGACCACATCGCCACCGACTCGTCGGAGAGCCAGCCGACGGGCTCCATGCCCAGCGAGGTCAGCAGTTGGTTGCCGAGGCCGATGTCGGGCTGGTAGAGCCACGTCCAGATGAGGGTCACCACCGTGACCGGCAGCAGGTAGGGGGCGAAGTAGGCCAGCCGCCACACCCATTGGCCGGCCAGTCCGCTGTGCACGAGCAGGGCCATGCCGAGCGCGACCAGGACGAGCGGTACGCACGAGATGACGGTGAAGAAGACAGTGTTGCCGAGGCTGCTCCAGACGTCCGGGTCCCCGAACGCCTCGGTGTAGTTGGCGAATCCGACGAATTCGGTGCCGCGCAGGCTGAGCGAGGCGTCGGTGAGGCTCATCCAGAGGCCCTGGACGACGGGCCAGACCAGGAAGAGCGCGAACACGACCAGGAACGGCAGGACGAACAGCCCGCCGCCCCGGGTCAGCGAGCGGCGGCGCCGGGGCGCGGCCGGTGTCGCGGAGGGTGGCTGCGGGGGCGCCGACGCTCCGGCGGGCGCGGTGGTGGTCACGATGCGGCTCCTTCGGCTGTCGTCAGGCGACCGGGTTGGGTTGGCGCAGCAGCGTGTCCGCCTCGCGGACCATCTGCCGTACCGCGCTCTCGGCGGAGGTGTTGCCCAGCAGCGCCGACTGGAGCGGCTGGCACATGCGGTTCTGGAAGTTGCCGCCGGCTCCGGCGAACCAGTTCGGCGGGTCGAGCACCGCGATCTCACCGGCGGCCGCGTAGGACGACTGGGGGTCGAGCTTCGCGTACTCGGGACGTTCCTGCACCGGCAGATAGGCGGGGATGTGACCGGCGCTCGCCCAGGTCAGGCTCTGTTTGACGATCTCGGCGATGTACCGGTGGGCTTCGCGGCGGCGGGCCGGGTCGGGGTCGTCCTGGTGCGGCAGGACGAAGCTGTGCGAGTCGGCGTAGACGGCCGGCCGGGCGAAGACCTGCGGGAAGGGAGCCGCGCCCAGGTGCTTGATGCCGGACTTGCGGAACGTGGGCAGCTCCCACTCCCCCGCCATGATCATGCCGCCGCGGCCGTCCATGAAGGCGGCCATCGCTCCGTTGTAGTCGAGGCTGTTGGGGTTGGTGCGCCCGTCGAAGAGTTGCTTCATGAAGGTGACGGCCTTCACCGCGGCGTCGATGTCGATCTTCGGCGGCCCGCCGTCGGGCAGCGTGAAGGAGGCCCCGGTCTGGGCGTACAGCGCGGCGAACTGGCGCCAGCTCTGGGCGGTGTCGGTGACGTGCCCGAAGAGCACGCCGGACGTGCCGGTGATCTCGGCGAGCTTCTTGCCGGCGTCCAGGAACGCCTCGGGCGAGCCCATCGGCGCCAGGTGGCCGGAGGAGTCGAGGAGCCCGGCCTTGTCGGCCACGTCCTTGTCGTAGAACACGATGAAGGGGTGGACGTCGAGCGGGATCGCGTAGACGGTCCCGTTGTGCTGGGCGCGCTTCCAGACGGCGGGCTCGAAGTCCTTCTCGCTGACGCCGAATTCGGCGAGGAGGTCCAGGTCGAGCGGGTCGAGCAGGCCGCCGGGGGCGTATCCGGCCAGCCGTGACAGGTGCAGCACGGCGACGTCGGAGGCCCGGCCGCCCGCCGCCGACATGGCGAGTTTCGTGTAGTACGACGGGCCCCAGTCCAGGATCGTCCGGTCGACGTCGAAACCGTCGGAGCCCTTCGAGACGGCGGCGATCATCTCGTCCATGAGCATGCCGTCGCCGCCCTGGAAGAGGTCCCAGACCTTCAGCGCGGACGCCTCGCCCGCGCGGGCCGGCGAGGCGCAGCCGGTGAGCGGGCCCGCCGCCAGCAGCGCGGCCGCTCCCGCGGTCCCGTAACGCAGCAGTTCGCGGCGCCCGATGGCGGGCGGGCGGCCGGGGTCCCAGGGTCCGGGCAGCCCTCGGGCGGGAGGTGCAGAGTTCATCACTGACCTTTCGACGGCCGGACGACGTGCCCGGCCGACGGCAGGCGCCATCGGCACGGCAGCCGTCGGCCGCCCGTGCACATCGGGGGTGATCCGCGCCGGTCTCCCGGAGCGGTGACCTGTTTTTACATCGATGTACATTGGCTGTAAAGAGCTGAGTCATCTCCTGTGCCGGTTGCACCGTCCATCGGTCCGGGGACCGCGGGGGTACGGCATAGACTCGGCGCGTACCGAGGGTGGGGAGTCACGGGTGGCACGACCGAGGATCAAGGACGTCGCACGGCACGCGGGGGTGTCGGAGAAAACGGTGTCCAATGTGCTCAACGACTACGTGCATGTGTCCGACCGGACGCGGCGCGTGGTGCAGGAGGCCATCGACCACCTCGGCTACCGCATCAACCTCGCCGGGCGCCATCTGCGCAGCGGACGCACCGGCATCATCGCCCTGGTGGTGCCCGAGCTCGACGTCCCGTACTTCGCGGAGCTCGCCCGGCACGTCGTCCGGGAGGCCGAAAAGCGCTCCCTGACCGTGCTGATCCACCAGTCGGGCGGCGACCGGGAACGGGAGAGGGCCGCCCTGGCCGGTTTCGGCTCGGACTTCGTGGACGGCGTCATCCTGAGCCCGCTCGCCCTCGCGCCGGACGACCTGCGCGCCCACACCGGACCGCCGCCGACCGTCCTGCTCGGCGAGCTGCTCAACGAGGGCGCGGACCATGTGGCGATCGACAACGAACGCGCGGCCCGCGAGGCCACCGAGCACCTGCTCGCCCTGGGCCGGCGTCGCATTCTCACGGTCGGCGGCCGGGACGACGGCTGCGTCGGTACGGCCCAGGCCCGCACCCGCGGCTTCCGCCTCGCGCTGTCCGGGGCGGGCCTTCCGTACGACCCGGCGTCGCTGCTTCCGGTGGACGCGTTCCACATGAGCGACGGCGCCGAAGCGGTCCGTCGCGTACTGGCCGCCGGCATCCGGCCGGACGCCCTCCTCTGCTTGAACGACCAACTGGCGCTGGGTGCGCTGCGCGCCCTGCACGGTTACGGGGCACGGGTGCCCGAGGACGTGGCGGTGATCGGCTTCGACGATGTGGAGGGCGGGCGCTTCAGCGTGCCGTCCCTGAGCACGGTCGCCCCGGACAAGGAGGCGGTGGCCCGGGTCGCGGTGGACCTGCTGCTGCGCCGCGTCGAGGAGGCCACGCGCAGCCCGGACGCGGCGCACGACCCTGCTCCGGTGTCCCCGCAGGACCGGGTGGTGGCGCACCGCCTGGTGCTGCGCGAGTCCACGGAGGGGGCGGCCGGGCCCGACGGGGTCTGGTGAGCGGCGGAACTCAGTCCGCGAGCAGCCGCTCCAGGGTCCGCCGGAGTGCGGCGCCGCCCTCGAAGAGCACGGCGGTCAGGCCCAGCTCGCGGGCCGCCCGGACGTTGGCTTCCCGGTCGTCCACGAAGAACGCCTCACCGGGGACGGCCCCGAGCAACCCGAGCGCGCCCGCGAAGGCTTCCCCGGCGGGCTTGACCGCACCGAGCACGCAGGAGAACGCGAGCACGTCGAAGCGGTCGTTCACCTCGGGCAGCCGCTCGGGCAGCCCGGCGCGCAGCAACGCGTCGTTGTCCGTGAACAGGGCGGTCGGCCGGTCCCGTACGAGGTCGGCCGCGGCCAGGACGCCGGGGTCGGGCTCGAACGCCCCGCACCAGATGCGGCGCAGCTCCTCGGCCGTACCGGGGAACCCGAGGCGCCGCCGGAGCTCCCGCTCCACGTCACCGGCGCTGCCCTGCCCGCGGTCCCAGGCCGCGATCAGCCCGGAGTCGTAGAGCTCCGCCTCGACGCGCCGCGCGGTAAGCCCGCACGCGGCCCCGAGAGCTTCCAGCCGCCGCTCACGGTGAAAGCGGCAGACGACACCACCGAGATCGAAGAGGAAAACCCGAGGCTTCATGCGGGGAACCTAGCCGGAACGACCGAGGGCCGGTTCTGGATTTCTCCAGAACCGGCCCTGATCCACGACTGTCACCAGTCGGGACGACAGGATTTGAACCTGCGACCCCTTGACCCCCAGTCAAGTGCGCTACCAAGCTGCGCCACGTCCCGATGCCCGTCTGACCTGGGGTTTCCCCCTGGCTGAACGCGCATGAGAACAATACCGCACTTCATCGGGTGGTCACGAACCGCTTTCGCGTCCGCCACGCACCGTGTGCGAGTGGACACGGTCAGTGGATCAGCACCTGGGAGAGAGCGACCCGGCCCGTGCCGGTCTTCACGATGCGGACCGTGCGGGTGCGGCTGTCCAGGTTCACGACGGTGGGGCGGAGGGCCTTGCCGCTGACGTGCACCGTGGTGTCGTCGGTGACGATGTCGAAGTCGGACGTCGTCGTGGAGGCGTCGTTCCAGACCTCCACCTGGCGGATGTGCCGGGTGGCCCCGAGGTCCGCCTGCCACCAGGCGCCGGGCTCCGCGAGGGTGCGGGTGTCGGTGTTGGTGTCGGCGTCCAGGGCGAGCGCGGCGGTGGCGGTGCCGTCCGTCGAGGACTGGGTGGCCGTGCCGGTGCGGGCCAGGTCGGTGCGCAATTGCTCGACCGGGCCGCCGTGGGCGCCGGCGCGGGCGGCGACGGCCAGGGCGGCGGCCGGGAGGCGGTCGAGGCCGGTGTGGTTGCCGGTCATGACGGAGCCGGTGCCGCCGAGGGCGGGGGCGGCGGTGTCGGTCCAGTTGCCGCGCGCGGTGTTCCGGATGCCGTAGTCCGCCCAGTTGGACACCCACTTGTAGCCGATGCGGGTGATGACGTTGTTCTCGACGGTGATGTACGAGGACTGCTCGTCCAGGTAGATGCCGTTGCCGTCGCGCTCGGTGTTGCCGTACGCGGAGCGGTTGATGTAGTTGCCGCCGACGACCGTGCCGGGCTGGGCGCCCTGGGTGTAGATGGCGCCGCCGTCGTGCTGCTGCCGGGCGACCTCCATGACGTCGGTGATGCGGTTGCCGGTCACCTTGTTGTCGCGCAGGACGGACTTCTGCGCCTCGGGCTGGTTCCAGCCCCAGCCGACGGATATCGCCGAGTACGGGAGGTGGTCCAGGCTGTTGTGGTCGACGGTGAGCTCCGCCTCGTAACCGGCCCAGATACCGACCGCGTCGGTGTACTCGACTCCGGTGCGGCTGATCGTGTTGTACGCGACGGTGTTCCGCTCCCCGGCGAGTGCGGGCTCCGGCATGGGCTCGGTGTCGCCGACGTAGACCGCGCCCGAGGAGAGGTCGGTGAAGGTGGAGCGGGTGAGCGCGCTGTCCTTTGTGCCGGCCTCCAGGACGGCTCCGGCGCCGCCGAGGTGGGTGAAGCCCGCGGTGTCGACGGTGACCCGCAGGCCGCCGCGCACGGTGAGCGCGGCGGCCGGTTTGGTGTAGTAGCGGCCCGCGTGGTCGACGGGGCCGGTGGCTCCGGTCAGGGTGAGACCGGCCTGCATCCCCGCGTAGCCCTCGTCGGTGCCGGGCTGCCGGTAGGCCGCGTACGCGAAGCCGATGCCGCTGACCGTGAGGTCGTGGGCGCCGTCCACGGTGAGCAGCTGTTCGGTGTGCGGGGTGACGGCCCGTGCGTGGCGCATGTTCTCGCCCTCGCGCGGGAGGTAGGTGACGGTGCGGTCGGCGGAGCTCCACACGAACTCGCCCGGCTCGTCCAGGAGTTCGGCGGCGTTCTCGAAGAAGGCGACACCGCTGTAGCGGGTGGAGTCGACGGCGGTGGTGTCCCAGGCGGGGCCGGTGCGGTCGGTGCCGCTCGCGGAGTTGGTCCAGCAGGGCTGGGCGAAGGTGAGGGTGTCACCGCTGACGTCCGCGATCCGGCAGTGGTAGTTGCGCCAGCGGACACGGATGACGGCCTCGGCGTCCGTGGGGTGCGCCCAGCGGTCGATTCCGGTCGCGGTGGCGCCGGTCATACTGTCGGCGGTGGCGTCGCAGGTGGCGGCGGGGCATGCCTCGCCGCGGGCGCGGGTGGCGCGGCGGCCGTCCACGAAGAGCTGGCGCGGGGTGACCCCGGCGGGGACGGGGGCGGTCCAGGTGCCGTCGGCGTTCTCGCGCCAGCCGGTGAGGTCCCGGCCGCCGGAGAGGACGGGGTGGGCGCCGGGGGCGGCGGCCCAGGTGGTGCCGGAGTCGGCGGCGCCGAGCTCCAGGGGCGCGTCGAGCCGGTACGTGCCGTCCTTCAGGAGTACGCGGACGGCGCGGCGGTGCTCGGTGCGGGCCAGGTCACGGGCGCCCTCCGGGGTGCAGGGGCGGGCGTTGGTGCAGGCGGAGCCGCGGCCGTCCGGGGCGGCGTACAGGGTGCGGGATGCGGGCGCGGCTCCGGCCGGGGCGGCGAGCAGGGCGGTCAGGAGGGCGGCGGTGGCGGATGCGGCGGTGGCTCGTACGACGTTCAGGGGGCGATTCACGCGGTGGCCTTCCAGTCGGGGTGGCCGGGCATGGGCGGGTTGACGGCCCCGAAGAGCCAGTCGCGCAGGAACGGGTCGAGGGAGCGGTCGCGGGTGACGTCGACGGTGTGCCGGATGAACTGCTCGGAGGTGTACGTGGAGTCCTTGAAGCGCTTCACCCACTCGCGCATGACCGTGTCGAAGGAGCGCCGGCCGATGCGCTGGTTCAGGGCGTAGAGGACGAGGGCCCCGCCGTCGTAGATGTTGGTGCCGCCGAGGGCCTTGGGCAGTCCGGGCGGGCCGTCGGCGGCGCGGACGGCGTCGAGCTTCTGGTACGTGGCCTTCATCTTGTCTGCCAGGACGGACCAGCCGCGCTCCTCGCCGTACAGGCCGGCGTAGTAGACCGCGGGGCCCTCGTTGAGCCATGCCTGCTGCCAGTCGTGCGGGGTGACGGAGTCGCCGAACCACTGGTGGACGAGCTCGTGGACCATGGTGGTCTCGTAGCCGGGCTGTCCCTGGGCGTTGAGCTTGAACCAGTTGGTGCCGAAGAGGGACAGCGTCTGGTTCTCCAGCGCGTCGGTGTAGCCGTCGTAGATGTGCACCCCGTAGACGGAGAACGGGTAGCGGCCGAACTTCACCTCCAGCCAGGCCAGATGGTCGGCGGTGCGGGCGACGACCGGGGCGTACGTGTCCTCCTGGCCGCGGGGCACGATGTGGCGCAGGGGCAGGCCGCGGTGGCTGCTGCCGTACAGGTAGGTGCCCTTGACCACGGCGATGCCGATGAGTTCGGTGGCCATGCGCTCGCGGAGGGCGAAGTGCCAGACGGCCGAGCCGTCGGAGCGAGGTGTGCGGTGCGTGAACTCGCCGTTCGCGGTGGCGACGTATCCCTCGGGGGCGCTGATGTGGAAGGTCCACGTCGCCTTGTCGGAGGGGGTGTCGTTGCAGGGCAGGAAAGTGTCGGCGCGGGAGGACTGGGCGGCCGACGCGAAGCCGCCGTCGCTGCCGAACCGCCATCCGGTGAGGCCGAGCCGGGGCGCCTTGCCGTTGCCCCGGTAGCGGATCTCGACGGTGAACGCCTGGTGGTCGCGGAGGGGGCGGGCCGGGGTGACGGTGAGTTCCTGGCCGCTCCGGCCGGCGGTGAGCTGCCAGGTGGCAGGGCGGCCGGCGACGGTGACGGCGTCGATGGTGTGACCGTCGGTGTCCAGGTTGAAGGCGGACAGGTCCTGGGTGGCCTTCGCGCTGATCTCCACCGTGGCGGCGAAGTCGTACGTCACCGGAGTGAAGTCGAAGGTGAGGTCGTAGTGGGTGACCTGGTAGCCGCCGTTGCCCAGCGTCGGGAAGAGCGGGTCGCCGACGCCGTCGGAGCCGGGTTCCGGGCGGAAGCCGCGTGGCAGGGCGGCGGCGGGGGTGGAGAGGGCGGGGACGGTGACGGTTGCCGCCACCGCCGCGCCGCCGAGTGCGAGGACCGAGCGCCGGGTGGTCACTTCTTCCCCTTCTGGAAGGCTTCCTCGAACTCGCCGCGGGCCTTCTCGCCGCCCTTGGCCAGGTAGTCCTTGACCAGCTGGTCGTAGGCGGACATGGGCTTGCGGCCGGCGACGATGTCCTTGATGACGTCGCCCTTGAGCGTGCTGAGGCTGCCGTAGCCCTTGGAGTCCCAGGTGGGCGAGGAGTACCGGAGCGTCGCGTCCGGCACCATCATCGGGATCATCTTGCTGAAAGCCTCGTGGACATGGCGCACGCCCTGCTCGGAGTCGGCGCTGAAGACCGCCGGGACCGCGGAGGCGGCGAACTTCCAGGGCACGGTGACGTCCTGGGTGCCCTGTTTGGTGAGGGCCGGGTTGCCGTTGGCGTCACGGGTGAAGTCCTTGCCCTCCACCCCGTAGTTGATCAGGGTGTATTCCAGGCTGCCGAACGGCGAGGCCGCGAAGTCGGCGAACCGCAGGATCTCCTCGACCCGTTCCCCGGAGGCCTTGCTGATGTGCGTGTTCTGGAGCGCGACGTTGTCCATCCAGGTCACGGCACCCTTGCCGACCGGCACGAACGGGCGCGGATCGAACTTCTTGTCGATCGCCTTCATCGTGGCGACGTAGCCGACACCCGGCGCCAGGTAGCTGGGCATGCCGTCGTAGACGTACGCGCCCTTGCCGTTCTTGAACATGTCCGTGTACTGGGCCTTCTGGGCCCCGGACATCTGGAGGGTGCCCGGGTAGTAGCAGCCGGCCTTGTACAGCAGCCGGGCCGTCTCGACCGCCTCGCGGTACTCCGGGGTCTCCAGGTCGAGGGTGAACTTGCCGGTCTTCTCGTCCAGCCGCCAGGAGGCGGGGGCTCCGGCGGACATGGCGATGACGGTGGTGGCCCCGGCGATGATCGCGTACTGGTCCTTCTTGGGCCGGGTCAGCTCCTTGCAGACCTCCACGAAGCGGTCCAGGTCGGTGATCTGGTCCAGGCTGGTGACGCCGACCTCTTCGAACAGGTCGTGGCGGTAGAAGCCGGCGCCGCCCGTTCCGGAGCGGGCGATCGGGATGCCGTAGAGCTTGCCGCCGAAGATCGCGCCCTGCCAGGCGGCCTCCGGAATGGCGGCGAGGTTCGGGTAGTCCTTGACCGCGTCCCCGGCGAGGTGCGGGGTGAGGTCGGCGCACTTGGCCTGCAGGAAGGCGGCCTTGTTGTCGACGCCACCGCTCTCCGGGTACATGAAGAGGTCGGGCAGGCTGTCGCTCGCGACCATCGTGGAGAACTTGGTGCTGTAGTCGTCGGAGGGCACACCGGTGATGTCCACCCGGGTACCGAGCAGCTTCTCGATCTCCTGCCAGGCGGCGTTCTTGCCGCGCGAGGGCGGCGGAGGCGAGAACGTCTCCATCGTGGCGCTGATCGCCTCGGCACCCTTGAGCGGAGTGCCCTTCGTGGCCCGCAGCGGCTTGGCCGGGTAGCTGAAGAAGCCCTGCGGGACGCCGGCCGCGGTGCCCTCCAGGTCGGGCTTGAGCCCGATGTTGCGGACGGCGCTGCGCGGGAGCAGGGACGCGCTCTTGGCCTCGGCCTTCGCGGTCGTGCCGCCGTCACCGCAGGCGGCCAGCAGTGGGGCGGCGGCCAGTCCGAGACCGACGCCGGCACCCAGGCGGAAGAGTGCTCTGCGGTTGATGGGGGTGGAGCTCGACACCTGGATCTCCTTGGAAGAGGGAAGGGAAGGAGCGGGGGGTGGCTGCTGCGCTCAGCCCTTGACGGCTCCGGTGAGCACGCCCTTGGTGAAGTAGCGCTGGAGGAAGGGGTAGACGCAGAGGATCGGGACGACGGCGATGACCAGGACCGCCATCTGCACAGCCTGCTGCGGGGCGAGCACTTCGCCCGCCGAGGCGGCGTCGAGGCTCTGGCCCTGGAGGACGTAGGTGCGCAGCACCATGGGCAGCGGCCACTTGTCGGAGTCGTTGAGGTACAGGAGCGAGTTGAAGAAGGCGTTCCAGTACGTCACCGCGTAGAAGAGGCTGATGACGGCGAGGACGGCCTTGGACAGCGGCAGGACGATGCGGACCAGGATGCGGAAGTCCCCGGCGCCGTCCACCTTGGCCGCGTCGTACAGCTCCTCCGGCAGGTTCATGAAGAAGGAGCGCAGGACGACCAGGTTGAAGGCGCTGACCAGGGTGGGCATGACGAGCGCCGCGTAGGTGTCGTACAGGCCGAGTCCCTTGACCAGCAGGAAGTTCGGGATGATGCCGGCGTTGAACAGCATGGTGAACAGGGCTGTCATCAGGATGAAGCGGGAGCCGGTGACCTCGCGTCGGGAAAGGCCGTACGCCATGCCGACGGTGACGAGCAGGCTGGCGAGGGTGCCGAACACGGTGATGCCCACGGACACGATCAGGGCCCGGCTGACGACACCGCCGGTGAAGATCGTGCGGTAGGCGTCGAGGGTGGGGTGGTCCGGCCACAGGACGAGGCCGGAGCTCTTGATGATGTCGGTCTGCGAGGCGAAGCTCGTCCCGATGACGCCGACGAGCGGGTACGCGACGGCCAGGACGACCACGACGACGGCGACGGCCTTAGCGGTCTGACCGATGCGGGTCGGGCGCTCCATCCACGGCGGACGGCCGTCGGACTTGCGTACGGGGGCGGGCGGGGACTCCGGTGTGGTGGTCCGGGCCGTGGCGCGCGTCTTCTCAGCGGTCAGCACCGCGGTACACCCCTTCGTGGCCGAGTCGGTGGGCGAACTTGTTGGCGCCCAGCACGAGTGCGGTGCCGATGACCGCCTTGACGAGTCCGACGGCGGCGGCGACGCCCCAGTCGTTGTCCTTGATGCCGTGGTAGTAGACGTAGGTGTCGAGCACCTCGCCGGCGTCCGGTCCGACCGCGTCGCGCTGGAGCAGGATCTGCTCGAAGCCGACCGAGAGGATCTGCCCGAGGTTGAGGATGAGCAGCAGGATGAGCACGGGCGCGATGCCCGGCAGCGTCACGTGCCACAGCCGCCGCCGGGGTCCCGCTCCGTCGATCGCGGCGGCCTCGTACTGCTGCCGGTCGATGTTGAGGAGGGCGGCGAGGATGATGATCGTGCCCCAGCCGGCGTCCTTCCAGGCCACCTGGAGGGTGAGCAGCCAGGGGAAGGCGTCCGGGTCGCTCATCATGTCGTAGCGGGGCAGGCCCATGCTGCCGAGGACGTCGGGGAGGACGCCCGCGCCGCCCAGGATCTGCTGGAAGATCGAGACGATGATGACCCAGCCGATGAAGTGCGGCAGATAGACCACGCTCTGCACGAAGCGCCTGATGCGGTCGCTGGCGATGCTGTTGAGCAGCAGGGCCAGGGCGATGGGCACCGGGAAGAAGAACACCAGCTGGACGAGGGCGATCTCCAGGGTGTTGAACGTCGCGCTCCAGAAGGCCGGTTCGCTGAACGCGGCGGTGAAGTTGGCGAAGCCCACCCAGACGCTGTGCATGTAGCCGAGGTAGGGCTGGTAGTCCTGGAACGCCACCACGTAGCCGAGCAGCGGCACGTAGTGGAACACGATGAAGTAGAGCAGGCCGGGCAGGGTGAGCAGCAGCATCACCCGGTCGCGTTTGAGGCGCTGTCCGAGTGTGAGCCGGTGCGGGGCGGCGAGGGCCGGGCCGGGCGGCGGGGCAGGCTCCTCGGCCTGCTTTCGCCGCGTTCGCCGCTTTTCGCGCGGCAGCGGGGGTGCTGTGTCAGCCATGGTGGGTCCTGTTCGGCTGGGTGGCGCGTGGTGTGCCTTCTGCGGCGGCAAGTTAGTAAGCGGTTAACCCAAGCGTCAAGGGATCTGGGCGAACGTCTTCATCGGCGGTCCGCCTTCGGGGCGAATTCCTGGGTGGTGAATGCCAACAAAGCGGCTCTATCTGCCCGTTCCGGCTGGTCGCACGCTTGACGGTCGGCCATGGACGTCCCTAGCGTGCCGGTCATTCGATAGAACACGATTACTATCCGGAGGCAGGGTGCGAACCACCGAAGAGGCGCCGGCCCGTTCCGGTGCCGAGGCAGCGGAGCCGCCCGGGCGGCGGCCGCGCACGGTTCTGGTCATGAGCACGGGGCTGCTGGACGACGTCTTCCCGCCCGCCGTCCGGTCGCGTCTTGAGGAGACCGCCGAACTGCTGGATCCGGCGGTGATCAGCGAATTCGACTCGCCCGCCGCCGCCCGGGCCCTGTCCGCCGCGGAGGTGCTGCTGACCGGCTGGGGCTGCCCGCCGGTGGGCCCGGCGCTGCTGGACCGGGCGCCCGAACTGCGGGCCGTCGTGCATGCGGCCGGCACCGTGAAAACGTTTCTTTCACCGGCCGCGTTCGACCGCGGCATCGTCGTCTCATCGGCCGCCGCGGCCAACGCCGTGCCGGTGGCCGAGTACACCCTCGCGGCGATCATCATGGGCGCGAAGCGCGTGTTCCCGCTCGCGGGCCTCTACCGGGCCCGCCGCACCCACCGCACCGCGGCCGACCTGGACCGTCACCACTGGCTCGGCACCCATGGTCTGACCGTAGGAGTGGTCGGCGCCTCCCGCATCGGCCGCCGCGTGATCGAGCTGCTGCGGACGGCGCTGGACGCGGAGGTCCTGCTGCACGATCCGTACGTGAACGCAGCCGAGGCGGCCCTCCTCGGCGTGACCCCGGCCGACCTGGACACCCTCGTGGCGACGAGCGACGTGGTGACCCTGCACGCCCCGGACACACCCGAGACCCGGAACATGCTCGACGCCCGCCGGATCGGCCTGATGCGCCCCGGGACACTGCTCGTCAACACCGCGCGCGGCCCGCTCGTCGACACCGAGGCGCTCACCCCGCACCTGGTCAGCGGCCGGCTCGACGCGGTCCTCGACGTGACCTCGCCCGAGCCGCTGCCGCCCGGCCACCCCCTGTGGGACCTGCCCAACGTGTTCCTCACCCCGCACCTGGCGGGCGCCCAGGGCAACGAGGTCGGCCGGCTCGGCGCCCTCGCCGTGGACGAGCTGGCGCGCTACGCCCGGGGCGAGCCGTTCGGGCACCCCGTGCACCGGGCCGACCTGGGGAGGATCGCGTGACCGCCCTTCCGTCGCGGGCGCCAGGATCGCGGCGGACCGCGCCCGCCACGGCACTAGGCTCGTCGTCACACAACAGCCTTCAGGGGGTGAGCCGGATGCGCCGGCAGAGCACGGCCGGGGACGGACAGCGGCGGGCGACGGTCACCGACGTCGCCCGGCGCGCGGGCGTCTCGACGGCCACCGTCTCACGCGTCCTGAACCGCAACTACCCCGTCGCCGACGCGACGCGGGAGCGTGTGGAGTCCGCCATGCGCGAGCTCGGCTACGTGGTCAACGCGCACGCCCGCGCCCTGGCCGGGGTCTCCAACCGCACCGTCGGCATCATCGTCAACGAGGTCATCGATCCCTTCTACGCGTACATCGCGCGCGGCGTCGAACGGGAGGCGGCGCTCGGCGGACGGCTCTGCCTGGTCTGCTGCACCCAGGGCGACCCGCAGCGCGAGCTGGCCTTCATCGACCTCATGCACGAGCGCCGGGCGGACGCGGTCGTGGTCGTCGGCGGCTCCATCGCGGACCGCGGCTACACCTCGGAGCTGACGCGCCGGGCGCGCGAGCTGGACGCGGGCGGTTCGAAGCTGGTCCTGTGCGGCCGGCCCCCGCTCGGCGAGTCCGCGCCGACCGTGGCCGTGGAGTACGACAACGAGGGCGGCGCCTTCGCGATCACCGACCACCTGCTGATGCAGGGGCATGAGCGCATCCTCTACCTGGGTGGTCCGCCGAAGCTCTCCACCACCCGCGACCGGCTCGCCGGGCACCGCCGCGCCCTGGAGCTCCGGGGGGTACCCGTCGATCCCGAACTGGCCCAGCCGGGCGCCTTCAGCCGCGGTTTCGGATACCGCAGGATGGCCGAACTCCTGCGGGACGGGCCGGAGTTCACCGCTGTTTTCGCGGCCAACGACATGGTGGCGGCCGGAGCGGCGCAGGCCCTGGAGGAGGCGGGCCTGCGGGTGCCCAAGGACGTCTCGCTGGTGGGGTACGACGACATCCCGGTCGCCCAGGAGCTGCGGCCCCGGCTGACCACCGTCCACGTCCCGCTGGAGGAGATGGGCCGCCAGGCGGTACGGCTCGCCGTGTCCGGCGGGGATGAGGACGACTGGCGGGAGCCGACCACCGGGGCGCTGCGGCTCGGCACCCACATCGTGGTACGCGATTCCGTGGCACCGCGGTCCGGCAGACCGCTCCGCAAGTGACCGGTTACTTCCCGCCTGTCCGCAGTTGGCCATAGAAAATCACAGTAACTTCGCGACCCCTCTTGCGGCTCGACAGCAACCGCTTACATGCTGACGGAGCACCCCCACCGTTCCGGACGCCTTCGCCCCTCGTTCATGACTGCAGGGAGAGTTCCGCATGCGTAAGCACACCCAGTCCGCCGCCCCGGCCGCCTCCCCCGCCACCGAATCCGCCTCCTCCGTGAGCCGCCGGGCCGTCCTCGGCGCGGCGGCGGGCGCGGGAGCGGCGGTGGCCCTCGGCCTCACCGCGACCGCCGCCCAGGCCCGGCCCGGGACCGGCCTGCCCACCGGAGGCCCTTTCTCCGTGACCGTCAGCGGACGCCCCTCCGCCGAGGCCGAACGGCTGCGGCTCGGCCAGGCGTTGCGCGGCTCGGAGTTCCAGCCGACCGGGCTGTACGTGCCCCCGGGCACCGCGCTCCCGCTCACCGTCCAGCCCCACGACGGCCTGGTCCCCACGCTCTGGATCGGCGCCTGGGACTACTACGGCGAGGTCACCGAACCCCGCAGCTACCCGCTGGCCGCAGGCGCCAACACGGTGACCGACCCGCACGGCGGCCCGGTCTACCTGACGCTCACCGGCCGCGGCGAACGGGCGAGCGTGGTGTTCCGGTCCGGAGCGGTCCGGATGCCGGTCTTCACTCTGGGCAGCACCAGCGAGGCGGACTACCAGCAGCAGCTGGACACACTGGCCGAGTCGCCCTGGGTGGAGCTGCGCGCCCCGCACACGATCATGACGCTGACCCGCGAGGGCGCCCTGCTGTACCGCGACGAGGACCACGCGGCGCTGCTCGGGCTCGTCGAGACCATCATCGACTCGCACGCCCGGATCAGCGGCCTCGACGGCTCGAAGCCGGTGCACGAGCGCAAGGCGGGGCCGTACCACTTCACCGAGGTCAGCAAGGTGCCCACCGATGTCGGCGCCTACGCCACGCACGGCTACAACGGTTTCCCGCGCGCCTATCTGGACCGGGCCACCACTGTGGAAGGCCTGCGCACCCGGGGCTGGGGGCTGTATCACGAGCTCGGCCATCTCCATCAGCAGATGGCGTACAAGCCGGGCGGCCTCACCGAGGTAACTGTGAACATCTACTCGCTGGCCGCGCAGCGCACCCTGGGGCAGCCATCGAACCTGCTCACGGTAAGCCCGTCGACCGGTCTGACCGTTTTCCAGAGTTCGCGCGCCAAGTTCGGCACGCCCGGTCTCACCTACGAGAAGTCCTTCGGGGCGTACGAGAAGCTCGTGCCGCTGCGCCAGCTGGAACTGGCCTTCGGGGAGGACTTCTGGCCGCGCATGCACAAGCTGGTACGCGAGGAGAACCCGCAGTCCCACTACACCGAGGACGCCAAGCGCTACCGGGCCCTGGCCACCTACTCCAGCCGGATCGCGGGCTACGACCTCACCGACTTCTTCGTGAACACCTGGGCATTCCCCATCGATGCCACGGGCCGGGCCGAGGTGGCCGCTCTGAACCTGCCCAAGCCGCCTGTCGACCCGAGCACCCTCTCCGACTGACACCGCGACGACGAGGAAAGGAGTCATCATGCGACTGAGCAGAAGGACCCTTCTCGCCGCGAGCGGCGCCACGGCGTCGGTGGTCCTGACGACGGGTCCGGCCAGGGCGGCGCGGACCGGGGCAGCAGCCGAGGCCGAGGAGGACTCCGTCAACGACTTCGACGCCCTCCTGGAGCGGGCCGCGACCCTGCTCACCGGCGGCGCCTTCGACACCTCGGACCCCGACTTCGCTGCCGGCGTCGCCACTCTGGACAGTACGGCGGGCGCCCTGTGGGACGCCCTGGACCGGGGCACCAGTCGGACCGCCCTGTGGTCCGACCTCTCCCCGCTCGCCGACCCCGGCAACTTCGGCCAGAGCTACACCCGGCTGCGCACGCTCGCCGTCGCCTGGTCCACCCCCGGCACCTCGCTCTCCGGAAGCGCGGAGACGGCCGACGCGCTGCTCGGGGCCCTGCGGTTCGCGTATGACACGGCCTACCACCCCTCGGCACCCGAGACCGGCAACTGGTGGTTCTGGGAGATCGGGGCGCCCCGCGCGCTGATGGACTGCTGTGTCCTGCTGCGCGCGCACCTGCCCGCCGCCGATCTCGCGGACTACCTCGCGGTCGTGGACCGGTTCTGCCCCGACGCGGACCGCCGCACCAATTACCCCACGCTGCCCGAGACCGGCGCCAACCGCACCGACAAGGCGGTGATCGTGGCGCTGCGCGGGCTGCTCGGCAAGGACGCTGCCAAGGTGGCGTCCGCCCGTGACGCCCTCTCCGACGTACGCGACTCCGGCCGCAACAGCCTTTTCCGCTATACGACTTCGGGTGACGGCTTCTACGAGGACGGCTCGTTCGTCCAGCACGCCGAAGTGGCCTACACCGGTTCCTACGGCACCGTCCTGCTCGGCGGGGCGGCCTGGCTGCTGTCGCTCCTGGCCGGCTCCGCCTGGGCGGTGACCGACCCCGAGGTCGCGGTGATGTACGAGGCCGTGGAGCGGAGCTTCGTCCCGGTGGTCTTCGACGGGCTGATGATGGACGCGGTGCGCGGCCGGGCCATCTCCCGGGAACGGGCAGGCGACCACCGCGACGGGGCGGCGGCGGTAGCCGCGATCCTGCTCCTGGCCACGGGCGCCCCGGCGGAATGGTCGGACCGCTGGCGCCCGCTGGTCAAGGGCTGGCTCACCCGCAACCGCACCACCCCGTTCACCGCACTCGCCACCCTCCCCCAACTCGTTCTGGCCAAGGCGGTGCTGGCCGACAGCGGGACCCGGCCCGCACCCCGCACCACGGGCAGTTTCGTCTTCGCGGACATGGACCGGGTGGTCCACCGCCGCCCCGGCTGGGCCTGCACCTTGTCGCTGTCCTCGAAGCGCATCTCCGCGTACGAGGCGGGCAACGGCGAGAACCTGCACGGCTGGTACACCGGCGACGGCATGACGTATCTGTACGACGGCGACGACCTCGGTCAGTACAACGACGGGTTCTGGCCGACCGTCGACCCGTACCGCCTGCCGGGCACCACGGTGGACACCCGCCCGCGCGACGACCTCGGCACCGGGGCGGGCACCTCCACCTACCGGCCGCCGAACGCCGTGGCGGGCGGCGCCGAACTGGACAGCCGGTACGCGGCCGCCGCGATGGAGCTGATCGGCGCCCCCGGCAGCAGCCTGCGGGCCCGGAAGGCGTGGTTCCTGCTCGACAACACGGTCGTGGCGCTCGGCGCGGGCATCACCTCGGGCGACGGCCACCCGGTCGAGACGGTCATCGAGAACCGCAATCTTGGCGCGGACGGCCGCAACCGGCTGCTCGTGGACGGCGTCCCGCACTCGGCTGCGGCGGGGCACAACAGCGCGCCCGGAGAGGCCCGTTGGGCGCACATCGAGGGGGTCGGCGGCTATGTGCTGCCGGACGGGGCAGCCCTGCGCACCCTGCGCGAGGAGCGCACCGGCACCTGGCGGGCCATCGACACGGGCGCGGACACCGGCGGCAGCACCGACCCCGTCAACCGCCGCTATCTCACCCTCTGGCTCGACCACGGCCCCGCCCCCACCGACGCCGGGTACGCCTATGTGGTGCTGCCCGGTGCCTCGGCTGCGGCGACCGCCGCCTGGTCGGCGTCCCGGCCAGTGCGCGTCCTCGCCAACAACGCCACGGCGCAGGCGGTGGAGGACCGCAGGACCGGTCTGACCGCCGTGCACTTCTGGGCCGCCGGTACGGCCGCGGGCATCACCGCGTCCGGTCCCGCGACGGTCCTGGTGCGGCGGCGCGGCGGGCGGGCATCCGTGGCGGTGTCCGATCCGGGCCGGACGGGCACCTCCGTCACGGTGGGCCTGCCGTTCGCCGTCCGCGGGGCGACCGAGGCCGACGCCACCGTCGAGGTCACCCCAGGGCGCCGGCCATTGCTCACCGTCGCCGTCGGCGGCTCCCGGGGCCACACCCACCGCGCCGAACTCGTCCAGTAACCCCGCACACACCAGGAGCACCGCCGTCATGTCCGTCGCCCCGCATCTGCACCTGCCGCCCACCGACCGGATCCTGTCCTCCCGCACCGGCTGGACCCGGGCCCATTGGGAGGCGACAGCCGACCGGATGCTGGACGCGCTGACGCCGTACGCGACACCGGGCTTCGCCCAGTACCGGCTGCCCGGCCGGAACAGCTGGTCCGGTGTCGTGTCTGACGGACTGGAGGGTTTCGCCCGGTCGTTCCTGCTGGCCGCGTTCCGGATCGCGGGCGCGGGCGGGGCGGTCGACCCCGCCCTGACCGAGCGGTACGCGGCGGGGCTCGCGGCGGGGACCGATCCGGCGAGCGGTGAGGCGTGGCCGCGTCTGACGGACTGCTCGCAGCAGCTGGTGGAGGCGGCGTCGGTGGCCGTCGCGCTGCACGAGACCAGGCCGTGGATCTGGGACCGGCTGGACGCCCGGGTGCAGGAGCGGGTCGCCGACTGGTTCTCCGGCTTCGTCGGCGGGCGCACCTGGGACAACAACTGGCGCCTGTTCCAGGTGGTTTCCGAGCAGTTCCTGGCGTCGGTCGGCGCCCCGTACAGCAAGTCCGACATCGAGGGCGGGCTCGACCGGATCGAGGACTGGTACGTCGGCGACGGCTGGTACACCGACGGCAGCGGGCGCAATTTCGACTACTACATCGGCTGGGCCATGCATCTGTACCCGCTGCTGTGGGCGCGGATCGCCGGCCCGGACGGCGACGGCGGCCGGGCGGCCGTCTACCGGGAGCGCCTCGGGCGCTTCCTGGAGGACTACCCCCGTTTCTTCGGCGCCGACGGTGCCCCGGTTCACCAGGGCCGCTCGCTGTGCTACCGCTTCGCGTCGCTGGCCCCGGTCTGGATGGGCGCCGTCGCGGACTGCACCCCGCTCGCGCCCGGGCTCACCCGGCGCCTCGCCTCCGGGGCGCTGCGCCACTTCGCGGAGCGCGGGGTGCCCGACGAGCGGGGGCTGCTGACGCTCGGCTGGTACGACACGTTCCTGCCGACGACGCAGCCGTACTCCGGTCCGGCGTCACCGTACTGGGCGAGCAAGGGCTTCCTCGGGCTGCTGCTCCCGGCCGACCACGAGGTGTGGACGGCGCGCGAACTGCCGCTGCCCGTAGAGGAGTCGGACACCTACACCGCGCTTCCGGCGCCCGGCTGGCTGCTGCACGGCACCCGGCACGACGGGATCGTCCGGCTGGTCAACCACGGCAGCGATCACCATCCGCTCCCAGCGGCGGGCGACGCCGACCCGGACGCGGGGGCGGAGGACGACGACCCGCACTACGCGAAGCTCGCCTACTCGACGGCGACCGCCCCGGAGTCCGCGCCGCACGCCTTCGCCCGGAACATCGACAACCACCTGGCGCTGCTGGCCCCGGACGGCACCCCGTCCCGGCGGCGCCGCATCCACCCGGTGCGTTGCGAGGACCGCGTCGCCGCGTCCTGGTCGGCGGCCCGGCTGCCGGACGACGCGCACGCGTACCGGATCGAGACGACGAGCGTGCTGCACGGGCCGTGGGAGATCCGGGTGCACCGGGTCGAGGCGCCGGAGGGTGCCGTGGTCCGGGAGGGCGGCCACGCCGTCGCGCACCGGACGAGCCCGTTCGCCACCTCGGGCCCCGGCTGGGCGCTCGCCCGGACCGCCGACGGCCTGTCCAGCGCGGTGGTCGGGCTGTACGGCTGGGACGGCGGGCCCGAGGGCGCCGAGGTGGCACGGGACGTGGAGTCCAACGCGTACGGACCGCACTCGGCCGTCCCGTATCTGCGCGGTGCTCCCCACCCGGGTGGCCGGAGCGTCCATGTCACGCTCGTGGTGCTCTCCCGGGACAGCGTCCACCCCGAGGCGCTCCGCACGGCCGTGCGGGTGCGGGTGGCCGGGGAGGCGGTGACGCTGGGCTTCCTGGACGGCCGCACGGTCGAGGTCTGATCAGAAGCCCGGTTCGTGCTCCTCCCTGCGGTCGAGATGGCCGATGAGCTCCTGCGCCAGGGACTTGATGGTGTCGAGCCCCGCCCTTCCCCAGGAGCGGGGCACGGTGTCCACGGCGCAGACGGCGCCCAGGGTGATTCCGGTGCGGTCGATGAGCGGTGCCCCCAGGTAGGAGCGGATGCCTATGTCGTCCACGACCGGGTTGCCCGCGAAGCGCGGGTAGTCGCAGACGTCCTCCAGGACGAGCGCCTTGCGCCGGACGACCACGTGCGGGCAGTAGCCGTGGTCGAGGGCCACGTAACGGCCGTTGCGGCCGCTGCCCGCGGCGGTGGCCCCCAGGTCCGAGCCCCTGCGGGTCCCGGCGGGGGTGTGCAGTCCGGCGTAGAACTGCCGGTTCCCGTCGATGAAGTTGACCATCGAGAACGGCACGTCCGTCACTTCGGCCACCCTGTCGGCGAAGGCGTCGAAGTTGTCGAACGAGGCGTCGTCCCGCTCTCCCAGCCCCAGGCTCCGCAGCCGCCGCGTGCGGGCGGGCGCTTCGCCGTCGACCGGGGTGAGCAGCAGCCGCCCGGCGGCGCGCGGGATCACTGCCCGGCCCCGAATCCGGCGTGCCCGGGGAGCGGCACGGCGTCGTCGGTGGCGTTGATGAGGTGCTGGACCAGCGTCACCAGCGTGCCGGTTCCGGAGCTGGCGATGCGGGCGTCGCAGAGCACGACCGGCACCTCCGGCGACAGGTCGAGCGCGGCGCGGACCTCCTCGGGGCCGTAGCGGTGGGCGCCGTCGAACTCGTTGACGGCGACGACGAATCCGATACCGCGCCGCTCGAAGAAGTCGACGGCCGCGAAGCACTCCTCCAGTCTGCGGGTGTCCGCGATCACGACGGCTCCCAGCGCGCCCTGCGAGAGTTCGTCCCACATGAACCAGAAGCGTTCCTGGCCCGGTGTGCCGAACAGGTACAGCACGTGCTGGTCGTCCAGCGTGATGCGGCCGAAGTCCATCGCCACGGTGGTGGAGGTCTTGGATTCGACGCCCTCCAGGCTGTCGGTCCCGGCGCTCGCCTGGGTCAGCAGTTCTTCCGTGCTCAGCGGCGCGATCTCGCTGACGGCGCCGACGAACGTCGTCTTGCCGACGCCGAATCCCCCGGCGACCAGCACCTTCAACGCGACGGGGAAGCCCTCGGGCGCGGCCTGCGGCGGGACGTACTCGGCGGTGGCGGTGTCCTGCCCGTACCCGCCGCCGGATCCGTCGTCCGCGTAGCCGTAGCCATAGCCGGAGCCGTCCGGGTAGCTGTAGCCGTCAGAGCTGTCGTCGTAAGCCATCGAGCACTGCCTCCAGCAGATGTCGGTCGGTGGGCATGTCTTGGAAGGCGGGCGCGTGTGCGGTGACGGCGCCGCAGTCGACCAGGTCGGAGAGGAGGACCTTGGTCACGACGGCGGGGAGCCTCAGATGGGCGGCGATCTCGGCCACCGATGTGGGGCCCTCGCAGAGTCCCAGGGCCACCGAGTGTTCGGGGCCGAGGTGGGTCTCGGGGACGCTTCCGGTGGCCATCACCAGGGACAGCAGGTCGAGCACGGCCGTGGGACGGGTACGGCCGTTGCTCACCGTGTAGGGGCGGATGAGGCGGCCCGCCGCGTCGTCCAGCAGCGGCCCTTCCTGGGTGACCGCCATGGTCACAGCCCCGCGGTGCCCGGTGTCCCGGCCGTCTGTCTCACCGGGGTCATCAGATAGGGCCGCACGCTCTTCACCAGCATGGTCATCTCGTAGCCGAGGACGGCGGCGTCGGCGTTGCGGCCGGCGAGGACGGCCAGACAGGTGCCGGAGCCGGCGGTGGCGACGAAGAGCAGCGTCGAATCGAGCTCCACGACCACCTGCCGGACCTCGCCGTTGTCCCCGAACCTCGCCCCGGCGCTGCGGCCGAGCGAGTAGAGGCCGGCCGCCAGAGCCGCCATGTGGTCGGCGCTGTCGGCGTCCATGCCGTGGAGGGACTTCACCAGCCCGTCGGCGGAGAGCAGGACCGCGCTGCGGGTGTACGGCACGCGCTGGACCAGGCCGCTCAGCAGCCAGTCGAGGTCCGAGACCTGGCCGGACGGCGTATCGGTCGCCATGGGGCATCTACTCCTTGATGGGGTTCGCTGCGAGTGGGTCGTGGTCGCCGGGGTGGGCGCCGGCTCCGTGCAGTTGCGCGGGCTGGGCGGCGCCCCGGACGGGGAGCGGGCGGGCCGGTGCGCCCAGTTGGGCGGCCGTCGTCATGTGCGTGGCTCCGGCCGGCGCCTCGGGCGCGGGTTCCCGCTCGGCCTCGGCCCGGGCCTCGGCGAGGTCGATGCCGCGCCGGAAGGCGGCGACGAGCCCGGGGTCGTGCAGGACGGGTTCGTCCGCGGACCGGGGCGCGGGGGCCTCCCGGAGCTGCGGGACCAGGTGCTCCTGGTTGGCGCGCCTGGGCAGCAGGGGCCGGTCGGCCGCGGTCTTGGGCGCGGTCCCGTCGTCGGTCGCGGCGGCGGGCGGCGCGTGGTCCGCGGCCCGGTCCGTGCGCTCGATGCGCATCGGCAGGGGCGGGGCCTCGTCCTGGCCACCCGGGCCCGGCCGGGACGGAGTCCGGTGCGGGCTGGGCTGCTGGCTCGGGACGTAGGGCCGGCGTTCCGGCTCGGGGGCGGGCGCCGGTTCGCGCGGGGCCGGGCGGTCCTCCAGGGGCGGCGGGCGGTGCACGGGGCCGGTGGGCGGGACGGGTGCTTCTCCGGCGGCGCCGGGGGCGTCCTCGTCGGCGCCGAGCAGGGTCTGCGGGAGGACCAGGACGGCCTGGGTGCCTCCGTAGATGTTGCTCTGGAGCCGTACGGCGATGCCGTGCCGGCGGGCCAGCGAGGCGACCACGAAGAGGCCGATGCGGCCGTCCTGGAGGAGGCGCGCGACGTTGACCTGGTCGGGGTCGGTGAGCAGGGCGTTCATCCGCTTCTGTTCGTCGCCGGGCATGCCGAGTCCGCGGTCCTCGACCTCCAGGGCGAGCCCGGCGGTGACGCGCTGGGCACGCAGCAGGACCTGGGTGTGCGGGGCGGAGAACACCGTGGCGTTCTCCACGAGTTCGGCGAGGAGGTGGATGACGTCGGCCACGGCGTGCCCGCGCAGGGTGCCGTCGATCGGGGGGACGAGCTTGACCCGGGGGTACTGCTCGACCTCGGCGATCGCCGAGCGCAGCACCTCGGTCATGGTGACCGGGTTGCTCCACTGGCGGCGGGAGACGGCGCCGCCGAGCACGGCGAGGTTCTCGGCGTGGCGGCGGATGCGGGTGGCGAGGTGGTCGACGTGGAAGAGGCCCTTGAGCAGGTCCGGGTCCTCGACCTCGTGCTCCAGCTCGTCCAGCAGCTGGATCTCGCGGTGCACGAGCGACTGGAGGCGGCGGGCGAGGTTGACGAAGACCTCGACCTTCTGGTCCTCGCCGCTGGGCTCGGCGAGCCGGGAAGCCTCGACGACGGTGGCCACGGCGGCCTCCTGCTGGCGGCCCAGCTCCTGTGCCAGCAGCTCGAAGGGGTCGCCGCCGGGCGGCTGGTTCTGCGGGGCGCGCCGGGCGGGCACGGGCTCTCCGTTGCGCAGCTGTTCCACGACGCGTTGCAGGTCGGCCTGGTGCTGGGCGCTGGTCCGGCGCAGCGCGAGGCAGCGGCCGAAGACCGTGGTGGCGGCGCGGTTGGCGGCCAGGAAGGCGGCGAGGATCGCGGCGAGCGCGAGGGCGGCCGCCGAGCCGAGGGCGATCCAGAGCTCCGTGGACGGCCGTGCGTGGCCCGCGCGGGCGGTGAAGATGACGGCCCCGGCGCCTGCGAGGGCGACGGCGAGGGCCGGCAGCACGGCGGTGCGCAGGAGTTGAGGGCGTATGCGCGCCTCGGGGGTCGGGCGGGCGGCGCGTGGTCTGGCCGCGGCCGAGTGGGAACGGGCGCCCGGTCGGCCGTGCCGCCCGCCCTCTCGTCGATCCGGTCGCGCGTCGGGTGCGCGAAGTTGAGACATCAGCGTCCTCGGTACGTGGGGCCCCAGGCATCTGCGTTCATGTGGTGGCACCTACGGTGGTCGGGCATTCTCGGGTCATCGGCCGGGCAGGCCCGGAGAATATGAGCCCACCGTTGATCACCGGGCACACACGGTAGTCGCCAGAAGTGCGGCCGCGATGGGCAGTTGTGGAACTTGCCCGCCATCCGTCCCGCTCTGGTATGAGCGCTCGCACGGGCGACCGATTCCCGCGGGCAGGTTTCCGGGGCCGCCACCGTTCCCGTACGCGCGTGAGCCCCCTCGACGTGGGCCGAGGGGGCTCGTGTGCCGGTGCGCGGAGGCGCCTCCCGGACCCGAGCGGGGTCGCGGGAGGTGAAGCCGGGGGATCAGGGCTGGGGTGCCCGGTCGAGGTCCCTGCCGGAGTCCGGCGCGGTGCTGTCCGCCGGTTCGTGGAGCTGTACGTGGACGGGGGGCCAGTTGCCCCAGCCGGGGGCCGGTTCGGCGGCGACGGCGCGCCACCACGGCTCGACGGGCGGCGGATCTGCGGGCTCGAACGGCTGGCCGGGGCGCGGGGCGGCCATGGTGACGCCCACGGACCGGGTGGCGCGCATCGACCACTCGGCCGGCTCCGCCCAGGGGTGCAGCGCGAGGTTGAACGTCCCCCAGTGGATCGGCAGCATCACGCCCGCGCCGGGGTCGTCGCCCTGGAGGTCGAGGTGGGCGCGCACTCCCTCGTCGGGGCTCATGTGGATGTCGGGCCAGGCGCCCGGCTCCGGCACGCTGTCCGTGCGGTCCTTGGGCCAGTACTGGCTGTACGCGCCGATCTGGATCATGGTCGCGTCGAACGGGCCGTGCTCGGCGCCGATGGTCCGGAAGCCGGGGAAGTATCCGGTGTCGCCGCTGTGGTAGATCCGGTGCTCGGGTCCGGCGACGGCCCAGGAGGCCCAGAGGGTGTGCTGCTGGTTGCGCAGGCCGCGTCCGCAGAAGTGACGGGCGGGGGTGGCGGTGAGGCTGATGCCGGCGACCGCGGTGGTCTCGTTCCAGTCGAGCTCGCGGAGCCGGTCGGGGGCGACGCCCCAGCGTTCCAGGTGGGCGCCGACGCCGAGCGGGACCGCGAAGACCGTGTCCGTACGGGCCAGGGCGCGGATCGTCGGGAGGTCGAGGTGGTCGTAGTGGTCGTGCGAGATCACCACCACGTCGACCGGTCCCAGGGCGCCGAGCGGCACGGGGGCCGGATGCAGGCGCCGGGGTCCGGCGAACGCGAAGGGGGAACAGCGCTCGCCCCAGACCGGGTCGAACAGCACGCGCCGCCCGTCGATCTCGGCGAGGACGCTGGAGTGCCCCATCCAGGTGATCCGGAGCCCGGAGGCGGGCGGCCGGGCAAGGTCGGCGACGGTCGTGGCGTGCACGGGCACCGGGGCGGCGGGTGCCCGGAGCACCCGCTCCTCCTTGCGGAAGTAGACCCGGGCGAACTCCAGGGTGGAACCGGAGGGTCTGATCCGCGCGCCCACCGGGTTCTGGAAGACACCGTCGGCGAACTGGGGGGACCGGCGGATGCGCTCCATGCGTGCGCCGTCCGGGTCGGCCCCGAAGGCAGCGGGGCGCAGCGCACGCAGCCGGGTGCGGAGCGGGAGCCTGTGGTCAGCGCCGGTCACGGTGTCTCCTGAGGAGTCGGGGTCGTCCCATTATGGCCAAGGGGTACGACTGTGCGAGAGCGGAACACCCGGGTGGGGGCGTTCCGCACCGACCGCCTTGCCCGCGTCGCCGTCCGTACACGTGCCCGCCTCCCGCGATACCGGCGCGTTCCGGCCACCGGGGCCGCGCGGCGGCGGAGGCCGCGTTGACAGGGGCACCCGGGCTCCAGATACTGACCGACGGTTCAGTAATGCGGCCGGTGACGACGTCCCGCCGGTCCCGGCCGCCCGGGACCGTGACCCGCCCGCCCCGGGACCACCCGCCGACAGTGACCGAGGAGCACTCCCGATGACGACGCCTCCGGTGTCCCCGCCCGCCCCGCTCATCTCGCTGACCTGGACCGATCACGCCACCGGCTGCCGGGGCCACCTCGTGGTGGACCGGCTGGTGCGCGGGGTGTCCAGCGGCGGCCTCCGGATGCGGCCGGGCCTCACTCTGGAGGAGGTGGCGGGTCTGGCCCGGGGCATGACGATGAAGGAGGCCCTGCACTTCGACGCGGACCGGCCCGGGGCCCGCTACATACCGCTGGGCGGCGCCAAGGGCGGCATCGACTGCGACCCGCGCGACCCGGCGGCGTACGGCGTCCTGGTCCGCTATCTGCGGGCGGTGCGCCCGTACATCGAGAGCGTCTGGACGACCGGTGAGGACCTGGGCCTCTCGCAGGACCTGGTGGACCGCGCGGCGGCGGAGGCGGGTCTTGTCTCGACCGTGCAGGCCGTCTACCCGCTCCTCGACGACGAGGCCGGGGCCCGGCGCCGGCTGGCCGACGCCTTCGCCCTGGAGGTGGACGGCATCGGCCTGGACGAACTGGTCGGCGGCTGCGGGGTCGCCGAGGCGGCGCTCGCCGCGCTGGACCGGGACGGGGTCGCGTACGACGGTGCGCGGGTGGCTCTCCAGGGGCTCGGGACCATGGGCGGGGCGACCGCCCGCTTCCTCGCCCGGGCCGGGCTCCGCGTGGTCGCCGTAGCCGACGTCAAGGGCACGATCGCGAACCCGGACGGGCTCGACGTCGAGGCGCTGCTCGCGGCCCGGGACGCGCACGGAACCGTGGACCGGGGCGCGCTGCGCGCCGGTGACCGGGAGCTTCCGGCCGACGCCTGGCTGGTCCAGGACGCGGAGGTGCTCGTCCCGGCCGCCGTGTCCTACGCCGTGGACGCGGCGAACCAGGCCGGGATCAGGGCCCGCTGGGTGGTGGAGGCCGCGAACATGCCGGTGCTGCCGGAGGCCGAAGCGCTGCTCGCGGCGCGCGGGATCACCGTACTGCCCGATGTGGTGGCCAACTCCGGGACCAACGCCTGGTGGTGGTGGACCCTGTTCGGCGACATCCGGGCCGACGCGGAGGAGGCGTTCGCGCACACCCGGCGGGCGATGCGCGAACTGGTCGGCCTGGTGCTGGCCCGCGCGGCCGAGGACGGCTGCACCCCACGCGCGGCGGCGCACGCGGTGGCCGCCGACCGGCTGCCGGTGATGGCGGAGCGCTTCGGCTGGTACCGCTGACCCGGGGCCGCCCGGCCTGCTCCGGTCCGCCCGGGGCGGGCATTGGTTAGGGTGACCGCGTGGCAAGAGTGCGGTTGGGAGTGGCGGAGCGGCGCGAGGAGTTGCTGCGTGCCGCCGTCGAGCAGATCGAGGTGCGCGGTGTCGCGGCCGTGCGGATCGCCGATGTGGCGTCCGTGCTCGGCGTGAGCAACGCGCTCGTGCTCTATCACTTCTCCACCAAGGAGAAGCTGGTCGCGGCCGCCTTCGCGCACGCGGCCGAGAGCGATCTCGCCCATCTGCGGAAGCTGTTGGGCCGCCGCACGACCGCCGTACGCAGGCTGCGCGCGGCCGTCCGCTGGTACGCGCCGACGGGCCAGGCCAAGGGCTGGCGGCTGTGGATCGAGGGCTGGGCCGCGTCCCTCCGCGACCCTGCCCTGCGCAATGTGGCCGGCGACCTCGACCAGCAGTGGAAGGCCGAGCTGGCCGAGGTCATCGAGGAGGGCGCGGCGGCGGGCGAGTTCCACTGCGACGACCCGATGTCCGTGGCCTGGCGGCTGACCGCCCTGCTGGACGGGCTGGCCGTGCAGATGACCTCGTACAACGGTCCGCTGTCCCGGGCCACGATGCTGGAGTGGACCGAGCAGGCGCTCGCCCGTGAACTGGGCATCGACCACGAGACCCTGACGGCCTGACCGAGCTCCCTCGCTTTCCGCCCGCTCCCCCGGGCGTCCCGGTCAGGTCTGCTGGAGCGGCTCGTAGACCTCGCTGTCGAGGCCGAAGGTCCAGGCGACGCCCTCCCGGGCGGTCCTGGTCCTGGGCGGGACCCGGAGCCAGTAGGTGCGGTGGGTGCCGTCCGGTTCGGGCGTCGAGTTGACCACCTCGACCATGGCGACGTCCTCGTCACCGGTGAGCGCGATCCGCCAGAGGATGCCCGTCTCGTCGCGGTGGACCGGCTCGGCGCCCGACTCGGTGAGGTAGCGGTCGTAGCCGTAGTACTCCAGCATCACGCGGCGCAGCTCCGCGTTCTCCTCGGAGCGGATGCGCTCCGGGGTCAGCGCGGCCAGCTCGTCCAGGAACTCCCGGGGCACGGGCATGCCCCGCCAGGCGTACAGCGCGAAGCCATCCGGGTAGCGGAGCGCCGGTCCGTCGCCCCGGTCGAGGCGGCCCGCCTCGTCGCGGTGCAGGGCCTCCGGGCGCTCGCAGATCACGGCGACCCGCTCGTAGGGCCACCACCAGCCCGCGTTCCGCGCCACCGCCGCCAGTCCGTCGAGCCGGTCGCCCCGGCCGTCGAAGGCGGCGAGCCATGCCGCGTCGTGCTGCCCGAGCACCGCGTCGAGCAGGACCAGGCGCACCCGGGACTCGGCTTCGGTGTCCGCACCGGCGAGGTCGGCGACCACCCCGGCCCGTATCCGCTCGGCGAGGCCCGCGGTGCTCTCCCAGAGCTGTGCACCGGTGGCCGACCAGAGGGCGGACCAGCCGGCCGGGCCCAACGCGTCGTACACCCGGCGCCGTTCCTCCGCCCAGGGGCGGGTGCGCACCTCGTCCCGGACCGAGCGCCCCGGGGCGGTCAGCCTGCCGACGGCCTCGACGGCTTCCCTGGGCGAACCGGCCCAGACGAACTCCTCCGGCTCGGCCAGCCCCGCGCTGCGGTAGGCGAGCCGGACCCCATCCTCGGCGGCCGCCCGGTCCGCCGCGCCCGTCGCCGCCGCCACGCCCCGCCAAGAGTCCACGTACTGCATCGGTTTCCCCGTCCCCTGCTTCCTGTTCCGCTCTGATTTCCTGATCCCGCGCCCTGCGGTCCCACTGCCCCGCTCGCCCGGCCGTCGCTCAGTCGGCGACGATGCGGACCGCCCCCGGCGCGTACTCGCGCTGGCGCACCACGCGGAACCAGCCCTGGGGCAGCGGGATCGTCGCGTGCTCCTCGTGCACCACGCGCCCGCCCTCGGGGAGATGGAGCAGCATCGGGCCGAACACCCCGCCCTCCCGGATCAGCCGGCCGGGCCCCGGCACCGCGTGCGCGTGTCCGGTGACCTCACCGAGCGCGAGGACCAGCCGGCCCCGTGCGTCGCGCAGTTCGCCCGCCGCCTCCAGGAGGTGCGCGGGCACCGCCGACTCCTCCAGTGGCACGATCAGTACATCGCCCTGCCGGTACACAGACCTCTCCCCTCCGTGGCGGCACCCGGTGCGCCGGCCACATCGAAAACGCTACGGCGGGGGTCTGACAATCGGCCGTCGTGCGGTCGCGGGCGGGGGCGGTCGCGTTGTTGTCAGTGGGCCTTGATAGACCTTGCGGACATCAATCCGTCGCCGTCATCAGGAGCTCAGGGCATGTCCGTGGACCACCTTCACGAGTTGCTCGGCCTTCCGGCCGTCGATTTCCAGTCCGGTACGGACGGCGGCCCCCGGCCCGCCGCCGACGCAGCCGCCTGGCGGGTGTCCATCGACGCCTACGAGGACGAGGGCACCTGGGAGGAGGAGTTCAACGCCTTCCTGGAGGAAGTCGATCCGGCGGGCGTCCGGGCGCTGATCATCGGGCAGTGGGGCGAGTCGTACGAGGAGAAGTCCTCGTACCCGATCGGTCTCGTCATCGCGGCCGCCGACCGGCTGACGTCGCTCGAAGCGGTGTTCGTCGGGGATCTGACGATGGAGGAGGCGGAGATCTCCTGGATCGAGCAGAGCGATGTCACCGCGCTGCTCGACGCCTTCCCCGCGCTGGTGGAGCTGGGTGTGCGCGGCGGCTCCGAGCTGGTCTTCCCGGCGGCGAAGCACGAGCGGCTGCGGGCGCTGACCATCGAGACGGGCGGGCTGCCGCGCGAGGTGGTGCGCGGTGTCCTGGAGAGCGAACTGCCCGCGTTGGAACGGCTGGAGCTGTGGCTCGGTGTCTCGGCCTACGGCGGCGACGCCGATGTGTCGGACCTGGCGCCGCTGCTGGCCGGGACGCGCTTCCCGGCCCTGCACCACCTCGGCCTGCGCAACAGCGAGATCCAGAACGAGATCGCGGCCGCGGTGGCCTCGGCCCCGCTGGTGGCACGGCTGAAGACCCTGGACCTGTCCTGCGGCACGCTCGGCGACGAGGGGGCGGCCGCTCTCCTGGAGGGCCAGCCGCTGACCCATCTCGACGTGCTGGACCTGCACCACCACTTCCTCACCGAGCCGATGGAGCGCCGCGTCACCGAGGCGCTGGAGCCGCACGGGGTGCGGGTGGACCTTTCGGAGCGCTGTGAGCCGTGGGACAACCGCGGCCCGGCGGGCCGGTACGTCACGGTGTCGGAGTGACGGCGCGATGACCGGCATCGATCACCCCTGCTCCTTCCACGGCATGCCCGTCTTCACCCTGCCGGAGCCGGGCGACGAGCGCCCACTGCCTCCGGCGGACGCCACGGCCTGGCGGCTGGACTGCGGTTGGGAGGGGCTTGAGTTCGCCGCCGTGTGGAAGCACTTCCTGGAGACGGTCGACCCGGCCCGGGTCCGGGCCCTGGTGATCGGCCACTGGTGGCAGGGCAACTACAGTTCCCTGGCTCCCGTGGTGGAGCTGATCGCCTCGGACGCGGCCCGGTTCCCGGCACTGCGCGCTCTGTTCCTCGCCGATGTGGTGGGCGAGGAGTGCGAGGTGTCGTGGCTCCAGATGTGCGACATCACACCGGTGCTCCAGGCGTTCCCGCGCCTGGAGGAGCTGGTGGTGCGGGGCGGTGGCAGCGGGCTGAGCGAGGAGACGCTGGAGCTGCACCCGGTGCGGCACGAGGCGCTGAAGGCCCTGCGCTTCGAGTCCGGTGGTCTGCCCGGTCCTGTGGTGCGCGCGGTCGGCGCCTGCGAACTGCCCGCGCTGGAGCGGCTGGAGCTGTGGTTCGGCTCCCAGTGGTACGGGGGCGACGCGACGGTGGCGGACATGGCTCCGCTGCTGTCCGGGGGCGGTCTCCCCCGGCTGCGTCATCTCGGGCTCCAGAACAGCGAGATCCAGGACGAGATCGCCGTGGCGGTCGCCTCCGCACCGGTCGTCGCGCAGCTGGACTTCCTGGCGCTGTCGATGGGCACCCTCAGCGACACGGGGGGTCTGGCCCTCCTCGAAGGACAGCCGCTCACCCATCTGGGCGGCCTGGACCTGCACCACCACTACCTCGGCGACGAGGTGATGGAGCGCTTCGTGGAGCTGTCCCGGCGCCACGACGTCCACGTCGACCTGGCCGAGGCGGACGTGTGGGACCCGGACGACGAGGACGATTCACGTTATGTCGCCGTCAGCGAGTAGCGGCCCGCCGCGCCTCGCGGTCGTCGGCAATCCGGGCAGCCGCCGCGTCTCGCTCTTCCAGGACGCGGTGGCCGCCGCCGGCCTGCCCGAGGCGCGTACGGTCCCCTGGCTGGACGTGCTGCGGGGCGGGGCGCGCTTCCTGCCCGGGGAGACCGTGCGCGTCGAGTCGCCCGGCGAGGACGCGGAGGTGGACCGGCTGCTGCGCGGGGCCGACGAGCCGACGCGGGTGGAGGGCTCGGCCCTCTGGTACGCGCGGTTCACGGCCGCCGTACGTGAGGTGGCGCGGGCCGCGCAGGAGGCCGGCGCGCACCTGCTGGACGCCCCGGCCGACATCGCGGCGCTCTTCGACAAGCGGCTGTGCCACGGGGTGCTGGACTCCGCCGGGGTGCCCGTCCCCGCGTCACCGACCTCCGGCCCGGCCGGGGCGCCCGTGCGCGGCTGGGACGATGTGCGGGACCTGATGGCCGCCCACCGCATGCCCCGGGTGTTCGTGAAGCCCGCACACGGCTCGTCCGCCTCCGGCGTGCTGGCCGTGGAGACGGCGGGCGGGGGCAGGATCCGGGCGGCGACCTCCGTCGAGCGGGACCCGGCCGGCCGGCTGTACAACTCGCTGCGGGTCCGCCGCTGCACGACGGAGCGGGAGGTCGCGGCGGTGGTCGACGCGCTGGCGCCCGACGGGCTGCACATCGAGCGCTGGCTGCCCAAGGCCACCCAGCGCGGCCGGGCCGCCGACCTGCGCGTCGTCGTGGTCGCCGGGCGGGCCACCCACGCCGTGGTGCGCACCAGCGCGTCGCCGATGACCAATCTGCACCTGGGCGGGGCGCGGGGCGACCTGGCCGGGGTGCGGGCGGCCGTCGAGGCGGCGGGCGGTAGCTGGGGAGAAGCACTGGCGATCTGCGAGCGGGCCGCCGCCGCCTTCCCGGACACCCTGTGCGTCGGCGTCGATCTGCTGCCCCTGGCCGGCTGGCGGCGCTTCGCCGTCGGCGAGGTCAACGCCTTCGGGGATCTGCTGCCGAACCTCACCGGCCTGCCCGGCAGCGGCGCCGAGGGCCTGGACACCTACGCGGCGCAGATCGCCGCCGTACTGGAACGAGCAAGGAACGACCGTGTCAGCACGACCCCCTGAGCGCCTCCCGGCCCCCTCCGATCCCGATATGAGCGAGGTCGTCGGCAGCCACGACCTGCTGTTCGTCACCCTGGACACCCTGCGGTACGACGTCGCGGCCGAGCTGGCCGCCGCCGGGCGCATCCCGAATCTGGCCCGCCATCTGCCGGGCGGTGTCTGGGAGAAGCGGCACGCTCCGGGCAGCTTCACGTACGCCTCCCACCAGGCGATGTTCGCGGGGTTCCTGCCCACCCCGGCCGCACCCGGGCCGCACCCCCGGCTGTTCGCCGCCCGGTTCGCCGGCAGCGAGACCACGGCGGAGCGCACCTTCGTGTTCGACACCCCGGACCTGGTGTCGGGGCTCGCGAAGGAGGGGTACCGCACGGTGTGCGTCGGCGGGGTGGGCTTCTTCAACCTGCGCGGCCCGCTGGGCTCGGTGCTCCCCGGGATGTTCCAGGAGGCGCACTGGGAGCCGGAGTTCGGCGTCGCCTCGCCCACCTCGTTCGAGGCGCAGGTGGCCCGCGCCGAAGAGGTGGTCGCCGCCCTGCCGCCCGAGCAGCGGCTGTTCCTCTTCGTCAACGTCGCCGCGCTCCACCAGCCGAACTGGTTCCACAGCCCCGGGGCGAGCCGCGACGCCGGTGACAGCCGTGCGACGCACGCCGCCGCCCTGGAATACGTGGACGCCCACATCGGCCGGCTCTTCGCCGCCGCGAGCAGCCGCCGCCGTACCTTCGCCATCGTCTGCTCCGACCACGGCACGGCCTACGGCGACGACGGCTACACCGGTCACCGGCTCGGCCACGAGTCCGTCTGGACCGTCCCGTACGCCCACTTCTTCCTCGAACCGGGGGCCGTCCGATGACCGTGCCGCACACCGTCCGCCCGTACGAGAGCTATGTGTACGCCTATCCGCACAAGACGGCGTACCGCCCGCTCGCCGAGCAGCCCGGCGGGCGGCCCGAACTGGGCGAGCTGTGGGCGGGGGAACGCAGGGACGCGCTCTCGCTCTACATGCACATCCCGTTCTGCGAGGTCCGCTGCGGCTTCTGCAACCTCTTCACCCGGATCGGCGCCCCCGACGAGCTGACCGCGCGCTATCTCGACGCGCTGGACCGGCAGGCGAGCGCCGTGCGGGAGGCGCTGGGCGACGCGGAGCCGGTCCGGTTCGCCGCCGCGGCGTTCGGCGGGGGCACGCCCACGTTCCTGACGGCGGGCGAGCTGGAGCGGCTGTGCGACATCGCGGAGAAGCGGATGGGCGCCGATCTGCGGTCCGTCCCGCTGTCCGTGGAGACGTCCCCGTCGACCGCGACCGCCGACCGGCTCGCGGTGCTCGCCGAGCGGGGCGCGACCCGGATCAGCATCGGGGTGCAGTCCTTCGTGGAGGCCGAGGCCCGCGCGGCGGTCCGCCCGCAGCACGCCGCCGACGTGGAGCAGGCGCTCGGCCTCATCCGGGACACCGCTATACCCGTGCTCAACATCGATCTGATCTACGGCATAGACGGCCAGACCGAGCGCACCTGGCGCACCTCGCTGGACGCGGCGCTGCGCTGGCGGCCGGAGGAGCTGTACCTCTACCCGCTGTACGTCCGCCCGCTGACCGCCCTCGGCCTCCGCTCCCCCGGCGACGCCGACGCGGCCTGGGACGAACAGCGCCTGCGCCTCTACCGGGCCGGCCGCGACCACCTCCTGGCCCACGGCTACGAGCAGGTGTCGATGCGGATGTTCCGCCGCGCCGACGCCCCGCGCGCGGAGGGGCCGGACGACTACGCGTGCCAGACGGACGGCATGATCGGCCTGGGCTGCGGCGCCCGCTCCTACACCTCGCGGCTGCACTACTCCTTCGACTACGCGGTCCGGATGAGCGAGGTGCGGGGCATCATCGACGCCTACACGGCCACCGAGGACTTCTCCCGCGCCGAAGTCGGGCGGTACACCGACGGGGACGAGGCGCGCCGCCGTCATCTGCTCCAGTCGGTGCTCCAGGCGCAGGGCATGGCCGTGGACGACTACCGCGAGCGGTTCGGCACCTCGCCGTACGAGGACTTCCCCGCGGAGCTGGCCCGGTTCGAGGCCCGGGGCTGGCTCGACACGGGGGCGCGGGGGCTGCTGCGGCTGTCGCCGGAGGGGCTGGCGTACTCCGACGCGCTGGGCCCGGAGCTCTTCTCGCCCGCCGTGCGGGCGGCGATGGCCGCGTACGAACGGAAGTGAGTGGGCCGTGGACCTGACGATTCTCTACCGGGGCCCGCTCGCCTCGTGCGACTACGACTGCCCGTACTGCCCGTTCGCGAAGCGGCGTGACAGCGGGGAGCAGTTGCGGGCGGACAGGGCGGCGCTGGAACGCTTCACGGTGTGGGTGGCTGCGCAGACCGGTGACCGGATCTCGGTGCTGTTCACGCCGTGGGGCGAGGGTCTGGTGCGCTCCTGGTACCGCCGGGCGATCGTGGAGCTGGCGGGCCTCCCGCATGTGCGCCGGGTCGCGATCCAGACGAACCTGAGCGGCCGTACGCGGTGGCTGGCCGAGGCTCCGGAGGCGGTCAGGGAACGGATCGCGCTCTGGTGCACGTACCACCCGGGGCAGACACCGTACGAGCGTTTCCTCGGCCGGTGCGCGGAGCTGAGGGACCTCGGGGTCCGGCACAGCGTCGGCGTCGTGGGGTTCGACGCCCATCTCGGGGAGGCGCGACGGCTGCGCGCGGCGCTCCCCGACGAGGTCTACCTCTGGGTCAACGCCGCCGAGGGGCACACCTACACGGACGAGGAGGCGGAGCGGTGGACGGCGATCGACCCGCTGTTCCCGTACAGCCGCCATCCGCACCGCTCGGCGGGGCTGCCCTGCCGGACCGGTGAGTCGGTGATCTCGGTGGACGGGGACGGGACGGTGCGCCGCTGCCATTTCGTCCGGGCGGAGCTGGGCAATCTGTACGACGGGAGCTACCGGCGGGCGCTGGGGCCGCGGGGCTGCCCGCTCGCCGTCTGCGACTGCCACATCGGCTATGTGCACCTGGAGACGCTGCCGCTGTACGACGTCTTCGCGGGCGGGGTCCTGGAGCGGATACCGGCGGCGCTGCCGCTGCCCCCGGTCGCCGCGACGCGCGGCGACTGAGGACAGCGGGAGGGGCCGGTCAGAGCGGCAGCAGATCGGGCCGCTTCGGCTCGACGTGGTCCCCGGAGGACTCGCCGCGCAGCCGCCGCCCGATCCACGGGACGAGGTATTCGCGCGCCCAGTGGATGTCGTCGCGGCGGATCTCCAGCGTGCCGCGCGGGGGCTGCGGCGGCCACGGCTGGTCCGGGTCGGCCGGCACGTCGAGGCCGAGGACCTGTGCGGCGCGGAGCGCGACGCGGGTGTGTCCCTCGGGCGACAGGTGGAGCCGGTCGCCGTCCCAGGCGCGCCGGTCCTGCACCGAGCGCAGCGACCACAGGTCGAGGACCGGGCAGTCGTAGCGGTCGGCGATGGCCCGGACATGGGCGGTGTAGGTGGCGATCTTGCCGCGCAGATGGCGCAGCACGGGAACGCCACGGGTGTCGAAGCCGGTGGTGACCATGACGGTGCCGACCGACCGTGTGAGGTCGGCGACCGCCCGCTCGAAGCGTTCGGCCACGTCGTCCGGGTCGGTGCCCGGCCGGATGATGTCGTTGCCGCCTGCGCAGAAGCTCACCAGATCGGGGGCGAGTTCCTTGGCGCGGGGTACCTGCTCCTCGACTATCTGGTCGAGGAGGCGTCCTCGTACGGCGAGATTGGCGTACCGGAAGTCCCCGTGCGCGGAAACGGGTGAGACCTGGGTCGCCGGGCCGGGCTCCGGGAGCCGGTCCGCGAGGAGTACCGCGAGCCGGTCGGCCCAGCCGACGAACGTGCCGTCCGGGCCGGGGTCGCCGACTCCCTCGGTGAAGCTGTCGCCAATCGCCGCGTACGACCCGATGGCGCCCTGTCGGTCGATGGCGCCCTGTTGAAGGTTGTTCGAATCGTCTGCCACAACCGCATATCCTGCACCCCGGAATGTGACCTACGCGACCGTAATAAGGGGTTGACGGGTGGTGAGATAAACCACCCGGTCAGTTTTCGGTAAAGGGGGAATAAGCAGAGGGACGGCGCACCGCCGTGCGCCGTCCCTCTGTGCCGTTCAGTGACCCGGATCACCGGGCCGGTACTGCCTGGATCAGACGTAGATCCCGTGCGACGCCAGGTAGGCGATCGGGTCGATGTCCGAGCCGTACTCCGGGCCGGTGCGGACCTCGAAGTGGAGGTGCGGGCCGGTGGCGTTGCCGGTGGAGCCGGAGAGGCCGACCTGCTGGCCCGCGGTCACGGTCTGGCCCGCCGAGACGGAGAGCGAGGACATGTGGCCGTACTGGGAGTAGTGGCCGTCGGCGTGCTTGATGACGACCTGGTTGCCGTAGGCGCCGCCCCAGCCGGCGGTGACGACGGTGCCGGAGGCGATGGCCTTCACGCTGGTGCCGGTGGAGACGGGGAAGTCGATGCCGGTGTGGCTGCCGCTGGACCAGTTGGCGCCGGAGGCGCGGTACGCGGTGGTGTGGTTGCCCGGGACCGGGTGGACGTAGCCGGAAGCGTTGTCCTGGGAGGCGGGGGCCTTGGTCTCGGTCTGCGCCTCGGTCTTGGTCTCGACCTTGGGCTCGGCCTTGGTCTCCGCCTTGGGCGCGGCCTTCGTCACGGTCTTCTCCGCCGTCTTGGCGGGGGCCTCGGACGTGGTGGCGGCGGGGGCCGCCTTGGCGCCGAGGGTCAGCTTCATGCCCGGGAAGATCAGGCTCGGGTTCTCACCGACGACCTCGCGGTTGTCCTGGTACAGCTTGTGCCAGCCGCCCTTGAGGTGGTGCTGGGCCGCGATCTTCGACAGGTAGTCGCCGGAGACGACGGAGTACGTGGTGGTGCCGGTGCTCTTCGCGGGCGCGGCCGGGGCGGTGTGCGCGGCGGCCGACTTCGACGTGGCCGGGGCGGACTGCTCCGCGGCGTGGGCACCGGTGGCGCCGAGCAGCGGGAGCGCGATGACGGCGCCGCCGGCGCTCGCGGCGACGACGCCGCGGGCGATGGTGCTGGACTTGGGACGGCGGTGCTTACCCGAATTGGGCATGAAGAATTTCCTCTCCGGCGCCTGCGAGGTGAGCTGTCGGGTTCGGGCTGGAGATGCCCGGCCGCGCCTGGCGCGGCTTCACCCCTAGCCGTCCGGTCGTCCCGGTCGGCGGCTTACCTGGTTCCCCCGCTCCTGCCACACGGTGAAGGGATGCGAATTCCGGACGGCGGCAGGATTGGGCGTTCCATCCGGATGGACATGGAACGTAAGCGAGCCTGGACGGCGGAAACAAGCCGCGGGTTCGGCGCCGGATTCGGCACCGGAATTGCGGTGCCGAATTCCGGTCACACTCCGTGGATTACGGATCTTGGCTTTCCGCGCGGCGCGGGGATTACCCAGCCGGGGCGTCACCACACACCGTCACGGATATGATCCCGCTCACGAGCGGGTGATCATCTCCCTAGCAACCGGGGCACTTTGTCCATAACGCCTTAATACGGACATGTCATGGCCATCATCCACGGCGCAGCCGCACCACCCGCGCGTCCAGGTCGCCGCGCAGCCCCGTCCGCAGCCCGTGGTGCATCAGCAGCGAACCGTGGTGCACCGCCCCGGTGTCCAGGCAGGTGTACGTCGCCTCCGGGTCGAGCCCGCGCAGCCGCAGCGCCGGCGGCTCCTCCCCGTACCGCTGCGCGTGGAGCCACGCCAGCACGACGGTGTCCGCACCCCGCACGTACTGCACGGCGCTGAGCCCGGGGCCCGGGGCGCGCAGCCGGTAGAGCTCGCCCAGCTGCACCACCGGGCGGATCTCCTTGTACAGCTCCACCCACCCGCGCGCCTCGTCCAGTTCGGCCGCGCTCCACTCGGTGAGGTCCCCGCCGATCCCCAGCACCCCGGCCATCGCGCTGACGAACCGGAAGCGCAGCGAGGAGCGGCGTCCGTTCAGCTGGACGTTCGGGCTGTCGGTCACCCAGGCCGCCATCACGCGCGCCGGGTGGAGATGCCCGAAGCCGTGCTGGATGGCGAGGCGGTCCAGCGGATCGGTGTTGTCGGACGTCCAGACCTGGTCCGTACGCGAGAGGATGCCGAGGTCGATCCGGCCGCCGCCGCCCGAGCAGGACTCGAAGGCGACGCCGGGATGGGCGGCTCGCAGCCGGTCGAGCAGCGCGTAGAGGGCGTCCACGTGCTCGGTCCACAGACGCTGGGGGTAGTCGGCGCCGGGCCAGCCGGCATCCGAGAAGCAGCGGTTGAAGTCCCATTTCACGTAGTCGACGGGCGTGTCGGTCAGCAGGGCGTCCAGGCTCTCCCACAGGTGGGCCCGCACATCGGGGCGGGCGAGGTTGAGGACCAGCTGATTGCGGAATTCGGTGCGTTCCCGGCCGGGGAAGTGCTGGACCCAGTCCGGGTGGGCTCGGTAGAGGTCGCTGTCGGGGTTGACCATTTCCGGCTCGACCCAGATGCCGAACCGCATGCCGAGTCCGTGCACATGGCGGGCGAGCGGCCCGAGGCCGTCGGGAAAGCGCTCCGGATTCGGCGTCCAGTCGCCGAGCCCGGCCCGGTCGCTCACCCGCCGGCCGAACCAGGCGTCGTCCACGACGAACAGCTCGACGCCCAGCGCGGCGGCCCGGTCGGCCAGGGCCCGCTGCTGGTCCTCCGCGATGTCGAAGCCGGTGGCCTCCCAGGAGTTGTAGAGCACCGGACGCGGCTCGGCGGCGTCCGGGATCACATGGGCGAGCTGCCAGGCGTGCCAGGCGCGGCCGGCCCCGCCGAAGCCGTCCCGGCTCCACAACCCGGCGAAGACCGGGCTGGTGTACGACTCCCCCGGCGCGAGCCGCAGCAGCCCGGAGTCGTCGTATCCGGCGCCGCCGGTGATCTGCACGAGCCCGTCGGGCAGCCGCTGGACGGCGATGCGCCAGGAGCCGGACCAGCCGAGCGCGCAGCCGTAGACCTCCCCGGAATCCTCGGTCGCGGCGCCGTCCGCGTCCAGGGCGACCCAGGGCAGGCCCTGGTGGCCGGTGTGACCCCGCCGGCTGGAGAGCAGGTGTTCCCCGTACGCCAGCTCGGTACGCTCCAGCTGGGTCTCCGCCGCCCAGCGGCCGTGCAGCCGGGTGAGCCGCCAGGCGTCGCGCGCGGGCAGCGCCCAGGCGGCGGCGTCGGCCCGCAGCAGTTCGAGGGGCGGCCCGTCCGGTCCCGTGTGGGTGAGCGTGGTCCAGCGTTCGATGACGTCGGAGTCGTCCCGCATCCGGTAGTGCAGGGTGATCGCGAGGCGGTGCACCGGGTCGTCGAAGGAGAGCCGCAGTTCGTCGCCGTCCACCGAGTCCCCGGCGAAGACCCAGGCGGTCCCGCGCACCTCGTCGGTGCGCACCGACAGGGCGGGGCGGACGAACCGCGGTCCACCCTCCACCGGATACTCCTCGCGGCCGTCGAGCGGGGACTCGAAGCCCCGGGCAGGCGGTGCGGGCGCCGCGGCCAGGGCCCGGGCCGCCGGAAGGGAGATGCGCGGGCCCCAGTGGAGATGCAGCAGTTCGTGCCGCTCCGTGAGGCACAGGGCGTAGCTTCCGCTCGCCCCCGTCAGCAGCCAGATCCGGTCGCCGGTCTCGATCATCGCGCCCCCGTCCACATGCGTTCACAGATTCACACAGGTCCGCACATCATCGACCGTCCCCTGAGCGAGGGCAACGGTGCATGCCCGGAAATCCGGCTGCGGCGACCGAGTGACAGTCCGGGGAACCGATGTCGTATCGTCGCGGCCATGGGCCCGCCGGCGACACGCGCCCGGGCAGAGCCTCCAGGAGTGACCGTGACGCAGCAACTGCCGCAGACCCCGCCGACGGAGCCCGTTCTCACCGGTGTCCGCAACTTCCGCGACGTGGGCGGTCTCCCCACCGCCGACGGTCGCCGGGTGCGGCAGGGCAGGCTCTACCGCAGCGGTCACCTGGCGCACGCCACGGCAGAGGACGCGCTCTTCCTCGGCGGGCTCGGCCTGCACACCGTCTTCGACTTCCGCAACGCGGCCGACCACAAGCTGGACGGCCTGGACATCGAGCTGCCGGGCGTACGGAATGTGAGCATCCCGCTCAGCGACCCGGCGGACGGCGCCGAGTTCTGGCGGATGGTGCGCGACGGCAACCTGACGGAGCTGCGCTCGATCCTGGCCGACGGCAAGGGGACCCGCCGCATGGTCGCCTCGTACCGCTCGATCATCCTGGAGCGCACCGCCGAGCACAGCCGGGTGCTGCACGCCCTGGCCGAGGACAGCGTGCCCGCTCTGATGCACTGCGCGGCCGGCAAGGACCGGGCGGGGCTCGCGATCGCGGTGACGCTGCTGGCGGTGGGCGTCGGGCGGGAGACCATCGAGGCCGACTACCTCAAGTCGAACGACCCGCACCGCCGCTACCGCATCCGGCGCAGCGACACCTCGGCCGCCGGGATGTCCCCGGAGGTGCTGGAGCTGCTGAACCCGCTCTTCGGCGCCCAGCCCGACTACCTCGCCGCGGCCTTCGCGGCCATTGACGAGACCTGGGGCGGCACCGACCGCTACCTCACCGACGGGCTGAAGCTCACGCCCGCCACCCGTGAGCGGCTGCGCGAACGGCTCCTCGACGAGAGCTGAGCGGCCTACTGGTTGTGCATGCCGACCGCGAAGAGCAGGTACAGGAACGCGGCGATGACGTGCCCGGCCACGAGGTAGGCGAAGAGCCGGATGACGAGTCCGCGCGGCATCTTCCTCTCCTGGCTGTCGGCGCCGGGGCGCGGGGCCGGGGTGAGCGGGTCGTAGTGCTCTGAATCGGACATGACTGGCCTCTCTGATGCCGGGGGTCCGGCGGAAACGTCTCAGCCGCGGTGGACCCGGCCGCCGAGGCACAGGTCGGCGGCGGGGCTCTGCAGCAGGGTGTGGACGAAGAGCAGCTCGGCGCCCTCGGATTCGGGGGCCGCGATCCGGTGCGGGGTGAGCGAGTCGAAGTGCGCGCCGTCCCCGGGCGCGAGGTCGTGCACCGTCTCGCCGAGCGTCACCCGGAGGCGGCCGGTCAGGACGTACAGCCACTCCTCGCCGGGGTGGACGCGGACCAGATCGCCCTGGGCGCCGTACGGGACGCGGACGCGGAGCGCCTGCATCGCGCGGCCGGAGCCGCCGGCCTGCTGGTACATCCAGCCGTCGGCGGCCGCGCCCTCGAACGGGCGGCCGCGGACGATCGCGTCACGTTCCGGGGGCGTCTCGCCGAGGAGCTCGGAGACCGTCGTACCGTAGATCCTGGCCAGCTGGAGCAGCATGGGCAGCGAGGGCTGACGCCGGCCCGTTTCGAGCCGGGAGAGGTGGGCGGGCGAGAGCCCAGCCCGCTGGGCCGCGGTCTCCAGGGTGAGACCACGGCCTCGGCGCAGATCGCGCAGGCGTGGCGCGACACCGGGCAGCTCGCCGGCCGCCAGGTCGTCCGGAGGGTTCATGCCTCCATTGGGCCAAAGTCTTTCCCCGGAGGCAAATTTCTTGCCTCCGGGGCAAAAAGGCTCAGCGGTTGGCGACGGCCTGCTTCACCAGAGTGCGCCCGAAGTCCCACATCAGTCCCCCGCCGCTGTGCGCGTCGTCCATCACGGCGGTGAACGCCTCCACGAAGCGGTCGACGTCCGCGTCGTCGATGACCAGCGGCGGGATGAGCTTGATCACTTCCAGATGGTCGCCGGAGACCTGGGTCAGGATGCGGTGCTTCTGGAGCAGCGGCACGACGACCATCTGCGCGAAGAGGCCCTTGCGAGCCGCCTGGAGCATGGTCCAGCGGCTGCGGAGCTTCAGCGAGGTGGGGCGGCCGAACTCGATGCCGATCATCAGCCCGCGCCCCCGCACCTCGTGCAGCAGCTCGTAGCGTCCGACGAGCGCGGACAGCCGTTCGCGGAGCAGGTCGCCGGTGCGGCGCGCGTGCGCGACGGTCTCCTCGTCCTCCATCACCGACAGCACCGCGAGCCCCGCCGCCATCGCCTGGGCGTTGGAGCCGAAGCTCGCGGAGTGGACGAGGACCCGGTCCATCGAGGAGTAGACCCGCTTGAAGATCCAGTCCTTGCCGAGGGTCGCCCCGACCGGGACATAGCCGCCGGAGAGCGCCTTGGCGACGCAGACGAGGTCCGGTTCCACGCCTTCCTCGTGCTGGTACGCGTAGAAGTCGCCGGTCCTGCCGAGGCCGGTCTGCACCTCGTCGGCGATGAGGAGGGCCTTGTGCTTGCGCAGCAGTTCCTGGGCCTCGCGCAGATAGCCGGGCGGCGCCGCGAGCACCCCCTTCCCCTGGATCGGCTCCACCACCAGGGCGGCCACGTCGCCCCGCTTCAGCTCCCGTCGCAGCGCGGCGAGGTCGCCGAGCGGGACCGCGGTGTCGGGCAGCAGCGGGGCGAAACCGTCCCGGAACCCGCCCTCGCCGTTGACCGAGAGGGAGCCGGTGGTCAGCCCGTGGAAGGCGTGGTCGCAGTAAAGGACGCGCGGCCGGCCGGTGGCGTACCGGGCGAACTTCAGGGCGGTCTCGACGGCCTCGGTGCCGCTGTTGCCGAAGAAGACCCGGTCCAGGTGCGGGCTGTGGCTCAGCAGCTTCTCGGCCAGCAGCCCGGGCAGCGGCTGGCAGTCGAACCGGGTCAGGTCGGCGAGCGAGGCGTCGAGGACGTCGTGCAGCGCCTTGCGTACGACGGGATGGTGCCGGCCGAGCCCCATGACGCCGAATCCGGCGAGCATGTCGAGGTAGTCGTTGCCGTCCGCGTCCCAGAAGTGCGCGCCCTCGGCCCGTTCGTAGACCTTGTCGAAGCCGATGGTGTGCAGCATGCGCGGGAGCTGGTGGTTGAGGTGCTTGCTGTGCAGCTCGTAGCGTTCGGCGCCGCGTTCGGCGAGAAGCCGCGCCAGATCGAAGCCCTTGGGCTCGTCGTCCTTCATGCCCCGCTCTCCTTGTACCCGTTGCCGGCAGCCGCCTTCCGGGCGGCCGCGACGGCGCTGATCCGGCCGGCGATCTCGACCGGTGTGAGTCCGATGTCGGCCAGCACCTCGGACCGCTTGCCGTGCGCGAGGAACTGCTCGGGGATGCCGAAGGTGCGCAGCGGTACGTCGATTCCCGCGTCCCGGAGCGCCTGTCCGACCGCCGAACCGACACCCCCGGCGCGGCTGTTGTCCTCGACCACCGCGACGAGCCCGTGCGCGGCGGCGAGCGGCGGCAGCGCCGCGTCGACCGGTTTGACCCAGCGTGGGTCCACGACGGTGCAGCGGATGCCGGCGCCCGACAGCAGTTCGGCGGTGCGCAGGCAGACGGAGGCCATCGCGCCGACGGCGACGAGGAGCACACCGGCGTCCTCGTCGCGCCGCAGCACGTCCATCCCGCCGATCCGGCCGACCGCCTCGATCGTCTCCCCGACCGACTCCTTCGGGAACCGCACCAGGGTCGGAGCGTCGTCCACCGCGACCGCCTCGCGCAGTTCCTCGCGCAGCCGGTCCGCGTCGCGCGGGGCCGCGATCCGCAGCCCGGGCACGACCTGGAGCAGGGACATGTCCCACATGCCGTTGTGCGAGGCCCCGTCGGGCCCGGTGACACCGGCCCGGTCCAGGACGAAGGTGACCCCGCACCGGTGCAGGGCGACGTCCATCAGGAGCTGGTCGAACGCCCGATTGAGGAAGGTGGCGTACACGGCGACGACCGGGTGCAGCCCGCCCGTGGCGAGCCCCGCCGCACTGACCGCGGCGTGCTGCTCCGCGATGCCCACGTCCCAGACGCGGTCCGGGAACGCCTCGGCGAACTTCGTCAGCCCGACCGGGTCCAGCATCGCGGCGGTGAGCGCGACGACGTCCGGGCGCTCCGCCCCGATCGCCGCGATCTCGTCCGCGAACACGGAGGTCCAGGACGGGCCGGCGGCGGGCACGAGCGGGGCACAGGTCAGGGGGTCCATCGCGCCGACGGTGTGGAAGCGGTCGGCCTCGTCGCGCAGGGCGGGGGCGTAACCGCGCCCCTTCTCGGTGATGCAGTGGACGAGGACGGGGCCCCGGAAGCCCTTGGCCCGGTGCAGGGCGGCCTCGACGGCGGCGGTGTCGTGCCCGTCGACCGGCCCGATGTACTTGAGTCCCAGGTCCTCGAACAGGCCCTGCGGGGCGACGAAGTCCTTGAAGCCCTTCTTGGCCCCGTGCAGGGCCCCGTGGAGGGGCTGACCGATGACGGGGGTGCGTTCCAGGAGGCCCTTGCCCCAGGACAGGAAGCGTTCGTAGCCGTCGGTGGTGCGCAGGGTGGCGAGGTGGCGGGCGAGGCCGCCGATCGTGGGCGCGTAGGAGCGCTCGTTGTCGTTGACCACGACGATCAGGGGGCGGTCCTTGGCGGCGGCGATGTTGTTCAGCGCCTCCCAGGCCATGCCGCCGGTGAGGGCCCCGTCCCCGATGACGGCGACGACGTGGCTGCCGCGGCCGCGTACCTCATCGGCCTTGGCGAGGCCGTCGGCCCAGCCGAGGACGGTGGAGGCGTGCGAGTTCTCGATGACGTCGTGCTCGGACTCCTCGCGGGACGGGTAGCCGGAGAGCCCGCCCTTGCCGCGCAGCTTGGAGAAGTCCTGGCGCCCGGTGAGCAGTTTGTGCACGTAGCTCTGGTGGCCGGTGTCCCACAGAACCCGGTCGACGGGCGAGTCGAAGACCCGGTGCAGGGCGATGGTCAGCTCCACCACCCCGAGGTTGGGGCCCAGGTGGCCGCCGGTCCTGGCCACGGCCTCCACCAGGAACGTGCGGATGTCGTCGGCGAGTTCGCCGAGTTGTGACGCGTTCAGTGCCTTCAGATCGTGCGGCCCCCGGATGCTCTGCAGCAGCGTCATGCCCGGGCCCCCTCTCTGTGGTCCTGTTCCTGCTCACGGTGATGGCCGGGCTCCGCACGGGAGCCCGGCCGGGTGTCGCGGCTCAGCCGTTGCCGCTGACGGTCTCGCGCATGGCGCGCAGGGACTCCTTCAGGGAGCCCATGGTGGCGAGGACGGCGGTGGGCTCGTAGCCGCAGTGCGCCATGCAGTTGGCGCAGCGCGGGTCCTTGCCCCGGCCGTACTTGTCCCAGTCGGTCTCCTCGATGAGCTGCCGGTACGTCGGCACATAGCCGTCGCTCATCAGGTAGCAGGGCCGCTGCCAGCCGAACAGGGAGTAGTTGGGGATGGCCCAGGCGGTGCACGGGAAGTCGGCCTTGCCCTCCAGGAAGTCCAGGAAGAGCGGCGAGTGGTTCAGCCGCCACCGGCTCCGGTTGCCGCCGGCGAAGGACTTCTTGAACAGCTCGCGGGTCTGCTCCACGCCCAGGAAGTGCTCCTGGTCGGGCGCCTTCTCGTACGCGTAGGCGGGCGAGATCATCATCTCGTCCACCTTGAGGTCGTCGTTGAGGAAGTTGAGCACCTCGATGATGGTCTGCGGGGTGTCGGTGTTGAAGAAGGTGGAGTTGGTGGTGACCCGGAAGCCGCGCCGCTTGGCCTCCTTGATCGCCGCCACCGCCTCGTCGAACACCCCTTCCTTGGCGACCGACTCGTCGTGCCGTTCGCGGAGCCCGTCGATGTGCACGGCGAACGCGAAGTACGGCGAGGGCGTGAACTTCTCGATCTTCTTGCGCAGCAGCACCGCGTTGGTGCAGAGGAATACGTACTTCCTCTTCGCCACCAACTGGCGCACGATCTCATCGATCTGAGGGTGCATCAGTGGTTCGCCGCCGGCGATGGAGACCATCGGGGCGCCCGATTCGAGCACGGCGCCGACGGCCTGGGCCACGGGCATGCGCTGCTTGAGGACTCCGGCCGGGTGCTGGATCTTCCCGCAGCCCTCGCAGGCGAGGTTGCAGGCGTACAACGGCTCCAGCTCGACAATCAGCGGAAACTTGTCCCGCTTGCGGAGCTTTTGTTCAATGAGGTACGTCGCAACCTTGATGGACTGACGAAGCGGCATGGCCATCTAGCTCACCTCCTGGGGAGCAGCAAAGATCGGTGCCATTCATAGAAAGCCGGCAGGACGGCACGAAGAACGCGGAAAGCCGATATTCCACCGCGGAACGTGCCGATGCGGACGAGCTCATGCTCAGGAGCGTCCACGACCACCCGTACGGCGGCAACCGGGCGTGGCCCGGACCGCAGGGCGGTGCGCAGGGTGGCGGCGGACTCCATGTCCACCGCGATCGCCCCGGTGGCCCGCAGCTCGGCCCGCTCATGTCCCCGGACGACATGGTCGGACCCGGTGAGCGGGCCGGTGTGTACGGTGCGCCCCGGTACGGCTCTGGCCAGCGCCTCGGCCAGCAGCTCCGCGCCGGTGCACGGGACGGGGTCCCCGGCTGCCCGGGTCTCCTCCGCCACCACGAGGTCGCCCGGGTGCATCCCGGGCGCGAGGCCGGCGCAGAACCCCGAGGCGATGACCGCGGTGTCCGCCGCCGCCCCGCCGTCCCGCCCGAGCGCGCGCGCCACGGCGGTCTCGGCCGCCCTGGGGCCCATGCCGGTACGGAGCACGGTGACCCGCTCCGGGGCGTCCGTCGCCCGCCCCCTGCCGGTGCGCAGGGCGAGCTGTTCGATGCCGAGCGCGCAGGCGATCAGCAGCGGGGCGGGCGGCCCGGCCTCTGCCATCAGGCCCCCTCGCGCGTCGGCGTGCGGCCCGCGAACGGGTCGCCGTGCACGTACCGCCCGAGCGCGGTGAGCGGGAAGACCTGCCGGTAGAGGTGGTAGTTGATGGAGAAGTCCCAGGGGAACCCGGTACCGGTGAAGTAGGGCTCGTCCCAGGAGCCGTCGGCCTGCTGGGTCTCGGCCAGCCAGGCGATGCCCCGGGTCACGGCGACGGTGTCCCGCCGCCCCGCGGCGAGCAGCGCGAGGAGCGCCCAGGCGGTCTGGGACGCGGTCGACGCTCCCTGGCCGATCCACTTCTCCTCGGTGTAGGAGCGCAGGTCCTCGCCCCAGCCGCCGTCGTCGTTCTGGATGGACTCCAGCCAGTCGACCGCGCGCCGGATCGCCGGGTGCGACGGGGGCAGCCCGGCGGCGGTCAGCGCGGGGACCACCGACCCCGTTCCGTAGACGTAGTTGACGCCCCAGCGGCCGAACCAGCCGCCGTTCGCGTCCTGTTCGGCCAGCAGCCACTCGATGCCGCGCCGGGTGACGGGGTGTGCGGCACGGCCCTCGACGGCCAGCATCTCCACCACGTGCCCGGTGACGTCCGCGGACGGCGGGTCGATGACCTCGCCGAAGTCGCAGAAGGGCAGCCGGTTGGGGAAGGGGCTGGTGTTGTCCGCGTCGAAAGCGCCCCAGGCCCCGTTGCGGGACTGCATGCCGACGTTCCAGCGCACGCCGCGCTCGATCGCGGCGTCCAACCGGGCCTGGTCGGGGTGGCGGACCCGGCGCAGGGCCAGGACCACCTCCGCGGTGTCGTCGATGTCGGGGTAGTTGTCGTTGTGGAACTCGAACGCCCAGCCGCCGGGCTCCAGTCCGGGCCGGCGCACCGCCCAGTCTCCCGGCCGGACGATCTCCTCGGCGAGCATCCAGTCCGCCGCCTTCACGAGCGCCGGGTGGTCGGGGGCGACCCCGGCGTCGGCGAGTGCGATGGTGGCCAGGCAGGTGTCCCAGACCGGGGACTGGCACGCCTCGATCATGCGGGTGCCGTCCTCGCGCCACACGGCGAAGCGGTCGAGCGATTCGAGGCCCGCCCGCATCACCGGGTGTTCGAGGTCGTAGCCGAGGAGGTGCAGGGCGATGACCGAGTAGACGGCGGGCGGCTGGATGCCGCCCCAGCAGCCGTCGTTCTCCTGGCGTTCGATGATCCAGCGGGCCGCGGAGTTCATCGCGACCCGACGCAGTCCGCGCGGCGCGAAGCGGTGATAGACGTGCAGCGCCTTGTCGAGCCGCTGGAAGAGCCCGTCCCAACTGCGTGCCGGAGCCGGGCGTTTGGGCGGATTGGGGTTCGCGGGGTCGGTGTGCAGCTCGTCCAGGGCGAAGGGGGCCGGCCGTACCGGCCGCTTCGCCGACACGATGGTGAGCGGCACGATGGTCTGGCGGGCCCAGCAGCCGAAGTCGTAGATGTTGAGCGGGACCCACTTCGGGAAGAACATCAGCTCCGGGGGGAGCTCCGGCAGGTCGTCCCATTTCCACCAGCCGAAGAGGGCCAGCCAGATCCGGGTGAAGACCCGGCTCGCGGCGATGCCGCCCTGCTCCCTGACCCAGCCCGCGGCGCGGGCCATGTGCGGGTCCTCCGGCCGGTCGCCCGCCAGTCTCAGCGCGACGTAGGCCTCGATGGTCGTGGAGAGGTCCGCGGGGCCGCCGTGGAACGTCGTCCACGTCCCGTCACCGAGCTGTTCGCCGCGGATGAAGCCCGCGGCCGCCCGGACCGTGGCGGGGTCCTGGATACCGAGGAACTGACGGAGCAGCAGGTCCTCGGCGTCCATCGTGACGTTGGTGGCGAGGTCGCCCTTCCACCAGCCCTGCTCGTCCTGCCTGCCGAGGAGATGCTCCACCGAGCGCTCCGCGGCCCGCCGCGCGGCGGCAAGTACTGCGTCCGCGGCGATGGTTGATTCGGTTGTCTTCCTACTGGCCGAGGCTGCGCGGGGGTCAACGGCCCCGGTGCTTCCGTCGGTCGTCGCTGTCATGGCTTCCCCTTCGTGCAGGTGGTCCTCTGCTGTGCTGGGGTCTCCGTCGGGCGGCGCCCCGGGGGGGGCCCGGCCGCCCCCGCCAGGCAAATTGGCCCACAAATGAACAAAAAATTAGGAAAACCAACAAATACCCGGGCGCCGTGTGCGTCGCCCCCCCCGGGTGGGGGCATTGGGCCCC
>NZ_JBVJAM010000014.1:11377-232086 GCF_055590565.1 Streptomyces sp. NPDC041814 | reverse complement strand
GTACTGCAGGGGGGACCCTGTGGGAGAGTAGGACGCCGCCGAACTCCTTTTAGGAAGAGCCCCGTGCCCTTGTGGCACGGGGCTTTTTCGCGTTCCCAGGGGTGTCCGGCACCCCTCTGCGGCCGCAGGCCGGGGCTGAGGGTAGGGTCAGGGGGCATCATTGGCACGTTCTTGACACAGGAGGCCCCCGGGTGGAGGTCCAGGAGACCCGCGTTCAGACGGACCGGGTACTCACTATCCCCAACATCCTCAGCATGTTGCGCCTGGTCGGCGTACCTGTCTTTCTGTGGCTGATCCTCCGGCCCGAGTTCGGCGGACCCCAGAGCGACGGCTGGGCTTTGCTGGTCCTGATGTTCAGCGGTGTCAGCGACTACCTCGACGGCAAGCTCGCGCGCAGGTGGAACCAGATCAGCAGCCTCGGACGGCTTCTCGACCCCGCCGCCGACCGGCTCTACATTCTTTCCACCCTCGTCGGACTCACCTGGCGCGAGATCCTGCCGCTCTGGCTCACCATCGCCCTGCTCGCCCGCGAGCTCATGCTGCTGGTGATGGTGGGAATCCTGCGCCGGCACGGCTATCCGCCGCCCCAGGTGAACTTCCTCGGCAAGGCCGCCACGTTCAACCTCATGTACGCATTCCCCTTGTTGCTGCTCAGTGACGGGCATGGTTGGCTGGCAGAGGTGGCCACCATTTTCGGATGGGCGTTCGCAGGGTGGGGTACAACCCTCTATTGGTGGGCAGGAATCTTGTACGTGGTTCAGGTCCGCCGCCTGGTCAAGGCGGATGCAGTAGCCGATTGAGCTCGCTGATGTGGTGCCGTGCAGCGTCGCCGGCCCACGGCTGATGACACAGAAGCTGCCCTGACGGGTGAAGTCGGCTCGACCGTCGTCTCTCAAGGAGGACGTTTCCGACATGAAGGCCGTCGTAATGGCTGGCGGCGAAGGCACTCGTCTTCGCCCCATGACCTCGAGCATGCCCAAACCGCTCCTTCCCGTGGCCAACAGGCCGATCATGGAGCATGTGCTCCGGCTGCTGAAACGGCACGGGCTCAATGAGACGGTCGTGACCGTCCAGTTCCTTGCCTCCCTGGTCAAGAATTACTTCGGGGACGGCGAAGAGCTCGGCATGGAGCTGAGCTATGCCAACGAGGAGAAGCCGCTCGGCACGGCGGGCAGCGTGAAGAACGCCGAAGAGGCGCTGAAGGACGACACCTTCCTCGTCATTTCCGGTGACGCGCTCACCGACTTCGACCTCACGGACCTCATCGCTTTCCACAAGGAGAAGGGCGGCCTGGTCACCGTCTGCCTCACTCGCGTTCCCAATCCCCTCGAATTCGGGATCACGATCGTGGACGAGCAGGGTCAGGTCGAACGCTTCCTGGAAAAGCCGACCTGGGGCCAGGTCTTCTCGGACACCGTGAACACCGGCATTTACGTCATGGAACCCGAGGTCTTCAACTACGTCGAGGCCGACGCCTCCGTGGACTGGTCCGGGGACGTCTTCCCGCAGCTGATGAAGGAGGGCAAGCCGATCTACGGCTATGTCGCCGAGGGCTACTGGGAGGACGTGGGCACCCACGAGAGCTATGTGAAGGCCCAGGCCGACGTGCTGGAGCGCAAGGTCGACGTCGAGATCGACGGCTTCGAGATCTCGCCCGGGGTCTGGGTGGCCGAAGGCGCCGACGTGCACCCCGACGCCGTGCTGCGCGGCCCGCTCTACATCGGGGACTACGCCAAGGTCGAAGCCGGCGTCGAGATCCGGGAGCACACGGTCATCGGCTCGAACGTGGTCGTCAAGAGCGGCGCCTTCCTGCACAAGGCCGTTGTCCACGACAACGTGTATGTCGGCGACCACAGCAACCTGCGCGGCTGCGTGGTCGGCAAGAACACCGACATCATGCGGGCCTCCCGGATCGAGGACGGCGCCGTCATCGGCGACGAATGCCTCGTCGGAGAGGAATCGATCATCCAGGGGAACGTCCGCGTCTACCCCTTCAAGACCATCGAGGCCGGCGCCTTCGTCAACACCTCGGTGATCTGGGAGTCCCGCGGCCAGGCCCATCTCTTCGGGGCACGCGGCGTCTCCGGAATCCTGAACGTCGAGATCACCCCCGAGCTGGCCGTACGACTGGCCGGTGCCTACGCGACGACGCTCAAGAAGGGCTCCACCGTCACCACCGCCCGGGACCACTCCCGAGGCGCCCGGGCACTCAAGCGCGCCGTGATCTCGGCGCTCCAGGCCAGCGCCATCGACGTACGGGACCTGGAGAACGTACCGCTGCCCGTCGCGCGTCAGCAGACCGCGCGCGGCAGTGCCGGCGGGATCATGATCCGTACGTCGCAGGGCGTGCCCGACTCCGTCGACATCATGTTCTTCGACGAACGGGGAGCGGACCTCTCCCAGGCGCGGCAGCGGAAACTCGACCGCGTCTATGCCAGGCAGGAGTACCGGCGGGCCTTTCCCGGCGAGATCGGCGACATCTACTTCCCGTCCAGCGTCTTCGACTCGTACACCGGGTCCCTGCTGCGCAACGTGGACACCACGGGGATCGCCGACGCCCAGCTGAAGGTCGTGGTCGACGCGTCCAACGGCAGCGCCGGGCTCGTGCTGCCGAGCCTCCTGGGGCGGCTGGGCGTGGACGCGCTCACCATCAACCCCGGCCTTGACGAGTCCCGGCCGACCGAGACGGCCGAAGCCCGGCGCAAGGGTCTGGTGCGCCTCGGCGAGATCGTCTCCTCGGCGCGGGCGGCCTTCGGCGTCCGCTTCGACCCCGTGGGCGAGCGGCTGTCCCTCGTGGACGAACGCGGCCGGATCGTGGAGGACGACCGGGCGCTGCTCGTCATGCTCGACCTCGTCGCCGCCGAGCGGCGCAGCGGGCGGGTGGCGCTTCCGGTCACCACGACCAGGGTCGCCGAGCAGGTCGCCGCGTACCACGGCACGCAGGTCGAGTGGACGACCACGTCGCCGGACGACCTGACCCGGGTGGGGCGTGAGGAAGGCACCATCTTCGGAGGAGACGGGCGCGGCGGCTTCATCGTTCCCGAATTCGCCGGTGTCTTCGACGGCACGGCCGCATTCGTTCGGCTCATCGGCCTCGTCGCCAGGACCCAGCTCACGCTGAGCCAGATCGACGCCCGCATCCCGCGCGCCCACGTCCTGCGCCGCGACCTGGCCACACCGTGGGCCGTGAAGGGCCTGGTCATGCGCCGCGTGGTGGAGGCGGCCGGCGACCGGGACGTCGACACGACGGACGGCGTACGGGTCGTGGAGGCGGACGGGCGCTGGGTCATGGTGCTGCCGGACCCGGCGGAAGCCGTCACCCACCTGTGGGCCGAAGGACCCGACGACGCCTCCGCCGAGGCACTGCTCGACGAGTGGGCGGCTGTCGTGGACAGCGCGGGCGACTGAGACAGGGCCGCCGGGACGGGGCACGCACCGCCCCTCCCGGCGGCCGGCCGCCCATCGGTGGGGCCATTCGGCGTAAGCCGCCGCGACATGCGACGATGTGCGGCATGTCGCAGCAGCCCCCCGGTCGGAGCACGGCCCCGCCGTCCAGACGTCCCGACGCGTCCATGCTGCTGCTGACCAATGTGATGGAGCACAGCCTGGACGACGGCTACGCCGAAGCGGCGGCGCGGCGCGCGGCCGAGGGGCGCGCGGGCATGCCCCGTACGCTCAAGGCAAAGCTCGGGCTCGCGGCCTGCCTGGTCCTCGCCGCCCTGGTCGTCACGCTCGGCGCGGCCCAGGCACGGGTGACCGCGCCGGTCCTGGCCAAGGAGAAGCAGGAACTGATCGACCGCATCGACGCCGAGACGGCGGCGGCCGACGCCCTGGAAGCCCAGGTGGAGGAAGTCCGCGACGACGTCAGCAGCCGGCAGCGGAAGGCTCTCCAGGAACACGGGGGAGACCAGACCGAGCTGGTCGCGCTGCTCTCCGGGGCGACGCCCGTGCACGGGCCCGGGCTCAAGGTCGTCGTGGACGACGCCGAGGATACCGACCAGGGCGGCGGCGGACCCCGCGAGACCAGCGGCTTCTCCGACACCGGGCGGGTCAGGGACCGGGACCTGCAACGCGTCGTGAACGGGCTGTGGGAGTCCGGCGCCGAGGCCATCGCCATCAACGGACAGCGGCTGACGGCCCTGTCGGCGATCCGGGCCGCGGGCGACGCCATACTGGTCGACAACAAACCGCTCGTGCCCCCGTACTCGGTGCTCGCGGTGGGGAACGGCAAGAAGCTGGCTGCGGCCTTCCAGGACAGTGCCGACGGCCAGTACCTGCAGGCGCTGAAGGACACCTTCGACATCCGGACCAGCATCTCCGTCCAGGAGAAGCTGAGCCTTCCGGCCGCCCCGAGCCTGATCGTACGGACAGCAGAGCCATACAAGGCCGCAGACACAGGGAAGGGCACATCGTGATCGCCGTACTGGGCCTCGTCGTGGGAGTCGTGGTCGGACTGTTGGTCCGGCCCGAAGTTCCGGCGGTGGTCGAGCCCTATCTCCCCATCGCCGTCGTCGCCGCGCTCGACGCCGTGTTCGGCGGGCTGAGGGCCATGCTCGACGGCATCTTCGTCGACAAGGTCTTCGTGGTCTCGTTCCTCTCGAACGTGGTCGTGGCGGCCCTCATCGTCTTCCTGGGCGACAAGCTGGGCGTCGGCGCCCAGCTCTCCACGGGTGTGGTGGTCGTGCTGGGCATCCGGATCTTCTCCAACGCCGCGGCGATCCGCCGGCACGTCTTCCGGGCCTGATGCCGATGAGCAACGACGACTTCAACGACAACGTCGGCGACGGCGGGGAGCCCCGGGCCGAGGCCCCGCAGGAGCTCACCGGGCGTCGGCGGCTGGTCGCCGGTCTCTGGCCGCCCCGGGTGACCCGGGCCCAACTCATCGTCGCCGTCCTGCTGTTCGGCCTCGGGCTCGGGCTCGCCATCCAGGTGCGGTCCAACAGTGACAGCAACGCCCTGCGGGGCGCGCGCCAGGAGGACCTGGTGCGCATCCTGGACGAGGTGGACGACCGCACGCAGCGGCTGGAGGACGAGAAACAGCGCCTCGACGCCCAGCGCACGGAGCTGGAGAACAGCTCCGACCAGGCCGAGGAGGCCCGGAAGCAGACGGTCGAGAAGGAGCGGCAACTCGGCGTGCTCGCCGGGACCGTGGCGGCCCACGGCCCCGGGATCACCATGACGGTCAACGACCCCGGCGGCGCCGTGCGGCCCGACATGCTGCTCGACGCCCTGCAGGAGCTCAGGGCGGCCGGCGCCGAGGCCGTCGAGGTCAACGGGGTCCGTGTGGTGGCCAACACCTACTTCTCCGGTGACGCGGGCGCGGTCAAGGTCGACGGGCGCAAGATCACAGCCCCGTACGTCTTCAAGGTCATCGGCAAGCCGCAGGATCTGGAACCGGCGCTGAACATCCCCGGAGGTGTGGTGCAGACGCTGGAGAAGGAGCAGGCCACCGTGCATGTGCTGCGGGCCGACGACATTGTCGTGGACGCCTTGCGACCGGCGGAGCGGCCTGACTACGCTCGGTCGTCGGGCCAGTGATCCCCGGGCGCCCGGGCGTCGGGGAACACGAGCGGACGGTTGCGGGGGGTCGCCGCATCGTAATCGTGGCGCGTGGTGGAAACTGTCGAGTGGATACGGACGTTGTGAAGATGTCCGGGTCGGCAGGTGTGTTCATTCAGGGTTCGTCCTGCCCCACGGGCGGGTCTGTTTCGGTCAAGGGGAATCGCCCGTGAAGTTGTTTGGGAAGTTGTTCGGCAAGAGCGCCCGCGATGAGAACGCACGTCATCGCGCGCCGCGCCATGGTCAGCCCGACGAGCAGGGCGCGGAGCGCCCGCTCTTCCGTGACCAGGTGACAGGCCAGGGGGGTGACTACCCGGGCGGTCCCGGCGCGTCGTCCGTTGACCCTGCCGGTCCCGGCCGCATAGGTTTCGGAGCCCCGAGCCAGGAGGCTTCGTCCATGCCGGTGTGTACGAGGTGCGGCCACCGCAACGCAGAGGCCAGCCGTTTCTGCTCCAACTGCGGGGCGCCGCTGCGGGGCGGGGTTCCGGAGCGCGCCTCGGAGACGACGTCGACCATCTCGATCTCGGGCCTTGAGGCGTACGAGGCGGAGGCCACCGGCCAGACCGCCGTGCCGTCGCTGTCGCCCGAGGCGCAGGCCGCCGTCGACGCCCTGCCGCTCGGCTCGGCGCTCCTGGTGGTGCGCCGCGGTCCGAACAGCGGCAGCCGCTTCCTGCTGGACGGCGAGCTGACCACGGCCGGCCGTCACCCGCAGAGCGACATCTTCCTGGACGACGTGACGGTCTCCCGGCGGCACGTGGAGTTCCGCCGGGGCGCCGACGGCAGCTTCACGGTCGGGGACGTCGGCAGCCTCAACGGCACCTATGTCAACCGTGAGCGGATCGACTCCGTCGCCCTGTCCAACGGCGACGAAGTGCAGATCGGCAAGTACCGACTGGTCTTCTACGCGAGCCAGCGGGGCATCTGACCCGCCCCCGGACGCCGTCCGGGGGGAACCCCAGGAAGGTCCATGCTGAGAACACCGAGCGGCGGTGCCCGACACGGCACCGCCGCCGACGGCCGGCCGATGAGCATCGGCACGGTGCTCCTGCAACTGCAGGAGGAGTTCCCCGAGGTCACCATCTCCAAGATCCGCTTCCTGGAGGCCGAAGGGCTTGTCGAACCGCAGCGGACCCCTTCCGGCTACCGGAAGTTCGTCGCCGCGGACGTCGAGCGGCTCGCCCAAGTGCTCCGGATGCAGCGGGACCACTACCTGCCGCTGAAGGTCATCCGCGAACATCTGGACGCCCTCGCCCGCGGCGAGCAGGTCGCCCTGCCGTCGCCCGACGGGGAGCCCCGGCAGGCGGACGGTGAGCCGGCCGGGGTGCCGGGCCGGGCCACGGCCGCCCGGATCGGCCGCGCCGAGCTCCTGGTGGCCGCCGAGGTCACCGAGAGCGAGCTGGACGACTGGGAGTCGTACGGCCTGGTCGTCCCCGCGGCGGACGGCGGCTACGACGCCGACATGGTGACCGTCGCCAGGCTTGTGGCGGAACTGGGGCGATTCGGTCTGGAACCTCGTCACCTCAGGGCCGTACGGGCCGCCGCCGACCGGGAGGCCGGGCTCATCGAGCAGATGGTCGCTCCGCTGCGTCGGCACCGGAATCCCCAGACCAGAGCGCATGCGGAGGCGACCGCGAAGGAGCTGGCGGAGCTGTCCGTACGGCTGCACTCCGCGCTCGTGCAGACGGCTCTGCAGGTGCGGCTGCGCTGAAGGCGGACGAGCCCGACTACCCAAACCTGCCGAGCACGTCCTAGGGTTGCTGTGTGAACGAGCTCGACGTTGTGGGTGTCCGGGTGGAAATGCCCTCCAACCAACCGATCGTGCTCCTGCGTGAAGTGGGAGGCGACCGGTACCTCCCCATTTGGATCGGTCCTGGTGAGGCGACCGCGATCGCCTTCGCACAGCAGGGCATGGCTCCGGCCAGGCCGCTGACCCATGATCTCTTCAAGGATGTGCTTGAGGCCGTCGGCCAGGAGCTCACCGAGGTCCGGATCACGGACCTCCGCGAAGGGGTTTTCTACGCGGAGCTGGTCTTCGCCGGCGGTGTCGAGGTGAGCGCGCGGCCTTCCGACGCCATAGCCCTCGCCCTGCGCACCGGCGCGCCGATCTACGGCAGTGACGGGGTGCTGGACGACGCGGGGATCGCGATCCCCGACGAGCAGGAGGACGAGGTGGAGAAGTTCCGCGAATTCCTCGACCAGATCTCTCCGGAGGACTTCGGGACGAACAACAGCCAGTGACGTCTTTGGCGGTGGCCACCGGCGCATCCGGTGAGCCTTTCCCCGTCAACGGTCACGCGAAACCACCCTCAGGGTGATTATCACTCGGCGTGCCGAGTGTGGCGATCGTTGACGCACCCCGGGTGACTGCCTACCTTCGAGTGGGCAGGTCAAGGACGGAGGTCGGCGTGAGAAGCAGCGGCGACGGTACGGCAGCGGGTGCGCCGTATCCGCAGCAGGGGAGTACGGCCGGCCGGACCATCAGGCAGTCGGCTGCGCCGGCTGCGGTGGCGGGGGACGGCGTGGCATCGGCCGACGACATCGGTTACCGCGGGCCGACAGCGTGCGCGGCGGCGGGGATCACGTACCGGCAACTGGACTACTGGGCGCGCACGGGCCTCGTGGAGCCGAGCGTCCGTCCGGCGTACGGGTCGGGCACTCAGCGGCTCTACAGCTTCCGGGACGTCGTCCTGCTGAAGATCGTGAAGCGCTTCCTCGACACGGGCGTGGCGCTCCAGAACATCCGGACCACCGTCCAGCACCTCCGGGCCCGCGGCTTCCAGGACCTGGAGCGGATGACGCTGATGAGCGACGGGGCCACGGTCTACGAGTGCTCCTCGCCCGCCGAGGTCGTCGACCTGCTCCAGGGCGGCCAGGGCGTCTTCGGTATCGCTGTCGGAGTCGTCTGGCGGGACGTGGACGCGGCGCTCTCGCAGCTGCACGGGGAGCGTGTGGACACCGGCGAGACGCTGATCGGGCACAACCCGGCCGACGAGCTCGCGCGGCGCCGCAACCGGGCCGTGTGAGCCGCCGCCGGCGCCCCCGGGGCCGGGAATCGTGGCCGATAGCCGTGACGACGCGGCGATTGTCAGTGCCGTAGGGCAGCATCGGCGGTGTGAGAGCCGCGCCCACCATCCTGCATCTGGACATGGATGCCTTCTACGCCTCCGCGGAGCAGGCGGCGAAGCCGAGCCTGCGCGGCAAACCGGTCGTGGTGGGCGGCCTCGGCTGGCGCGGGGTCGTCGCGACCGCCTCGTACGAGGCCCGGCGCTTCGGGGTGCACTCGGCGATGCCGATCGCCCAGGCCAGGCGTCTCGCGCCGAACGCCGCCTATCTGGTCCCGCGCTTTGCGTTGTACCGCTCGGTGAGCGAGCAGGTCATGGAACTGCTGGGCCGGCTCTCGCCCCTGGTGGAACCGCTGAGCCTGGACGAAGCCTTCGTGGACCTCGAAGCGGGCGGCACCGCCGACGACACCGCCTCCGCCCTGGCGATCGGCCGGGAACTGCGCGAGGCCATCCAGGCGGTGACCGGACTGAGCGGATCAGTCGGGCTGGCCGGCTCCAAGATGCTTGCGAAGATCGCCTCCGAGGAGGCCAAGCCCGACGGGATGCGCCTGATCGAGCCCGGCACCGAGCGGGCCCACCTCGCGCCCTTGCCGGTGCGCACCCTGCCCGGTGTCGGCCCCGCCACGGCGGACCATCTGCGCCGCGCCGGCATGACCACGGTCAACGACCTCGCCGAGGCGGGCGAGGCGGAGCTGGTACGGCTGCTGGGCAAGGCGCACGGCGCCGCGCTGCACCGCATGGCCTTCGGCTTCGATGACCGGCCCGTGGTCGCGGAGCGCGACGCGAAGTCCGTCTCCGTCGAGGACACCTTCGAGGTGGACCTGCACGACCGCGTCCGGGTGCGCACCGAGGTGGAGCGGCTGGCCGACCGGTGCGTCCAGCGGCTGCGGGGCGCGGGGCGCTCCGGGCGCACGGTGGTGCTGAAGGTGCGCCGGTACGACTTCTCCACGCTGACCCGCTCCGAGACACTGCGCGGCCCCACGGACGACCCGTCCGTCGTCCGCGAGGCCGCCGCCCGGCTCCTGGAGGCCGTGGACACCACGGGCGGGGTGCGACTGCTGGGAGTCGGGGTCACGGGACTCGCCGACTACACCCAGGAGGACCTGTTCGCCCAGGCCGCCGGTGAGCGGGCGGCGGCCCTACCGGTCGAGGACGGGGCGCCGTCGCAGGAGGCCTCCGGTGCCCGCGACGGGGCGGCGGACGACGGGCCCGGGCCTGAGGAGGCCGCCGAGCAGCTCGCGGCGCGCCGCTGGCCCGCCGGGCAGGACGTGCACCACGAGGTCCACGGACGCGGGTGGGTGCAGGGGAGCGGGGTCGGGCGGGTCACCGTGCGGTTCGAGGAACCGGGGGCGACGGCACCCGGCCGGGTGCGTACGTTCCGCGTGGACGACCCCGCGCTGCGGGCCACCGACCCCCTGCCGCTCGTGCCGGACCCGCCGGACTACTCCTCCTGGCCCGCCAGCCGGCCGAAGTCGCGGTCCGGGGCCGGGGCGCCGGGGGCGGCGTCCAGCCCGTAGTGCCGGTAGAGCTGGAGCTCCTGCTCGGGGGAGAGGTGGCGGCCCACGCCGAAGTCGGGCGCGTCCTTGATCAGCGCGCGGTCGAAGGGGACGCGCAGGGTGTCGTCCACGAACTGGCTGGGCTCCAGCGGGACGAAGGCGTCACGGCTGAAGAGCCCGGTGCGCACGGCCGCCCATTCCGGCACCCCGGTCGCGTCATCGAGGTACACCTCGTCCACGGTGCCGATCTTGGTGCCCTTGCGGTCGAAGGCCTTGCGGCCGATCAGGCTGCGCGGGTCGATGTCGGTCTGCACGGTCCCTCCCACACTGGTCGCGGCTGGTCCACAGGGACTACAGAAATGCAGTTCCGTGGTCTTGGCCACTCGAGAATTCTCGTCGTGTACCCCGCTGGTAGGCTGGTCATGGCTGCTGACCCCGTGCGGGAGAGTCGTCCGGAGCCCATCCGGAGGACGCCGAAGGAGCAAATCCTCCCCGGAATCTCTCAGGCCCCCGTACCGCACGGACGAGGTCACTCTGGAAAGCAGGGCGGGTTGCGCGCGGCCGATGGGTCGCACGGAGCCTCTCCCTCACCGACGGTGAAAGCCGGCGCCCGCGAGGTGCCGGTGAAGCTCTCAGGTTGAGATGACAGAGGGGGAGGCCATCAGGGCACCCGGCGCCGCGGTGCCCCTCGCAGGTCGTGACAGACCAGGAGGCCTCCACCATGACCCCCCGTCGCACCCCGCTCACGCAGCTGGAACAGGGCATTCCATTCGAGCAGCGCCACATCGGCCCCGATGCCGAGGCGCAGGCGAAGATGCTCGCCCAGGTCGGTTACGGCTCGCTGGACGAGCTGACCGCTGCCGCCGTGCCCGACGTGATCAAGAGCGCCGAGGCGCTGGCCCTGCCGGGGGCCCGGACCGAGGCCGAGGTGCTGGCCGAACTCCGCCTGCTCGCCGACCGCAACCAGGTCCTCGCACCGATGATCGGGCTCGGCTACTACGGCACGTTCACCCCGCCGGTGATCCTGCGCAACGTCATGGAGAACCCCGCCTGGTACACGGCGTACACGCCGTACCAGCCCGAGATCTCGCAGGGCCGTCTCGAAGCCCTCCTGAACTTCCAGACGATGGTCGCCGAGCTCACCGGTCTGCCCACCTCCGGCGCCTCGCTGCTGGACGAGGGCACCGCCGCCGCCGAGGCCATGGCGCTCGCCCGGCGCGTCGGCAAGGTCAAGAACGGCGTCTTCCTGGTCGACGCCGACACCCTGCCGCAGACCGTGGCCGTCATCGAGACCCGCGCCGAACCGACCGGCGTCGAGGTCGTCGTCGCCGACCTCACCGACGGCATCCCGGCCGAGGTCGCCGAGCGCGGCGTCTTCGGCGTGCTCCTCCAGTACCCCGGCGCCTCCGGGGCCGTCCGGGACCTCAAGCCCGTGATCGACCGGGCGCACGAACTGGGTGCGATCGTCACCGTCGCCGCCGACCTGCTGGCCCTCACGCTGCTCACCTCGCCCGGCGAGCTGGGCGCCGACATCGCCGTCGGCACCACGCAGCGCTTCGGCGTCCCGATGGGCTTCGGCGGTCCGCACGCCGGCTACATGGCGGTCCGCGACAAGTTCGCCCGCAGCCTGCCCGGCCGCCTGGTCGGTGTCTCCGTGGACGCCGACGGCAACAAGGCGTACCGCCTGGCCCTCCAGACCCGCGAGCAGCACATCCGCCGCGAGAAGGCCACCAGCAACATCTGCACCGCGCAGGTGCTGCTCGCCGTCATGGCCGGCATGTACGCCGTCTACCACGGCCCCGAGGGCCTGCGCACGATCGCCCGGCGCACCCACCGCTACGCCGCGATCCTCGCCGAGGGCCTGCGCGCCGCCGGGATCGACGTGGTGACCGGCTCCTACTTCGACACGCTCACCGTCCGCGTCCCCGGCCGGGCGGGCGAGGTCGTCGCCGATGCCCGGGAGCACGGGGTCAACCTGCGCCTGGTCGACGCCGACACCGTGTCGCTGGCCTGTGACGAGACGACGACCCGCACCCAGGTCGCCGCCGTCTGGGCCGCCTTCGGTGCCGACGGGGACGTCGAGGCGCTGGACGCCACCACCGAGGACGCGCTGCCCGAGGCGCTGCTGCGCACGGACGCGATCCTCACCCACCCGGTCTTCCACCAGCACCGGTCCGAGACCGCGATGCTGCGCTACCTGCGCAAGCTCGCCGACCGCGACTACGCGCTGGACCGCGGCATGATCCCGCTCGGCTCCTGCACGATGAAGCTGAACGCGACCGCTGAGATGGAGTCCATCACCTGGCCCGAGTTCGGGGCGCTGCACCCGTTCGCGCCCGCCGAGCAGGCGCAGGGCTTCCTGACGCTGATCCGCGAGCTGGAGGAGCGGCTGGCCGAGGTCACCGGTTACGACGCGGTGTCCCTCCAGCCGAACGCCGGATCGCAGGGTGAGTTCGCGGGGCTGCTGGCCGTCCGCGCGTACCACCGCGCCAACGGCGACGAGAACCGGACCGTGTGTCTGATCCCGTCCTCCGCGCACGGCACCAACGCCGCGAGCGCCGTGATGGCAGGCATGAAGGTGGTCGTCGTCAAGACCGCCGACGACGGCGAGGTCGACATCGAGGACCTGCGCGCCAAGATCGCGCAGCACCGTGACGAGCTGGCCGTGCTCATGATCACCTACCCGTCGACGCACGGTGTCTTCGAGGAGCACGTCGCCGACATCTGCGCCGAGGTGCACGACGCCGGCGGCCAGGTGTACGTCGACGGCGCCAACCTCAACGCGCTGGTCGGCCTGGCCAAGCCCGGCCGGTTCGGCGGCGACGTCTCGCACCTCAACCTGCACAAGACCTTCTGCATCCCGCACGGCGGCGGCGGCCCGGGCGTCGGCCCGGTCGGTGTGCGCGCGCACCTGGCGCCGTACCTGCCCAACCACCCGCTCCAGCCCGCGGCGGGCCCGGAGACGGGCGTCGGCCCGATCTCGGCGGCCCCGTGGGGCTCCGCCGGCATCCTGCCCATCTCGTGGGCGTACGTACGCCTGATGGGCGGCGAGGGCCTGAAGCGCGCGACGCAGGTCGCCGTACTCGCTGCCAACTACATCGCCAAGCGTCTGGAACCGCACTACCCGATCCTGTACAACGGCCCGGCCGGTCTGGTGGCGCACGAGTGCATCGTGGACCTGCGCCCGATCTCCAAGGCGACCGGCGTCAGCATCGACGACGTCGCCAAGCGGCTCATCGACTACGGATTCCACTCGCCGACCATGTCGTTCCCGGTCGCCGGGACGCTGATGATCGAGCCGACCGAGAGCGAGGACCTCGCGGAGCTGGACCGCTTCTGCGACACGATGATCGCGATCCGCGCCGAGATCGAGAAGGTCGCGTCGGGGGAGTGGAGCGCGGACGACAACCCGCTCGCCAATGCCCCGCACACCGCCGCCGCGCTCGGCGGGGAGTGGGAGCACGCGTACAGCCGTGAGGTCGCGGTCTTCCCGGCCGGTGTCTCGGCCGCCGACAAGTACTGGCCGCCGGTGCGCCGGATCGACGGGGCGTTCGGCGACCGCAACCTCGTCTGCTCGTGCCCGCCCCTGGACGAGTACGACAACTGACGCGGACATGCGTCGGGGCCGGTGCGGAGACTTCTCCGGGCCGGCCCCTTCTTCTTTCCGTACGGACGCTCAGGCGGCCTTGACCACCCGGTTCGCCGCCAGGGGCCTGTGCGGGGCGATGATCTGCCCGTCCGGAAGCAGCTCACCGGTGTCCTCGAAGAGCAGGACGCCGTTGCACAGCAGGCTCCAGCCCTGCTCCGGGTGGTGGGCCACCTGGCGGGCGGCTTCCCGGTCGGCTGAGTCGGCTGTCGGGCAGGGTGGCTGATGCTGGCACATGGATGGGTTCTTTCGCTGCGTCGAGTTGAGTGACCTGCGGTGTGAAGAGGTGTTCATGACCGCCCCCGTATCGATCGGTCGAATCCCAGTGTTGCCCCACGGGCGACAATCCGCAGGGATTTCGCCGCAGCGCTTCCTCTCCTCCCATGACGCGTCACCCGCCCGGACGGTTCAACTCAACTGCACTGTCACTTCGGGTGGTTCGGGGTGGCCGGATGGGACTAGTCCGGACGGGCCGGGTGTCGTACGCGCTCCGCGTGCTGTGCCACGCCACCGGAGGGGGCGACGGGGCACAGCACGCGGAGCGGAAGGGTCTGGGACGGAGGGCTCAGGCCGGGGCGGGGGAGCCCAGCAGCGGGCCGGGGCCGGGCGTGATGCGGGTGGTGATCACCGGAAGCAGGTCGGCGGCCCGGTGCGGCCGGTGGGCGGCGAAGCCGGGAGGCGCCGGGGACAGCGGCACGAGCAGGTCGTCCGGGCCCGGAGCGCCGCAGGAGGCGTCCGCCGCGGGGTCGCCGTGCAGCCACAGGGCCAGCATGTACAGGTCGGGGATGGACAGCAGCCTCGGCTGGTAGGGGCCGCTCATCCCCTCCGCCTGGCGCAGCGCCAGCTCCGTCGAGGCGATGTACGGGCCCTCGAAGAAGTGCGAGAAGGCCCAGCCGTCCGCGGTGAGCATGGTGTCCGCCGCCGCCACCGCCCGCTCCGTGCTGCGGATCTGGAAGCGCCAGGCCGCCAGCCTGGTGGCGGGTGCGAGCGCGCCCGGGGCAACGCCCAGCACATGGACGGGCAGCGGGTGTTCGGGGCTCAGAGGTCCCTGTGCGGACCGCAGGGCGGGCGTGCGGGCCTCACGGACCGCGGTCGGTGAACCGAGCGCCGCGAGGACGCTGCGCAGCGCGGGCGCGGGGGCCGGGGGAACATGCAGCGGCATAGTGGGTCGCCTCTCACTTCGGAGACACGGTGGTGCGCGGGCGGGTGCGGACGGCGTTGTCGGCGTGCGGGGCCAGAGGAGGCCGGTGACTGAGCCGGTGCGTCAACTCTCTGCCTCGTCCGCGGAGTTTATACGACACGTGTTCACGCGGTGTTTCCACTAGCCGCCACGGCTATTGCCGGCAAGGCGGTATCCGGACTTTATTATGCGGAGATCATGCTGATTCGGCGCGAGCGGCGCAGCCGCCGCCTCGGGTTTTTCCCGCACTGCGGTCGGCCGAAACCCGTCGGAGCATTACGAGCCCGCCGTACGGGGAAACGGCCCGGTGCGTCATGCCGAGTGAATGTGCCCGGGGCCCGGCGCTCAGATTAGCGTGTGTGCGCCGTCCACGGGGCGTTACGGATCACCTCCTGCGGGCATTATCGATCGTGATGCGGGCGGCCCGGGCCGCGTGCCGGCCACTTGAGGAGGACACTTCGATGGGGGAGAAGGTCATCGCGGGCGCCTTTGACCTGTCCGACCGGCAGAGGTACCGGAGGAAGCTGCACCAGTGCGTGGAGGCACTCTCCGGGCTCCTGGCCGAGCGGCGGTTCGACCGGCCGCGCAACCTCATGGGCATGGAGATCGAACTGAATCTCACGGGCGCCGACGCCATGCCGAAGATGTTGAATGGGCAGGTACTGGAGCGCATCGCGAGTCACGATTTCCAGACGGAACTGGGGATGTTCAATCTTGAGGTGAACATAGTCCCCCATCATCTGTCGGGGCGTGTTCTGGATCAGTTGGCCGAAGAGCTGCGGACCGGGCTCGGATATGCCGACCGGAAGGCCGGTGAAGTCGATGCCGGGATCATGATGATCGGAATCCTTCCGACGCTGGGCCGTGAGGACATGGTCCGGTCCAATCTCTCCGACGTCGACCGCTACGCCCTCCTGAACGATCAAATGCTGGCGGCGCGCGGCGAGAGTTTCTCGCTCGATATCGAAGGCGTCGAGCGGCTGGTCGCCACCGCCGGATCGATCACCCCGGAGGCGGCCTGCACCTCGCTGCAACTGCATCTCCAGGTCACTCCGGAACGCTTCGCCGACGTGTGGAACGCGGCGCAGGCCGTCGCCGCCGTGCAGGTCGCCCTGGGGGCCAACTCGCCGTTCCTCTTCGGCCGGGAGGTGTGGCGGGAGTCGCGGCCGCCGCTGTTCGAGCAGGCCACGGACACCCGGCCGCCCGAACTGCGCAACCAGGGCGTGCGGCCCAGGACCTGGTTCGGGGAGAAGTGGATCGGCTCGGTCGAGGAGCTCTTCGAGGAGAACCTGCGGTACTTCCCGCCGCTCCTGCCGATCTGCGACGAGGAGGAGCCCCTGCGCGTCCTCGCCGACGGCGGGGTCCCCCAGCTGAAGGAGCTGGTCCTCCACAACGGCACGGTCTACCGCTGGAACCGGCCGGTGTACGGGATCGCCGACGGCGTCCCGCACCTGCGCGTGGAGAACCGGGTGCTGCCCGCGGGCCCGACCGTCGCCGACGTCATCGCCAACACCGCGCTGTACTACGGCCTGGTGCGGGCGCTGGCGGGGGAGTCGCGTCCGGTCTGGACCCGGATGCCGTTCTCCGCCGCCGCCGAGAACTTCGAGACCGCGTGCCGCCACGGCATCGAGGCCGAGCTGCTGTGGCCCAGGCCCGGCCGCGCCGGCGGGCTGACCCGGGTGCCCGTGACCAAGCTGGTGCGCGACGAGCTGCTGCCGCTCGCCGCCGCCGGGCTCGACGGCTGGAACATCGACCCGGCGGACCGGGAGCACTACCTCGGGATCATCGAGGGGCGCTGCAAGCGGCGGACGAACGGCGCGTCCTGGCAGGCGGACACCTACCACCGGGCGCGCGAGGCGGGCCTCGGCCGGGGCGCCGCGCTCGCCGCGATGACCAGGCGCTACGGCGAGCTTATGCAGGGCGGCGACCCGGTGCACACCTGGCCGGTGGGCATCCCGGCACCGTGAGGGGGCGGCCGGTCCGTGGTGCGGACCGGCCCTACTCCCCGGCCGCGCGGGCGCCCTGGCCCGCCGTCATCACCGCCTGGAGGATCACTGCCTGGATCTCGGCCGGGTCGGTCACCTGGTAGCCGCCGCCCCCGGTGACCTTGGCGATCTCGTCCAGCTCCTCGCGGTCCGCCTCGGGCCCGACGGCGATGGCCAGCAGCGGGACCGGGCGCGTCGGGTCGGCGATGGACTTCAGCTCGTCCACGAGGGCGGAGCGGGAGATGGACCGCTCATCCTGGTTCGACCCGTCCGTGAGGATCACCACCGCGTTGAACTTGCCCTTCACGTACGTGCGCTGCGCCTCCTTGTACGCGGCCAGGGCGGTGTCGTACAAACCGGTCGCGCCGTCCGGCACCGGGCGCAGCGCGGCGAACGCGGCGGCGAGCTTCTCCCGGTGGGTGCCGCCGCCCTTCGCGGGGTCGCCGAGCCTGGCGGTCGTCACCAGCTGCCGGTAGTCCTTGTCGCCGTCGAGCGTGGTCGCGAACTCCCAGAGCCCGATCTCGTCGTTCGGGGTGAACTGGTTGAGCGCCTGGATCAGCGAGGCCTTGGTGACGTCCATCCGGGACTGGTTGCGGCCCGGCACCATCGCGGCCATCGAGCCGGAGGCGTCGACCACCGTGGTGAGCCGCGCGCTCTGCACGGTGATCGTCCACATGCCGAGCGTCTCCTGAAGCGCCTCGTCCGTCGGGGCGGGCGGCTGCGTGGCGTCGTAGGGCTGCGGCGACCGGCCTCCGGCCGCCGCGACCAGCTTGTCGTCCGCCGTGCCGTAGGTGGCGCGGAAGCCGTGCTCCCGGAAGGTGCTGACGGAGCTCTTCTCGGAGAGCAGGATCATGAACCGCAGCGCGGCCCGGCTCCTGTCCGTGGACTGGTGGCGCTCGTCCACCATCGCCAGCGGGTAGTTGAGCAGCGGGGTGCCGTCCTCGGGATAGAAGAGGCCGAGCCTTCCGTCGGCCGCCGCTTCGGCGTTGTGGGCGAAGGCGGCCTGTTCGGAGAGGAGTACCGCCTGGTTGCGGGCCGGGTTGCCCTCCTCGGCGCCCGAGCCGTCCTGCGGCAGGGTCGCCGCGACCTGGGTGTCCCCGTCGGACATCCGCTGGGCGAGCAGCTTCGCGGTGGCCGCGACCCGGGTGTCGCTGTCGCCGCCCTGCTTCCCGGCGGAGGTGCCGATGCTGTTGAGGGCCAGCAGACCGGTCGCCGACCGCGCGGGGTCGGCGGAGCCGAGACGTATCCGGTCGGACTCCATGGCGGCGCCCGTCAACTCCGCCCAGGTGTACGTCTTCTTCGGCCAGCCGAGGTGCTTGGCGGCCGCGGGTACCGCGGCGAGCGTGACCGGTGAGGTGGCGACGGAGCCGCCGGGTGTGATGGGGGTGCCGTCGCCGTCACCCTTGGCCCTGGTCAGCCACAGGTCCGAGTCGGGGAGCCATATCTGGTAGTCGGGGCGGACTCCGCTCGCGAGCGCGTCCGCCACCTTGTACGAGTCACGGGCCACGACGTTCACGTCGATGCAGCGGCCCTCCGAGCGCACCTCGTCCGTACGCGCCCGGTCGGCGATGGCGCGTACGGCGGGGGCGATGTCCGGGGAGGCCGTCATCGACAGGTGGACGGCGCTGTCCTCGCACGACTTCGAGAACGAGAGCAGGCCGCCCTGCGCCGCGACCGCCGCTCCCCCCGCCACGGCGAGGACGAGCAGGGTGGCGATGGCCACGGTCCGGCGGCGGCGCGGTGGACGGTCCCCGCCTCCGCCTGCCGCGCGGTCATCGGGCAAGCTGTGACGTCCCATGTCGGTGGTGCCCCTCCTTGAGGATGTACAAGGAAAAGGGGGACCACGCCATCGGCAATGGCGCTCGTCCCCCGGCCAGTCGCGCATGATCTTCGTACCTGCATTCGAGACCCTAGCGGGGCGGCGAGAGGCGTGGGACGCGAATGCACAACTGAGGGCAGGTGTACAGGTGGAGGCGGGGCGCGTGGCTGATTCTTATCCCCAGGAGGCCGTGTCACAACGGATTCTCCGGTCCGAGACAGTGCTGGTGCTGGCGCTCTCGTTGGGGGCGAGCGGCGTATCCGCCCTTATCAGCTTTGTCGGATCGCTGACGAAACCAGGGGGTTTGAAGGATCAGGCGGCGACCCTCAACAGCTCGGCCGCCCCGGGCCGTCCTTGGCTGGATCTCGCCTGGCAGCTCTTCGGTATCGCGACCGCGCTGGTGCCCGTCGCGCTCGTCGCGCATCTGCTCATCCGGGAAGGGACCGGGCTGCGGGTCCTCGGCTTCGACCGCACCCGGCCCGGCCAGGACGTGACACGGGGCGCGGTCGTCGCGGCGGGCATCGGCAGCGCCGGGCTGGCCTTCTACCTGGTCGCCAGGGCCGCCGGATTCAACCTCACCGTCGTGCCCGAGTCGCTGCCCGACGTGTGGTGGAAGTTCCCCGTTCTCATCCTGTCGGCCCTCCAGAACGCCGTGCTGGAGGAGGTGATCGTCGTCGGCTATCTGCTGCGCAGGCTGGGGCAGCTGGGCTGGACGCCGATGGCGGCACTGGTGGCGAGCTCGGTGCTGCGCGGCTCGTACCACCTCTACCAGGGCATCGGCGGGTTCATCGGAAACATGGTGATGGGCGTCGTCTTCGTGCTGCTCTACCGGCGCTGGCAGCGGGTGGGACCGCTCGTCGCGGCGCACGCGCTCCTGGACATCGGCGCGTTCGTCGGTTACGCGCTGCTCGCCGGGAAGGTGGGCTGGCTGCCCACCCCGTGAACCCCCGGGGTCACAGGCCGAAGAGCAGCTCGCCGTCCAGCACCGTGACCGCGCGGCCCGTGAGCAGGGTGCGCGCGCCGCGCAGCGAGGTCCGTACGAGGCCCGAGCGCGCCGACGCCTGGAGTCCGGTGAGCTCGTCACGGCCGAGCCGGGCCGACCAGAACGGGGCCAGAGCGGTGTGCGCGCTGCCGGTCACCGGGTCCTCGTCGATGCCCACGGCCGGGAAGAAGCCGCGCGAGACGTAGTCGTAGGCACGCATCGGTGCCGCGGCCGCCGTGGCGATGACACCGCGCCGGGAGAGGGCGGTCAGCGCCGCGAAGTCCGGGGCGAGTCCGCGTACGGCCGCCTCGTCCTTCAGCTCCACCAGCAGGTCCCCGACCTGCGCACCCGTGTCGTGCACGGACAGCGGCTCCGCCCCGAGGGCCTTGGCGAGGCCTTCCGGCGCGGGCTCGGGGGTCAGCGGGGCGGTCGGGAAGTCGAGCGTGAGCGAACCGTCCGGATGCGCGGTCGACGCCAGCATGCCGCACCGGGCGGCGAAGCGGACCGTTCCGGTGGCGGCACCCGTGGTGTGCAGGACATGGGCCGTGGCCAGGGTGGCGTGGCCGCACATGTCCACCTCGGTGACCGGGGTGAACCAGCGCAGCGCCCAGCCGGCGTCGCCGCCCGCGGGCAGCGGATGGGCGAACGCGGTCTCGGAGAGGTTGAGCTCGGCGGCGACCCGCTGGAGGAAGGCGTCCTCGGGGAAGCCCTCGGGGCCGAACAGCAGGACCCCTGCGGGGTTGCCGGAGAACGGGCGGTCGGTGAACGCGTCCACGGTGCGAATCCTCATGCGCGGACCGTAGGTCTTCCTCCCGGCCCGGAACCAATGCCAATCGCGGACCGGTGGCCCGAAACCACGCCGGGCTTGACCTTGTCACGGTGACAACCGCTTCACTCGGCCGAGAGGAGGTGGTCCGATGACCACGGAGAATGAGGAAGCGGCCGTCACACGTGCGCTGCGCGGGCTGGAACACGAGGACGCGTCGGTGAGGCTGCGGACCGCGCTGGCGGTCGGCTCGGCGCCGGACCCGCGGCTGGTCGGCCGGCTCGTGGAGCGGTGCGCGGCCGAGCCGGACTTCTCCGTACGGGAGATGCTGACCTGGGCGCTCACCCGGCACCCGCGGGACCTGACCGTGCCCAGGCTCGTCGACGAACTCGGCTCGGAGCGCCCGCAGGCCCGCAGCCAGGCCCTGCACACGCTGTCCAAGACGGCGGACCGGCGGGCCTGGCCGGCGCTCACCCGGGCCCTGCTCACCGACCCCGACGACGAGGTGGCGCGCGCCGCCTGGCGGACCGCTGTCGTCCTCGTGCCCGAGGACGAGGCGCCCGCGCTGGCCGCGGTGCTGACCGGGCAGCTCGGGCGCGGGGGCCGCGAGACGCGGCTGAGCCTCAGCCGGGCGCTGATCGCGCTCGGCGCGGCGGCCGCACTGGCGCTCGACGCCGCCGCCGCGCACCCGGAGCCCCGGGTCCGCGAGCACGCCCTCGCCACGGAGGAGCTGTGGCGCGACCCGGACGCCGGGTTCGATTTCGCGATCGAGGAGGCGAAGCGGAGGGTGGCCCTCGGGGCGTACGGTCAGGAGGGGTGAAGCAGGGTGTTGATCGGTGAGGTGGCGCGGCGGTCCGGGGTCAGTGCCCGCATGCTCCGGCACTACGAGTCGCTGGGCCTGGTGCGGCCCACGGGGCGCAACGACGTCGGATACCGGGAGTACTCCGGCGAGGACGTCCGGCGCATCTTCCACATCGAGAGCCTGCGGTCCCTCGGCCTGTCGCTGCGCGAGGTGGGGCGCGCCCTGGACGATCCCGGCTTCAGCCCGGCCGGTCTCGTGGACGACCTCGTGCGGCGGACCCGGGAACGGATCGCGAGCGAGACGGAGCTGCTGACCCGGCTGAGCAGGATCGGGGCCGCCGAGCCGGGGGACTGGGAGGGCGTCCTGCGTACCGTCGCCCTCCTCCAGGCCCTGGGCTCCGCCAGCCCGGGCACCCGGCAGCGGGCGGCGCTGTCCTTCGCGGGCGATCCGCCCGTGCCGGTGGAGGCCCTGGTCGAGGCGGTGCTCAGCGAGTCGGACCCGAGCGTGGCCGGTGCGCTGCGGTGGGCCCTGGCGCGCGCGGGCGGAGGGCTGTCCCAGCTGGCGGAGGGCCTGGACTCGCCCGTCGCGACGGTGCGCGCCCGCGCGGTGCGGGCGGTCGCCGGGATCCCGGGCGAGGCCGCGAGCGCGCTGCTGCGGGACGCCCTCGGCCATCCCGATCTGGCGGTACGCCAGTACGCGGCGCCGGCGCTCGGTGCGCGTGGGGTGGCCGAAGCGGTCCCGACGCTCATCGGCATGGTCGCGGATGCGGTGCGGGACGTGGACGCGGCCGACGCGCTCGGTGTGCTGGCCGCGGATCCGGAGACGGCGGAGCGGATCGCCTCCGCGCTCGTCGGCCGCCTCGCCGACCCCGCCCTGGACGCGTCCGCCCGCCGCCGCCTCACCCAGGCGCTGGCGGACATCCCGGGCCCGACGGCGACGCGGGCGCTCGGGGAGCTGGCGGAGGACGGGGACCGGGGCGTGGCGGTGACGGCGGTGTACCTGCTGGGGCTGCGCGGCGAGGGGTGAGGCCGGCCGGCGGTGAAGGCGCCGGAGCTCAGCGCCTCGCGGCGGCGAGGGCCGCGGTGTCCATGTAGTCGCGGACGTGGGTGATCAGGCCGTCGCGGACCCGGAGCACGAGCAGGCCGGGGATGGTGAAGGCGGTGCCCGTGGCCGGCAGCGTCCCCGCCACCACGTGCTCGGCGACGATCACCTCCGGGTCGTCCGTCCCGTACGCGGACACCGTCCTGACCTCGTCGATCCGTACGGGGCTCGCGCCCCAGACCGCCCGGTAGCCGGTGCGTACGGCCTCGCGGCCCTCGTAGCGCGGCGGAAAGCCGGGAGCGGTGAAGGGGAACTCGTGCACCGCGTCGGCCGCGTACAGATCCGCGAGGTCGTCCGCGGACTTGTCGAGCATGGCCCGGTGATAGGAGGCCAGGGCCTCGCGGGGGGTCCGGGCACGGGTGGTTTCCGGCTGCGGCACGGGACGACTCCATTCGCTCAACGTTTGTTGAGTGATGACCGTAGGGCGACGGGAGGGGTTCGGTCAACGGCTGTAGAGTCGCGGCGTGACCACGCCCAGGGAGACCCGTGCCGACCGCCGCCGCGCTACCGAGGCGCGCATCCTCGACCGGGCCCGGGAGGAGTTCGCCGCCAAGGGGTTCGACCGGACGACCATCCGTGCGGTGGCGGGCGCGGCCGGTGTGGACCCGGCCCTGGTCATGCAGTACTTCGGCTCGAAGCGTGAGCTGTTCGGCCGGGCCGTGCAGACGTTCGCCGCGCCACCTCCGGACGAAGCGGGCGTGGACGTGTTCGCCGACCGGATGCTGGCCACGCTGAGCCTGAAACTGGGCGGTCTGCCCGAGGGGACGCTCGCGGTGATGCGGTCCATGCTCACCGATCCTGTGGTCGCCGATCATGTGCGCGGCACGCTCGGCGGCCAGATCGCCGACGCCGGGGCCGCCGTCCCGGCGCCGGACGACCGGGAACTCCGGGCCGCCCTGGCGGTCGTCACCTTGCTCGGTGTGACCATCGGTCATCAGCTCCTGGAGCTGCCCGCGCTGCGCGAGGCGTCGCCCGAGCGCATCGCCGCGTTGCTCCGGCCCGCTCTCAACGCGCTGGCCGAGCCCACACCGTGAACGCGGGGGCCACGGGCAGCCACCGCGTTCCACCCCTGTAGCGCGGCGGCCCCCTCCGGCAGGGGCTGCCCGCCCGCCTCCGGCCGACGTCGGTCCGACGCTGCCGTCCGCGGGGATTGTCACGGGGATTGCCATGCGATCGGTCCCGATATATCGTTGAGACATCGCGACAGTACAGCGATAGATGTAAGAGCGATCTGAACAGAGGAGTACGTCATGCGTTCACATGGATACGAGCATGGACATGCCCATGGTCACGGGCGAGCCCCGTACGGCCCCGAGGGGCGACGTGGTGGATTTGAGGGGCAGCGGGCGGCGTTCGGACCGTTCGGGCCGCCGTTCGGCGGTGGGCCGTTCGGTGGCGGACGGGGCCGGGGCGGCGGCCGGGGGAGGGCGCGGCGTGGTGATGTGCGCGCTTCGATCCTGGCGTTGCTCAAGGACCGGCCCATGCACGGGTACGAGATGATCCAGGAGATCGGCGAGCGCAGCGGCGGGGCCTGGCGGCCCAGCCCCGGCTCGGTGTATCCGACCCTTCAGCTGCTGGAGGACGAGGGGCTGATCATCAGTGCGAGCGAGGGCGGCAAGAAGCTGTTCACGCTCACCGAGACCGGCCGCACCGAGGCCGAGACCGGGCCCGAAGCGCCCTGGGAAGAGGCCGGGCGCGGGGTCGACTGGGAGAGCATGAACGAGGTCCGGCAGGCCGGGTTCGGTCTGATGGAGGCGTTCGGCCAGGTCTGGAAGACCGGCTCGGCCGACCAGCGCGACAAGGCGGTGGCCGTCATCAACGAGGCCCGGAAGAAGCTGTACCTCATCCTCGCCGACGAGCACTGAGCCCCGCCGTGGGCCGGTGCGACGGAGCCCGGCGGCCCAGGCCGCCGGGCTCCTCCCTGTTTACGTGTCCGTCGTGACCGGCCAGATCCGCGCCGCGTCGAAGCGGTCGGACGCGCGGGGGTGCGGTCCGTCGTCGTGGCAGTGGAACGCGCACCAGAACAGGTCGGCCGGCAGGGCGTCGAGGGGTGCGTGGACCCGGTAGACGTACTCGCGCCCGTCGAGCGCCGGCAGGGACACCAGCCAGCTCACCCCGGTCCCCTCCCGCCGTGCCGCGAACAACCGCTCCGCCCTGTGGGACGTACGAGGAAGGGGCGTCGGTTGCCCCGTCCCCCGGCGTCGTGTGCGTCAGGTGTCACCGGGGTGACGGTACTGACCGCAGCTGTCATGATGTGCCGATGCACGCGTCTCAGGGGAGAAGCGCCGGCCTGGGACTCGCCCTCGCCTCGGCCTTCGCATTCGGTGGTTCAGGAGTGGCGGCCAAGCCGCTGATCGAGGCGGGGCTCGACCCGCTCCACGTGGTCTGGCTGCGGGTGGCGGGCGCCGCGCTCGTCATGCTGCCGGTGGCCTGGCGCCACCGGGCGCTGGTGCGCAGTCGCCCTGTGCTCCTGCTCGGCTTCGGGCTGCTCGCCGTCGCGGGCGTGCAAGCCTGCTATTTCGCCGCCATCTCCCGCGTTCCGGTGGGCGTCGCGCTGCTCGTGGAATACCTCGCCCCGGCGCTCGTCCTCGGCTGGGTGCGCTTCGTGCAGCGGCGCCCGGTCACGCGGGCGGCGGCCCTCGGGGTCGTCCTCGCGGTCGGCGGGCTCGCCTGCGTGGTCGAGGTGTGGGCCGGGCTGAGCTTCGACGCGGTCGGGCTGGTACTCGCGCTCGGTGCGGCCTGCTGCCAGGTCGGCTACTTCGTCCTCTCCGACCAGGGCGGCGGCGACGAGCCCCCGCACCCGGTCGGCGTCATCGCGTACGGGCTGCTGATCGGCGCCCTCGTGCTCACCGCGGTCGCCCGCCCCTGGGGCATGGACTGGTCGGTGCTCGGCGGCGGCACGGTCATGGACGGCACCACGGTGCCGGCCTGGCTGCTGCTCGTCTGGATCGTGCTGCTGGCCACCGTCGTCGCGTACGTCACCGGCGTGATCTCCGTACGCCTGCTCTCACCGGCCGTCGCGGGCGTCGTCGCCTGCCTGGAAGCGGTCATCGCGACCGTGCTCGCCTGGGTCCTCCTCGGCGAGCACCTGGCCGCTCCGCAGCTCGTCGGCGGCGCGCTCGTCCTGGCCGGTGCCCTCATCGCCCAGTCGGCCACGCCCCGGCCGCCCTCCGGACCGGTGGCCTCGGGGGCCGGGGCCCCGGATGGCGTGGCGGATCGAGCCGGCATCCGCCTCTAGGGCAGGTAAGCCGGTACGCCGACGGACGGGTCGAGATCGTCCGCCGGGACCGGGGTGCCGTAGGCCGGGGCGACGGGGACGACGCCGGACCAGTACGGCAGGGCGATGTCCTGGGGGTCGTCGTTCGGGCCGCCCGTGCGGATCTTGGCGGAGACCTCCCGCAGATCCAGCCGGATGACGGCGGTGGCGGCCAACTCCTTGCCGTCGGCCGGCCGCGAGTCCTTCGAGCGCCCGGGCACCACCTGGTCCACGAGCGCGTCCAGCGCGACGCGCCGCTCCTCCGGATCGGTCACGGTGTACGCGGTGCCGTGGACGACCACCGAGCGGTAGTTGAGCGAGTGGTGGAAGGCGGAACGGGCCAGCACCAGACCGTCGACATGGGTCACCGTCAGGCACACGCGCAGCCCCTCGTCGCTCTGCCCGGCCGCCCGCAGCGGGCGTGAGCCCGTCGAGCCGTGCACGTACAGCCGCTCGCCGACCCGGCCGAAGAGCGTCGGCAGCACGACCGGCGCGCCGTCGCGCACGAAGCCGAGGTGGCAGAGGTAGGCGCTGTCGAGTATCGAGTGGACCGTTTCCCGGTCGTACGCGGCGCGGTCCCGTGACCGGGTGGGGACGGTGCGGTCCGTCGGCTCGTAGCCGGACGAGGCGTCCGGGGGCGTGGTCTGCTGGGGAGCGGGCTCCGGCATTGCGAACTCCATTGCACTAGTGCATACTGTTGTTTGTGCTAGGAGAGTATCGGATCAGTGGGCGGCGTGCGCAGGAAATTGCCGCCAGCATCGAGCGCGGGGTCGCTTCGGGCGAGCTGGCGCCGGGGCATGTGCTGCCCCCCATGCGGGAGTTGGCGGCTCAGCTGGAGGTGAATCCCAACACCGTGGCGGCCGCCTACCGCACCCTGCGCGAGCGCGGGGTGATCGAGACCGCCGGTCGCCGGGGCAGCCGGATCAGACCGCGCCCGGCCAGCACCGCGCGCGGTTCCATGCGGGTCGAGGCCCCGCCCGGGGTGCGGGACCTGGGTGACGGCAGCCCCGATCCGGCGCTGCTCCCGCGCCTGGGCGAGGCGTTCGCCTCGGTTGCCGAGGCGTACGCGCGCGAGCCCGGGCTGTACGGCCAGGCGGCCGTGGACCCGCAGTTCGCCGCCCTCGCGCGTGCCGCGATGGACGCGGACGGGGTGCCGCCCGGACCGGTGGCCGCCGCCTCCGGCTCCCTGGACGCGATCGAACGGGTGCTCTCCGCCCACCTCAGGCCCGGGGACCGGGTCGCGGTCGAGGACCCCGGCTGGGGCGGACTCCTGGACCTGGTGCCCGCCCTCGGCATGCGGCCCGTGCCGATGGCGCTGGACGAGGACGGGCCGTTGCCGGACGCGCTCGAAGCGGCGCTCCAGGCGGGCGCGCGGGCCGTCGTGATCACGGACCGGGCGCAGAACCCGACCGGGGCCACGGTCTCCGAGGACCGGGCGGGGCGGCTGCGGGCGGTCCTCGCCAGGCACCCGGACGTCCTGCTCATCGAGGACGACCACGGCCACGCCATCGTGGACCAGCCGCTGCACCCGTTGGCCGGGGCCACCGGCCGGTGGGCCTTCGTCCGTTCCGTGGCCAAGGCGTACGGGCCGGACCTGCGGGTCGCGGTGCTGACCGGGGACGCGGTCACGGTGGACCGGGTGGCCGGCCGTCAGCGGCTCGGGCCCGGCTGGGTCAGCCGGCTGCTGCAACGGACCGTGGTGCACCTGTGGAGCACCGGCGCAGTGGACTCGCGTGAGGTGGCCCGGTCCTATGCCCGCCGCCGGGACGCCCTCGTCCGGGCGCTGGCGGTGCGCGGCGTGGCGGCGTACGGCCGCAGCGGGATGAACGTGTGGGTGCCGGTGAGCGACGAGACGGGGGCGGTGGCCCGGCTGTTGCAGGCGGGCTGGGCGGTGGCGCCCGGGGCCCGGTTCCGTATCGCCGCGCCCCAGGCGGTCCGGATCACCGTCTCCCCGCTCACCGACGCCGACATCGGAGCGCTGGCCGACGCCGTGGCGCGGGCGGCGGGCCCGGCGAGTCCGCTGAGCTACGGCTGACGCCGGACACGCCGTCTGCTCTGGGTGAGCGCTGCCCCGGCCAGGACGATGAGTGCGCCGACCGGGGTGTTCCAGCTCAGCCGCTCGCCGAGCACGGCCACTCCGGCCGCCGTGGCGATGACCGGGATGAAGTAGGTGACCATCTGCGCGGTCGTCGGCCCGACCTCGTTGACCAGGCCGTACTGGAGCAGCACCGCCAGCCCGGTGCCCAGCGCCCCGAGCGCGACGACCGCCAGGGTGGGCAGGACCGGGAAGCCGTCCGGCACGGTGGTGAACAGCGGGGTGACGACCGCGAGTTGCACGGTGCCCAGGAAGAGCTGGCTGCCGGTGAGCGCGAGGGTCGACGCGCCGCTGCCGGCCAGCGTGCGGCGTACGTAGATCCAGCCGACCGGGTAGCTCAGCGAGGCCAGGAGGGCCATCGCCGTGCCGCTGAAGTCCAGCCCGGAGAAGCCCTGCCAGGCGCCGAGCACTGTCAGCACGCCGAGGAAGCCGAGGCCGAGACCGGCGACGCGGCGGCGGGTCGGCCGGTCCTCCGACAGGGCGACGAGCGAGAGCGCCATGCCCCACAGCGGCGAGGTCGCGTTGCAGATGCCCGCCAGTGTCGACGGGATGGACAGCTCGGCGTAGGCGAACAGGGAGAACGGCAGGGCGTTGAGGAAGAACGCCGCCACCGCCAGATGGCCCCAGGTCCGGGCGGAACGCGGCAGCCGCTCCCGCTTCACCACCATGACCACCGCGAGGACCGCCGTGCCCGACAGGAGCCGCCCCAGGGTCACCTGGAACGGGGCGTACGCGTCGGTCCCCACCTTGATCAGGAGGAAGCTGAACCCCCAGATCAGCGAGAGTGCCGCGAAACGCAGCCGCCAGTCCACGGCCGGTCGCCGGGCGGGAGCGGGGGCGTCGGCGGAGGGCGGCGGTGCGGGCGGGGCCGGGTGCGGCTCTCGGCTGATGTCCGGGGCGGTCGGGGCGCTCATGGTGACAACGATCGCCGCTTCCACCTCGTAGCACAAGTGAGATTTTGTGCGTTGATTCGCGTAGCATCGCTTACATGTTGAACCTGGAGCGCCTGCGCACCCTCGATGCCCTGGCCAGGCTCGGTTCGGTCAGCGGCGCCGCCGAAGGGCTGCACGTCACGACGTCGGCCGTCTCGCAGCAGATGGCGAAGCTGGAGCGGGAGGTCGGCCAGCAGCTCCTCGCCAGGAACGGGCGCGGAGTGCGTCTCACCGACGCGGGCCGGCTGCTCGCCGACCACGCGGCCCGCATCCTCTCGCAGGTCGAGCTGGCCCAGTCCGACATCGAGGCCCAGCGCGGCGAGGTCGTCGGGGAGATCCGGCTCGGCGCGTTCCCCACGGCCGCGCGCGGCCTCTTCCCCGCCACGCTGCTCGCCCTGCGCGCAGGCCATCCCGAACTGCGGGTGCGCACCCTGGAACTGGAGCCGGAGGCCGGCATCCGGGCGGTGCTCCGGGGCGACATCGATCTCGCGGTGGTCCTGGACTGGAGCAACAAGCGGCTCCCGGTGCCCGGCGGCCTGACCCGGGCGGAACTGCTGGACGACGCCCCGGACATCGCCATGCCGGCCGACCACCGGCTCGCGGGCCGCTCCGAAGTGGACCTGGAGGACTTCGCGGACGACGACTGGGTGTCCTGGCCCGAGGGCGAATTCTGTTACGACTGGCTGATGTTCACGCTCCGCTCCAAGGGCATCGAACCGCGCATCGCCCACCTCGCGGGCGAGCACCACACGCAACTCGCCCTGATCGCCGCCGGGATGGGCGTGTGCGTGGCACCCCGGCTGGGACGGGGGCCGGTGCCCGACGGGGTACGGCTGGTGCCGGTGCGCCAGCGGATGCGCCGCCATGTCCACGCGGTGTGGCGGACGGACGCGGACCGGCGGCCCTCGGTCCGGGCGGCGGTCGCCGCGCTGCGCGAGGCGGGTCGGGGACTGGACGACCCCATGGAGTGACGGGGCGCGCCCTCAGACCCCCAACGACCTCCGCAGGAAGTCCCGCTCAAGCAGCAGCAGCCCGCTCGCCGTGCGGTCCCGGCCCACCAGGTGACCGGTCCCGGACAGCGGCAGCACCGTGTGCGGGCGGCCCGCGGCGAGCAGGGCCGAGGAGAGGCGCAGGGTGTGCGCCACGGTGACGTTGTCGTCGCCGAGCCCGTGCACCAGCATCAGCGGACGGGTCAGCGACGCGGCCTCCGACAGCAGCGAATTGCGGTCGTAGTTCTCCGGCAGCACGTCCGGATCGCCCAGGAAGCGCTCCTCCCAGTGGGTGTCGTACAGCCGCCGGTCCACCGGGGCCGCGCCCGCCACCGCCGCGTGGAAGACCTCCGGATGCCGGAGCACCGCCGCCGCCGCGAGGTACCCGCTGAACGACCAGCCGCGCATCGCCACCCGCGTCAGGTCCAGCTCGGGACGGTCGGCGGCCACCGTGTGCAGGGCGTCGATCTGGTCCTCCAGCACGGCCGTCAGCCGGTCGCCGTGCACCGACTTCTCCCACGCCTCGCCCCGCCCCGGCGTCCCCCGCCCGTCCGTGACGAGGACCGCGAACCCCTGCTCCGCGAACCACTGCGCCACCGCCGTCCACCACGTCCGCACCTTCAGCACGACCTGCATGCCGTGACCGGCGTACGGGCTCAGCAGCACCGGGAGCGGTCCGTCGCCGGGCCCGTGCCAGGACGGCAGGTAGAGGCGGCTGCGCAGCTCGCGCGGGCCGAGGCTCAGGGCCAGCGGGCGCGGGGTGACGAGCGGTTCCTCGGCCAGGACGGCGATCCGGCCCGCCTCCGCGCCGTCCCGCAGCACGGCCACCGTATGGCCGTCCGGCGTCCGGCTGTCGAGGACCACGACCGGGCCGCCGACCGCGGCGGTGTGCACCCCGGGCGCGTGGGAGACCCGGGCCAGATCGCCCCCGGCCGTGTCGTACGACCAGACGTGGACCTCCGTGGGCTCGTCGCCGCCCGTGAAGTACACCCGGCCGTCCACCGCCCCGAGCACCTCGCGCACCTCCAGGCCCGGGGGCGTCGCGGTACCACCGATGCTCAGGCCCTGGGTGTCGCCGCCGGGGCGTGCGGGCACGACGAGCGCGCCGGACGGCAGGCGCAGCGGGGTGCCCGGGCGCAGGGCCACCCAGGCGGGGTCGTGGGCGCGGTGCACGGTCCTGGTCTCCCCGGTCGCCCCGTCCACCGCAAGGACGTGCACGGAGCGCTGGTCCCGGGTCTGTACGGAGACCAGGGGCCCCCGGTCGTCCCAGTCCGCCGCCACCACGTACTCGAACGCCCGGTCCGTCCAGGCGGCTTCGGGGTGCCCGTCGCCCGCCGCGTCGGGAAGCCGGACGGCGGTGCGCTTCCCGGAGAGCCGTACGAGGTGCAGCGAGACCTTCGCGTTGGGCGTCCCGGCGGCCGGGTACGCCAGCTCGCGGGGCGGGCGCCCGGGGTGCGCGGGGTCGGTGAGGTAGCGGCGCCGGACGCCGGAGGTGTCGGTGCGGGCGACCAGGAGGGCGTCGCCGCGGGGGGACCACCAGTAGCCGCGCGTACGGCCGATGGACTCCTGCGACACGTAGTCGGACAGGCCGTACGTGATGGGGTCGCCGTCGGGTCCGGCGAGCGCGCGGTCGTCCGTGCCGTCCGCCCGTACTGTGCGCAGCGCGCCGCCGGAGACGTACGCGATCAGCGAGCCGTCGGGGGAGGGGCGGGGGTCCACGGCGGGGCCGGCCGTCGGCAGCCGGCGGGGCACGGAGCCGTCCGTGAAGACGAGCCAGAGGGCGCCCGCCAGGGCGAAGGCCGCCAGGCGCACCGAGGCGTCGGTGGCATACGAGACGACGCCGGAGGAGGTCTCGTGAGCGCGTTCGCGCCGGGCCCGTTCCTCCGCCGGGATGTCGCCGGGCGCCGCTTCCGCGAAGCCAGGTCCGAGCGGGTCGGCGAGCAGCCGCTCCGTGCCCCTCTCGTACACCGAGAGCCGGCTGACCGGGTCGGTGCCCGACGTGCCCCGGACGAAGAGGACCCGCTCGCCGTCGGGGGAGACGGTGAACTGCCGGGGCACGCCCAGCGAGAAGCGGCGGGTGCGGGCGAACTGGCCGGGGAACGCGTCGGTGGGCGAGGCGGCGGGGTCTGTCATCCCGACACCATGGCAGGTGGTGCGGTGCGCAAGCCGTCCGGGGCCCGTGCGGGCCCCGGACGGTCGTGATCAGTGCGTCGTGGTCGCGGCGGGCCGGGCCGCCGCAGTCTCCTCCGCCAGGCGCTCCATGCCGCTCTGGGTGCGCAGCGGCTTCTCCTTGATGAAGAGCACCGCGATGAGCGCCAGGAACGCGAAGGGGGCGCCGATCAGGAAGACGTCGGCGGTGGCGACGCCGTACGCGTTCTCCACGATGACGCGCGCCGGCTCAGGCAGCTTGCTGAGCTCGGGGACGCCGCCGCCGGTCCCGCCGCCGGCCGCCCCGCCGAAGCCCTTCTCCAGCTCCTGGGTCACCCGGTGGCCGAGGACCGCGCCCAGGGCGCTCGTACCGATGGCGCCGCCGAGGCTGCGGAAGAACGACAGGACCGAGGTGGCCGCGCCGAGTTCGGAGGCGGGCACGTCGTTCTGGGCGGCCAGCACGAGGTTCTGCATCAGCATGCCGACGCCGACGCCGAGGACCACCATGTAGACGCTGAGCAGGCCGAACGAGGAGTCGGCGCCGATCGTGGAGAGCAGCCCCATGCCCGCGGTCATGATGACGCCGCCCGCGATGAGGAAGCCCTTCCACTTGCCCCGGGCGGAGATGATCTGGCCGGCGACGGTGGTCGAGATCATCAGACCGAGGATCATCGGCAGGCTCATCAGGCCCGCGGTGGTCGGGGACTTGCCCAGCGAGATCTGGAAGTACTGCGAGAGGAACACCGTGCCGCCGAACATGGCGACACCGACCAGCAGGCTCGCCACGGTCGTCAGCGCGACGGTGCGGTTGCGGAAGATGTCCAGCGGGATGATCGGCTCCGCCACCCGGGACTCGACCCAGACCGCAGTCGCCAGCAGGACCACACCGGCGGAGACGAGCGCGGCGGTCTGCCAGGACGCCCAGTCGAAGCGGTTGCCCGCGAGGGTCACCCACAGCAGCAGCGAGCTGACGCCGCTCATGATGAGGACGGCACCGACGTAGTCGATCTTCACCTCACGGCGGATCGTGGGCAGCTTCAGGGTCAGCTGGAGCAGCACGATCGCGAGCAGCGCGAACGGCACGCCGATGAAGAAGCACCAGCGCCAGCCCAGCCAGGAGGTGTCGACGAGGACGCCGCCGATCAGCGGCCCGGCGACCGTGCCGACGGCGAAGACGGCACCGAAGATGCCGGAGTAGCGGCCGAGTTCGCGCGGCGGGATGATCGCCGCCATCACGACCTGGGCGAGGGCGGTGAGACCGCCCGCGCCGATGCCCTGCACGACACGGCTGACGATGAGCAGCCCGACGCTGTGCGAGAAGCCCGCGACCAGTGAGCCGACGACGAACATCGACAGCGAGAGCTGGATGAGCAGCTTCTTGTCGTACAGGTCGGAGAGCTTGCCCCAGATCGGGACGGTCGCTGTCATGGCGAGCAGTTCGGCCGTGACGACCCAGGTGTACGAGGACTGGGTGCCGTGCAGGTCGGCGATGATCCGGGGCAGGGCGTTGGAGACGACCGTGGAGGCCAGGATGGCGACGAACATGCCGGCCATCAGGCCCGACATGGCCTGGAGTATCTGGCGCCGCGTCATGCCTGACGCGGACCCCTCGGTCGGACCGGCGGCGCCGGTTTCGGGTGTGACGGCAGCGGTCATCGGCTGACGTTCCTCATTCTCTGGTGACTGGCTCCGCGCCCAGCGGCGCGGCGCGGAGGGTGGTGCGGTGGGCGGCTCAGCCCTTCAGCCCGGCGGCCAGCGAGGCGAACGCCTCGCGGTACAGGCTCTGGAAGGTACGGGTACGGCCCGTGGCCACCCAGACCTCGACGGCGGCCCGCACGGCGGCGAGGGCCGCGTGTGAGAGGAGCCGGGGATACAGGTCGGTCTCGGGGTCCTGGCCGAGGCGTTCGGCGACGACGGCGACCATGGCGGTCTCGTCGGCACCCCGGGCGGCCAGGAAGTTGGGGAGCAGGGCCGGGCTCTTCTTCAGCACCTCCAACTGGAGTTCCCAGCGCTCGTGGTCCTCCTCGATGGAGGCGAGTTCCTGGGCGATGGCCTCGCTGAGGGCGTCGAGCGCGGTCAGATGCTCCGGGGCGTTGAGCACGGCCCGCCGGGTCCGTTCCGCGGTCTCCTGGACGGGACGCGTGATCGCGTCCTCCAGGCACGGGAAGTAGTTGAAGAACGTGCGCACGGAGACCCCGACGGCGTCCGTGACCGCTTCCACGGTCACGTGCTCGAAGCCGCGGTCGGCGGCCATGCGCAGGGCCGCGCCCGCCAGGGCGTCACGCGTGGCGCGCTTCTTGCGTTCACGCAGCCCGAGGGGCGGGTCGTCGCTCATGAAGGTGCATGCTATGCAATTTTGCAGGCTGGGCAAAATTTCAAAGCGGCGGCGGCCGTGGACCCGCCGCCGCCTCGGCTCAGCCCTCGGTCCTGACGAAGTCGCCGGGCTTGTAACGGCGGTCGAAGAACGCCTGCTCGGGGCCGTACCAGCGGATGAGGGAGAACCAGCCGCGGCCGGGGACGGTCCTGATCCAGTTCCGGGCCTCCCGCGGGCGGTCCGGGCCGATGTGGAGGGTGAGGGAGCCGTCCTCGTTGAAGCCGAGGTCGTTCATGCCGTTCAGTGACGAGAAGGTCTGGCCCTCGGCGTCGACCTCGGCGGCCGTCTCGGCGTCGTACAGCGTGAGCGACCAGAAGAGCCGGGCCGGTGGGTCGGCGGGCAGGTCGATGCGGTAGGTGTGCTCACCGGCGAGGAGGTCGCCCGCGTGATCGCGGTACGCCGCAGCGTACTTGGCGCCGAAGCCGACGACGGAGCTCATCATGCCGGTACTGATCGAGTAGTGGTTGACGAACATGTGCGCCTTGGCGTTCACATCGGTGTGGCCGGTCGCCCGCGTACGGAACTCCTCGTCGAGGAGGGTGTGCCAGAAGTCGTCCTGGGCGGTCTTGGCGTGGGCGACCCATTGCCGGTCCTCCCACCACAGGGCGTCGTCCTCGCGGTCGAAGCCGGTGGCGATCGTCTTGGCCGTCTTCCACGCGGTCCGGGCCGCCAGGTCCAGGAGTTCCCGCTGCCGGGGCGCCGGGTCGAACGTCCCGCCCTTGCGGATGCCCAGGGCGGCCAGCACACCGTGCATATAGGGGTCCACCCGGTCCGTGCGGTCGGCCTGCACGAACGCGTTCAGCGTCTCGAAGAACGTGAAGTCGCGCGGGTACAGCGCGTCCGCCGGGGTGTCCGAGGCGTGCGCGAAGTGCATGGGCATCGCTTCCCCGCGCAGCGGGTGCAGCCGGATGCCCTCGATCGACTCGACGCCGGGCGACAGATCGTCGACCGAGGAGAAGAAGCCGCGCAGCAGGAAGTAGATGTTGTCCGTGCGGCTGCGGTAGACGAAGAAGTCGTCCCACGCGCCGGGCCCCTCCGGCTCAAGGTCCTCGGGGACGACCAGATAGCGGCCGCCGTTGCCCCGGTCGGGGCCGGGCAGCCCGATGTCGCCGAGGAACTGCACGCCGTCGATGCGCGGGCCGGTCAGCGGGCGGTGCCAGAAGTCGTCCACCAGGCCCTGGATGCCGGGCGGGGCCTCGACCACCAGGGGTCCGGTCTCCGCGAGGTTCGCGAAGCACATGCCGTAGATGACGTCGCAGTTCGGGGTGGTGATCAGCGTCCGCGGCCCGAGTCGTTTCTCGAACACCGACATCACCTGGTAGCCGCGCCCGAACGCCTCGCCCAGTCCGTCGCGCATGGCGCAGGCGTTGACGGTCGGCAGCGCCCACAGGTACGCCTGCAGTGCCCGCTGGAAGAACAGCTCATCCGTCAGCGTGCGCGCGGTCTCCTCGGTGGGGTTGCCGCCGCTGAACGGCAGGGCGGCCAGATGCTCGTAGCGGTCGGGGGAGGGCGTCACGGGCGGGCTCCTTCGGTGCTGCGCGGGGATGTATCGGATTAATTGACAGTAATCGGGCCAGGTGAGGGTTTCGGTCACCCGCGCTGTACGACCGGAGCCGGTGTCGGCTCACCGCGGTGGGTCAGCGCCCACCCGAAGAGAGCGGCGCCGGGGATCATCAGCAGCCCGTACACCGCCGCCGGTACGGCCAGGGTGCTGCTGTCCAGGACGCTCACGGCGATGGTGATGGCCAGCGTCGCGTTGTGCGCGCCGATCTCGAAGGACGCCGCGACGGCCTGACGGCGCCCCACCCGCACCGCGCGGGGCACGACGAAGCCCAGGGTGAGGCTCAGCGCGCAAAACGCCACCACGGCCGGGCCGACGTCGACGATGTAGTGCGGGAGGCGCGCACGCTCCGACCAGGCGGAGCCGAGGACCGCGAGGACCAGGACGGCCGACGAGCAGAGCCGTACCGGCCGGTCGAGCACCGAGGCCAGGGACGGGCGGAAGTGGCGCAGCGCCATGCCCAGTGCCACGGGCACCAGCACGATCGCGAACACCTCCGTCATCTTGCCGAACTGGAGCGAGACCTGTCCGGTGCCGAGATCCGGGTGGAAGTAGTGCAGGGCCAGGTTGGTGACCACCGGGATCGAGACGACCGCGATCACCGAATTCACGGCGGTCAGCGTGATGTTGAGGGCGACGTCCCCACCGAAGAGATGGCTGAACAGGCTGGAGACGGTGCCGCCCGGCGACGCGGACAGCAGCATCATTCCGGCGGCGAGGACCGGTGGCACGCGCAGCGCGACGACGAGGGCGAAGCACAGCGTCGGCAGCACCACCAGTTGCAGTGCCATGGTGACCGCGGCCGCCCGGCGGTGCGCCTTCACGTTGACGAAGTCCTGGATGGTCAGCGACAGCCCGAGCCCGACCATGACGAGCGCCACGGCCGCGGGCAGAAATGCCGAGATGATCGGTGAGTTCACGGATGCGGCTCCAGCCGGAAGACGAAACCGGGGCGGGGGACACCCGGCGCCGGGCCTCGTTGCCCGCCTCGGCGCAACGTAGGCCGGGGGCGCCCGGACAAGGACTGGTGCGGGGAGACGAAAGACCGCCGGAATGTCGTGCGCGGGCGCCAAGACGGCCCGGCCGCCCGGTCCCTAGCGTGGCCGCCACCCGTCACCCGTTCACCCACCCCCAGGAGGTCCCCCATGACAGATCTGACCGGACGCCGCGCACTGGTCACCGGCGGAGCGCAGGGGATCGGGCGCGCCATCGCCGCCCGCCTCGTCGCGGCAGGCGCCCGCGTGGCGCTCGCCGACATGAACGAGGAGGGGGCGAAGACCACCGCCAAGGAACTGGGCGGGGATACCATCGGCATCCGCTGCGACGTGCGCTCCGCTGCCGACGCCCGGGGTGCCGTCGCCGCGGCCGTCGAAGCGCTCGGCGGCCTCGACCTGCTCGTGAACAACGCCGGCATCGAGATCGCCAAGCCCGTCACGGAGCTGACGGACGAGGAGTTCATGCGCGTCCTGGACGTCAACGCCGGTGGCACCTTCCGGGTCACCCAGGCAGCGATCCCGGCGCTGGCTGCCTCCGGCAGGGCCGCGATCGTCAACCTCGGCTCCGTCGCGGGCGTCGCGGGCGGCCCCCTGCTCAGCGCGTACTGCGCCTCCAAGGGCGCCATCCTCCGGTTCACCGAGTCCGCCGCGATGGAGCTCCGGCAGGCGGGGATCACCGTGAACGCGGTGTGCCCCGGCATCGTCTCCACCGAGATGGCGGACCGCTTGGCCGACCCCATCGATGCCGTCTCGCCGGTCCCGTTCCACGATCTGATCAACGCCCGCCAGGGCCGGCCCGGCACGCCCGAAGAGGTCGCCGGGCTGGTCGCGTTCCTGGCGTCGGACGACGCCCGCTTCATCACCGGCGCCCACTACCTGATCGACGGAGGGCTGACCGCGAGCCTGTTCTGAGGCCCCGTCCGGCCCGGACACGCCTGTCACCTGCGGTGATGTCCCGAGTGCAGCCCGTTCGGTCATTGTGACCGGGCGGGCCGCTCTGTCAGGATGGGCGCCCTCGCGCAGCGCCGTGCGGGGCAGCAAGCACGTACGGAGGTACGCCGTGACCCGGCCCCCCACCGCCGGCCAGACCGCGCGGCTCGCCGAGGCACGCGTCGTGGCGCTGGCCGAGTACCTGCGGGCGCACCTGCCCGAGCTGACCGCGCGGCTCCAGGCCGAACTGGCCGCCAAGGTCACCGAACTGCAGAGCGACCCGCGCCTCCTGGAACTCCTCTACGGCAGCACCGAGAGCAACCTGGAGACCCTCACGGAGGTGATGCGGTACGGCATCCCCGAGGAGGACCTCACCGCCCCCTCCGCCGCCGAGGAGTACGCCCGCAGGCTCGCCAGGCACGGCACCTCGTCCACCGCCCTGATCCGCGCCTACCGGCTCGCCCAGGAGTACGTGCTCGACTGGGCCTTCGACTGGATCGCCGCCGAGGAACCGGACCCGGCCGTCGCCCACGCCGCCGGGCGGACGTTCACCCGGCTCACGTTCCGCTACATCGACCGCGTCTCCGAACGGGTCGTCCACGTCTACGAGGCCGAGCGCGAGCGCTACCTCGCCAACCGGGGCACCGTGCGGGCGGCCATGATCACCTCCCTGCTCGCCGGCGAGTCCGTCAGACCCGCCGCCGCCGAGGCGGCCCTCGGCTACGCGCTCGGCCGGCGCCACCTCGGCGTCGTGATCTGGGGCGCCGACCGGCGGACCTCCACCCAGGAGCTGCACCACTGCGAGGCCCTGCTCGCGGAGGTCGCGGCGGCCGCCGGAAGCAGGGGGCAGCCGCTCCTCGGCCGCAATGACGGCGCCGGGAGCTGGGGCTGGATCCCGCTCGGGCACGGCGACGAACTCCCCGACCTGGCCGAGATCCAGCGCCGGGTCACGGCGGCCGGTACGGGCCTGCGGGTCGCGCTCGGCACGCCATCGTCGGGCGCCGAAGGCTTCCGGCTGTCCCACCTCGAAGCGCTCCGTGCCCGCAGCGTGGCCATGGCCGCGGGCGACCGGGCCCGCGCGGTGACCGCGTACACCGACCCCGGGGTACGCGCCGCCGCCATGCTCTCCGCCGACCTGGGCGCGACCCGGCGCCTCGTCCGCGACGCCCTCGGAGGGCTGGGTGCCGACACCGAGGCGGCCGCCCGGCTGCGGGGCACGCTGCTGGCGTTCGTCACGGAGAAGGGCAGCTACGTGGCCACCGCTGAGCGGACCCACCTGCACAAGAACACCGTGAAGTACCGCGTGGACCGGGCCCTGGAGGAGCGGGGCCGCCCGCTCGGCGAGGACCGGCTGGACCTCGAACTGGCCCTCATCGCCTGCGAGTGGCTGGGCGACGCGGTCCTTGCCCCCGAGGCCGCCTGAGCCGTGCGCCGGTGCGCGGGCGCCCCCGCTTGGACCCCCGCGCACGAATAGCCCGCCAACGCGATCCTTGCCCCCGAGGCCGCCTGAGCCGTGCGCCGGTGCGCGGGCGCCCCCGCTTGGACCCCCGCGCACGAAGAGCCCGCCAACCTTTGTGTTCCCGGTACAGGGACCTCGCCCGTCCCCCGCCTCTAGCTTTCGGTGCACACCACTGAACGCCACTGAGGAGGGCCCTCCCATGCACCAGGACCTGGCCGGCCGGACCGCCGTCGTGACCGGCGCCGCTAACGGCATCGGCTTCGCCATCGCCCGCCGCTTCGCCGAAGAGGGCGCGAACGTCGTCGTCTCCGACATCGACGAGGCAGCGATCAAGGAGGCGTCCGAGCGGATCCCCGGCTCGGTGGCCGTCGCCTGCGACGTACGCGAGGAGGAGCAGGTCAAGGCCCTGGTGGACGCGGCGGTCGAGCGGTTCGGAGCCCTTCACATCATGGTCCCCAACGCCGGGGTCGCCCGGCCGTCGCCCATCATCGGCATGGACCTGACCGCGTGGCGCGAGGTCACCTCCGTCAACCTCGACGGCGTCTTCCTCTCCATCCGCTACGCGGCCCCCGCGATCATCGCCGCGGGTGGCGGCAGCATCGTCACCCTCGGCTCGGTCACCGCGACCGCCGGCACCCCTCTGATCGCCCATTACGCCGCGTCGAAGGCGGCCGTCGTCAACCTCACCAAGACCGCGGCCACCGAACTGCGCCCCCACAACGTGCGCGTCAACGCGGTGCTGCCCGGCTTCGTCGGCACCGGCATGGTGACCGGGTCCGTCGACACGTTCGAGCGGCAACTCGGTCTCCCCTCCGGCGGATTCGCCGCGCTCATGGACCAGAAGCAGGGCCGGCTCGGCACGGTCGAGGAGGTCGCCGAGGCCGTGCTCTTCCTGGCCGGCGACCGTTCGTCCTTCTGCAACGGCTCGGGCCTCCTCCTCGACGGCGGCCTGGACGCGTCGCTCTTCTGACCCGGCCCGCACGCGCCGACCGACTTCCGGCCCACCCGTCCAGGGCCACGCGACCCTGCCCCGAAAGGCATTCCTCACCATGCCCCTGACCCACCTGCCCTGGCACCGGCCGGCCGCCTTCGACGGTCGGCCGTGCGTGGGTGACGAGCACCAGGAACTCAGCTACGCGGAGTTCGCCGCCCGCGTCGAAGCCGTGGCGGAGCAGTTCGCCGAGCACGGCGTCGACCACGGCACGGTGGTCGCGATCATGCTGCCGAACCGTGTCGAGCTCCTGGTCTGCCTGGCCGCCGCCTGGCGGCTCGGGGCCATCGCCACACCGGTCAACCCCGTGTTCACCGCCGCCGAGGCGGACTACCAGATCACCGACTCGGGCGCCGCGCTCGTCGTCAACGCCGGTCCGGGTGCGCCCGACGGCGGCAGGCCCGCACTCGCCGTGGACGATCTGCGCCGCGCTCCCGGGACCCGCACGCTCCCGGAGGCCGCCACCGCCCCGGACGACGTCGCCCTGCTGATCTACACCAGCGGTTCGACCGGCCGCCCCAAAGGCGTCATCCTCGACCACGCCAACATCGACGCGATGGTCGCGTCGATCTCGGCCGCGCTGGAGATCACCGAGACCGACCACTGCCTGCTGGTGCTGCCGCTGTTCCATGTGAACGCCATCTGTGTCAGCTTCCTCAGCACCCTGCGCGCCGGCGGGCGGCTCTCCGTCCTCAGCCGGTTCCACCCGGCGGACTTCCTCGCCGCCGTGGAACGGTTGCGCCCCACGTTCTTCTCCGCCGTTCCCACCATCTACGCCCATCTCGTCGGGCTGCCGGAGGAGCCGACGGCCGACACCTCCTCCGTGAGGGTCGCGGTCTGCGGGGCCGCGCCCGCCTCCGAGGAACTGCTGACCGCCGTCGAGGACCGCTTCGGCTTCCCGGTGGTCGAGGGCTACGGCCTGACGGAGGGCAGCTGCGCCTCCACGTCCACCCCGCTGCACGGTCCGCGGCGCGCCGGCACCGTGGGCGTCGCCCTCCCCGGCCAGCAGGTGGCCGTCATGGCACCGGACGGCCGGCTGCTGCCCACCGGGGAGCGCGGCGAGATCGTCATCCGGGGCGGGAACGTCATGCGCGGCTACCTGGGCCGCCCCGACGCCACCGCCGAGACCCTGCGCGACGGCTGGCTGCACACCGGTGACGTGGGTGTTCTCGACCCGGACGGGTACCTCCGGATCGTGGACCGGATCAAGGACATGATCATCCGGGGCGGCGAGAACCTGTACCCCAAGGAGATCGAGTCCGTCCTCCACCAGCACCCCGCCGTCCGGGAGGCGGCCGTCGTCGGTGCCCCGCACGAGGTGTACGGAGAGGTCCCGGTCGCCTACGTCTCCGCGTACCCCGGCAGATCCCTGGAGACCGGCGCGCTGCGCGAGCTGTGTGCCGCTCACCTGACGAAGGTCAAGAACCCGGTGGCCCTGCACGTGCTGGACGCCCTCCCGAAGAACGCCGTCGGAAAGATCGACAAGCCTGCCCTGCGCGCCCTCCTCGCCGCCCCCGTCTCCACGTCCCCCAAGGGAGCCTGACCATGGGATTCCTCAAGCCCGACCCACCACAGGAAGACCCGAGGGCCCTGCTGGCCCGCCCCTTCCTGGAGCGCATCCGGATCCTCAGCACCCACTGGGCCGAGCACGGCTTCGGCGCACCGCGCGCCGTGTCCGTCATCTACGTGCTCAAGGTGGCCGTGCTCTACTGCCTGGGCGGACTCCTCGTCGTCCGCTGCACCTCGGACCTCGGCACGTTCGCCGACTTCACCTCGTGGTGGGACGAGCCCGTCGTCTACCAGAAGCTCATCCTGTGGACGGTGCTCCTCGAAGCGCTCGGCCTGGCGGGCTCCTGGGGGCCGCTGGCCGGGCACTTCAAGCCGATGACCGGCCCGGTCGGCTACTGGCTGCGGCCGGGCACCATCCGGCTGCCCCCGTGGCCGGGCAAGGTCCCCTTCACCGCCGGGGACGAACGGACCGTCGGGGACGTGCTGTTGTACGGCGCCCTGCTGGCGAGCCTCGTCGTCGGACTGGTCCTGCCGGGGGAGGCCGACGGCGGTCTCGGTGCGGCGGTGCCCGACAGCACGGGCGGCCTGGTGTCCCCGCTCGTCCACGGCGTCGTCGCCGTGCTGCTGGTGCTGTGCGGTCTGCGCGACCGCCTCATATTCCTGGGCTCGCGCGGTGAGCAGTACCTGCCCGCGATCATCCTGTCGGCCTCGCTCGGCTTCACCGACATGGTCATCGCCTGGAAGCTGCTCATGGTCGTCGTGTGGATGGGCGCCGGCGTCTCCAAGTTCGGCAAGCACTTCACCAACGTCATCCCGCCGATGATCTCCAACGCGCCCTTCAACCCGTCGGTCCGGCTGCGGCGCCTGCACTACCGCGACTTCCCCCGGGACCTGCGCCCCTCCAGCCTGGCCTGGGTCATGGGGCACATCTTCGGCACCACCGTCGAGCTGGGGCTGCCGCTGATTCTCCTCTTCTCGCCGAACACCACGGTGACCGTGCTCGCGGCGGGCGCGATGGTGGTCTTCCACCTCTTCATCCTGTCCACCTTCCCCTTGGCGGTTCCACTGGAGTGGAACGTGCTGTTCGCCTTCGGCGCTGTCTTCCTCTTCGTCGGCTACCCGGCCCAGGACGGCTACGGCGTCCTGGACTTCTCACAGGGCTGGATGCTCCCGGTGATCGTCGCCGCCCTCGCGTTCTTCCCCGTGCTCGGCAACTTCCGCCCGGACCTCGTCTCGTTCCTGCCGTCGATGCGTCAGTACGCCGGCAACTGGGCGTCCGCCACCTGGGCGTTCGCCCCCGGCTGCGAGGAGCGCCTGAACGAGGTGAAGGCGCCCGCCCGCATCCAGGTCGAGCAGATGCAGAACATGCTCATGGCGTACGAGAGGGACGCCGCCGCCGTCGCCATGCAGATGCCGCTGGCCTGGCGCTCGATGCACAGCCAGGGCCGGGGCCTGTTCTCGGTCCTCGTGCGGCATCTGCCGGACATCGACGACTACACCGTCCGGGAGGCCGAGTTCGTCTGCAACCAGCTCACCGGCTGGAACTTCGGCGACGGCCACCTGCACGACATCCGCCTCGTCAACGCCCTGCAGAAGCGGCTGAACTTCGCCCCCGGCGAGCTGACCGTCGTCTGGGTGGAATCCCAGGCCATCCACCAGGACTTCCAGCGCTACCAGGTCATCGACGCCGCTCTCGGCGTGATCGAGCGCGGCACCTGGAAGGTCGCGGACTGTATCGAGCGCCAGCCCTGGCTGCCCGAGCCCGCAGGACCCGTCCCGGTCCAGGTGGAGTGGGCGCGGCCCGCGCAGGACACCGGCTCCCTGGTCACGGAGGGCTGAGCACCATGGCCACAGCGGCTGTAGTGGGCAGCGGCCCCAACGGGCTCGCCGCCGCGATCCGCCTCGCCCAGGCCGGGCTGACCGTCACGGTGCTGGAAGGTGCCGAACGGCCCGGCGGCGGCACCCACACCTCGGAGCTGACCCTGCCCGGGCTGCTGCACGACGACTGTGCGGCGATCCACCCGACCGGTGTGGCCTCACCCTTCCTGTCCTCGCTCGGTCTTGAGCGCTTCGGCCTGCGCTGGCTCTGGCCCGGGATCGACCTCGCCCACCCGCTGGACGACGGGCGGGCCGGGGTGATCTCCCGCGACATGGCCCGTACGGTGGACTCCCTCGGCCGCGACGGAGCGGCGTGGCGGCGGCTCTTCGCCCCGCTGACCGCCCGCTTCCCCCGGATCGCCGACGAGGTGTTCCAGCCGGTGCCCCACCTGCCCCGGCACCCTCTGGCCCTGGCCCGGTTCGGCATGGGCGTGCTGCCCCCGGCGACCTGGACCGCCCGCCACTGGCGGGACGAACCGGCCCGCGCCCTGTTCCTGGGCGTCGCCGCACACGCCTTCGGCCGGCTCGACACCCCGCTGAGCGGGTCCGTCGGGATGCTGCTCGCCGCGGCGGGCCATGCCGTCGGCTGGCCCGTCGCGGAGGGCGGCACCTTCGCCATCACCACCGCGATGCTCCGGCTGCTGGACACTCTGGGCGGCACCGTCCGCACCGGCGTCACGGTCACCGGCCTGGACCATGTGACCGAACTGCTGGGCGCCGCCCCGGACATCGTCCTGCTCGACACCGCACCGGGGGCCGCCGCCCGCATCGTCGGCGACCGGCTGCCCACCCGGGTCCGCCGCGCCCTCACCCGGTACCGCCACGGGCCCGCCGTCCACAAGGTCGACTACGCGATCGAGGGGGACGTGCCCTGGACCAACGAGGACTGCCGCCGGGCCGGCACCCTCCACCTCGGCGGTGGCGCGGCGGAGATCACGGCCGCCGAAGCCGCCACCGCACGCGGCACCATGCCCCGCCGGCCGTTCACCCTGGTCGGCCAGCAGTACCTCGCGGACCCCTCACGCTCCAGGGACGGGCTGAACCCGCTGTACGCCTACGCGCACATCCCGCACGGCCACACCGGCGACGCCACCGAGGCGGTGACCGCCCAGATCGAACGTTTCGCCCCCGGCTTCCGCGACCGCATCCGCGCCACGCATTCCCGCACCGCGCTCCAACTGGCCTCCTACAACCCGAACTACGTGGGCGGGGACATCGCGGGCGGCGCCAACAACGCCCGCCAGCTCCTGCTGCGCCCCCGGGCCGCCGCCGACCCGTACAGCCTGGGCGTCCCCGGCGTGTACCTCTGCTCGGCGTCGACCCCGCCGGGCGCGGGGGTCCACGGCATGTGCGGCGCGAAGGCGGCGGAGCGCGCGCTCGCCCACCTCGAAGCCCCCGCCCGCTAGCCCCCGGCACACCTTTTCAAGGACAGGAGCCCCCCATGCCCGCCACCCCCGCCGGTTTCCCGGACCCGGAGACGACCCGACGCGCCTACGCCGAGGGCGACTTCGCCGCCGCGCTCGTCGCGTACAAGTTCTTCTACCCGGACGTGTCGATGGAAGCGCTGATGCGCGGCACGCGAGCGGCCGGAGCCCGGGACAACGAGGCGTTCATCGTCCTCGACACGACCCCGCGCCACGCCATCTACACCCCCAACTCCGACACCCCGTACGGCGGCACGGTGCTGGACCTCGCCGCGTGGGGTCCGGTGGTCGTCGAGATACCGGCGGGCCCGTACGTCGCCCTCGTGGACGACCACCACCACCGCTGGGTCGCCGACATGGGGCTGCCCGGCCCGGACGCGGGTGCGGGCGGACGTCATCTGATCTGCCCGCCTGGCTGGGAGGGCGAGGTGCCCGAGGGCCACCACGTCGCCCACGCACCGACCTGGCAGGTCTACGTCGTGCTCCGCCGACTGCCGGTCGACGGCCCCCAGGCGGCCCTCGCGGCCCTGCGCGAGGTGAAGGTGTACCCGCTGGACCACCCCGAGCGGGCCGACGCCTACCGTTTCGTGGACGTCTGTGACCAGGACATCGACCTCACGCCCCGCGCCTGGGAGGACAACCTCGCCTACTGGGAGGTGCTGCACGGGATCGTGGACGCGGAGCCGGCCCGCGACGAGTACCGCCCGATGTACGGCCTGCTCGCCCAGCTCGGCATCGCCAAGGGGCGGCCCTTCGCCCCGGACGCCGAGCAGCGCGAGCTCCTGGCCCGGGCGGCCCGTACCGGCCGGGACCACCTCCTCGCCACCACGTTCGACGGCCGCCGCCCGGAGCGCGCCGTGTGGGAGGACCGCCGGTGGGAATGGGTGGGGCTCCAGCCCACCAACGGTGACTTCGAGGACGAGCACTTTCTCGACACCGAGGCCCGCGACCGCTGGTTCGCCCAGGCCGTCGTGGCCTCCCCGGCGATGTTCCGCCGCAAGGCCGGCTCCGGCTCGCTCTACTGGCTGGGTGCGCGCGACGCCGACGGGGCCTGGCTGGACGGTTCCCGTACGTACCGGCTTCGCGTCCCGGGCCCGGTGCCGGCCGGTCTCTTCTGGTCCCTGACCGTCTACGACAGCGAGACCCGTTCCCAGGTGGTGACCCGGCAGGGCCGTGCGGCGGTGCGCTCCCTGTACGAGAAGCCCGCCCCGGACTCGGACGGCACCGTGGACCTCTACGTCGGCCCGAACCCGCCCGCCGGCCAGGAGCAAAGCTGGCTGGGGACCGTGCCCGGCCGGGGCTGGTTCGCCTACTTCCGGATCTACGGGCCCGCCGAACCGGCCTTCGACGGCAGCTGGCGGCCGGGCGACTTCGAAGCGGTGGCGTCCGCCTGACCGGCCCGCATCGATCGCCGTGTCCTCCAGGACACCGGCCTGCCGATCGTGCCCGGGGCCGGCCGTGACCCCCGCCCAGCAGCCCCGTGCCGCACAGCTCAGCCGGGCTGTCCGGGGAGCGTCGGGAGGATCTTCGCCACGATGCCCAGGATGACGTCGTCGTCGGGCAGGACGGCCCCGGACGTGCTCCACACGGTGAAGTCGAAGGAGCCGCCCCGGTCCTTCCGGTCGAGGGCCACGGTCAGCGTCCTCGCCAGGGGGCCTTCCGTGGCGGGCCCGCTGGATTCCCCGCCCCCGATGCGGAACTGCATGAGGTAGTCCGAGGTGAAGACCGCGGGCCGGTCGAGGACCTCGTCCGTCCTGTGCCCCAGCGTCTGGGGCGCCAGCACCTTCGCGTACTGGGCGATCGTCAGATGGTTGTACGTGGCGGAGAACTCCACGGTGTACGTGTCGAACTGGACCCGGGCCTCCGGTTCGGCGATCCTGTCGGCGGTCAGGGCCGCGGTGCCGCTGTTGCCGTACGCCACGAGCGGGGTCTCACCGGGCGTGCCGAGGAGGTCCGCCAGGTCGGAGCGGTTGAGCGCCTTGCACAGGTCGTCGCCGGTGACCGCGCCCGGCGTCCGGGCGTACGCCTTCGGCAGCTTCTTCCCGGCGGCGTGGTCCGAGCAGGTGGCGGGCTTCCGGGCGGTGGCGGTGGCGTCCCCCGTGACGCGGGGAGCCAGCCATACCGCGCCCACGAGGGCCCCGACCAGGGCCACGGCCACGAAGACCTGCGCCGCGGCGTTGGGCTCCTTCTTCTGCGGCGCCGCCGGGGCGGGGGCCGGAGCAAGCGCGGGAGCAGTGGCCGGCCCGGGACCGGCCGGCGGCCCGGTCCGCGGCGCCGGGGCGGCCGCCGCCGCGTTCCGGCGTGCCCGCCAGGCATGGCGCACCGTACGGACGCGGAACGCGGTGACGGCGAGGAGGGCCACGCCGAGACCCGCCATGAGCCACTGGGACTCGTACACGGCGCGGATCGTGATGCCCGCCCCGAAGAGGGACCCGGCCAGTATGAGCAGGGGTTCGCGTACCCAGAAGGGCAGAACGCGGAGTATGAGACCGAGCATCCGGTGATCTCAGCAGAGCTTGATCATCCGCGCAATGGAGTTCCGGGAACGGCTGGTGCCGCCGGACCGGTGGCACCAGCCGTTCCCGGCGGGTCAGGCGCCCGCCCTCCGCTTGTTCCACACGTCGAAACCGACCGCCGCGAGCAGCACCAGGCCCTTGATGACCTGCTGCCAGTCGGTGCCGACCCCGACCAGGTTCATCCCGTTGTTGAGCACACCGAGGACCAGGCCCCCGATGATGGCCCCCAGGACGGTGCCCACACCGCCGCTCATCGACGCCCCGCCGATGAACGCGGCGGCGATGGCCTCCAGTTCGAAGTTGACCCCGGCCTTCGGCGAGGCCGCGTTGAAGCGCGCGGCGAAGACGAGACCGGCCAGCGCCGCGAGCATCCCCATGTTGAGGAAGACCGCGAAGGTCACCTTGCGGTCCTTGACCCCGGACAGCTTCGCCGCGGGCAGGTTGCCGCCGATCGCGTACACATGGCGGCCGATGACCGCGTTCCGCATGACGTAACCGAAGCCGACCAGCAGCGCGGCCAGGATCAGCAGCACCACCGGCGCGCCCTTGTAGCTCGCCAGCAGCAGCGTCGTGACCAGCACGGCGGCGACCAGTGCCGTCACCTTCAGCGCGAACAGGCTCGTCGGCAGGGTCTCCAACGTGAACTCGCGCTGCCGCCGGCGGTCCCGCAGCTCCTGGAACACCACGTATCCGGCCAGTCCGAGGCCCAGCAGCAGAGTGATGTTGTGGTAGTTGGTCTCCGGGCCCGCCTCGGGCAGGAAGCCGTTGGCGACGCGCTGCATGCCCTCCGGGAACGGGCCGAGCGTCTGGCCCTTGAGGAAGATCTCCGTCAGTCCCCGGAACAGCAGCATGCCGGCGAGCGTCACGATGAACGAGGGGATGCCGACGTAGGCGATGAAGAAGCCCTGGAGCGCTCCCGCCACGGCCCCGAGGAGCAGGGTGAGGACCACGGCGACCGGCCACGCGACATGGTGCTCGACCATGAGCACCGCTCCGACGCCACCGACCAGTGCCATCAGGGAGCCCACCGACAGGTCGATGTGCCCCGAGATGATGACGATCATCATGCCGATGGCCAGGATCAGGATGTAGCTGTTCTGGAGCACCAGGTTGGAGACGTTGCGCGGCAGCAGCAGGTCGCCCCCCGTCCAGACCTGGAACAGGAGCACGATCAGACCGAGCGCGAACAGCATGCCGTACTGGCGCATGTTCCGCCGTACACCGTCCAGGAGCACCCGGACGACCGGGACTCCCGCCGGTGGTGCCCCGCCCCCGCCCGAGGGCGGGTCGGCCTTCGTGGGGGTGCTGACGTCGGTGCTCATGCCTGCTGTCCTTCGGTGGGGGTGGTGCCGGCGACGGCCACCGGTGGTACGGGGGTGTCCTGGGTCATGTGCCGCATCAGCACTTCCTGGGTGGCGTCCTCGCGCGCGACCTCGCCGGTCAGCCGGCCGGCGGCCATGGTGTACACGCGGTCGCACATGCCGAGCAGTTCGGGCAGCTCGGAGGAGATGAAGAGGATCGCCTTGCCCTCGGCGGCGAGCCGGTCGATCACGGTGTAGATCTCGAACTTGGCGCCCACGTCCACACCGCGGGTGGGCTCGTCCAGCACGAGCACGTCCGGACCCGTGAGGATCCACTTGCTGAGGACGACCTTCTGCTGGTTGCCGCCGGAGAGCCGGCCGACCGGTTCGAGGACGTTCGGCGTCTTGATGTTCATGGTGCGCCGGTACCGCTCGGCCACCTTGCGTTCCTCGTGGCCGTCCACCACGCCGCGCCGGGCGAGGGAGCCCAGCGAGGCGAGCGAGATGTTGCGGCCCACCGAGTCCCCGAGGTCGAGACCGTAGTGCTTGCGGTCCTCGGTGACGTACGCGATGCCGTGGGCGACGGCCTCGGGCACCGTACGGGTGCGCACCTCGCGGCCGTCCCTGAGCACGGAGCCCCGCTCGTAACGCCCGTACGAGCGTCCGAAGACGCTCATCGCGAGCTCGGTCCGGCCGGCGCCCATGAGCCCGGCGATGCCCACGATCTCGCCGCGCCGGACCTGGAGCGAGACCCCGTCGACCACCTTGCGGGTGCGGTCGAGCGGATGGCGCACCGTCCAGTCCCTGACCTCCAGGGCGGGCCGGGCGTCGCTCTCGCCGGTGTACGGGGTGCGGTCGGGGAATCGGCTGTCGAGGTCCCGGCCCACCATGCCGCGGATGATGCGTTCCTCGGTGGTGGCCGGGTCGTTGACGTCCAGGGTCTCGATGGACCGCCCGTCGCGCAGGATGGTGACGGAGTCGGCGATCCGGGCGATCTCGTTCAGCTTGTGCGAGATGATGATCGAGGTGATGCCCTGGTCCTTCAGCTCCCGCATCAGCCGCAGCAGCTTCGCGCTGTCCTCGTCGTTGAGCGCGGCCGTCGGCTCGTCCAGGATCAGCAGCCGGACGTCCTTCGCCAGCGCCTTCGCGATCTCCACCAACTGCTGCTTGCCGACACCGATGTCGGCGACCCTGGTCTCCGGGTGATCGTCCAGACTGACCCGCTTGAGCAGCGCGGACGCCCGGCGCAGCGACTCGCGCCAGTCGATGATCCCGCGCCGGGCCGGCTCGTTGCCCAGGAAGACGTTCTCGGCGATCGACAGATGGGGGACGAGCGCGAGTTCCTGGTGGATGATGACGATCCCGCGCTGCTCGCTGGCCCGGATGTCCTTGAAGCGGCACGGTTCGCCGTCGAAGAGGATCTCGCCCTCGTAGGAGCCGTGCGGGTGGACGCCGGAGAGCACCTTCATGAGCGTCGACTTGCCGGCCCCGTTCTCCCCGCACAGGGCGTGCACCTCGCCGCGCCGCACGGACAGGGTCACCTCGGAGAGGGCCCTGACGCCGGGGAACGTCTTGACGATGGAGCGCATTTCGAGGACCGGGCCGGGCGCGGCGGGGGATTCGGGCGCGGCGGTCACCCGAGCTCCTTGGCGTCGATGTAGCCGGAGTCGACCAGGACCTTGCGGTAGTTCGCCTTGTCGACGCTGACCGGGTCGAGCAGGAAGGCGGGCACGACCTTCTTGCCGTTGTTGTAGGTCGATTCGTCGTTGACCTCGGGCTTCTTGCCGTCGAGGACCGCGGTCACCATGTCCGCCGCGACCTGGGCCAGGGCGCGGGTGTCCTTGTAGACGGTCTGGGTCTGCTGGCCCGCGATGATCGACTTCACCGAGGCGACCTCCGCGTCCTGGCCGGTGACGACCGGGAGCGGCTTGGCCTTGCTCCCGTAGTCGTCGGACTTCAGGGCGGACAGGATGCCGATCGAGATGCCGTCGTACGGGGAGAGCACCGCGTCGACGTGGGCGGTCGAGTACGCGGAGGTCAGCAGGTCGTCCATGCGCTTCTGCGCGGTGCCGCCGTCCCAGCGCAGCGTGGTGACCTGGTTGAGCCGGGTCTGCTTGGAGCGTACGACCAGCTGCTTCTTGTCGAAGTAGGGCTTCAGCACCTTCATGGCGCCGTTGAAGAAGTACTTGGTGTTGTTGTCGTCGTTGGACCCGGCGAACAGCTCGATGTTGAACGGGCCCTTCTTCGCACCGCTCTTCAGCCCCAGCTTGTCGACGATGTACGTGCCCTGGAGCTCGCCGACCTTCTCGTTGTCGAAGGAGGCGTAGTAGTCGACGTGCGGGGAGCCCAGGATGAGCCGGTCGTACGAGATCACGGGGATGTCGGCGTCCGCGGCCTGCTGGAGGACGTTGGACAGGGCCTCGCCGTTGATGGCGGCGATGACCAGCGCGTCGACGCCCTGCGTGATCATGTTCTCGATCTGGGCGACCTGCTGGTCGGGGTCGTCCTCGCCGTACTGGAGCGTGGTCGCGAATCCGGCCTTCTTCAGGCTCGCGGTCATGTTCTTGCCGTCGGCGATCCACCTCTCGGAGGACTTGGTGGGCATGGCGATGCCGATGGTGAGGTCCTTCTTGTCCTTCTCCTCCTGACTGCCCCCCTCGCTGTTCTGTCCGCAGGCGGTGAGGAGCAGGGCGCAGCCGGTGGTCACCGCCACGAGGGCGGACGCGGCTCGGAAGTTCTTCATGGGCATTACCTGACAATCCCGTAGTGGCGGCGGCCTTGGTGGTGCTCGATTGTTAGCGCTCGCATACGGGGGGTGCAAGGGGCCCCGACGTCATTTCTTGTGCCGATGCGCGGCCGTAACCGGAGGAAAGGGAGAAAAATGTGGCGCATCCCGCAGGTTCGACCAGTTGAACGCGGTACGCGCGTTCGTGGGTGTTGCCGCCGGGTCGGCCGGGAACGACAAATGTGCACGCAACCCTTGCCTCGAATGTTTGTGAGCGCTAACAATCAACGGGGGCCGTTGGCGCCCCGCCCACCCCAGACGAGAGAGACCGCATCGTGACGCCACACGCCTCTTCCGGCCCCGCCGAACGGCACCATCCCGACGCCTGCACGGTCGGTGTGGACTTCGGCACCCTTTCCGGGCGCGCCGTGGTGGTCAGGGTCCGCGACGGCGCCGAACTCGGCTCGGCGGTCCACGACTACCGCCACGCCGTCATCGAGGACCGCCTCCCGCTCACCGGCGTACCGCTGCCCCCCGACTGGGCGTTGCAGCACCCCGAGGACTGGCGCGACGTGCTGCGCACCGCCGTCCCGGCCGCGGTCCGGGCCGCCGGGGTCGACCCGGCCCGCGTCATCGGCATCGCCACCGACTTCACCGCCTGCACGGTCCTGCCGGCCACCGCGGAGGGCATCCCGCTCGCCCTGCTCCCCGAATGGTCCGACCGCCCGCACGCCTGGCCGAAGCTCTGGAAGCACCATGCCGCGCAGGAGCAGGCGGACCGCATCAACGCCCTGGCGCACGACCGCGGCGAGAAGTGGATCAGCCGGTACGGGGGCCGGATCTCCTCCGAGTGGCAGTTCGCCAAGGCTCTCCAGGTGCTGGAGGAGGACCCCGGGGTCTACGCCGCCTGCGCCCGCTGGATCGAGGCGGCCGACTGGATCGTCTGGCAGCTCACCGGCGCCGAATCGCGCAACACCTGCACCGCCGGCTACAAGGGCATCCACCAGGACGGGGCCTACCCGTCGCCGGACTATCTCGGTCGACTCCACCCGGATTTCGCGGACTTCCCCGCCACCCGCCTGGCGCACCCGCTGTCGGCCCTCGGCTCCCGGGTCGGTGGCCTGAGCGGCCGCGCCGCGGGGTGGACCGGGCTGCCCGAGGGCATCGCCGTGGCCGCGGGCAACGTCGACGCGCATGTGGCGGCCCCCGCCGCCGGAGCCGTCGAGAACGGGCGGCTGCTCGCCATCATGGGCACCTCCACCTGCCACGTACTCAACGGCGCCACCCTCGCCGACGTCCCCGGCATCTGCGGGGTGGTCGAGGGCGGCATCGTGGACGGCGCCTACGGCTACGAGGCCGGGCAGAGCGCGGTCGGCGACATCTTCGCCTGGTGGCTCCGGCAGGGCGTACCGGACGACTACCGCACCGAGGCCAGGGACGCCGGCGAGGACCTGCACCAGCTCCTGACCCGCAAGGCCGCGGGGCAGCCGGTCGGGGCGCACGGCCTGGTCGCCCTCGACTGGATGAACGGCAACCGCTCCACCCTGGTCGACCACCACCTCTCCGGCGTCGTCGCGGGCCTCACCCTCGACACCCGCCCCGAGGACGTCTACCTCGCCCTCCTCGAATCCACCGCGTACGGCACCCGGGTGATCGTCGAGGCGTTCGAGGCCGGCGGGATCCCCGTCGAGGAGTTCATCGTCACGGGCGGCCTGAAGAAGAACGCCCTCCTGATGCAGATCTACGCCGACGTCCTGCGCCGCCCCGTCTCCCTCGGCACCTCCGAGCAGGGGCCCGCCCTCGGCTCCGCCATCCACGCCGCCGTCGCCGCCGGCGCCCACCCGGACGTCCGGGCCGCCGCCGCCGCGATGGGGAGCGTCCAGCGGCACGCGTACACCCCGGACCCGGCGCGGGCCGACGCCTACGACGCGCTGTTCGCCGAATACCGCGCCCTGCACGACCACTTCGGCACCGGCGCCGACCTCCTCCTGCACCGCCTGCGCCGGATCCGCAACGCGGCGCGCACCGCCACCACGGGCTGACCGGCACGACACCCCGCAGGCCCGGACCTTTCCCAGCACAACCGAGGAGCACACCCGACATGACGCTCGCCCAGCCCGACCGTGAGATCTGGTTTCTCACCGGCAGCCAGGCCCTCTACGGCGACGAGACCCTGGCCCAGGTCGCCGAACAGTCACGGGCCATCCGCGACACCCTCGCGGACCAGCCGCAGATGACGGTGCGCGTGGTCTGGAAGCCGGTCCTCACCGACGCGGCAGCCATCCGCAGGGTCTGTCTCGACGCGAACGCCGACGACCGGTGCATCGGCCTCATCGCCTGGATGCACACCTTCTCCCCGGCCAAGATGTGGATCGCCGGACTCGACGCCCTGCGCAAACCGCTGCTCCACCTGCACACCCAGGCCAACCGCCAACTGCCCTGGTCCACCATCGACATGGACTTCATGAACCTGAACCAGGCCGCCCACGGCGACCGTGAGTTCGGCTTCGTGCAGACCCGCCTCGGCGTCCCCCGCAAGACCGTCGCCGGCCACGTCACCACCCCCGAAGTGGTCGACCGCATCGCGGGCTGGGCGCGTGCCGCCGTGGGCCGCGCCGAACTCGCCGGGCTCAAACTCGCCCGTTTCGGCGACAACATGCGGGACGTCGCCGTCACCGAGGGCGACAAGGTCGAGGCCCAGCTGCGGTTCGGCGTCTCGGTCAACACCTACGGCGTCAACGACCTGGTCACCGCCGTCGACGCCGCCGACGAGGACACCGTCAGCGCACTCGTCAAGGAGTACCAGGACCGCTACGCGCTCGCCCCCGAGCTGCGGCCGGGCGGCGAGCGCCACGACTCCCTGCGCTACGCCGCCCGCATCGAGGCCGGGCTGCGCGCCTTCCTCACCGAGGGCGGCTTCCGCGCCTTCACCACCAACTTCGAGGACCTCGGCGGCCTGCGCCAGCTGCCCGGGCTCGCCGTCCAGCGCCTGATGGCCGACGGCTACGGCTTCGGCGGCGAGGGCGACTGGAAGACCTCCGTCCTGCTGCGCACCCTCAAGGCCATGGCCCACGGACTGCCCGGCGGCACGTCGTTCATGGAGGACTACACCTACGACCTCACGCCCGGCCAGGAGCTCATCCTCGGCGCCCACATGCTGGAGGTCTGCCCCTCGCTCACCACGGCGACCCCCGGCTGCGAGATCCACCCGCTCTCCATCGGCGGCCGGGAGGACCCGGTCCGGCTGGTCTTCGACGCGGACCCGGGCCCCGCCGTGGTCGTCGGGCTCGCGGACATGGGCGACCGCTTCCGGCTCGTCGCCAACCACATCGACGTCGTCACCCCGCCCGAGCCGCTGCCCGCACTGCCGGTCGCCCGCGCCGTGTGGCGGCCCAGCCCCGACCTGCGTACCTCCACCGAGGCGTGGCTGACGGCCGGAGCACCGCACCACACCGTCCTCACCACCGCCCTCGGCGGCGAGGAGCTGGAAGACCTCGCCGAGATGCTGCGCACCGAACTCGCCGTCATCGACCGGAACACCACCATCCGGAGCTTCACCCGCGAACTGCGCTGGAACCAGGCGTACCACCGGCTGGCCCAGAGCCTGTGACCGCCGCCGACACCTCCACCAGGACGGAGCCCTCCGTGGCCGGGACCGTATCGAACGAGCTGCGCCGAGAAGTGCTCGAAGCCAACCTCCGCATCCCGCGGGCCGGGCTCGCCACCCTCACCTGGGGCAACGTGAGCGGAGTCGACCGGGAGGCCGGCGTCTTCGTCATCAAGCCGTCCGGGGTCTCCTACGACGCGCTGGACGCCGACGACCTCGTCGTCGTCTCCCTGGCCGACGGAAGCGTCGTGGAGGGCCGGCTGCGCCCGTCCACCGATACGGAGACGCACCGCAGCCTCTATCTGGCCTTCCCCTCGATCGGCGGGGTGACTCACACCCACTCCACCCACGCGGTCGCCTTCGCCCAGGCCAGGCGCGCGATACCGGTACTCGGCACCACCCACGCCGACACCTTCAACGGGCCCGTCCCGGTCACCGCCGCGCTGACGCCCGAGCAGTGCGCCAAGGACTACGAGTACAACACCGGGCAGGTCATCGTGGACCTCCTGGAACGCGACGACACGCGGGCGGCGGAGGTGCCCGGCGCCCTGGTGGCCCACCACGGGCCGTTCACCTGGGGCGCCGACGCCACCAAGTCCCTGGAGCACGCCATCATCTGCGAGGCGGTCGCGGAGATGGCCCTGCACACCATCGCCCTGGGCGCGGTGGAGCCGCCGCGACACCTGCTGGACCGCCATTTCACCCGCAAGCACGGCCCGGACGCCTACTACGGCAACCCCGGAGCCGCGTGAACGACCGCTGCCCGCCCGCCCCGCTCAGCGGCCGGCGGGCGGGCGCACGCTCTCCCGGCGGACGAGCTCCGGGGTGATGACGGGCTGCTCGGCCTGCGTCTCGGCACCGTTGATCAGGCCGAGCAGGAGGTCGAGCGTCGTGGCGGCGACCGCGCCGAAATCCTGGCGCACGGTGGTCAGCGGCGGCGAGTAGAACGCCGACTCGGGCACGTCGTCGAACCCGATGATGCTCACCTGGTCCGGGACCGAACGCCCCCGCTCGGTCATGGCGCGCAGGGCGCCGAGGGCTTGGTGGTCGTTGGCCGCGAAGACCGCGGTGACCTCGGGCATCCGGGCCAGCATCTGCCCCGTCCGGTACCCGGAGGCGGCGGACCAGTCGCCCGTGCTGACCGGAGGCACCTCCGCCCCGGCCTCCTGGAGCGCCCGGCGCCAGCCGCGGATGCGGCCCGCCGCGTCGAACCAGTCCGGCGGGCCCGAGATGTGCCACACCGTCTCGTGGCCCGCCTCCAGCAGGTGCTTCGTGGCCTCGTACGCGCCCTGTTCCTGGTCGACGGCCACCATCGGCGCGCCGCGCTCGGGGTCGCCGTCGATGGTGACCAGGGGAACCTCGGCGGGCACCCCGGCCAGGGCGGCGTCGGCCGACGCGGTGGGCGCTATGACCACGATCCCGGCCACGCGCTCGTCGCGGTGGCGCTCGACGGCGGCGGTGATCGAGGACGGCCCCAGCTCGGACACCCGGTGCACGCTCACCGCGAATCCCTGGCGGGCGGCGGCGATCTCGAACGCGGCCAGGAGCGAGGAGGGCCCGTACAGCGTGGAGTTCTGGGCGATCACGCCGATCAGCTGCGACCGCCCGGTCACGAGGGCGCGCGCCGCGCGGTTGGGCCGGTAGCCGAGCTCCTTCACCGCCGCGAGCACCCTCAGCCGGGTCTGCTCGCGGACGTTGGGGTGGCTGTTGAGCACCCGGGACACCGTCTGATGCGACACGCCCGCGAGCCGTGCGACGTCGGTCATCGCCGGTTCCCGGACCACCGGACTCGTCACCGTGGCGTCCTCCACACCCATCTCCTCCTGAGGGCGACCGCCCTGCCCCGGCGCTCCGCCGGCCGCGGGTGATCCGCATTGAACGTTCAATCTACGCCCCGGCCAAGGTACGGACCCCCCGGAGAACGGGCTGCCACCGCCCCCGCCGAGGCCGCTCCCCATCGGCCGATGGCTACATAGTGAGCGCTAACAGTCTCGTCCACAACAAGTCCGCGCCGATGCTGAATTGTGGTTCCCCCGGGGGTTGACGCGGTAAATGTTAGCGCTCACTGTTGACGCCCGTGGCCCCCGATCGCAGAGGTCGGCGGCAGGGACGCACGGTTCACGATGGAGGACGACGCTGTGTTCAAGAGAATTGCCATGGCCGGCTGCGCACTGGCGCTGGCCACGCTGACGGCTTGCGGGAGCGGCGACGGCGGCGGGTCCAAGGGGTCCGGCGGCGACAAGCTGGTCATGGGCTTCGCCCAGGTGGGCGCGGAGAGCGGCTGGCGCACCGCCAACACCAAGTCGGTACGGGAGTCGGCGAAGAGCGCCGGCATCGAGCTGAAGTTCTCCGACGCGCAGCAGAAGCAGGAGAACCAGATCAAGGCCATCCGCTCCTACATCCAGCAGAAGGTCGACGTGATCGCCTTCAGCCCGGTCGTGGAGACGGGCTGGGACGCGGTCCTGCTGGAGGCCAAGCGCGCGAAGATCCCGGTGATCCTCACCGACCGGGCCGTCGACTCCGAGGACACGTCCCTGTACAAGACGTTCCTCGGCTCCGACTTCGTCGAGGAGGGCCGCAAGGCCGGCAAGTGGCTGACCGAGAACGCGAAGGGCCCGGTCAACGTCGCGGAGATCCAGGGCACCACGGGCGCGGCGCCGGCCATCGACCGGCAGAAGGGCTTCAAGGAGGCCATCGCCGGGAAGTCCGACATCAAGATCGTGGCCTCGCAGAGCGGTGACTTCACCCGGGCCGGCGGCAAGCAGGTCATGGAGGCGCTGCTGAAGTCGCACCCCGACATCAACGTCGTGTACTCCCACAACGACGACATGGGCCTCGGCGCCATCGAGGCGATCAAGGCGGCCGGCAAGAAGCCCGGCACCGACATCAAGATCATCACCGTGGACGCGGTCAAGGCCGGGATGCAGGCCCTCGCGGACGGCGAGATCAACTACATCGTGGAGTGCAACCCCCTCCTCGGCGACCAGCTGATGGACCTGGCGAAGAAGGTCGTCAAGGGCGAGAAGGTCCCGGAGCGCGTGGTCACCGAGGAGACCGCCTTCACCTCGGAGCAGGCGGCCAAGGTCCTCAAGGACCGGAAGTACTGACAGGCGCCGCGGCCCCGCCACCGGGACGGGTGGCGGGGCCGCTCCCCCCTTGACGAAAGCACGGGTCATGACCGATTCCCCAGCGGCCGGCGCCAGTCCGGTCGTCGACATGCGCGGTATCACCGTCGAGTTCGCCGGCGTCAAGGCGCTCGCGGGCGTCGACTTCCGCCTGTTCCCCGGTGAGGTGCACGCACTCATGGGTGAGAACGGGGCGGGCAAGTCCACCCTGATCAAGGCGCTCACCGGCGTCCACCGCCCGGCGGCCGGCACCATCCGGCTGCACGACGAGCCGGTCGAGTTCACCACCCCCGGCCAGGCCCAGGCCGCCGGGATCAGCACCGTCTACCAGGAGGTCAACCTCTGCCCGAACCTGTCGGTGGCCGAGAACATCCTGCTCGGCCACGAACCGCGCAGGCTGGGCGCCATCGACGGCCGGGCCATGCGCGCCCGCGCCACCGGGCTCCTGGCCCGCATCGGTCTGGCCATCGACCCCGGCTCCGTACTGAGCAGCCACTCCATCGCCGTGCAGCAGCTGGTGGCCATCGCGCGGGCACTCGTGGTGGACGCCCGGGTGCTGGTCCTGGACGAGCCGACCTCCAGTCTCGACAGCGACGAGGTCGAGGAGCTGTTCCGCATCGTGCGCGTGCTGCGGGACGAGGGCGTGGCGATCCTCTTCGTCTCGCACTTCCTGGACCAGGTCTACGAGCTGTCGGACCGGATGACGGTGCTGCGCAACGGCACGCTGGTGGGGGAGTACCTGCCGAGGGACCTCGACCGCATGGCGCTGGTGTCCGCGATGCTGGGCCGCGAGCTCGGCGTGCTGTCCGAGGTCGAGCGCCGCTCGGAGGAGCGGGCCCCGGGCAGCGCCCCGGTCCTGGCCGCGCGCGGCCTCGGCCGGGCCGGTGCGATCGAGCCGTTCGACCTGGACATCCACGAGGGCGAGGTCGTCGGCCTGGCCGGGCTGCTGGGGTCCGGCCGGACCGAACTCGCGCGGCTGCTGTGCGGCGCCGACCGCGCCGACACGGGCACCCTCTCCGTCGGCGGCGAGACGGTACGGGCGCGGGGTCCGCGCTCCCTCATCGCCAAGGGGGTCGCCTACTGCTCCGAGGACCGCAAGGCCGAGGGGGTCGTCGCCGATCTGAGCGTGCGCGACAACCTGATCCTTGCCACCCAGGCCTCCCGGGGCTGGGCGAGGCCGGTGCCCCGGCGCACCGCCGAGGCGATGGTGGCCGAGTACATCGAGCGGCTGGACATCCGGCCCGCCGACCCCGAGGCCGTGATGGCCAACCTGTCGGGCGGCAACCAGCAGAAGGTGCTGCTGGCCCGGTGGCTGGTGACCCGGCCCCGGCTCCTCATCCTGGACGAGCCCACCCGGGGCATCGACGTCGGCGCCAAGGCACAGATTCAGAAGGTGGTCGCCGAACTGGCGGCCGAGGGCATGGCGGTGCTGTTCATCTCCGCCGAACTGGAGGAGGTGGTACGGGTGTCCGACCGGGTCGTGGTCCTGCGGGACCGGCACAAGGTGGCCGAACTGTCCGGCGGTGACGTCTCCGTGGACGCCGTCATGTCGGCCATCGCGGCCGACGCCCACGCGGACGCGGCGGTGGCCTCGTGATCCGCGGACGTCTGCTCTGGCCGCTCGTCGCACTGGCCGGCCTGCTCCTGCTCAACGTTTTCTTCACGCACTCCTTCTTCGAACTCCGCATCCAGGACGGCCACTTGTACGGCAGCCTGGTGGACATCCTCCGCAACGGCGCCCCGACCATGCTCATCGCCGTGGGCATGACCCTCGTCATCGCCACCCGGGGCATCGACCTGTCCGTGGGCGCGGTCGCCGCGATCGCCGGCGCGATCGGCTGCACCTGGATCGCCGACGGCGGGGGCGTGCCGACCGCGCTCCTCCTCGCCCTGGCCGTATGCGTGCTGCTCGGGCTGTGGAACGGCTTCCTGGTCTCCGTCCTCGGCATCCAGCCGATCATCGCGACCCTCGTCCTGATGACGGCGGGACGCGGCGGCGCGATGCTGCTCACGGAGGGCCAGATCGTCACCGTCGACAGCTCCGCGTACCGCAAGATCGGGGCGGGCTTCCTCGTCCTGCCGATCGCGATCCTGATCAGCCTCGCGGTCCTCGGCGGCGTCGCCCTGCTGACCCGCCGCACCGCCCTCGGCATGCTGATCGAAGCGGTGGGTGCCAACCCCGAGGCCAGCAAGCTCGCCGGGGTCCGCTCCCGCACGATCACCTGGACCGTGTACGTCTTCGCCGCGTTCTGCGCCGGTGTGGCCGGCCTGATGATCAGCTCCAACGTCAGCGCCGCCGATGCCAACAACGCCGGTCTGTGGATCGAGATGGACGCCATCCTCGCGGTCGTCATCGGGGGCACCTCGCTGGCCGGCGGCCGCTACTCGCTGGGCGGCACCCTCGTCGGAGCGCTCGTCATCCAGACGCTGACGACGACCGTCTACTCCATCGGCGTGCCCACCAACGTCACCCTGCTGTTCAAGGCGGTCGTGGTGATCGCCGTATGCCTGCTGCAGTCCCCGCGCACGGCGCGGATCATCGGCGGCCGGCGCAAGCCCCCCGTATCCGCACCCCGATCCCAGAAGGTGGCCGCCGGATGAGCACTTCGGCCCTCTCGTCCGTACGACTGCGTCTTCCCCAGCGCTTTCTGCCCGTCGTCGCCACCGTCGTGGTGTTCGCGGTGACCTTCGGTATCGGCTCGGTCCGCTACCAGGACTTCGCCTCCGGCCAGGTCGTCGCGAACCTCTTCATCGACAACGCCTTCCTCATCGTGCTCGCCGTCGGCATGACCTTCGTCATCCTCACCGGAGGCATCGACCTCTCGGTGGGCGCCGTCGCCGCGCTGTCCACCATGATCGCCGCGTCCACCCTCCGGGCGGGCTGGCCGGTCCTGCTGTCCGTCCTCGCCGTCCTCGTCTCCGGGACCGTCCTCGGCCTGCTGATGGGCCTGGTCATCCACTACTTCGACGTGCAGCCGTTCATCGTCACGCTGGCGGGGATGTTCCTGGCCCGGGGCCTGTGCTTCCTCATCAGCGTCGAGTCGGTGTCCATCACCAACACGTCCTTCCGCGAATTCGCCACCGGCACGATCGCGCTGCCCGGCGATGTCACGCTCACCTACAGCGTGCTCGTCGCGCTGGCCGTGGTCGCGGCGGCGGTGTACGTCCTCCACCTCACCCGCTTCGGACGCACGGTGTACGCGGTCGGCGGCAGCGAGACCTCGGCGCGGCTGATGGGCCTGCCCACCACGAGGGCCAAGGTCGGCGTCTACGCGGTGAGCGGCTTCTGCTCCGCCCTGGGCGGCCTGCTGTTCGCGCTGTACATGCTCTCCGGCTACGGCCTGCACGCGGTCGGCATGGAACTGGACGTCATCGCCGCCGTGGTCATCGGCGGCACCCTGCTGGCCGGTGGCGTGGGCTATGTGGCCGGTTCGACGGCGGGGGTCCTGGTCCTCGGCACCGTACAGGCGCTGATCTCGTTCGAGGGCACCCTCAGCTCCTGGTGGACCAAGATCGTCATCGGCGTGCTCCTGCTGGCCTTCATCGTCCTGCAGCGCCTCATCGTGCGGCAGCCCCGCTGACCGGCCGGAAGGGATTCAACGAATTGCAATAATCTGCAATTACATACATCCTTGGGTGCTGTGCGGGCGGGCGGCCGTCCGCACAGCCCTGGTCGTGCGCGGGCCGCCGGGCTCGAATGGGCCGGGCCCCGTCCGGCCCCGCACCACAGGGAAGGCTCTGCGATGACGGGCGGACCACCGCAGGCCATGCCCTTCCGGCACGTCCTCACCCTGCCCGCGATGGGGTCGGCGGTGCGGGTGGCCCGCGAGACCGCCGAAGAGGTGCTGGTCGAGTGCGGCGTCGGCCTGCGCCACCCGAGCACCGGGCCGGCCCTGCTGATCCTCTCGGAGCTCGTCACCAACGCGGTCCGGCACGCCGCCGCGCTGACCCCGGCGATCACGGTCACCTACGCCCACGGGCCCGGCGTCTTCGCGTTCGGCGTCCATGACCGCCACCCCTACCGGCCGCCCCTCGTCGGCGCGGCCGTCGCGCCCGGCAGCGGACTCGCCACGGTGGTGGAGACGACGGCGGAGCTCGGAGGCACCGCCGTCACGCGCGGTGACGCGGACGCGGGCGGCAAGTGCATCTGGATCACCCTTCCGCTGTGAGCGCCCGCCGGCCGGTGGCCGGAGGGCGGGCGCGATCTCCGGAAGTTGCAGGAATCTGCAATTGTGGAGGTCGAACACTGTGCAGACCGGGTCGGAATCGCCGCCCCGGCACGAGAAGCGTGGGGTGGACGAGGTGCGCGGTACAGGCGCGACGGGCAACGCGGGCGAACCCGGCGGTACGCAGGCACCCCTCTACCAGCTCAAGGCGGAGTTCTTCAAAACCCTCGGCCACCCGACCCGCATCCGCGTCCTGGAGCTGCTGAGCGAGCGCGAGCACGCGGTCGCGGAGATGCTCGCGGAGGTGGGCATCGAGGCGGCCAGCCTGTCCCAGCAGCTCGCCGTGCTCCGCAAGGCCAATCTCGTGCTCACCCGCCGCGAGGGCTCCAACGTGTACTACCGCCTGGCCAGCCCCGAACTCGCCGAGCTGCTGCGCGTCGCCCGCTCCATCCTCTCCGGCGTCCTCCAGGGCCAGGCCCAGCTGCTGGCCGACCTGCACGCCGCCCGCCGCCGGTAACCACTGCCGCGGGGCCGCTACTTCTGGGCGTGCTGGCCCACGTAGAAGAGCACCCACACGAAGCCCGCGAACAGGTGGGTCCCGAAGATGTAGAAGAAGGCGCGCAGCGCGACGCCCTTCTCCAGCCACCGCTCGTGCTCGTCAGCCGCTGTCTTCCTCGTCATGGGCCACCCGTCTCCGATTCACCCGGCATCGCATATGCGAAACTATCCAATTGCATAATATTGCAAGTGTAGGGGACTGTCGCCCGGCCACGTGCACCCCGGTGACCTCCTCGCCGTGCCGGTGGCGGACGCCTGCCGGTCGCTACGTTCCGTAGCGTCGAGCAAGGCGGTTCGTGACGCGAACCGCCGCCCGCGTCAGGTGGGCGTCAAGGATTCCGCGCAATCGTATGGACCACATCAAGGCAGCTTGTCCCGGACGTGAAGCGGAGATTGGCTCTCCTTGGCCAGAAGGCCGAAATAAATCCTCACGTCAATCAGGAGCTCGCGATGGCCGATCTGGCCTTCGTCGTCACCACAGTCGCGGTATTCGCGCTGGTGGCTCTCGTCGCCCGGGGGGTGACCAAGCTGTGACCGCCGAGAATATCGTCGGCCTCGTCGTGGCCGTGTCCCTGCTCGGATATCTCGTCCTGGCCCTCCTTGACCCGGAGAGGTTCTGAGAGCGGATATGAGTCCCCAAATCGCCGGCCTGCTCCAGCTCGCAGCGATGATCGTCGCCCTCGGCCTCGCGTACCGCCCACTGGGTGATTACATGGCCAAGGTCTACTCCTCCGAGCGGCATCACAAGCCGGAGAAGTGGATATACAGGATCATCGGCGTCAACCCGTCCACCGAAATGAGATGGCCCGCATATCTGCGCGGCGTTCTCGCCTTCTCGGCGGTGAGTGTCCTCTTCCTGTATCTGATGCAACGCCTGCAGGGATCGCTGCCCGGCTCGCTGGGCTTTTCCTCGATCGATCCGGACCAGGCGTTCAACACCGCCGCTTCGTTCGTCGCGAACACCAACTGGCAGTCGTATTCGGGTGAACAGGCCATGGGGCACGTCGTGCAGACCGGTGGCCTCGCGGTACAGAACTTCGTCTCAGCGGCTGTGGGCATGGCCGTCGCGGTCGCCCTCGTGCGGGGGTTCGCCCGGTCGCGTACGGGAGAGCTCGGCAACTTCTGGTCCGACCTGGTGCGCGGCACCGTGCGGATCCTGATCCCGATCTCGGTGATCGGCGCGCTCGTGCTGGTCGCCTGCGGGGCGATCCAGAACTTCGCCGGCATTCATGAGGTCGGGCAGTTCACCGGCGGGACGCAGCAGTGGAATGGCGGCGCGGTCGCCTCCCAGGAGGCCATCAAGGAACTGGGCACCAATGGCGGCGGCTACTTCAACGCGAACTCCGCGCACCCCTTCGAGAACCCCAACGGGCTTTCCAACCTGTTCGAGATATTCCTGATCCTGGTGATCCCGGTCGCGCTCACGCGGACCTTCGGCCGGATGGTCGGATCGCTCAAGCAGGGGTACGCGATACTCGGCACGATGGCCGTCATCTGGGCCGGATTCTCTCTCCTCATGATGTGGACCGAATTCGCTCACCGGGGACCGGCCTTCGAGATCGCCGGCGGGGCCATGGAGGGCAAGGAGAATCGTTTCGGCATCGCCGGATCCTCTCTCTTCGCCGTGGCCACCACCCTTACCTCCACAGGCGCGGTGAACTCGTTCCACTCCTCGTACACCGGCTTCGGCGGCGGCATCACGATGCTCGGCATGCAGCTCGGTGAGATCGCACCCGGCGGCGTCGGATCCGGCCTCTACGGAATGCTGGTCATGGCGGTCATCGCGGTGTTCATCGCCGGGTTGATGGTGGGCCGTACGCCTGAGTACCTCGGCAAGAAGATCGGCACCCGTCAGATCACGTTCGCGGCCTGCTACATCCTCATCACCCCGACGCTCGTGCTCGGCTTCACCGCCGTCGCGATGGCCCTGCCCACTCCGGGCCATTCGATGACGAACACGGGCGCGCACGGTTTCTCCGAAATCCTTTACGCCTACACCTCGGGCGCCAACAACAACGGCTCCGCCTTCGCCGGGCTCAATGCCGATACCCAGTGGTTCAACACGACTGTCGGGCTCGCGATGCTGCTCGGCCGGTTCCTGCCGATGGTGTTCGTTCTGGCTCTGGCCGGTTCGCTCGCCGAGCAGAAGCCGGTGCCCGAGACCGTGGGCACCCTGCGCACCGACAAGACTCTCTTCGTCGGTCTGCTCCTGGGCACGATCCTCATCATCACCGGACTCACCTATTTCCCGGCCCTGGCGCTGGGTCCGCTCGCCGAAGGGCTCGCCTCATGAGCACCCCCACCCCTGCCCGAGCTCCGCACGGAGACCTGCCCCAGCCCGGTGGCCACGGGGCCGCCGGCCACGTCGGTGGCGGACTGTTCGATCCCGGGCAGCTCCTGAAGTCCTTCCCGGACGCACTGCGCAAGCTCGATCCGCGCGTCATGATCAAGTCGCCGGTGATGTTCGTCGTCCTGGTCGGCTCCGTCGTGACCACCCTGCTCGCGGTGGCGGATCCCGCGAACTGGTTCGGCTGGGCGATCGCCGGCTGGCTCTGGCTGACCACGATCTTCGCCAACCTGGCAGAGGCCGTCGCCGAGGGCCGGGGCAAGGCGCAGGCCGACACCCTGCGCAAGGCCAAGACCGGCACCGTCGCCCGCCGGATCACCGGCCCGAACGAGGAACGGGTCGCGGGAACGGACCTGCGCATCGGGGATCTCGTGGTCTGCGAGGCCGGGGACGTCATCCCCGGCGACGGAGACGTGGTCGAGGGCGTCGCCTCCGTCGACGAGTCAGCGATCACCGGCGAGTCCGCACCGGTCATCCGCGAGTCCGGCGGCGACCGCTCGGCCGTCACCGGCGGCACCAAGGTGCTCTCCGACCGCGTCGTCATCAAGATCACCACCAAGCCGGGCGAGACCTTCATCGACCGCATGATCAACCTGGTGGAAGGCGCGGCCCGGCAGAAGACGCCGAACGAGATCGCCCTGAACATCCTGCTGGCGTCCCTCACGATCGTCTTCCTGCTCGCCGTGGTCACCCTGAAGCCGTTCGCGATGTATGCCGGCGCCGACGACCAGACGTCGATGATCGTGCTGGCCGCGCTGTTGGTCTGCCTGATCCCCACCACCATCGGGGCCCTGCTGTCCGCGATCGGCATCGCCGGCATGGACCGCCTGGTGCAGCGCAACGTCCTGGCCATGTCGGGGCGCGCGGTGGAAGCGGCCGGCGATGTCTCCACGCTGCTGCTCGACAAGACCGGCACGATCACCCTGGGCAACCGGCAGGCAGCCGAGTTCGTACCGGCCCGGGGGGTGACGGGGGCCGAACTCGCGGACGCCGCCCAGCTCTCCTCGCTGGCCGACGAGACCCCCGAAGGCCGCTCCGTCGTGGTGCTGGCCAAGGAGGCGTACGGGCTGAGGGAACGGACCCGGGGCGAACTGACCGGCGCGGACTGGGTCGCCTTCACCGCGCAGACCCGGATGTCGGGCGTCGACCTGGACGGGCACAAGGTCCGCAAGGGCGCGACCGGTTCCGTCATCGCCTGGGTGAAGGAGCGGGGCGGGGGCGTCTCCGAGGACGCGCAGGCGCTCAACGACCGGATTGCCCAGGCCGGCGGTACGCCGCTGCTGGTGGCCGTGGAAGACGCGCACGGCGCGCGGGTCCTCGGAGTGATCCATCTCAAGGACGTGGTCAAGGAGGGCATGCGCGAACGGTTCGACGAGCTGCGGCGCATGGGCATCAGGACGGTCATGATCACGGGTGACAACCCGCTGACCGCGAAGGCGATCTCCGCGGAGGCGGGCGTCGACGACTTCCTGGCCGAGGCGACGCCCGAGGACAAGATGGCCCTCATCAGGCGGGAGCAGGCCGGCGGCAAGCTCGTGGCGATGACCGGCGACGGCACCAACGACGCCCCCGCCCTGGCCCAAGCCGACGTCGGCGTCGCGATGAACACCGGGACCTCGGCCGCCAAGGAGGCCGGGAACATGGTCGACCTCGACTCCAACCCCACCAAACTCATCGAGATCGTCGAGATCGGCAAACAACTCCTCATCACCCGGGGCGCGCTGACGACCTTCTCCATCGCCAACGACGTGGCGAAGTACTTCGCGATCATCCCCGCCATGTTCGCCGTCGCCCACCCGTCGCTGGACAAGCTCAACATCATGGGGCTCGCCTCGCCCGAGTCCGCGATCCTCTCGGCGGTCATCTTCAACGCGCTCATCATCGTGGCGCTCGTACCACTCGCCCTCAAGGGCGTCCGCTACCGCCCGGCCGGTGCGGACAGGATGCTGCGCCGCAACCTCGGCGTGTACGGACTCGGCGGCCTGGTCGCCCCCTTCATCGGCATCAAGATCATCGACCTGCTCCTCTCCCTCATCCCCGGAATCGGCTGATCCGCCATGACCGACAACACCGTCAGCAGCACCGTCCGCGTACTCGGGGCCGGGCTTCGCGCCCTGATCGTCCTCACCCTCGTCTGTGGAGTGATCTACCCGCTCGCCGTCACCGGCGTCGCCCAGACCCTGTTCAACGACAAGGCCAACGGCTCCGAGATCAAGGACGCCGGCGGACAGGTCGTCGGCTCCTCCCTCATCGGACAGCGGTACGACCTGCCGCTGAAGAAGGGCGAGGAGTCACCCGCCCCGGACCTCAAATGGTTCCAGCCCCGCCCCTCCAACGGGCTCGGCACCAACAGCGTCAACACCCAGTACTCCCTGATCCTCTCCGGCGCCACCAACCGCTCCGGCGACAACAAGGAGCTGATCCAGTGGGTGAAGGACGCCAAGGCGGCCGTGGTGAAGGACAACTCCACCGCCACCTACAAGGTCGAGCCCGCCGACGTGCCGGCCGACGCCGTCACCTCCTCCGGCTCCGGCCTCGACCCGGACATCTCACCCGCGTACGCGCGGCTCCAGGCACACCGCGTCGCCGAGAAGAACGATCTGGCCCTGGCGCAGGTCGAAAACCTCATCGCCGAGCACACCACGGGCCGGATCCTCGGCTTCATGGGCGAGCCCCGGGTCAACGTGCTCGAACTGAACACCGCGCTCCGGGACCTGACCGGTGTTCGGGGAGTATCCGAACGGCATTAGTGGCAGCCGCCGCCGGTCGAGCGCCGGCACTTACCGATCTTGCTCGTCAATCGGACGATTCATCAACGCCCGCTCTACTCCGCCACCGGGCCAGCTCGCGGTGTGCCGTCAGGGTGGCTGGGTGGTCGGGCCCCTGAACGCGTATCCGGTCGGTCAGGAGTTCGGCGAAGGACGCGGCGGCACCATCCGCATCACCCGCCTCACCCCGCCAGTAGGCCAGGTTGTGGCGGGTGTTGAGGGTGTCCGGGTGGTCGGCGCCCAGCACCCGCACCTGGTCTGGCAGCAGTTCCTCGAACGCGGCCACAGCACCCGCCGCGTCCCCCGCCGCGCCTCGTGAGTGAGCGAGGTTGTGGCGGGTGTTGAGGGTGTCGGGGTGGTCGGGGCCCTGGACGCGCAGCCGGTCGGGCAGCAGTTCCTCGAACGCAGCCACGGCGCCGGAAGCGCCTCCCCTCGTCCTTTGCCACCGGGCGAGGTCGTGGCGGGCGTTCAGGGTGCTCGGGTGGTCCGGGCCGAGGACCCTCAGCCGGTCGGCCAGCAGGTCTTCGAATGCGGCCACAGCACCCGCCGCGTCCCCCGCCGCACCCCGAGAGCCGGCCAGGTTGTGGCGGGCGGCCAAGGTGGCCGGGTGGTCCGGGCCGAGGACCCTCAGCCGGTCGGCCAGCAGGTCTTCGAACGCGGCCGCCGCACCCGCCGCGTCCCCCGCCGCGCCCCGCGCTCGGGCGAGGCTGTGGCGGGCGGCCAGGGTGTCAGGGTGGTCGATGCCCTGGACGCGTATCCGGTCGGTCAGGAGTTCGGCGAAGGCTGCGGCGGCACCCGCCGCGTCCCCCGCCACGCCTCGTGAGTGGGCGAGGTTGTGGCGGGCGTTCAGGGTGGCCGGGTGGTCCGGGCCGAGGACCCTCAGCCGGTCGGCCAGCAGGTCTTCGAACGCAGCCGCCGCACCTGCCGCATCTCCCGCCTCACCCCGCCAGTAGGCCAGGTTGTGGCGGGTGTTGAGGGTGTCCGGGTGGTCTGGGCCCAGCACCTGCGTCACATCAGCCAGCAACTCCTCACACGCGGCGGCAGCAGCGGCCGCGTCTCCCGCCTCGCCCCGAGACCGGGCGAGGTTGTTGCGAACAGCCAGGGTGTGGGGGTGGTCCGGGCCGAGGCGGTCGTGGGTCGTTTCGGTCATGCGATGGAAGTGGGTGGTGGCGGCGGTGACCTGGCCGGCTTCGCCGAGGCTGCGGCCGGCGCGGAAGAGCACCAGTGGGGGGCGGGCCGGTACAGCGCGTCTTCGGCAGCGCGGGTGAGTGCGGTGGTGTTGGCGCGCAGGGCCTGGGCGTGGGCGGTGTCGCGTTCGACGGCGGGCCAGGCGGCGCTCAGGGCGTCGGCGGCGGTGCGGGCGAGCCGGTCGTGCTGGTCGGGGGTGAGAGTGTCACGGGTGGCGCGCTGGATGAGCTGGTGAACGCGGACGGCCTGGTGGGGGACGTCGGGGGTGTGGTCGATGAGGCTGAGCCGGTGCAGGGCCCGCAGCGCGACCATGGCCTCCTCGGCCGAGACCGGGGACGGCTGGGTGCCGCCCGTGCCGATGGGGGTGCGGTGGGCGGTGAGGTGCGCGAGGGCGGGCTGACTGGTGAGGACGGTGGCGGGGATGCCGTTGGGGTCGAGCATCGCGGCCATCTGGAGCAGGGGGCGGGCCAGGCCGACGGGGCGGAGCCGGTCGGCGTGTTCGACGGACAGGGACCAGGTGGCAGCCACGGTGGCGGTCTGGTCGTCGGGCAGGGCGCCGGGTTCCGGCAGCAGGTCGGCCAGCTTCCTGATCCGGTCGGCCAGCAGCGCACGGTAGGAGGCACAGGTCAGGTCCGCGTCGATGATGTGGGCGGCGGCCTGGGCCAGGGCGAGGGGCAGGTGCCCCAGGTCGGCGGCGAGGCTGTCGACCTGGTCGGTGGGCGCGTGGCGATGGTGCGCGGCGAGTACGGCGGTGACATACGCGGCGGCTTCCCGGGGGGTGAACGAGCCCACGGTCACCGGACGCCGACCGGCGCCGGTCAGGGCGGCCTCGCGGCGGCGCGTGGTGACCAGGACACGGCCGCGCGGGCTGGCGGGCGGCCACCAGCCACGTATGTCGGCCGGATCCGCGACGTCGTCCAGTACGACCAGCCACCGGCAGGGCTTCTGGCCGGCTTTGGGCTCCAGCCAGGCCAGGAACGCCCGCGCGGCCTGTTCCGGATCGCCGGGGTCAGCGGCCAGGACCTCCACGCCGGCCTGCGCGTAGCCGGCCGTGATCGCTGAGCGGCTGCTCGCACTGATCCACACCAGGACGTCGACCTCGCCGCCGTCCCAGGCGGTGCGGGCGTAGTCGGCCGCCAGTTGCGTCTTGCCTACCCCGCCGGTCCCGGTCAGTACCTGGCCGAGGACCGCAGTCCCCCCGCTGTCGACCGCGGCCCGCAGCTGGTCGGCCTCGGCCCGATGCAGGAAGGACAGGGCGCGGGGCGGGAGCACGCCGACTTGGTGCGGCCAGGTGGCGGGTGTGCGCGGGGCGGCCTGCTGTACGAGGGTGAGACGGTCGATGTACCCGGTGTTGGCCAGGCCGCCCCCGCTGGCGGTGGCGGCCCCCGTGTGGCTCACCTGGACCGGGCCGCCGGTCTCCGGGCCGGGTCCGGCGTAGCCGGATACCGCCGTGGCGCCGTCGCGGGCGGTGGCGTCACCGGTGTCCGTGGCGGCTACCGACGGCCCGCGCGCCCCGTCTGCGGCCGCGTGCCCGGCGCCGGGGCCACCGTCCGGAGCGGGGCGGCGTCTGCGCCATCTCACCATGAATGGAGATCCTCCCGCCGGCCGTGGCCGTCCCGGCCCGCTCAGCTGAAGTCGACGCCCGTGCTTGCGCTGCTGCCTGGCCCGTCCGCCGTGGCGTCCCCGGTGCGTTCCGCCCGAACGGGCCCGCTCCCGGCTTCCTGCGGGCGCCGTACGCCGGTGGACGCCCGGCCTCCACCGGTGGCCTCGGCCTTCCCGGTATCGACCGCCGCAACCCCGGCCGGTGGGTTGGCCGAGGACTGCATCAGTGCCCAGACCAGGGCAGCGATACCGGTGGCACCTTGGACTGAAGCGGCCACCAGTTGGCCGGTATCCGGGTTGTCCAGCAGCCAGAAGAACGGCGTCGACACGGTCAACACGACCGCGACCACCATGACCGTGATCTTCCTCGGTCGCGACACCCCCACCCACCCCTTCCCCGTAACCGACAACCGCCCTGGCTGCACTGGACGCACTTCACTGGTAGCACAGGACGCCTCTGCGCAACCACCGGTTCCCCGCGACGTGTTGAACTCACCGTCCCTGCTCGCATCCGGCACAGCTCGGTGCCGAAGCGGCCCGCTACCGCTTGGCCGGCCATCTGCCGCCCAACCAGCGCGTCCACCACGCCGCGTACCGGGCGTCGGCGCCAACCGGTCCTGGATGCGCGCCCCGTACGCCTACGGCGAGGCCTCCGTGCCGGCCAGGGGCGGGGGCACAGTGACCGGACGGGGCCGGCGGCGTTGGGCAGGGGGCCGTCCCGGTCCGCGGGCGGCGCCCCTGTCTGCGAAGGAGAGCTGCAGTGCAGCCACCCGGTACCGCCGCGCTTCCGGAAGTCGCGGAGACGGCGTTGTGGACCCTGTATCACCGCGCGGCCGAGGCCGCCCGGAAGGACACCGTCCTGGCGGACCCGCAAGCGGTGCGGCTGGCAGCTCAGCTGGACTTTCCGTTCCGCCGCAGACTCGGCCGTGCCCGGCCCTGGGTGGCTCAGGCCCTGGCGCTGCGCTCCCTCGCGTTCGACCGTGTGGTGCGCGCGTTCCTCTCCGAGCACCCCGACGGCACCGTGATCGCGCTCGGTGAGGGCCTGGAGACGACGTTCTGGCGGGTGGACAACGGCCAGATGCGATGGGTCACGGTCGACTTGCCCGGGCCGCTCGCCCTGCGCGCAGGGCTGCTCCCGCGCAACGCCAGGCAGCACCTCGTCCGCTGTGACGTGGGCCGCGAGCCGGACAGCGTCTGGTCGCAGCTCGTGGACGCGTCACGCGGCGTCCTGGTCACCGCCCAGGGGCTGCTGATGTACCTGCACGAGGACCGGGTGCGGCAGATGATCGCAGCGTGCGCGGAGACTTTTCCCGGCGGCACGATGGTCTTCGACACCGTCTCGCGCCGTTTCAGCAAGCGGAGCCGGAGCGGTGCACGCGGACCGGGGGGCTACGTCCTTCCCCCGATGCCCTGGGGCATGGACCCTGACAGCCGCCAGGCGCTGGAAGCGGTCCATCCCGCCATCGCCGAGATCCGGGACATCGCGCTTCCGGCAGGCCGCGGCCCCACCGGCCTTCTGGCCTCCCGGCTCTCCACACTGCCGCTCCTGCGGACCAACCGGCCCCTCATCACCAGCCTGCGCTTCGGCCGGCCCTGATCCAGGAGACTCCTCACCGGCGATCACCCTCGGTTACTATGCTCACTTCATGCCGGAAGCCGGCAGCAAGGGGCGCGGCGCGGTCGACGGGTGTGCCCGGGGAGCGGGGAGACCGGCTCACCGGCCGAAACTCCCCGGATTCTCACCGGCGTCGTCGACCCGTGATTCCTGCCTCGGTGCTCCGGAGAGGTTGTCCGCGGATTGCAAGGCCGAAGAGATAGGTGGCCCGGGAAAGTGTTGGAAGAGGTCGTAGCGACCCGCTATGTCACGCCCCTGCGTGAAGGCGGCTCGCTCCCCGGGATCGTCGAGGCCGACGACCTCGGCACGTACGTCATGAAGTTCACCGGAGCAGGGCAGGGCCGCAAGACCCTCGTCGCGGAGGTGATCTGCGGGCAGCTGGGGCGGCGACTCGGGCTGCGCGTGCCCGAGCTCGTGCAGATCCAGCTCGACCCGGTCATCGGGCTCGCCGAGCCCGACCAGGAGGTGCAGGAGCTGCTGAAGGCCAGCGGCGGACTGAACCTCGGGATGGACTTCCTGCCCGGCTCGCTCGGCTTCGACGCGCTCGCCTACGAGGTCGACCCGCGTGAGGCCGGGCGGGTCGTCTGGTTCGACGCGCTGATCAACAACGTCGACCGGTCCTGGCGCAACCCGAACATGCTCGTCTGGCACGGCGACCTCTGGCTCATCGACCACGGCGCCACCATGATCTGGCACCACAACTGGCCCGGCGCCCAGGCGTCCGCCGCCAAGCCGTACAACGCCTCCGACCACGCCCTCGCCCCCTTCCGGCCCGACATCGCCGCGGCCGCCGCCGAGCTCGCCCCACTGGTGACGCCCGAGCTGCTCGCCGAGGCCGCCGCCGACGTGCCCGACGAGTGGCTGGTGGACGAGCCCGGGTTCGGCTCGCCCGACGAGCTGCGGCAGGCGTACGTGGACGCGCTGGCCCCCCGCGCGGCCACCGTCCACGAGCGCATCGTCATGGACGCGCCCACCCCGGACAAGCCCTCCCAGGCCCCGGGCTGGATCACCGAACGGCTCGCCCCGCGCGGCCACGCCACGGACGGCGAGAAGGGCGGCCGGGCATGAGCGGGCGCGACGTCTTCGAGTACGCGCTGCTGCGCGTCGTCCCGCGCGTCCAGCGCGGGGAGTGCTTCAACGCGGGGGTGGTGGTCTACTGCCGCGCCAAGGGCTTCGTGGCCGCCCGCACCGAGCTGGACGAGACCAAGCTGAAGGCGCTCGACCCCGGCGCCGACGTGACCGGTGTCCGGGCCGCGCTGCACGCCGTCGAGGGGGTCTGCCGCGGCGGTACGGACGCGGGCCAGGCCGCCGGTGACGACGCGGGGAGGCGCTTCCGCTGGCTGATCGCGCCGCGCTCCACCGTCGTACAGCCCGGGCCCGTGCACAGCGGCCTCACCGCCGATCCCGAGGCCGAGGTGGAACGGCTGCTCGACCTGCTGGTGCGCTGAACGCCGCCCCCGGCCGCCGTCCGCGCACCGCGTGACGGCGGCGCGGCGGGGTGTGACATGCGCCGCTGCGCCCGTGGCCCGTTGACACCGGGTGCCAGGGCTTCTAGCGTCTCGTCTGCTGAAGGTACTAAGCGGTTGCTCAGTCATCGGGCGGTTTCTCACCGGAGCCCCCGACGTCCGCTGAGCCGCTATCCAAGGGCGAGGAGAGCCAAGCATGTCGACCAGCGAGCAGCGCGTAGCCATCGTGACGGGGGCGGCCCGGGGCATCGGTGCCGCCACCGCGGTACGTCTGGCGGCCGAGGGCCGCGCCGTCGCCGTACTCGACCTCGACGAGGCGGCCTGCAAGGACACCGTCGAGAAGATCACGGCTGCCGGGGGCAAGGCCCTCGCCGTCGGCTGCGACGTGTCGGACAGCGCCCAGGTCGAGGCCGCCGTCGCGCGGGTCGCCGACGAGCTCGGCGCTCCGACGATCCTCGTCAACAACGCGGGCGTGCTCCGCGACAACCTGCTCTTCAAGATGAGCGAGTCCGACTGGGACACCGTGATGAACGTGCACCTCAAGGGCGCGTTCCTGATGGCGAAGGCCGTCCAGAAGCACATGGTGGACGCCAAGTTCGGCCGTATCGTGTCGCTGTCCTCCTCCTCGGCGCTCGGCAACCGCGGCCAGGCCAACTACTCGGCCGTGAAGGCAGGTCTCCAGGGCTTCACCAAGACCCTCGCCAAGGAGCTCGGCAAGTTCGGCATCACCGCCAACGCCGTGGCGCCCGGCTTCATCGTCACCGAGATGACCGCGCAGACCGCGGCCCGCGTCGGCATGGGCTTCGAGGAGTTCCAGGCGGCCGCCGCGACGCAGATCCCGGTCCAGCGCGTCGGCGTCCCCGACGACATCGCCAACGCCATCGCCTTCTTCACGGGCGACGCCGCCGGCTTCGTCTCCGGCCAGGTCATGTACGTGGCCGGCGGACCGCTCAACTGACCCGAAGGGCTGCGGACATCATGACTGTGCAGGACAGCGGCAAGGTCGCGCTGATCACCGGCGCGAGCCGGGGCATCGGCTACGGCATCGCGCAGGCCCTCGTGGAACGCGGTGACCGGGTGTGCATCACCGGGCGCAACGAGGACGCGCTGAAGGAGGCCGTCGAGGCGCTGGGCGCCGACCGGGTCATCGGCGTCGCCGGCAAGGCGCACGACGAGGCGCACCAGGCGGTGGCCGTCGCGCGCACCATGGAGGCGTTCGGCCGGGTCGACTTCCTGGTCAACAACGCCGGCACCAACCCGGTCTTCGGGCCGATCGCGGAGCTCGACCTGAACGTCGCCCGCAAGGTCTTCGAGACCAACGTGGTCTCGGCGCTCGGCTTCGCCCAGCAGACCTGGAAGGCGTGGCAGAAGGAGAACGGCGGGGCGATCGTCAACATCGCCTCGGTCGCCGGTGTCTCCGCCTCGCCCTTCATCGGCGCGTACGGGATGAGCAAGGCGGCCATGGTCAACCTGACCCTCCAGCTGGCGCACGAGTTCGCGCCGGTGGTCCGGGTCAACACGATCGCTCCGGCGGTCGTCAAGACCCGATTCGCCCAGGCGTTGTACGAGGGCCGCGAGGAGGAGGCGGCCGCCGCCTACCCGCTCGGCCGGCTCGGCGTGCCGGAGGACATCGGCGGTGCGGCCGCCTTCCTCACCTCCGGCCAGTCCGCGTGGATCACGGGCCAGACCCTGGTGGTCGACGGGGGCATTTTCCTGAATGCCGGAGTCGGCTGATCCGGCCTGGGCCGATATGGTCCCGATTGCCTCAAGTGCCCCGCCGGACCTGCGGATTGATCCGGCGGGGCGCTGCGGTATGGTCTGCCGACCCACGGCTGATCGAGGAGCGTGCACGTGTTCTACCGGGCCAGTCTGCAAGCCGCTGCAGCCCTTGCGACCCTGTCCTTGCTGGCCGGCTGCGGGCTGTTGCCCGGCGGCGGCTCGGAGGTGGACCAGAAGCTCGCCGTCGGGACGACCAGTGAGCCCTCGACCCTGGATCCGGCGGCAGCGTGGGACGGCTCCTGGGAGCTGATGCGGAACGTGTTCCAGACCCTGGTGGCGTTCCCCACCGGCAGTACGAAGCCCGAGCCGGACGCGGCCGAGGAGTGCCGGTTCACCGATCGCACCAGCACCGCTTACCGGTGCAAGCTCCGCAAGGGCCTCACGTTCTCCAACGGCGACAAGCTGGACGCGGCGGCCGTGAAGTACTCCATCGACCGGATCTCGAAGATCGGCCTCAAGGGCGGGCCCGTCGGCATGCTCGGCTCCCTGGACCGGGTCGAGACCAAGGGCGACGACGTCGTCATCTTCAACCTGAAGAAGCCCGACGCCACCTTCCCCTTCGTGCTGGCCACCCCGGCCATGTCCCTGGTCGCGCCGAGCGCGTACTCGGAACACAAGATCCGCGACGACGGCAAGGTCACCGGCTCCGGCCCCTACCTGCTGGACTCCTACAAGCAGGGCGACCGCTCCGAACTGGTGAAGAACCCCGACTACAAGGGCTTCGCCGACCGCAAGAACGACGCCGTGACCATCCGGTACTTCAAGGACTCCGGCGCCATGGTGCAGGCGCTCCGCAAGAACGAGATCGACGCCACTTACCGCGGCCTGTCCGCCGAGGACGTCGTCAGCATCGAGGACAGCAGGAGCAACAGCGACGGCAAGGGCGAGGGCGGGGACCTCCAGATCGTCGAGTCCACCGGCGCCGACATCCGCTTCCTGGTCTTCAACCCGGACGACCCCGCCGCCGGGAAACCGGCCGTCCGGCGCGCGATAGCCCAGCTGATCGACCGGGACGCGCTCGTCGCCAAGGTCTACCGGGGCACGTCCGAACCGCTGTACTCGATGGTCCCGAAGGGCATCGCCGCGCACACCACCAGCTTCTTCGACACCTTCGGCAACCCCAGCAAGGACAAGGCCCGCCAGATCCTGGCCGACGCGCACATCACCACGCCCGTCCCGATGACCTTCTGGTACACCACCGACCGCTACGGCTCCTCCACCGCACCCGAGTTCGCCGAGCTGAAGCGTCAGCTGGAGGCGTCCGGACTCTTCCGCATCACCCTGAAGAGCCGCCCGTGGAAGACCTTCCAGGAGGGCTTCACCAAGGGGGAGTACCCGGTCTTCGGCCGGGGCTGGTTCCCGGACTTCCCGGATCCGGACAACTTCATCGCCCCCTTCGTCGGCAAGAACAGCGTCACGGGCATGCCGTACGTGAAGGACGAGATCACCAAGCAGCTGCTGCCCCAGTCCCGCAAGCAGAGCGACCGGGGCGCGGTCGCCAAGGAGTTCGAGCGGGCCCAGAAGATCCTGGTGGACGACGTGCGGCTGCTGCCGCTGTGGCAGGGCAAGCTGTACGTGGCGGCAGGCGAGGACATCGGCGGCGGCGAGCGCGCCCTGGACCCGCAGACCGTCATGCAGATGTGGGAGCTGTACCGCAAGGCCAGCTGGTAGCACCGCGCGCGGGCGGGCCCCGGTGGCCCGCCCGGACCGCGTTGTCAGTGCCGCCCGGTAGGTTCTGGGATCAAGAACGGATTGCTTACCGGAGGTTGTGCACGTGACCGACACCGACCTGCTGCCCGAGTCCTGGCGCGGCGTCCTCGGCGAAGAGCTGCAGAAGCCGTACTTCAAGGAGCTCACCGAGTTCGTGGAGGAGGAGCGCTCCGCCGGACCGGTCTACCCGCCCCGGGAGCAGGTGTTCGCGGCCCTGGAAGCGACTCCGTACGACAAGGTCAAGGTCCTGGTCCTCGGCCAGGACCCGTACCACGGCGAGGGGCAGGGCCACGGCCTGTGCTTCTCCGTGCGCCCCGGCGTGAAGACGCCGCCCTCCCTGCGCAACATCTACAAGGAGATGAAGGAGGAGCTGGGCCTCCCCGTCCCGGACAACGGCTACCTGATGCCGTGGGCCGAGCAGGGCGTCCTGCTGCTCAACGCCGTGCTCACCGTCCGCGCGGGCGAGGCCAACTCGCACAAGGGCAAGGGCTGGGAGAAGGTCACCGACGCCGTCATCCGCGCCGTCGCCGCCCGACCCGACCCGGCGGTCTTCGTCCTCTGGGGCAACTACGCGCAGAAGAAGCTCCCCCTGATCGACACCGAGCGCCATGTGGTGGTGAAGGGCGCGCACCCCTCGCCGCTGTCGGCGAAGAAGTTCTTCGGCTCCCGCCCGTTCACCCAGATAAACGAGGCCATCGCCCAGCAGGGCCACCAGCCCATCGACTGGCGCATCCCCGACCTGGGCTGAGCCGCCCCCGAGCCTCCACGCGTCCGCCCGTCCCGGCGGCTAGCGTCGGGAGCCGGACCGCCGGGTCCGGGCAGGACGGGCGCGAGGAGGCCGTGGTGACGGAGCAGCGGGAGGCGTCGGAGGACGTCTTCATGACCAGGATCGGCCAGGCGGTCATGCTGCTGCACGGAGGCGACCGGGAGGAGGCCCGCAACCGCTTCACCGCCCTCTGGTACGAGATCGGTGACGGGGGCGTCCCCCTGCACCGGTGCACCCTGGCGCACTACATCGCCGACACGCAGGACGACCCGGCCGACGAACTGGCCTGGGACCTGCGCGCGCTGACCGCCGCCCTGGCCGACGAAGGGGCGGCCGGGGGCCGCGACGCGCACGCGATGCGGGCCTTCTGCCCGTCGCTGCACCTCAACCTCGCCGCGGACTACATCAAGCTCCAGCGGCCCGCCGCCGCCCGGGACCACCTGGAGCGGGCCCGGGCGGCCTCGGCGGTGCTGGCCGACGACGGCACGGACGACGGATACGGGGGCGGCGTCCGGGCGGCGATCGCCCGGCTGGAACGGCGGCTGCGCGAGTGGTGACCGGTGTGTTCCGGCCGCCGCCCCGTCAGCGGCCGTAGGTGCGGTCGCAGATCCGGGACTGCGGACTGCCCGCCGGCCAGTGGCCGTAGCCCCTGCCGAGATCGCACACCCCGGACCCGCCGCCGGGCGCGGGCAGGACGGGCGCGGGCGGGGGCGGCGCGATCCGGCGCGGCAGCGGCGGGTCGGGGGCGGGCGCGGGCCGCTGCGGCATTGCTGGGCGCGGTTCACCGACGGACGCGGCCGGGCGCCCCGGCGACGGCCTGTGCGCGGCGGACGGCGCGGCCGTGCGGGACGGCTTCGCCTTCGGTACGGCTTCCAGCCTGTCGTGGACCGGCGGCCCGGCGGTCTGCGGGGCCAGGTCGTGGGCCGGCCGGCTGGCCCCGGGGCGCGGCGGCGCGGCCGGGTGCGGCTGGACGGACACGCATCCGGACAGGGCCGCCACCGCGAGGCAGGCCAGGATGTTCACGGCGGTTCTCGTTCGTTGCACGTGATCAACTCTGCGGGGCCGGTGACCGGTCCGTGCCTCCGTCGCCCCCGATCCGCCCGCACGAGTGACGCCGGTCAGCCCGGCGCCCGGGGAACGGCGCGTCAGTGGCCCAGCATCCCGCGCAGCAGCTCACCGAAGCCCGTCCGCAGCTCCGCCTCGCTGGGCACGTCGCGGTGGTAGGAGCCGGCCGCGCACGAGAACATCAGCCCCTCGCACCAGGCCACCAGGGACAGCGTGTGCCGTTCCGGTTCCGGCGACCCGGCCGCCGTCATCAGCGCCACCAGCGGGGCGCGGAACTGCATGCCCGCGGCGTCGAAGAACTCCCGCAGCTCGGGGCGGCGGGTGGCCTCCAGCGCCAGTTCGTACCGGCAGACCAGCAGCTCCGGGTGGTGCGTCAGATAGCGGTGCAGGGCCCGCGCCAGGCCCGCGACCAGCTCGTCGGTGTCCGTGCCCGCCCCGAGCCCGCCGGGTGCCAGGACCCGCCCCTCGCGCTCCGCCAGCCGCCGCACCGCCGCCTCAAGCAGGGCCTGCCGGGTGCGGGCGTGGTTGGACGTCGAGCCCTGGGGCAGCCCGGCCCGCTCGTCCACCGCCCGGTGCGTCAGCCCCCGCATGCCGCGCTCCGCGAGGAGGGCGAGCGCGGCGTCGGCGATCAGTTCGGCCCGGTCGGAGCCGGTGGGGCGTGCGGTCATGGGGTCAACCTACCGTCGTAACTACAGCTGTAGTACGTTGGATGGCGGCACTACAGGTGTAGTTTTCTTGCTCCTCGGACCGGAGGGAACGTCATGGACAAGCACCGTGCGGTCGTCATCGGCAGCGGGATCGGCGGGCTCACCGCCGCCCTCGCCCTGCACCGGTCCGGCTGGCGGGTCACCGTGCTGGAACGCGCCGACTCCTTGGAGCCCGTCGGCGCCGGCATCGGGCTCGCCCCCAACGCCCAGCGCGCCCTCGACGTCGTCGGCCTCGGCGACGAGATCAGGTCCCTGGCCGCCTGGCAGGGCGAGGGCGGGATGCGCGCGCCGTCCGGCCGCTGGCTCTCGCGCACCGACGCGTCGGCGGCGGCCGAGCGGTTCGGCGGCCCCCTCGTCCTCGTGCACCGCGCTGTCCTCATCGACCGCATCGCCGCCCGGCTCCCCGCCTCCGCCCTCCGCACCGGCTGCCCGGCCCGCCTGACCGACTGCGGCATCGCGGGCGGCGCCCCCGCCGTCGTCGCCACGCCGGCCGGGGCGATCGAGGCCGAGCTCGTCGTCGGCGCCGACGGCATCCACTCCGGTGTCCGCAGCGCCCTCTTCCCGGACGCCCCCGGCCCCTCCTACGCGGGCTTCACCACCTGGCGCGTCGTCGTCCCCGCCCCGGACCGCCCCTTCCCGCCGCACGAGACCTGGGGGCGCGGCGCGCTCTGGGGCACCCAGCCGCTCAAGGACGGCCGGATCTACGCGTACGCGGCGGCGACCGCCCCCGCCGGGGCCCGCGCGGCCGACGACGAGAAGGCCGAACTCCTGCGCCGCTTCGGCGACTGGCACGACCCGGTCCCCGAGATCATCGCCGCCACCGCACCGCAGGAGGTACTCCGCAACGACGTGTACCGGATGGCCGACCCGCTCCCGGCCTTCCACCGGGGCCGCACCGTGCTGCTCGGGGACTCCGCGCACGCCATGGCCCCCACCCTCGGCCAAGGCGGCAACCAGGCCATCGAGGACGGCATCGTCCTCGCCCACCACGTGGCCCCCGGCCGGGACCTGGGCGCCGGCCTCGCCGCGTACACCGCCGACCGGCTGCCGCGTACCGCCGCCGTCGTCCGCAAGGCCGACCGGGTGTCCCGGCTCATGAGCCTCAGCAGCGCTCCGGCCGTCGCCGCCCGCGACTTCCTCATGTCCACGGTCTCCCGCCTCGGCCCCGGCCTCGTACTGCGCACCTTCGACGGCATCGCCGACTGGAGGCCCCCGGGCGCCACGTATGCTGCCGGGACGACGAAGGAGGCGCCCGGTAACGGCGCTGACCAGCGAGAGGACACCCTGTGAAGGTCGGCTGCATCGGGCTCGGGGACATCGCGCGGAAGGCGTACCTGCCGGTGCTCGGCACCCTGCCGGACATCGAACTCCACCTCCAGACCCGCACCCCGGCCACCCTGGCCGCAGTCGCCGCCGCCCACCGCATTCCGGCCGACCGGTGCCACCGGGACCTGGACTCGCTGCTCGCCCAGGGGCTCGACGCCGCGTTCGTGCACGCCTCGACCGCCGCCCATCCCGAGATCGTGGGCCGGCTGCTCGACGCCGGTGTCCCCACGTACGTGGACAAGCCGCTCGCGTACACGCTGGAGGAGTCCACCCGCCTGGTGGAGCTGGCCGAGGCCCGCTCCACCGGCCTCGCCGTCGGCTTCAACCGCCGGCTGGCCCCGGGCTACGCCCAGTGCGCGGAGCACCCGCGCGAGCTGATCCTCCTGCAGAAGAACCGGGTCGGGCTCCCCGAGGAACCCCGGGCCATGGTGTACGACGACTTCATCCACGTCGTGGACACCCTGCGCTTCCTGGCGCCCGGCCCCGTCGAGCGCACCGTCGTCAGCGGGCGGCTCGTGGACGGCCTGCTGCACCACGTGGTGCTCCAGCTCTCCGGCGAGGGCTTCACGGCGATCGGCGCCATGAACCGGCTCAGCGGCTCGACCGAGGAGCGGCTCGAAGTCTCCGGCCAGGACTCCAAGCGCGAGGTCCTCAACCTCGCGGAGGTCATCGACCACAAGGGCCAGCCGAGCGTGCGCCGACGCGGCGACTGGGTCCCGGTGGCCCGCCAGCGCGGCATCGAACAGGCCGTCCTGGCCTTCCTGGACGCCGTACGCGAAGGCCGCCCGCTGAGCGCCCGGGACGCCCTGGAGACCCACGAGCTGTGCGAACGCGTCCTGCGGGAGCTGGACGCGGCCCAGGGGCCTGTCTGACAGTTCCAGTCGTCCGGCAGACGGGAATGGTCAGACACGCCCTAGGAGGCCTGCGTCGCGGTCTTCGCCGGACGCGTACGCCTCCGGGCGCGCACCCCCCGTACGCCCTCCGCCGCACAGAAGACCGCCAGCACTACCAGTGCCCCGTACAACGCCCAGTCGCCCAGGCGTACGTAGAGCGTCGTGCCCCGGGCCAGCGGCACCCCGTAGACGGCGGTCCCGCTGGTGTCCGTGCCGAGCCGGGGGCCGACCGCCTCGCCGTGCGGGCCGTACACCGCGCTCACGCCCGTGAGCGTGGCGTGCACCATCGGGCGGCCGCTCTCCGCCGCCCGCAGCGCGGCGAGCGAGGCGTGCTGGCCCGGCGCCCAGCCGTGCTGGAAGGACGAGGTGGAGGACTGGGCGACCAGGAGCCCCGCCCCGTCCCGGACCAGACGCCGGCTCATGTCCGGGAACGCGGACTCGAAGCAGACCAGCGGGCCGAGCCGCAATCCGTCCGCGCCGGGCACCCGCATCGTGACCGGGCCCGTGCCGCGCAGCCGGTCCTCGCCCGCCGCCCGGCCCATCGAGGTCGCCCAGCCGAGGGCCGACCGGGCCGGGATGTACTCGCCGAACGGGACGAGCCGCATCTTGTCGTACCGGTCCCCGGTGAGCCCCCGGGGCCCGACCAGCACGGCGCTCTTGAAGATCCCGGTGCGCCCCGCCGCGTCGGTCTGCCGGGCGTCCACGTTCACCAGGAGGTCCGCGCCCACCGCCCGCGACAGCGCCGCGAGCCGGGCCGCGATGTCCGGCCGCCGGACCGGGTCCACGCCGACGCTGCTCTCGCCCCACACCACCAGGTCGACGTCCTTGCCCGCGAGCGACCGCGTCAGCTCCTCGCCGAGGGCGAACCTCCGCCGCACGCTGCCCGGCCCCTCCACGATCCCGGGCTGCACGACGGCCACCCGGGCGGTGCCCGCCGGTTCGGGCCGCGGCGCCCACACCCAGGCCGCCGCGGCCACCAGCGCTCCCGCCAGGAGCGACACGACGGCCACGGTCCGGGCGGCGGAGTGCGCCAGCAGCACGGTCACCGCCGTGTTCACCCCCACCACCAGCAGGCTCACCAGCCACACCCCGCCCACCGAGGCGAGCCGGAGCGCCGGCGCCACCTCCCACTGGCTCGCCCCGAGCAGCCCCCACGGGCCGCCCAGCGCCTCCCATGACCGCACCAGCTCGATCATCAGCCAGCCGCACGGCACCAGGACCACCGCCGCGACCGCGGCCCGTCCGCTCAGCGGGCCGCGCAGCAGCCGGTGCGCCAGCAGCCCCCACGGCGCCCACAGCAGACCCAGCAGCGCCGCGAGGAGCACGATGAACACATGGAGGCTCGGCATCAGCCAGTGGTGTACGGCGATCATGTAACCCGTGCCGCCCAGCCACGCGTCGCGCGCCGCCCGGCGGCCCGTACCGGCCGACCGGACCAGCAACAGCAGCGGGACCAGGCAGAGATAGGCGAACCACCACAGCGAGGGCGCGGGGAAGGCCAGGGCCGGCAGCGCGCCGGCCACCAGCGCCGCGGCCACCCGCCCCGGAGCCCGGTCCAGCACCCGTGCCCCCCGCTCGCGCCACCCGGTCCACGACCCCATGCCCCGCCTCCTCGCCCCACCCTCCGGCAGGTCCGTCCGCATCCGGTCCCGATCTTCTTCCCCAGTGTGGACCGGTGGACGCTGCCCGGCCCTCAGCAGGGGACGACGGCCACCGGGCCCATCGCGTGCGTCAGGGTCGTGTGCGCCACCGGCGACAGCCCGAGGCCCAGCGACTCACCGCCCCGCCGCCGTCCGACGACGGTCAGCGACGCCGTCGCGGACGCGGTGACCAGCGTGCGTGCCGCGGAGCCGTTCACCGGCTCCTTCATGACCTCGACCTGCGGATACGTGGCACGCCGGCCGGCCGTCAGCTCCGCCAGGGACCGCTCGGCCGCGTCCGCCGCCGCGTCCCGGTCGAAGACCGGCCCGCCGGACAGCATGGAGGAGAACATCGTCCAGCCGTGCACGATCCGCAGCCGGGAGCCCGGGTGCGCGGCCGCCGTCTCGAAGGCGAAGTCCAGCACCCCGTCGCTGCTCTCGTCGGCGGCCACCCCGGCGACGATGTCCGGGAAGACCTCGCCCGCGCCCTCACGGGCCGGCTCCTCGTCGTCCCGGCCGCCGTGCACGACCACCACGGGGCACTTCGCCATGGACGCCGTCGCCAGGCTGTTGGACCCCAGCATCAGCGACCGGAACCCGCCGAGCCCCCGCGAGCCGAGCACCAGCAGCGAGGCGTCCCGGCTCAGCGAGACCAGCGCCGCCGACGGGAAGTCGAGCGGTGCGAGCGTCGTCGGGCGCAGCCCCGGAGCGACCAGCGCCACCCGGCGCACCGCCGAGGCCAGCAGCTCGCCCGCCTCCCGCTCCTGCGCCTCCTGGTCGGTGCGCCGGGCCAGCTGCCGGACGTGCACGATGAGCAGCGGCCAGTCCCGTACGACCGCCTCACGGGCTGCCCAGTCCAGCGCGTCGAAGCTGTGCGAGGAGCCGTCGACCGCCGCGATCACGGGAAGCTCGGTGCCGCTCATGGGTTCCTCTCCGCCGTCCGTACCTGCTTCGTACGCTACGGCGGCGCGGCTCCCGGTGCCGAGGCGGAGGCGGCCGTCCGGGCCCCGGCACGGCGTGATCCAGCCCGTCGTTTGTCCCTCTGGGCCGGTCCGCCTGCGCCTATGCTCGCGGTATGGAGCAGAGCGAAGTGGTGAAGCGTGTGGTCGGCATCCTCACCGAGGCGGGGGAGATGCGCCGGCTGCTGGAGGAGAACCCGGACCGCGACGACGCCGACACGGACTCGACCGTGGTGACCGCCCTCCTCAACGAGACCATGCCCAGGATCGCCATCCCGGAGGACGCCACCGTCGAGGACGTGGTGGTGGTCGTCGGACGCGAGGTCGGGGGAGCGGTGGAACAGCTCGTCGGGGCGTTCACCCTGGCGTTCGCCATGCTGGCCCAGGTCCACGACTCCGGGCAGACGGACGTCACCTCGGCGGACGTGCTCCAGGACCTCGCCCTGCGCGCCGAGCAGTTCGGCGCCGAGGGCCCCGGCGACACGGAGATCTGACGAAAGCGCCGCCCCCGGCCGGGACCGGGGGGCGGCGCAACGCGCGAGGTCAGCCCGCGGACTCGCCCGCGTGCGGGCTCAGCGTGTCGGTGCCGACGAGGAAGAAGATCACCACGCCCAGGACGATCCGGTAGATCACGAACGGCATGAAGCTCTTGGTGGTGATGAACTTCATGAACCACGCGATGACCGCGTAGCCCACCCCGAACGCGATGACCGTCGCGAAGATCGTCGGACCCCAGGAGACGTGTCCCTCGCCCGCGTCCTTCAGCTCGAAGACGCCCGAGGCGAGCACCGCCGGGACCGCGAGCAGGAACGAGTAGCGCGCCGCCGCCTCCCGGGTGTAGCCCATCAGCAGACCACCGCTGATCGTGGCGCCGGACCGGGAGACGCCGGGGACGAGGGCCATCGCCTGGCAGCAGCCGTAGATGAGGCCGTCCTTGACGCCCAGTTCGCGCAGGGTCTTGCGCTGCTTGCCGGCCCGGTGCCTGCCGCCCTGCTCGTCGCGGGCGGCCATCCGGTCGGCGATGCCGAGCACGATGCCCATCACGATCAGGGTGGTGGCGATCAGCCGCAGATCGCGGAACGGGCCCTCGATCTGGTCCTGGAACGCCAGGCCGAGCACGCCGATCGGGATGGAGCCGACGATGACCAGCCAGCCCATCTTGGCGTCGTGGTCGCCGCGCATCGAACGGTTCGTCAGCGACCTGAACCACGCCGAGACGATCCGCGCGATGTCCTTGCGGAAGTAGATGAGGACCGCGGCCTCCGTGCCGATCTGGGTGATCGCGGTGAAGGCCGCGCCCGGGTCCTGCCAGTCGGCGAACGCCGCGGTGAGCCGCAGGTGCGCGCTGGAGGAGATCGGGAGGAACTCGGTCAGTCCCTGGACGAGGCCGAGGACGAACGATTCGAACCAGCTCATGGGGCTTGGGCCATCCCGGGGTATTCGTGCACCTGCCGCCGGCGTCGGGCGCAGGCGGTGTGCGGTGTGCGGTCGTGCGAGAACGGGGCCCGGCCGGGCCCTGTCTCGTCTGTCGGTCGCGGGCAGCGTATCGCCCCCGGGTGAACGCCCGGCGACACCCCCCGCGCGCTCCGCCCCGTCGCCTCAGCCGCCCAGGCGGTGGCGGCGCCGCCAGGCCACCACGGCGGCTCCGGCCCCGGTCAGCACGATGAAGCCCATCGCCGCCAGGAACGCGGGTGAGGTCGGCGACGACGCCTCGCTGCCCGCCACCACATAGGCGGCCGTGTTCGGGATCGAGCCCAGCCCCGTCGCCACGAGGAACGGCGGATAGCCCATGCGCGAGACGGCCGCGCAGTAGTTGGCGGCGGCGAACGGCACCCCGGGGAAGAGCCGCAGCGCCAGCATCGAGCGAAAGCCGTGCCGGCTCAGCTGGCCGTCCGCCGCCCGCAGCCAGCGCCCCCGCACCAGCGTGCGCAGCGCGTCCTGGCCCAGGACCCGGCCGAGCATGAAGGAGACCCCCGCCCCCAGCACCGTGCCGCCGATCGCCGCCGCGAGCCCCGCCTGAGCCCCGAACAGGGCCCCCGCCGCGAGGTTCAGCAGCGGCCGCGGCACGAACGCCACCGTGCAGACCCCGTACGCGAGTCCGAAGAGCACCACCGCCGTCGAACCGCCGCTGAGCTGCCCGAGTCTGCCGGAGGTCAGCAGCTGCTGAGGCTCCAGCAGCACCATGGCCGTCGCGGCGGCCACCAGCACGGCGACGAGCAGCGAGAGCCGGGACCACGGCGACAGCAGCACCCGCGCGCAGCGCACGGCGAGGCCGGGGGCGGGCCGGGTGGCGGGGACGGTGTCGAGCATTCGGGGAGAGTAACCGACAAAGGTGTGTGATCGCCGTAATGCGCACCTGCGGGAACCGCGGCCGCCCGCACCCAATCCCCGTACGCTCCGCCGTAATTCGCTCGACGGCCGGACGGCCCTTCGGAGATGATCGGCGCATGTCCCGGTACGCCTTCCTCGCAGCGCCGTCCGCAGTCGCGGACGCGCCGAAGGCTGCCGTGTGCACCCTCGCAGCAGTTGTCGCCGCAGCGGTCACCGCTGCCGCAGCGCCCCTCGGCGGCGCCCGAAGCTGACCCTCCCCCGGCCGTCCGGCGGACCCCGCGAGGGGAGGGTCGGCCGGCCCCGGGGTCCTCATGTCACGCTTCGCATCCCAAGGAATGAACTCATGCCCAAGACGGCATACGTGCGCACCAAGCCGCACCTCAACATCGGCACCATGGGCCACGTCGACCACGGCAAGACGACCCTGACCGCCGCCATCACCAAGGTGCTCAGCGACCGCGGCACCGGTACCTTCGTCCCCTTCGACCGCATCGACCGCGCGCCCGAGGAGGCGCAGCGCGGCATCACCATCAACATCGCGCACGTCGAGTACGAGACCGGCACCCGGCACTACGCGCACATCGACATGCCCGGTCACGCCGACTACATCAAGAACATGGTCACCGGGGCCGCCCAGCTCGACGGGGCGATCCTCGTCGTCTCCGCGGTCGACGGGATCATGCCCCAGACCGCCGAGCACGTCCTGCTCGCCCGCCAGGTGGGCGTCGACCACATCGTGGTGGCGCTCAACAAGGCGGACATGGGCGACCCCGAGCTGACGGACCTGGTCGAGCTGGAGGTGCGCGAGCTGCTGTCCGCGCACGGCTACGGAGGCGACACGGTGCCCGTCGTACGGGTGTCGGGGCTGCGGGCGCTGGAGGGCGACCCGCGCTGGACGGGGGCCGTCGAGGCGCTGCTCGACGCCGTCGACACCTATGTGCCGATGCCCGTGCGCTACACCGACGCGCCGTTCCTGCTGCCGGTGGAGAACGTCCTGACCATCACCGGCCGGGGCACGGTCGTCACCGGCGCCGTGGAGCGCGGCACGGTCCGCGTCGGCGACCGGGTGTCGGTGCTCGGCCCGGACATCGAGACGGTCGTCACCGGCCTGGAGACCTTCGGCAAGCCGATGGAGTCCGCCGAGGCCGGCGACAACGTCGCGCTGCTCCTGCGCGGCGTCGAGCGCGACCGCGTGCGCCGCGGTCACGTCGTCGCGGCGCCCGGCAGCGTCATCCCTAGCCGGCGCTTCACCGCGCGGGTGTACGTCCTGTCGGGGCGCGAGGGCGGCCGCACCACCCCGGTCACCACCGGCTACCGGCCGCAGTTCTACATCCGCACCGCCGACGTGGTCGGCGACGTGGACCTCGGCGAGGCGGCGGTCGCGCGCCCCGGCGACACGGTCACCATGACCGTCGAGCTGGGCCGGGACGTCCCGCTGGAGCCGGGCCTGGGCTTCGCGATCCGCGAGGGCGGCCGCACGGTCGGCGCCGGCACCGTCACGGAGCTGCTCTGAGCCGTACGGGCAGCGGGCCCGCCTCCCCCGGCCCCGGGGGAGGCGGGCCCGTCCGCCGGGAGCCTTCACAATGGGGGAGTGAACGAGTCGATACCCGTCATCCGGGACGTGGACCACGGCACCGCACGCCTCCTCCCGGACGTGGACCGGGAGCGGGCCTGGCTGCTCACGGTCGACGGCGCCCCGCAGTCCTACGTCGACCTCGACGCGCCCGAGCACCTGGAGTTCGAGTACGCCCGCCGGCTCGGCCACGTCGTGGACTGCGCGGCGGACCCCGGCGAGCCGCTGGACGTCCTGCACCTGGGCGGCGGCGGCCTCACCCTGCCCCGCTATGTCGCGGCCACCAGGCCCGGCTCCCGGCAGGAGGTGGCGGACGCGGACCGGGGCCTGCTCGGCCTCGTCGCGGAACATCTGCCGCTGCCCGCGGACTGCGGCATCGCCGTGCACGCGGCGGACGCCCGCGCCCGGCTGGAGGGCACCGCTCCCGGCTCGGTCGACCTGCTGATCGCGGACGTCTTCGGCGGCTCCCGGGTCCCCGCCCACCTCACCTCGGTCCCGTACGCCCGGGCGGCGGCGCGGGCGCTGCGGCCGGACGGCATCTACGCCGCGAACCTGGCCGACGGGCCGCCGTTCGGCTTCCTGCGCTCGCAGCTGGCCACCTTCGCGGCGGTCTTCGCCGAGCTGGCACTGATCGCGGAGCCGGGTGTGCTGCGCGGCCGCCGCTTCGGCAACGTGGTCCTGGTCGCCTCGCGCGTCCCGTTCGACGTACCTGCCCTGGCCCGCCGGTGCGCGGGGGACGCGTTCGCGGCGCGGGTGGAGCACGGCGCTGCGCTGGCCGCGTTCGTCAACGGGGCCCGGCCGGTCGGTGACGAGGACGCGGTGGCGTCACCCGAGCCGCCCGACGGCGCCTTCAGCGTCGGCTGAGACGGGCGGCACGAGCGGGGCGGCGGACACCTCGACCGTCTCGGTCCGCCGGGTCAGATTGCGTACGTCCGGAACCAGCAGCACCAGTCCCGTGACGAGCACGACCAGGCCCGCGCACCCCCACAGTGCCTGGGAGCGCCCGACCAGCGACTCGACCGGTCCGGCGAGAGCGGTGGCGACCGGCACCATGGCCACCGAGCCGAACCAGTCGTAGGCGGAGACGCGTGACAGCTTCTCCTCCGGGATCTCCTGGTGCATGGCCGTCATCCAGGAGACGCCGAACACCTCGATCGCCGTACCGCTGACGAACATCACCAGGCAGAGCCAGGTCGCCGACAGCGGCACCGCGAGCCCGGCCGACGGCAGGGCCAGCGGGAAGACGCAGAGCGTTCCGGCCAGCAGCAGCCGACGCGGCTTCCACCGCATCATCAGCAGCGCCCCGGCCAGGTTGCCGACGCCGAACGCGGCGAGCGCGAAGCCCCAGGGCCGGGCGCCGCCGAGTGAGTCGCGGGCGACCAGCGGACCGTAGACCGCCTCGGCGGCCCCGACGGCGGCGACCACGACGGAGAACTGGGCGACGATGGACCAGAGCCACGGGCGGCCGGTGAACTCCTGCCAGCCGTCCCGCAGGTCCGCGAGCAGCCCGCCCCCGGGTTCGCGGGCCGGGATGTGGCTGACGTCGAGGAAGGCGCGCAGGGCTCCGGCGACCGCGAAGGCCGCCGCGTCGACGGCGAGCACCCAGCCGGGGTCCATGGCCGCGATCATGGCGCCGCCGAGGGCGGCGCCGCCGATCGCGGCGCCCTGCGTGGACATCCGGAAGAGCGCGAAGGCGCGGCTCGCCTGCTCGCCGCTGACGCTCGACATCAGCATGCCCTCGGCGGCCGGGCTGAAGAACGCCTGCCCGGTGCCGCAGAGCGCGGTGAGCAGCATCATCTGCCACAGCTTCGGGTCGCCGGCCAGGACCAGCAGGGCGAAGAGACCCTGCGAGACGCAGTTGAGGCTGTTGGCCGCGACCATCACCCGGTGGCGCGGCACGCGGTCGGCTATCGCCCCGCCGATGAGCAGGAACAGCACCAGCGGCACCGTCCTGGCGGCGGCGACGAGACCGACGTCACCGCCGTCGCCGCCCGTCTGGAGAACCGCGAACGCCGCCGCGATCAGCGCGCCGTGGGTGCCCAGGGCGGTGATGATCGAGGCGGCGGTCAGCAGCCGGTAGTTGCGGCCCGCCGGGACGGGTCGGGTGGTGCGGGGGGCGGGGGCGGCTGCGTCGGTCACCCAGGGACTATCGCGGCCGCCGCCCGGTTGTGCAAATGAGTTCCCGGACCGGGGTCAGGAGTCGCCGTCGGGGTCGACCACCGGCACCAGACGCACGGTGCTGAGGATCTTCTCGATCGTCGCGTTCGGCAGCTCGTCGTCCACGCCCGCGGCGGCGTACAGCACCCACGAGGCGAACTCGTTCTTCTTGTTCTTGAACGTGAAGGCGTACGTCTTGCCGTCGCTGCTGCACTTGGAGCGCTTGGTGACGTTGGGCGCGGTCGCCGTGACCAGGCTCCCGGTCAGCCCCGACTTGGTGGTGTACTGCTTGGCCTTGCTGATCTTGATGGTCTTCTTCGGCATGTGCTGCGCGAACGCGGCCCAGGCCCAGGTGCCCGCCTCGTTACGGGCGTTCAGATCCGGGTCGGTGGCGCCCTGCGCACCCCGGGTGCCGGTGCCGGCCAGGCTGTACTTGTCCTTGGTGCCGTCCTTGTCGGCGTCGTCGGTGCACCACTCCTGCTTGAGGTCCGCCGGCGCGCTGAACCCGATGAGCGGCAGGCCGTCGTTCTTCTTCTCGTCCTCGAAGTAGGACTGCACGGTGGGCGGCGACACCTCCCAGTCGCCCGGCACGTCGAACTGGGTGCCCCACTTGGGGTTCGTCACGACCTTCCAGCCCGCGATCAGCGGCTTGGCGTCCTCGCCACCGCGCGGATTGTCCTCCGGCGCGGACGCGGAGCCGGACGGCTTGGCGGGCGCGGACGACTTCTTGTCGTCGGCGACGTTCTTGCCGTCCTTGTCGTCGTCCTTGTTCAGCACGATGACACCGGTGACCGCGGCGGCCACCACGACCGCGGTCGCGGCGACGATGGCGATGACCGTCGTCTTCTTCTTGTCGTTGCCCGGCTGCGGGTCGCCGGGAGGGCCGGGTACCGCGTACTGCGGAACCGTCGGCTGCTGGTACGGGTTGGGCTGTCCGTACCCGCCCTGCCCGCCCTGCTGCGGGTAGCCGTAACCGGGCTGCCCCGGCTGCCCGGGCTGGCCCTGCTGCTGATATCCCGGCTGCTGGTAGGGATTCGGCTGCTGGTACCCCGGCTGCTGGTACGGGTTCTGGTTCTGGTCCTGCGGGTTCTGCTCGCCCCCGGGCGGCTGCTGTCCTGGCCACATGGCGAGTAACGATAGAGGTGCCCTGCCCCGGGTGCTACGTCCGCCCCCGTGTGCGAACGGTGAAGGCGCGGCGGCGGCCCGGCCGGTGCGGGCCCGGAGAGGCATGGCCAAAGCGGCCTACCCGTGAGTAACATCCCGTTCATGAGCGCTGAACAGATGACCGCGGGCGAGATGCTCGCCGCGACGGTTCCCATGGTCCGGACCCTCAACCTCGAATTCCTGGAGTCCACCGCCGACCGCGCGGTGGTCCGCATGCCGGACCAGGCCGACTACCACAACCACATCGGCGGACCGCACGCCGGAGCGATGTTCACGCTGGCCGAGTCGGCGAGCGGCGCCATCGTCATCGCCGCCTTCGGCGACCAGCTCTCCCGGGCCGTGCCGCTCGCGGTCAGCGCGGAGATCGGCTACAAGAAGCTGGCCATGGGCGAGGTCACCGCGACCGCCGTCCTCGGCCGTCCCGCCGCCGAGGTCGTCGCCGAACTCGACGCGGGCGAACGCCCCGAATTCCCGGTGACCGTGGAGATCCGGCGCGGCGACGGCGCCGTCACCGGTGAGATGACCGTGGTCTGGACGCTGCGCCCGAACTCCTGATTCGTAGGCCGAGTACGCAGGAGAAGGGCTGCCCCCGCCGGCGGCCCTTCTCGCTGTCCGCCTCCGTGAAGCTGAGGGTAGGCTTCCCGCGGTGCGCCGATGAGTGTCCGGCGGGCGACAGGACATCACTACGGAGGAACCGGCGTTGCACATCCAGGAGTGGCTGGAGACCGTACCCGCGATCAGCGTCTACATCCTGGTGGGCGCCGTCATCGGGCTGGAGAGCCTGGGCATCCCGCTGCCCGGCGAGATCGTCCTGGTCAGCGCCGCGCTGCTGGCCGCGAGCCACGACGGCATCAACCCCTGGATCCTCGGCGCCTGCGCCACCGCCGGAGCCGTGATCGGGGACTCGATCGGTTACGCGATCGGCCGTAAGGGCGGGCGGCCGCTGCTGGCCTGGCTCGGCGGGAAGTTCCCCAAGCACTTCGGCGAGAGCCAGATCGGCCTGGCCGAGCGCTCCTTCCAGAAGTGGGGCATGTGGGCCGTGTTCTTCGGCCGCTTCGTCGCCCTGCTGCGCATCTTCGCCGGTCCGCTGGCCGGTGTGCTGCACATGCCGTACTGGAAGTTCCTCATCGCCAACGTGCTCGGCGGGATCGCCTGGGCGGGCGGCACCACGGCCGTCATCTACTCGGTGGGGGTCGTCGCCGAGGCCTGGCTCAAGCGGTTCTCCTACCTCGGCCTGGCCATCGCGGTCCTGATCGGCCTCGCCTCCATGCTGATCCTCAAGAACCGTGCCAAGAAGGCCGCCGCCGCGCACTCCGCCGCGACCGCCGAGCCGGAACCGGGCACCGTGCCGGTCGCGGACTGAGCCGACGGGCCCCGCGGCCCCCTCTCAGCCCTCGCAGGCTTCGCGGTGGGCCTTGGCCAGCTCCACGTAACCCACCGCGTTGAAGCGGACGCCTTCCAGCTCCTCCTCGGTCAGCTGCCGCTTCACCTTCGCCGGGACGCCCGCGACCAGCGAACCCGGCGGCACGCGCATTCCCTGCGGTACGAGGGCCTGCGCCGCGACCAGCGAGCCCGCGCCGATGTGCGCGCCGTTGAGGACGGTGGCCCCCATGCCGATGAGGACGTCGTCCTCGATGGTGCAGCCGTGCAGGACGGCGTTGTGGCCGACCGAGACCCGCTCGCCGACCGTCACCTCGAAGCCGGGATCGACGTGGACGCTGCAGTTGTCCTGGATGTTGGAGTCCGCGCCGATCACGATGGGCCCGCAGTCCGCGCGCAGCACCGCCTGGTACCAGAGGCTGGAGCCCGCCGCCATGGTGATGTCGCCGATCGCCACCGAGGTCGGGGCGGTGAACGCCTCCGCGTCGATGACCGGCTCCTTGCCGCCGATGCCCATGATCATCGCCTGCTCCGCCATCGCCCGTTCCTCCGTGCTCCGGTGCCGTGGTCGCCGCCGGTGAAACCGTATGCGACGCGACGGCGCGGCCCCCTGTTGGGGTGAAGATCACAGGCCGGTCCCGCCGCCCGCCCGGTGGGCGCGGCTTACGGTGAGCGCGTGCCGAAGAACCGGAATCCGCTCGCCCGCCTGACCGCCTGGCGGCGGCGCGCCCTGTCCGGCGCCGTCCACCGCTGCTGGCGCTGGGCGCGCGAGGCGGGCGCGGTCACCGCCGAGCACCCCGGAGGGCTTCGGTTCGCCCGGATCGGCGAGGGCACCCGGCTGGCCTTCCCGCAGGGCACGGTCTTCGGCGAGCCGTGGATCGAACTGGGCGACCACTGCATCATCGGCGAGCAGGTCACGCTGACCGCGGGACTCATGCCCGACCTGGACCTCGGCCCCGACCCGATCCTCACCCTGGGCGACGGTGTCGTGCTCGGCCGGGGCAGCCATGTCGTCGCCGACACCACGGTGACCATCGGCGCGGACACGTACTGCGGTCCGTACGTCTACATCACCTCGACCAACCACAGCTACGACGACCCGCACCAGCCGGTCGGCAAGCAGTGGCCCCGGATGCGGCCCGTGTCCATCGGCCCGGGCTGCTGGATCGGCACCGGTGCGGTGATCCTGCCCGGCGCCCGCCTCGGCCGGAACGTCGTCGTGGCCGCCGGGGCCGTGGTTCGGGGCGAGGTGCCCGACCGGGCGGTGGTGGCCGGAGCGCCCGCCCGTGTCGTACGCGGCTGGGACCCGGAGAAGGGCTGGCAGCCGCCCCTGCGGACGCCGGCCCCGGTCCCGATCCCCGAGGGCGTCACCCCGGAACAGCTCCTCGCCGTGGCGCGGCTCGAAGAGGGCTGACCGCCCCCGGACGCCCTACCCCGTCGCGAGCAGCACCGTGCCCACCAGGGCCAGCCCCGCGCCCGCCGCCTGCACGCCCCGCAGCCGCTCCTTCAGGAATCCGCGCGCGGCCAGGGCCGTCACCACCGGGTAGAGCGAGGCCAGCACGGCGGCGACGGTGACCGGGCCGTGCTGGGCGGCCGTGGCGTACGTGCCGTTGGCCGCGACGTCCGCGAGGCCGACGAACGCCAGCGCGGGCAGCGCCGCCCGGACCGCCGCGGCGCCCCCGTCCTCGGGCAGCGCCCGGCCGCCGCGCCGCACGGAGACGTACAGCGCCCCGCCGCCCACCGCCACGTTGGTGAGGCGCTGCACGAACAGGGCGAGGAACAGCCCGGTCACCGTGGTCGAGGCATGGGCGATCAGCGACATCACGCCCCCGAAGCCGAAGGCCGCCACCAGGGTCAGCAGGATCGCCCGCCGCTGCACCGGAGCCCCGCGCAGCTGCGGGCCGCCCGCCATCACGATGCCCACGACGGCCACCGCGACCCCGGCGCCCTGGAGGAGGTCCGGGCGCTCCCCGGCGATCAGCCCGATGCCCACCGGCACGGCGACGCCGAGCGAGCCGAGCGGGGAGACCACGCCCATCGGGCCGAGCGCGAGCGCCTGGTAGAAGCAGAGCATCGCCACCGGCCCGACGACGCCCGCCGCGACCGCGTACCAGAGCCGGGGCCCCGCCTCGCTCCAGCCGCCCGTGGCCGTCACGATCACGCCGAGCACCGCCGCCGCGATGATCTGCGAGACCACGACCACGGTCAGCGCGGGCGTACGCCGGGTCAGCAGGCCGCCCCCGAAGTCGGCCAGCCCCCACAGGAGGCTGGTGGCCAGGGCGAACAACGCGGTCATGAGGGCCTCGCAGTACAGTGCGATGAACGAGTGGGTACACCGCACCGTAGTACAGAGTGCTGGACCCTGTCATACAGAATATTGGACGGAATGTGACTGATCTCGATCAGCTGACCCAGTCCCTCGCGCGCAATCTCAAGCGCTGGCGCGGTGAACGCGGCTTCACCCTGGACCAGTTGGCCGCCCGCGCCGGGGTCAGCCGCGGCATGATCATCCAGATCGAGCAGGCCCGCACCAATCCCAGCGTCGGCACCACGGTCAAGCTGGCCGACGCCCTCGGCGTCAGCATCACCACGCTGCTCGACTACGAACAGGGCTCCCCGGTCCGCCTGGTCCCCGCCGACCAGGCCGTCCGCCTCTGGTCCACCGACGCGGGCAGCGCCACCACGCTCCTGGTCGGCACGGAGGCCCGCGGGCCCCTCGAACTCTGGTCCTGGCGGCTGATGCCCGGCGACGGCAGCCGCTCCGACCCGCACCCCGAAGGCACGGTCGAACTGCTCCACGTCACCGCCGGAACCCTCACGCTCGTCGTCGCCGACACCCCGTACGCCGTGGACGCCGGCACCTCCGCCACCTTCGAGGCGCACCACCCGCACGCCTACCGCAACGAGGGCACCGAGCCGGTCGAACTCACCATGGCCGTAAGCATTCCGCCCGTCAGATGAGACACCTCGCACCCGCGCGGACGACGCTGTTAGCGTGACGCGCATGCGCGCACCCCTCGGCTCCTTCGAGAACGCCGGCCCCGCCGTCGACCGTCAGAACCTCCTCACCGCCCCGGTGGCCGAGGCGGTGCGCACGGGCTGGGGCGGTGTCACCCCCGACCAGGTCCTGCACGTCGACACGGACCCGGAGATCGCCGACACGGCGGCCTTCGTCGCCCACCACGGGGCGGAGCTGCTGGAGCACTCGGCGAACTGCGTCGTCCTCTCGGGCAAGCGCGGCGCCGAGGTCACCCTCGCCGCCTGCCTCGTCCTGTCGCACTCCCGCGTCGATGTGAACGGGGTCGCCCGCAAACAGCTCGGCCTGCGCAAGGCGCGCTTCGCCTCGATGGACACCGCGGTCGGCGAGACCGGCATGGAGTACGGCGGCATCACGCCCGTGGGGCTCCCCGCCACCTGGCCGCTGCTGATCGACTCCGCCGTCGTGGACGAGGAGTGGGTGCTCATCGGCAGCGGCTCGCGCCGGGGCAAGCTGATCGTGACCGGCAAGGCGCTGGGCGCCCTGCCGGGCGCCGTGATCCTGGACGGACTCGGCGTCCGCGCCATGGACGTTTCCTAGGGCCTGTCAGACAGGCCCTAGCCCCCGAGCCTCGGGATCTCAATGGCGGGGCAGCGGTCCATGACCATGTCCAGGCCGGCCGCCCGGGTGCGTTCGTACGCCTGCTCGTCGACCACGCCGAGCTGGAACCAGACCGCCCGGGCGCCCTTGGCGACCGCCTCGTCGGCCACCTCGCCCGCAAGGTCGCTGTTGACGAAGACATCGACCACGTCCACCGGGAACGGGACGTCCGCCAGCGAGGCGTACCCCTCCTCGCCATGCACCCGCTCCGCCTTCGGATGCACCGGGACCACGCGCTTGCCGAACCGCTGAAGGACCTCGGCGACCCCGTAGGCCGCGCGCGAACGGTTGTTGGACAGCCCTACCACCGCCCAGGTGTCGCCGGTGTCTTCCAGGATCCTGCGGATCGTCTCCGTGTCTGCGTACATGCACCCGACAACCGGCGGCCCGCCCCGGCCATTCCCGCAGGTACGCATAGGGTGGCGGGATGCAGGAGGAGTACCGGACCGTCGCCCGCGCGGGCGTGCACGAGAGCGAGATCAACCGGTCCCGCTTCATCTGCGCGCTCGCCCCCGCGGCCACCGAGGAAGAGGCGCAGGAGTTCATCGCCCGCGTCCGCAGGGAGCACCCGACCGCCACGCACAACTGCTACGCGTACGTCATCGGCGCCGACGCCTCCGTGCAGAAGGCGAGCGACGACGGCGAGCCCGGCGGCACAGCGGGCGTCCCCATGCTCCAGATGCTCACCCGCCGCGAGGTCTGCTACGCCGTCGCCGTCGTCACCCGCTACTACGGCGGCGTGAAACTGGGCGCCGGCGGGCTGATCAGGGCGTACGGGGGAGTGGTCGGCGAAGCCCTCGACGCCCTCGGCACCCGCACCCGCCGCCGCTTCCGGCTCGCCACCGTCACCGTCGGGCACCAGCGGGCGGGCCGGCTGGAGAACGAACTCCGCGCCACCGGACGGACCGTGCGCGAGGTCCGGTACGCGGCCGACGTAGCCATCGAGATCGCGCTGCCGGACGCCGACGTCGAGGCGTTCCGCCGCTGGCTGGCCGACGCGACGGCGGGCGAGGCGCGCGTCGAGCTGGGCGGCGAGGCGTACGACGACGCGTGACGGCGGGGCGCGTCGCGGACCGGGCTTTCCCGGACGCGGCTCCGGGTCCCCGGCGGGATGGGAGACTGTGGGGCGTGAGGGCACAGGGGCGGAGGAAGCGCATGCGGACCGGAGCCGGGTCTTGAGGATTCTGCACACATCGGACTGGCACCTCGGCCGGTCCTTCCACCGCGTCCCCCTGCTCGACGCCCAGGCCGCCTACCTCGACCACCTGGTCGCCACCGTCGCCGAGCACGAGGCGGACGTCGTCGTGGTGGCCGGGGACGTGTACGACAGGGCGGTGCCCCCGCTCGGCGCCGTCGAGCTCTTCGACGACGCCCTGCACCGGCTCGCCGCCGCCGGGGTGCCCACGGTGATGATCTCCGGCAACCACGACTCCGCCCGCCGTCTCGGCGTCGGCGCCGGGCTCATCGACCGGGCCGGTATCCACCTGCGCACCGACCCCGCGCACTGCGCCACGCCCGTCGTCATCCCCGACGCGCACGGCGACGTGGCGTTCTACGGGCTGCCCTACCTGGAACCCGCCCTGGTCAAGGACGTCTTCAAGGCCGAGCGCGCCGGGCACGAGGCCGTACTGACCGCTGCCATGGACCGCGTCCGCGCCGACCTCGCCCGCCGCCCCGGCTCCACCCGGTCCGTCGTCCTCGCCCACGCCTTCGTCGCCGGTGGCGAGCCCAGCGACAGCGAGCGCGACATCACGGTCGGCGGCGTCGCCGCGGTCCCGGCCGGGGTCTTCGACGGCGTCGACTACGCGGCGCTCGGCCACCTCCACGGCTGCCAGGCCGTCACCGACCGGGTCCGTTACTCCGGCTCCCCGCTCGCCTACTCCTTCTCCGAGGCCACCCACCGCAAGACCATGTGGCTGATCGACCTGGACGCCTCCGGGGCCGTCACCGGCGAGCGGATCGACTGCCCGGTGCCCCGCCGCCTCGCCCGGCTGCGCGGCCGGCTGGAGGACCTGCTGGACGACCCCGCGCTCGACCGCCACGAGGACGCCTGGGTGGAGGCCACCCTCACCGACCCGGCCCGTCCCGCCGACCCGATGGCCCGGCTCACCGAGCGCTTCCCGCACACCCTGAGCCTCGTCTTCGAACCGGAGCGGGCACCCGACGACCCGGACCATTCGTACGCCCGCCGCCTGCGCGGCCGCGACGACCAGACCATCGCGGAGGACTTCGTGGCCCACGTGCGCGGCGGGTCGGGGACCGACGAGCAGGAACGGGCCGTGCTGCGGGGGGCCTTCGACCATGTACGGGTGGACGACGGCGTGCGCGAGGTGAACCGGTGAGGCTCCACACCCTCCGCGTCACCGCGTTCGGCCCCTTCGGCGGCACCCAGGAGATCGACTTCGACGCGCTCTCCGCCGCAGGGCTCTTCCTGCTCCACGGGCCGACCGGAGCCGGCAAGACCTCCGTCCTGGACGCCGTCTGCTACGCCCTTTACGGGGCGGTCCCCGGCGCCCGGCAGAGCCCCGGGACCTCGCTGCGCAGCGACCACGCCCCGGCGGACCTGCCGACCGAGGTCCTGCTCGACCTCACCGTCGGCGGGCGCCGACTGGAGATCACCCGGCGCCCGGCCCAGCCCCGCCCCAAGAAGCGGGGCGGCGGCCACACCACGGAGAAGGCGCAGAGCCTGCTGCGCGAGTACGACCCCGAGGACGGCTGGCGGGGGCTCAGCCGGTCGCACCAGGAGATCGGGGAGGAGATCACCCAGCTCGTCGGCATGAGCCGCGAGCAGTTCTGCCAGGTGGTCCTGCTGCCCCAGGGCGACTTCGCCCGCTTCCTGCGCGCCGACGCCGAGGCACGCGGCCGGCTCCTCGGCCGGCTCTTCGACACCCGGCGCTTCGCGGCCGTCGAGGAACGCCTCGCCGAACTGCGCCGGGTGGCCGAGGCCCAGGTCAAGGCCGGTGACGACCAGATCCTCGCCCTCGCCCAGCGCATCGCCCAGGCCGCCGGGCCCGCCGCCCACGAGTGCCCGCTGCCCGAGCTCCGGCCCGGCGACCCCGGCCTCGCGGACGCGGTCCTCGGCTGGGCCGCGAACGCCCGCGCCGGTGCCGGAGAACGCCTCGACATCGCCGCGTCGGTCCTGGCCACGGCGGAGCGCCGGCACGCCGCAGCCCGCATCGCCCTGGACGCCGAACGGGAGCTCGCCGCGCTCCAGCAGCGGTACGCCGAGACCCGGCACCGCGCCGACGCCGTGGAGGCCGGTCGCGCCGCCCACGAGGAGGCGCGGGACCGCCTCGCCCGCGCCCGCAAGGCGGACCTCGTCGCGCCGGCCCTCGATCTGCGCGAGGCGGCGGAGCGGGCTCACCAGCGGGCGCGCGAGGAGCGGGACCTCGCCCTGAGCCGGCTGCCCGAGACCCTGGCCGACGCGGGCGCCGGGCAACTGGCGGCCCTGGAGCACCGGCTCCGCGAGGACCTGGGCGGCCTCGAATCGGCCCGGCGCGCCGAGCAGCGGGCCGCCGGGATCGCCGAGGAGCGCGCCGCCCTGGACCGGCAGGCCCGGGCCGACGAGGAACTGGTCCGCGAAGCGGAGGACTGGCTCGCCGACTGGGAGACCACTCGGGAGGGCCTCCAGGCCCGCCTGGACGCGGCCCTCGAAGCCGCCACCCGCACCGAACTCCTGGCCCGACGCCTCGACCCGGCCCGCCGCCGCCTGGACGCGGCGCGCCGCCGCGACGCCCTGGCCGTCGAGGCGGAGGCCGCCGGACAGCAGCTCGCGGCCGCCCGCGAACAGGCGCTCGCCGCCCATGAACGCCGGCTCGACCTGCGTGAGCGCCGCCTGCGCGGCATCGCGGCCGAACTCGCCGCCCAGCTGGCCGACGGCGCCCCCTGCGCGGTCTGCGGCGCCACGGACCACCCGGCCCCCGCCCTCCCCGGCGACGGGCACGTGGACCGCGCGGCGGAGGAATCCGCCGAACGCGCCCACCGCGACGCGGAACGCGCCCGCGCCACGGCGGAACAGTCCCTGGCGCTGGTACGCGAGCGCCATGCGGCGGCCCGCGCGGAGGCGGCGGGCGCCGCCGGAGACGGAGGACCGGGGCCCGCCGGGCCTGCCGCCTCCACCGCAGATGCCGGAACGGACGACTCCGGGCGGACCGGGATCGCGGCGGCCGACAGCGAGCCCACGGTCGCCGCCCTCGGCGCACTCGTGGCCGGTCTCGCCGCCGAGCACGCCGAGGCGTACCGCCTGGCCGCCGGGGCGCACTCCGCCCGGGAAGCGCTCGCCGGGGCCGAGCGGGAGCAGCGGCGGCGGGCCGAGGAACTGCAGCGGGTCGGGCAGCGGGGCGCCGCGCGGACCTCACGGCGCGAGTCGCTGGACCGGGAGCAGACGGACATCGACGCGGTGCTGGACCGGGCGCGCGGGGGGCACCCGAGCGTCGCCGAGCACGCCGCGGTGCTTCAGCGGCGGGTCGCGCTGCTCGCCGGGGCCGGTGGCGCGGTGCGCGAGGAGGAGAGCGCGGCGGCACGGCTGAAGGAGGCCGACGACCGGGTGGCGGACGCCGCTTTCCGGGCCGGGTTCGACACGCCGGAGGCCGCCGCGGCGACCCTGCTGGACGACGCGGCGCAGCGTACGCTCCAGCACCGCCTCGACGCCTGGCAGACCGAGGCCGCGGCGGTCGCCGACCGGCTCGCCGAGACCGCCGCCCGGGACGCCGCGAACCGACCGCCCGCTGCCCCGGAAGCGGCCCGGGAGCGCTTCGACCGGGCCGAGCGCGCGCTGCGCGAGGCCGCGGCCGGTCTGGACGCGGCGCGGGAACGCCGTACCGAACTCGCCAGGCTCTCCCGCCGCGTGGCCGAGGAGGCGCGGGCCCTCGGGCCGGTGCGCGAGGAGTACGAGCGCGTCGCCCGGCTCGCCGGGCTCACCGCCGGCACCTCGGCGGACAACGCGCGCAAGATGCGGCTGGAGTCGTACGTGCTCGCGGCCCGGCTGGAACAGGTCGCGGCGGCGGCGAGTGCCCGGTTGCAGCGGATGTCCTCGGGCCGCTACCAGCTGGTCCACTCGGACGCCCGCACCGGCGGCCGCAGGGCGGGCCTCGGCCTGCACGTCATCGACGCCTGGACCGGGCGCGAGCGCGACACCGCCACGCTCTCCGGCGGCGAGACGTTCTTCGCCTCGCTCGCCCTGGCGCTCGGCCTCGCCGACGTCGTGACCGACGAGGCCGGAGGCGTACGGCTCGACACCCTGTTCATCGACGAGGGGTTCGGCAGCCTGGACGACCAGACGCTGGACGAAGTGCTCGACGTGCTCGACTCGCTGCGCGAACGGGACCGCAGCGTCGGCATCGTCAGCCACGTCGCGGACCTGCGGCGCCGCATCCCCGCCCAGCTGGAGGTGGTGAAGGAGCGGCACGGGTCGGCCGTGCGGCTCCGGTCCGGGACGGACGGGCTCAGCGACTGATGGGCCGCCCCGGCAGCGGCGAGGAGTAGACGACGCTGGTGGTGACGGAGCCGAGCGCGCCGATCTTCCCGGAGACGGTCTCCAGATGGCTCATCGAGCGGGCCGTCACCTTGAGCACGAAGCAGTCGTCGCCGGTGACGTGATGCGCCTCCACGACCTCCGGCGTGCTCTCCAACAGGTCGTGGAACGGCTTGTAGTTGCCGTTCGGATACCGCAGCCGTACGAAGGCGAGGATCGGCAGCCCGAGCCGTTCCGGATCGACCACTGCCGCGTAACCGCTGATGACCCCGGTCTCCTCAAGACGGCGGACCCGCTCGGTCACCGCGCTCGGCGACATGGCCACCGCCCGCGCCAGCTCCGCGAACGAGACGCGGCCCTCCCGTTGCAGAACGTCGAGAATGCGCCAGTCGGTGGCGTCCGGGGAATAGTCGCTCATACGGACAGGAAACCGTGGAATCCCCGGCGGATCAAGGCAGCTGCCGGGGATCCCGCCTTCCGAAGCGAGGGCGCCGACCATAGATTTTCAGGCATGACTCCCCAGACCGGCACCCCGGGCCCTGTCGCCGGACAGGCCCCCGCCTCCCACCCCGTCCTCAGCGTCCCGCCCGCCGAACCGGCCGACGCGGTCGCCTACTTCGGAGCCTCGCTCGCCTTCCACGCCGACGTCTCGGACGTCGCCGCAGCCCTGGCGGCCGGGGGAGACCCCGGCTTCGTCCTGCTCGATTCCCGGTCCACCGAGTCCTGGGACCAGGGGCACATCCCGGGCGCCCTGCACCTGCCGACGGCGCTCATCGCCGCCCAGGCACCCCGGCTCCTCGACCCGGCCGTGCCGGTGGTCACGTACTGCTGGGGGCCCGGCTGCAACGGCGCCACCCGCGCCGCCCTCGCGCTGGCCCGGCTCGGCTACCGGGTCAAGGAGATGCTCGGCGGCTTCGAGTACTGGGCGCGCGAGGGATTCGCGTACGACACCTGGGAAGGTGAAGGCAAGCGGGCGGCCGATCCGCTCACCGCACCGGTCGGCACGGACGACTGCGGCTGCTGACGACGGCCGGCCCCGGGGACGGCGCCCCGGGGGCCGGCCGCACCGGTCAGAGCTTCGACAGCTCGTCCACCAGGTCGTCCAGGCCCAGCGGGCCCTGCGACAGGGCCGCCATGTGCCACGCCTTGAGGTCGAAGGCGTCACCGTGCGCCGCGCGGGCGTTCTCCCGGCCCAGCAGCCAGGCGCGCTCGCCCAGCTTGTAGCCGATGGCCTGGCCCGGCATCGAGAGATAGCGGGTCAGCTCGCTCTCCACGAAGTCGGCGGGCCGGCCACTGTGGTTGCCGAAGAACTCCTGCGCCAGCTCCGGCGTCCACCGCTCGCCCGGGTGGAACGGCGAGTCGGCCGGGATCTCCAGGCCCACGTGCATGCCGATGTCCACGATCACCCGGCAGGCCCGCATCATCTGCGCGTCCAGGTAGCCGAGCCGGCGCTCCGCGTCGGGCAGGAAGCCCAGCTCGTCCATCAGCCGCTCCGCGTACAGCGCCCAGCCCTCGGCGTTGGCGCTGACCATGCCGATCGACGCCTGGTAGCGCGACAGGCTCTCCGCCACGTGCGCCCACTGGGCGAGCTGGAGGTGGTGGCCGGGAACGCCCTCGTGGTACCAGGTGGACACCAGGTCGTACACCGGGAACCGGGTCTCGCCCATGGTCGGCAGCCAGGTCCGGCCGGGCCGCGAGAAGTCCTCGGAGGGACCCGTGTAGTACGGGGCGGCGGCGCCGCCGGGCGGGGCGATCCGCGACTCCACCCGGCGCACCCGTTCGGCCAGCTCGAAGTGCGTCCCGTCCAGCGCCTCGATCGCCTCGTCCATCAGGCCCTGGAGCCATGCCTGGACCTCGTCCACGCCCTCGATGTGCTTGCCGTGCACATCGAGGTGGGCCAGCGCCTCCCAGGGGCCCGCCCCCGGCAGCACCTTCTCCGCCTCGGTCTTCATCTCGGCGAGCAGCCGGTGGTATTCGGACCAGCCGTACGCGTACGCCTCGTCCAGATCCAGGTCGGTGCCGTTGAAGTAGCGCGACCAGCGGGCGTAGCGCTCACGGCCCACCGTGTCCGGCTCGCCCTCGATCGCCGGCGCGTACACCTCGCGCATCCAGCGGCGCAGCTCGTCCAGGGCGCCGACGGCCTGCGCGGCGGCCGCGTCCAGCTCCGCGCGCAGGGCGTCCGGGCCGCTCGCGACGAAGTCCTGGAAGAAGCCCGTCGTGCCGTCCCCGACCCACTCGTCGAGCTGGCCGATGAAGGTGGCGGTGGCGCGCGGACCGCCGTACAGCTTGCGCTCCAGACCGAGCGTCAGGGACTCCTGGTAGCCGGCGAGCGCCGCCGGGACGGCCCGCAGCCGCTCCACGACGGCTGCCCAGTCCTCGTCCGTCTCGGTCGGCGTCACCGTGAACACCTCACGGACCGCGTGCGCGGGCGAGTGCAGATTGGAAACGGCCCGCAGCGCCTCGTCCGCCTCGTGGACGGCGAGTTCGGCCGTCAGCCGCTCCCGCAGCAGCCGGCCGCAGCGGCGCTCGGCGTCATCGGCGGCCCCGGGCAGCTGCTCCGCGCGGTCCAGCCGGGCGAGCGTGTCCCGGGCCAGCGCGGCCAGCTGTTCCTGGCCGGCCGGAGAGAAGTCGGGAAGGCGGCGCGAGCTTGCCGCGACACCGAGATAGGTGCCGGAGATCGGGTCGAGTTCGATGAAGGCGTCGACGTAGGCGTCGGCGATCTGGCGCGGCAGTGCGCTGCTGGAAGAGTCTGACATGGGGCCATCCTCGTACGGGAGGGGCCCCCGCGTCACTATCAATCGGCGGGACGGACCTGACCGGGAACGGGGCCCGCGGCCCCCGGCACGGGCGGAAGCAGCGGCCCGCACTCCCACTGCTGGAAGATCAGCCGCGTCTCCACCCGGGCCACTTCGCGCCGCGAGGTGAACTCGTCCAGTACCAGCCGTTGCAGATCCGCCGTGTCCGCCACGGCCACATGCACCAGGTAGTCGTCGGGGCCGGTCAGGTGGAACAGGGCCCGGGACTCCGGCAGCGACCTGATCCGCTCCACGAACGGGCCGATGAGCTCCCGCCGGTGCGGCCGCACCTGTACGGAGAGCAGCGCCTCCAGACCCCGGCCCAGCCTGGCCGGATCCAGCCGCAGCTGGTGCCCGAGGATGACTCCGGTGCGGCGCAGCCGGGACACCCGGTCCAGACACGTCGAGGGAGCCACCCCGACCTCGGCCGCCAGCTCCCGGTAAGTGGTCCGGGCGTCGTTCTGCAACAGCCGCAGAATGTGCAGATCGACCGTGTCGAGAGCGACGGATTCAGTCATTCGGCGAACGTAGCACGGGCTTCGGGCCGCATCGTCCGGTGAGCGTTCAGAGTGCGCGCATGGACAACGAATCCGTGCTGCCGCCCTCGACCACCCCGTCCCGGGCGCTCGCCACCGAAGCCGTGCACGCCGGACGCGACGACCTCGCGGCCCTCGGCCTGCACGCCGCGCCGATCGACCTGTCGACCACCTACCCCTCGTACGACTCCCGCGCCGAGGCCGAGCGGATCGACGCCTTCGCCACCACCGGGGCCCGCCCGGACGGCCCGCCGGTCTACGCGCGGCTCGACAACCCGACCACCGGCCGCTTCGAGACGGCGCTGGCCCGGCTCGAATCCACCGCGAGCGCGGTGGCGTTCGCCAGCGGCATGGCCGCGCTGACCGCCGTTCTGCTGGCCCGCGCGAGCGTGGGGCTGCGCCATGTGGTGGCCGTGCGGCCGCTCTACGGGTGCAGCGACCACCTGCTGGGCGCCGGGCTGCTGGGCACCGAGGTGACCTGGACGGACCCGGCGGGCATCGCCGAGGCGATCCGGCCGGACACGGGTCTGGTGATCGTGGAGACCCCGGCCAACCCGACCCTGGCCGAGGTGGACATCCGGGCCGTCGCCCACTCCTGCGGTGCGGTGCCGCTCCTGGTCGACAACACCTTCGCGACGCCCGTCCTCCAGCGCCCCGTCGAGCTCGGTGCGCGGATCGTGCTGCACAGCGCGACGAAGTACCTGGGCGGGCACGGCGACGTCATGGGCGGAGTCGTCGCGTGCGACGAGGAGTTCGCCGCCGTGCTGCGCCGGGTCCGGTTCGCCACCGGCGGAGTCCTGCACCCGATGGCCGGCTATCTGCTGCTGCGCGGCCTGTCCACCCTGCCGGTGCGGGTCCGGGCCGCCTCCGCGAGCGCCGCCGAGCTCGCCCGCCGGCTCTCCGCCGACCCCCGGGTGGCCCGGGTGCACTACCCGGAGATCGGCGGCGCGATGGTCTCGTTCGAGGTGTACGGGGACCCGCACCGGGTGATCGCGGGGGTGCGGCTGATCACCCCCGCCGTCAGCCTCGGCAGCGTCGACACCCTCATCCAGCACCCGGCCTCCATCAGCCACCGCATCGTGGACGAGGGGGACCGGCACGCCTCCGGTGTCGGGGACCGGCTGCTGCGGATGTCGGTCGGCCTGGAGGACGTCGAGGACCTGTGGGCCGACCTGTGCCAGGCGCTCGACGGCGGGGAGCCCGTGCGCGGTGGGGTCAGCGCTCGGCCTGCTCGTACGGCGGCAGCTGCGGCAGGGGGTGCGCCGGGGTCGCCGCGAGGCGTGCGGTGATCACGAGGGTGCCCTCCTCGATCTGGTAGTCGAGCGGCAGCGAGAGCGCGCGCATGGCGGCCACCATGCCGGTGTTGGACGCCTGGGTCACGGCGTAGACGTTCTCGCAGCCGGCCTCGACGGCCAGCGCCACCAGGCGGGCCAGCAGCTCGGAGCCGATGCCGCGCCGCTGCCACTCGTCCTCGACCAGGAGGGCCACCTCGGTCTCGTCGCCGTCCCAGAGCAGATGGCCGAGGGCGACCATCCGCCCGGACGCCGTCTGCACCGCGAGGGTCCGGCCGAAGCGGGGGCTCAGCAGGTGCTCCAGATAGCGGTCGGCATCCCGGACCGGGCCGTGGTAGCGCAGCCGCAGGGTCTGCTCGGAGCACCGTCCGTGCATGGCCGCGGCCGCGTCGAGGTCGGCCCGGTCCGCCCGGCGCACGGTGATCTCGTTGCCCTCGGGCAGCGTCAGGACCTGCTCGCCGCGCGGGACCCGGGGGCCGAGCCGGGCATCGAGCTCCACCAGCGCTCGGGCCCGCGCGAACTCCGTGGGCGTGAACGGCAGATACGGCCGCTCCACGGTGATGACCCCGCCCGACGGGTCGCGCAGCCGCATCACCGTCTCCTCCAGCACCCCTTCGACCGGGGCGGTCTCACCGGTGGCGCGCCCGGTGACCGAAACGGCGGGCAACGAGTGGATGGTGCACCGGCCGAGCAGCTGCCGCAGGGCGAGGGGGAGTTCGGCCGCGTCGAGGGCGGTGCGGGTGGCGAGGCCGAGCACCCGGGTCGGGGCGTCCACCAGGTCGTGGGTGTCGGCCCGCTCCGTCCAGGTGGAGCTGCCCCCGGCGGCGGCCACCGCCCGGGACAGCTCCCGGGCCGGCAGGGACGCGGGCACCCTCAGCAGGAACTCGTCCACGGTGCCCCGCGCCAGCGGGTGCGTCTGGAGCGTGAGGATGTCGATGCCGTGCCGGGCCAGCACCGTGCACAGCGCGGCCAGGCTCCCCGGCACGTCCCGCACGGTGGTCCGCATCCGCCACAGCACCGTCTCGCCGGGGACGGCGGAGGCGTCGGGGGCCTCGGACGCGCCGGACGCCTCGGGGGTGTCGGCGGCCGGTGCGGGAGGCGGGGCGTGGCTGTGGCGCCGGGCCCACCAGGTGTGGAACGCGGCCGTGGCGGTCAGCGCCACGGCCGAGGCCACGAGCAGGTAAGGGCCGTCGGGCTGATGCCCGATCAGGTTGGCGATCGCGTCGGCGACCGCCACCGCCGTGAACAGCGCGGCGAGCTCGATCACGTCCCGCCGCCAGTGGTGGGGGCGGCGGGCACTCTTCGCGGATGTCACATCAGTCATGAACCCACTGTGACCGTACCGTGTTGCCTGATCACGAACGCTTTGTGACCGATGGGTTAAAGGGCGATCGGCCCTCCTGCCGTCGATTTCGAAGGTGTCGGGGGCACGTTTCGAAGGGCGCCCCGGGAGACGGGCGCTCGGGGCTCAGGCGCTGCCCGCCCGGCAGGCGGTCTCCAGGCGTTTCGCCTGCCGCACCAGCTGGGTCGTCCCGCCGCGCGCGGCCGTCTCCGCGAGCCCCGGGACCGGCCCGGTCTTCGGGGGCCCGCTGCGCTCCGCGCACTCCGCCGCCACGGCGAGCAGATCGCTCAGCCCCCGGGGCGCCCGCTCCTGCGCCAGCAGCGCGGGAAGTACGGGCACCAGGAAGGACAGGACCGTCCCGTACGCCCCGGTCTCCGCCGCGGTCCGGGCCGCGTCCGCCAGCCGGTTCGGCTTGACCGCCTCCCGCACGATCAGCGTGTCCAGCTCGCCGCCGAGCAGCCCGGTGTCCAGCCGTCCGCGCGCCGCCAGCACCAGGAGGGCGTCCACCGCGGCGAGCCGGTCCTCCGCGTGCCGCGCGCCGAGGCCGTAGGCCAGGGCGAGATGGATCGCCCCGGCGGCCGGGCCACCGGTCTCGGCGAGCGCGGGGAGCAGCCAGGTGCCGCCCCGCTCCTCCTGCACGCACGCCGCGACGGAGGGCAGCAGCCAGGCCGCGAGCGTCTCGCCGTCCTCGGGGAGGGTGGCGATCCACTGGGGAGACTCCGCTGCCCAGCAGTAGCAGTTCTGGTTCTGAGGCGAGTGCGCGCTCCCGAGCCAGTGGAAGGGGCGCGGAAACTGCTGCCGGACGAGCGGGTTGTCCCTGGTGGTGAGCAGGACGCGTCGCGCCTTGACCACCGTCTGCCGCAGCCAGTCGCGGGCGACGGGGACGTCCGTCTCCACGTGCCGGGGGACCACGGCAGCCACCGGTTCGTCGGCCAGGAGCCATGCCGCCAGGCGGTCGCCCTCCTCGGTGCCCAGTGCGGACGCCTCCCGTGCGGCCTCCGTCGCGTCCGTGCGCCGGACCCGCAGGAGCGCCTGGGCGAAGTCCACCGGCCCGGCCGCCACACCCAGCGCGCGGTAGCCGCGCAACCGCTCGACCAGTTCCCCCGCGTCGATGGTTCCCGTATGCCACGTGGGGGTGGCCAGCAGATACGGCAGCCGGCCCGACCACATCTCGGCGGCCACCTCCCAGAGCCGGGCGTACAGGATGCCGTTGAGAGCGGCGTGGCAGCAGCGGCCCCCGCTTGCCCGGAGGGTCTGTCCGTCGTGCACGCTCCGTCGCGAGACCCGCCCGAGCAGGGACGCCGCGACGATGTGCAGGCCCTCGTGGTGCCGGGACATCCGCCACTCGACCCCGTCCTTGGGCGCGGTGGCCCACCACTGGCCGGCGAGCGCGGACTCCAGGGCCGTGACCAGCTCCTCCCGGTGCGTGGCGGCGTATCGGACCAGCCCGTCCAGGGCCCGTTCGAACGCAATGACGTCCTCCTCAGGGCCCGATCGGAGCAGGACCGCCGTCACCTCCTCGGTCAGCTCGGCCACCGAGCCGGGCGGCGGGCCGAGGGGACGCGGGGCGGGCGGTGGTGGGAGGACCTCCTCGTACGCCGCGTCCGGCTCGTCCTCCCACAGGTCCCCGAACACCGCGCGCGCCGCCTCCCGGTGCACCGGCGCCAGGAGCGAGGCCGTCCGGGCCGCTTCCTCGCGGACCTCCGGCGACGCGGCGGGCAGGGCGCGGGCGGCCAGCTTGAGCGCACGCTCCTGCGCGTCGGTGTCCGGATGCCCGAACGCGTCCGCGATCACCGGCAGCAGCTCCTCGGCCGCCGAAGAGTCCCGGCGCAGCACCTTCCCCAGGTGGATCAACTGGGCGCGCACCAGCTTCTTCTCGCTACGGAAGAGCACCCCACCGGACACCTCCGCCAACTGCCGGACCGAGAGCGCCCCCTGCGCGTCGAGCCGGGCCAGCACCTCCTGGGCGTGGCCGGCCACCGGAGAAGGCCCGTCCGCGGCCATCGCCATCCAGTCGGCGACCCGCGCCGCCTCCTCCTCGGCGGTCGGAGCGAGCCCCCGCACGACCAGCAGGCAGAAGCGGAGATCGGTGGGCTTCCCGCCCCGCAGCAGCCGCGCGGCACAGCCGTCGAGCAGGGCCGCGCGGTCGAGCAGGCCCTCCGTCACCAGGGCGGTCAGCGCGGCCGCCCAGGACGCGGCGGGGGTGTCCCTGTCGAACCAGGCCACCGCCGCCGGCAGCTCCGGCAACGTCAGGAGGTGCGGCACGAGGACGTCGAGAGCGGCCTCCGTTCGCAACACATCGATCAGAGACTTCTCGGACCTGGCCTGCCACCGCGCGCTGTCGACCCGCTCCGCCCACGCCCGGACCATGCCGTCCGAGACGGGCAGCGGACAGCCCGCCCGGCGGGACAGCTCCTCGACCAGCTGGTATTCCGCGTCCGACTCCACGGCGCGTGCGGCCAGCCGGCGGGCGAGATCGGCGAGCCAGTCCGGCTCGCGGTCGCTCAGGACCTCCAGGACCCACGGGTACGGCGAGTGAGCCCAGTCCCGCATGTCCCTGGCGCCCAGCCAGGTCGCGCAGCCCGCCGCCCCGGTGTGGCAGCCCGCACCGGCCACCAGGATCGCCTTGCGGACCCGGGTGCGCTCCCCCCAGCGCCAGCCCCGCGCCTCCTTGCGCAGCGCCTTCAACTCCTCCAGGGCGGCCTTGCGTCCGCCCCGGTCGAGCCGGGCCAGCAGGGGCCGGAGGTCGTCCATGCGGCCGTCGCGGACCGCGTCCAGCAGTGCGGTCACCGCGCACCCCCGGCGACCGCCGCGCCCCGGCGCACCATCCGGACCGCGAGGGCGTGCTTGCACGGGCCCCGGCGGCCCCCGTAGTCCGCCCACCACTGGCAGGTGCAGCTCAGCGCCCCCGACTGCTCACGGACCTGGTAGCGCCGGTCGCCCGAGCGCACCGCCGCCAGCTCGCCGTCCAGGACCACCGCCCCCTCCCGGGCCAGCCGCCGCGCGGCCACGAGCCGGGGGTTGTGACGCTCGGCCCGGTCCGCGTCGTACGGCAGCTCGCGGTGGAAGTACGCCGCGTCCGCGAGGTCGTAGCCCACCCGGCCCGCCGTCCCCAGCCGGACCAGCGCGGCCCGGACCCGCTCCACCGGAAGGCCCGCCTGCTCCGCCAGCCGGTCCGGCTCGATCCGGGGCTCCCACGCCAGCAGCACCGACACCAGCTCCGCGTCGGCCGCGGCGTCGTCCGTGGCCAGCGCCTCCAGCACCCCGCCCTCGCCGGAGAACCCGCGCGAGGCATCGGGCGACAGCGTCAGCGTCAGCCGCATCCCCGGCAGCACGACCTCCCAGGCACTCGCGGCGGCCGCGCCGTCGGCCACCGGCCCGTACACGCGGAGCGCCGACGCGTGGCGCAAGACCCGCTGCAGGGCGGACAGCCGCTGGGGGCCGGGCAGGCAGACGGCTCCGGGCACCGGCCGGGTCGTGGTCCGGAGCGTCCGCCCGGCCGGCACCACCCACCGCGCGCCGCGCGCCGCCGCCCCCGAGGACGCGGGCAGCGACCTCAGGAACCGTACGGCGTCCGCCGCCGGGAGCTCCGCCCGCAGATCGAAGGCGGCGGAGGCCACCTGCGCCTCCGCGAAGCCCCGCAGCCAGCGGTCCGGCAGCGGCACCTTCTTCTCCACGACGGCCCCGTCCGTCGTGGTCACCGCCATCTCCTGCGGTCCCACCCGAAGATGCAGCGGCTCGTCACCGCCCATCCGGGACAGCGCCTCCCGCAGCGGATGGTTGACGTCCACATTGGTGGTGCCGTGGCCCGTCTCCACGCCCTCCAGACCCTCGCTGAGCACATCGAGCCGCGCGTAGACCCCGCAGCAGCCGGAGAACGACTCAAAGCGCAGCCGGTCGCCGTTGCCCGTCACCACCGGGTCCAGGGAGGCCAGGAGCGTCCGCTGGTAGTAGCGCGCGGCGGCGACGTCCGCGACGGCGAGCAGCCCCCGCGCCGCTATCTGCGGCGAGGCCAGGAACCCCGAGAAGAACCGGGGGTGCGCCTCGGCGCCCTGCGGTGTGGAGCCGCCGGCCGTCTCCAGGCCGAGCGAACGCCCGGACCGTGAGGAGGCCAGGACGGAGGGACGTGAGTAGGCCAGGGCCTGCGACGTTCGGGTCATGGAAAGAACCGTAGAACCCGCCACTGACAATCGGTCATCACCGCAGGTCAGCAGGGCTATTGAAGCAGGCCGGCCAGGGCGCGCACGCCGCGCACGATGTCGGCCGGCGCCAGATGGGCGTAACCGAGGACGAGACGCGCACAGCCGTCCTCCGGCCGCTCCGTCCCGTACTCGCGCAGCAGCCGCACGGCGACCCCGGCACCCGCCGCGCGCTCCGCGAACTCCTCCTCCGGACCGCGGAGTCCGGGGAGTCGCGCGATGGCGTGCAGCCCGGCCGCGACCCCGCTCACCTCCGTGCCCGGAATGTGCTCGGCCAGGGACCGCGTGAGCACGTCCCGGCGCTCCCGGTACGCGCGCTGACAACGCCTCAGCTGGCGGTCATAGCCCCCGCCGGTCACGAAGTCGGCGAGCACCGCCTGTTCGAGGGACGGATTGCCGAGGTCCATCATCCGCTTCCGCTCCACGAGCTCCGCGGTCATCGAAGCGGGCGCGATCAGCCAGCCCAGACGCAGCCCGGGAGCCAGCGACTTGCTGACCGACCCGGTGTACGCGACGCGTTCCGGATCGAGGCCCTGGAGGGCGCCGACCGGGGCGCGGTCGTACCGGAAGTCACCGTCGTAGTCGTCCTCGATCAGCAGCCCGTCCGCCTCCCGCGCCCATTCGAGGAGCTGGCTGCGACGGGCCGCGGAATACGCCACACCGGTCGGGAACTGGTGCGCCGGAGTCGTCACCACGGCCCGCACCCCGGAACGTTTCAGCGGCCCCGGGGCCAGGCCCTCCTCGTCCAGCGGCACCAGAGCGGTCGCCACCCCGGCGGAGCCGAAGAGCGCCGTGTGCTCCGGGCTCCCGGGGTCCTCCACCCCGACCGTGCGCACCCCGCGCCCGTGCAGGACGAACCCGAGCAGTGTCGTCGCCTGGGCGACCCCCGAACACACCAGCAGACGTTCCGGATCGGCGACCACCCCCCGCCGCCGCGTCAGCAGCGCGGCCAGGGCGACGCGCAGCTCCGGCAGACCGCGCGGATCCGGATAGCCGAGTGCCCCGTGCGGCAGCCGCGCGAGTACCGAGCGGTGGGCGGCCGCCCAGGCGCCGCGCGGGAAGAGGGAGAGGTCGGGCGTCCCGGGCCGGAAGTCGACCCGCACCCGGCCGGCGCGCGGCGCCAGGTCCCGCGCACCGTCCGCCGCCGCCCGCGCGGACCCGCTCACCCACGTTCCCGCACCGCGCCCGCTGCGCAGGTAGCTCTCCGCCGTCAGCTGCTCGTACGCCTCGGTCACCAGACCGCGCGAAACCCCCAGATCGGCGGCCAGTTCACGGCTGGCCGGCAGCCGCGTCCCCGGCGCGAGGCGGCCGGAGCGGACCGCCTCGCGCAGCGCCGACTGGAGCGCCCGGCCCCGGCCACGCGCCGGAGCCGACGCCACCGGAAGCAGCAACTCCCAGGCCGCCGAGACGGATTCACGGCCCCCGCCGCCGCCACCCGAGGGCGCGCCGGTCTGCGAATTGGTCCCCGAAGCTCTCATGAAAGTGGACCTTAATCCGATCCACCCCGATGCCTAGCGTCGGTCCCATGAACGCGACCTCACTGCGCGGGGCCCTGCTGGCCACCGTCGCCTGCGTCCTCGTCGGCGCCTCCTTCACCGCCAACAGCGTCCTCGGCGACTACCCCTACGCGGGTGGCCAGGCGCTCCGCTACGGCCTCGCCGCACTCCTGCTGCTGCCCCTGATCCACCGCCCCGGCGAACCCCGCCCCGCCGCCACGCTCCGCCGGCTCACCGGACGGCAATGGGGCAGGCTCGCCCTGCTCGCCGCCGTCGGCATGGTCGGCTTCAACCTCGCCGTCCTGGCCGCCGAACGCTCCGCGGAACCCGCAGTTCCGGGCGTCTTCGTCGGCTGCGCCCCGATCCTCGTCGCCGTTCTCGTACCCCTGCTGGAAGGGCGCAGGCCCGCGCGGCCCGTGCTGTACGCGGCGGCGCTGGTCGCCGCCGGGGCGTTCACGGTCCAGGGCTGGGGGCGCACCGACCTGAGCGGCATCCTGTGCTCCGTCGGCGCGCTGGCCGGCGAGGTGGGCTTCGCCGTGATCGCGGTGCCGGTGCTGCGCCCGCTGGGCCCGAAGCTGCTCTCCGCGACCGTCTGCGTGATCGCGGCGGCCGAGTCGACGGTCCTGGGCCTGGTGCTGGACGGCGGCGGCTTCCTGCGCGTGCCGACCGGGGCCGAGGCGCTGGCGCTGATCTGGCAGGCGGCCGTCGTGACGGTCATCGGCTTCGTCTGCTGGTACATGGGCATGCAGCGCATCGGCGCCGAGCGCGCCACCCTCTTCTCCGGCCTCATCCCCGTCTCCGCCGCACTCACCGCCCCGCTCGTGGGCACCGGTTCGTACGGCCTCGCGCAGGCCGCCGGATCCTGCCTCGTCGGCCTCGGTGTGGCGATCGGCTCGGGAGTGCTGGGGCGGCGCGGCACGATCGCGCCGCAGGCGGAAGCCCCTGCTCCGAAGGCGGACGCGGGGCCGCGCGCGGTGCGCCGGTCCGCGAACGTCCTGTGAACGCTGTGCGGCACCCCGCCCATTCACAGGGTCTCCGGCGCAGGATTGGTCTTGACCAAGGGGTTGCGCCGTCCTATGGTCTCAACGTTAAGACAGGAACCTTTAATAAATAACGTCGCGGAATAAGCCGCTGGGCGATTGCGGAGGACAGGGTGGGGACCACGCAGCTGGAAACGGTGCAGGAGCCGAAGTACTGGCACCTCAAGACCGTGCTCAGTGAGGCACTCGACTCGGACTTTGCGGTGGGGGAGATCCTTCCCAACGAGCGTGAGCTCGCCGCCCGGTTCGGCGTCGCCCGGGCCACGCTCCGGCAGGCCCTGGAACAGCTCGAACTCGAAGGCAGGCTGCACCGCCGCCGGGGCGTCGGGACCACGGTCGCCCCGCCCCGCGTCGGCGTGGCCGTCTCCACCGCCCGCAACGACTGGACCGACGGCGGGGCCGACACGGCCTGGCAGCCGGTGGACTGCGAGAGCGCGCCCGCACCGGCCGCCGTCGCCGCGACCCTGAACGCCGGCGCGGAGGAGCCCGTGCACATCGTGCGCCGCATCCGCACGAGCCACGGCCAGGTGGTCGCCGCCGAGCTGCTCTACGTGCCGTCCTCCTCCGTGCCCGAACTGTCCGGGATAGACGCCCCGTCCGGCGCGGCCCGCGCCCGCGCTGTCGTCCGCGAACTGCACCGGCTCGGCCTCGAAGGCCAGGACCGCTCCGTCGAGCTGGGGTCCGCCCGCGCGGACGACGCCAAGGAGCTGGACCGGCTCCCCGGCGCCCCCGTCCTCGTGGTCACCACCCGCTACCTCGCCGCGGGCGGCACGGCGGCGGTCGCGGTTGCCACGTACCGGGCCGACACCTGCCGGCTCACCTTCGGCGACTCGGGCGACCTGGAGATCAGCCACCCCGCCGAGGAACGCCGGGCCTCCTGATCCGAGGCGCATCGCGCACCCCACGGCCCGTCGCGTTCAGCGGCGGGCCGTCACCGTTCCCTCGACGGCGAACAGCTGCTCCTCCACATGGTCGAGCGCGAGCCGCAGCGCGCCGGTCGCCACCGCCGCCTCGCCGAGGAGAGACAGGGACACCCGGGGCGGCCGCAGGCAGTAGCGGGCCAGCTCGCTCCGCAGCGGGTCGAGCACCCCGTCGAGACCGGCGGCCCAGCCGCCGACCACCACCAGCTCGGGATCGAGCGCCAGTACCAGGGCCGCCACGTCGTGCACCAGGCGCTGGATGAACCGGTCCACGGCGGCCCGCGCCTGCTCGTCCCCGTGCCGCGCCTTCGCGAAGACAGCCGCGACCGCGTGCTCGTCCAACGGGTCCAGCGGGGTGTCCGTCGTGGACAGCAGGTGCTCCGGCGTCACGTCCCGGCCGAGCAGATGCAGCGCGCCGATCTCCCCGGCCGCGCCGCCGAACCCCCGGTGCAGCCGCCCGCCGATCAGCGAACCGGCGCCCGGGCTCAGCCCCGCGAGCACGAACACGATGTCGTCGGACTCCGTGGCCGCGCCTTTCCAGTGCTCGGCGACGGCGGCGGCGTTGGCGTCGTTCTCCACGAGGACCGGGCAGCGGAAGGAGCGCCTGAGCCGTTCGCCGAGGGGCAGGCCCGTCCAGTCCGGCAGCGCGGTGCCCAGCCGCACGGTCCCGTCGGCCTCCACGATGCCCGGGCTGCCCACGCCGACGGCGCGCAGGCTGCTGCGGGCCACGCCGGTCCGCCGCAGGACGTCGGCGACCACGGCCCGTACCCGGTCGAGGCGGTCGTCGGCACCGGCGGTCTCCGACACCTCGCGGGAGCCGGCGCCGATGATCCGGCCGTCCAGCCCCGACAGCAGGGCGGAGACGCGGTGCGGGCCGATCTCGATGCCCAGCAGGTGCCCGGCCTCGGCGCGGAAGCGGAAGCGGCGGGCCGGACGGCCCTGACGGCGGGTTTCGGCCCCCTCCGGAGCGCACTCCACGACCAGACCCGCCTCGAAGAGCCCTTCCACGACGCCCTCGACCGTCGGACGGGACAGGCCCGTGATCCGGGTCAGGTCCGTGAGGGTCGAGGAGGAGGCGCCCCTGAGGGCATGGAGCACCACCGCGGAATTGATCCGCCGCAGCAGCGAGGGGTCCCCGCCGGTCAGCCGGCCCACGGTGTGTCCTCCCAGCTAGTGCGCATGTCAGGCGGATCGTACTCGCTGCTCAGGGGGTAGGCGACCAAGGGATGCGAAGCCGTTAGGAAGGGGTTCGGCACACCGGCGCGGCTGCCGCGGACCCGGACGCGACGGTCCGTGCCATCTTCGGCGGGACGCTGCCCAGTTGGTGCCCGAAGGGAGCCAACTGGTGGCGCGGCAGCCGGAACGAGCTGGCTGAAATCATCTCAAAGTACGGAGCGGAGTCCCGATTGTCAGTGGGGGAAGGTTTACTGACGGCATGACCACCGCACATCACCTCCGCCTCATCGACGGGATGCGCGCCCGGGAGTTCCCCGTGGAGCGTGTCCGGTCGGGTTCGGGAGTCAGCGGTCCCGGTTACCACACGGAATTCCTGTACGCGGACGACGCCTGGGAGGAGGACGAGGCCGGCCGGCTGGAGCGCCGCGCCCAGTGCCTCGCGGACCACGAAGCGCTGGCCACCCTGCTCGGCAGCCGCTGGGGCGAGCCGCAGCTGGTCAGTCTGTTCAGCGCCCAGGAGCGGCTGCTCGCGGGTGAGGAGATACCGCAGCCGTGGGCGGACACCGTCGCGGGATGCGAGTACCTGCGCCTCTGGTACGTCGAGGAGCGCTGGATAGCGCTGGCCCTCTCGCTGGAGGAGGGCGGTTCCGGCTGCGAGCTGAGCGTGGTCGTCACGGAGACCGACCCGCCCTGACCCGGCCCCGGGGCAAGACGCCCCCTAGAGGTCGTCTTCCTCCACCGCCAGGCGCAGCCGGGCGTACTCCTCGGCCATCGTGGCGGCCGTCCAGTGCGCGTTGAGGCCGCTGGGGTTGGGCAGCGCCCAGACACGGGCTCCGCCGACCGTCCGTTCCTGCGGCCCGATCCGGGCCCGGCGCTCACCGAATGCCGTGCGGTACGCCGTGATGCCCACGACGGCCAGCCAGCGCGGCCGCAGCAGCTCGACCTTGGCGGTCAGGAGCCGCCCGCCCTCGCGGTACTCCTCGGCGGACAGCTCGTCGGCCCGGGCGGTGGCCCTGGCGACGACGTTGGTGATGCCGAGCCCGTGGTCGAGCAGTTCGGCCTGCTCGGCGGGGGCCAGTCGGCGCGGGGTGAAGCCCGACAGATGGAGCACGGGCCAGAATCGGTTGCCGGGAAAGGCGAAGTGGTGCCCCGTCGCGGCCGTCGTGAGGCTCGGGTTGATCCCGCAGAACAGGACACGCAGGCCGCCCGCGGCCACGTCGGGAACGACGCGGTCGCGGGCGGCCCGGAGCTCTTCGGGTGTCATCCGCGGGATGCGGCGGCGGTGGCCGTCGGCCTCAGAGGATGGAGCCGGGCGTGTAGCCGGCGGCCTCGGGGTGCTGCTTGGTGATCTCCTCGATCCGCGTGACGAGCGCGGTGACCTGATTGCCGGCCGCCCCGGTGAAGGACAGCTTGTCCGCCATCAGCTCGTCCAGCTGGGCGCGGTCCAGCGGGATGCGCTCATCGGCCGCGAGCTTGTCCAGCAGCTCGTTGCGCTCGGTGCCCTGCTCACGCATGGCGAGGGCCGAGGCGACGGCGTTCTCCTTGATGGCCTCGTGGGCGACCTCGCGGCCGACGCCCGCGCGCACCGCGCCCATGAGGACCTTGGTCGTGGCGAGGAACGGCAGGTAACGGTCCAGCTCGCGGGCCACGACGGCCGGGAACGCGCCGAACTCGTCCAGCACCGTCAGGAACGTCTCGACCAGCCCGTCGAACGCGAAGAACGCGTCCGGCAGGGCCACCCGGCGCACCACCGAGCAGGAGACGTCGCCCTCGTTCCACTGGTCGCCCGCCAGCTCTCCGGTCATCGACGCGTAGCCGCGCAGGATGACCATCAGGCCGTTGACGCGCTCGCAGGAGCGGGTGTTCATCTTGTGGGGCATCGCGGACGAGCCGACCTGGCCGGGCTTGAAGCCCTCGGTGACCAGCTCGTGCCCGGCCATCAGCCGGATGGTCTTCGCCACCGAGGAGGGCGCCGCCGCCAGCTGGACGAGGGCGGTCACCACGTCGTAGTCGAGCGACCGCGGGTAGACCTGGCCGACCGAGGTGAAGGCGTGCGCGAAGCCGAGGTGTGCGGCGATGCGCTCTTCGAGCTCCGCGAGCTTCCCGGCGTCGCCGCCGAGCAGGTCCAGCATGTCCTGCGCGGTGCCGACGGGGCCCTTGATGCCGCGCAGCGGGTAGCGGCCGAGCAGGTCTTCGAGACGGCCGTACGCCACCAGCAGCTCGTCGGCCGCGGTCGCGAAGCGCTTGCCGAGGGTGGTGGCCTGCGCGGCCACGTTGTGGGAGCGCCCGGCGACGACCAGCTCGCGGTACTCGGCGGCCAGCTTGCCCAGGCGGGCCAGGACGGCCACGGTGCGGTCGCGCATCAGCTCCAGGGAGAGCCGGATCTGCAACTGCTCGACGTTCTCGGTGAGGTCGCGCGAGGTCATGCCCTTGTGGACGTGCTCGTGCCCGGCGAGGGCGTTGAACTCCTCGATGCGGGCCTTCACGTCGTGCCGGGTGACCTTCTCGCGCTCGGCGATCGAGGCCAGGTCGACCTGGTCGAGAACACGCTCGTAATCGGCGAGGGCGGCGTCGGGCACCTCGATCCCGAGGTCCTTCTGGGCGCGCAGCACCGCCAGCCACAGCCGGCGTTCCAGCTTCACCTTCTGCTCGGGGGACCAGAGGACGGCCAGCTCCGTGGAGGCGTAGCGGCCGGCCAGGACATTGGGGATGCGAGGCTTCGCAGACACAGCAGTCACGTGTACGGATTCTACTGGCGGTTTGTGCAGCTCAGCGCCGCGGTCCCGTTTGTGCGTTGCTACGAACCGGACGCGTCCCGTGCCCCCCGCTCACCGGACTCCACCTGACGCCACGTGGCGACCGGAGCCGCCCAGCCGTCCTCCTCCGGAGTCACCCAGAAGGCCCGCCCCAGCTCGGCGTCGAACTGCGCCCCGGCCCGCCCGTCGCCGGACGAGCGCCCCGTGAGCCGCCGGCCGATCCAGGGCAGCAGGTGCTGCCGGGCGAACCGCACGTCCTCCACCCGCCGAGCGCCCCAGCGCGCCGGGGCCGATGCGGGCAGCGGGGCCCGCCAGTCGCTCTCCGGCGGCAGCCCCAGGGCCTGCCACACCGCCTCGGCCACCCGGCGGTGCCCCTCGGCGGTGAGATGCAGCCGGTCGACGTCCCAGAGGCGCGGGTCGCCCAGCACCGGGGCGCCGTACAGGTCGACCACCACCGCGCCGTGCCGGGCGGCCAGCTCGTCCACCAGAGCGAACAGCTCCTCCATGCGCGGCCGGAACCGGTCGAGCACGGGCCCGTTGCGACCGGGGCTGCGCATCAGCACCAACTGCTTGCACGACGGCGCCAGGCGTTCGACCGCCTCCTCAAGGCGTCCGCGCACCATGCCCATGTCGCACTTGGGGCGCAGGGTGTCGTTGAGGCCGCCGACCAGCGTCACCACGTCCGCCCGCATGGCCGCCGCCACATCCACCTGCTCGTCCGCGATCTGGGCGATGAGCTTCCCGCGTACCGCGAGATTGGCGTACCGGAAGCCCGGCGTACGGGCGGCGAGCCGGGCGGCGAGCACATCGGCCCAGCCCCGGTACGTACCGTCGGGCAGCAGGTCCGACATGCCCTCGGTGAACGAGTCGCCGACCGCGACCAGACTGGTGTATGAGGCATTCATTTCCATGGCGATGCGATCGTATCGCGGCGCCGTACGGCCCCGGCGGGCGAACGGCGGCCCCGGACCGGGGCCCGGAACCGCCCCGGCTCAGCGGCTCTGCGGCCGTCCCACCAGCTCCCGGAGCACGTCCTCCATCGTCACCATGCCCGCGAGCCTGTCGTCCTCGTCCAGGACCGCCGCCAGGTGCGTACGGCTGCGCCGCAGCGCCGTCAGCGCGTCGTCCAGCGGTGTCGCCGCCCGGACCCGGGCGATCGGCCGCATCGAGGACACCGGGAACGGCAAGTCGCGCGGGGTGACGTCCAGGGCGTCCTTCACGTGGAGGTATCCGAGGATGCGCTGCTCCGCGTCCATCACCGGGAAGCGCGAGAAGCCCGTCTCGTACGACAGCCGCTCCAGCTCCTCCGGCGTCGCCCCGACCCGGATGTACATCACCCGGTCCACCGGCAGCACCACGTCCCGTACCGGCCGGCGGCCCAGCTCCAGGGCGTGGTGCAGGCGCTCGGCCGCCCGGTCGTCGACCAGCCCGGCGTCGCCGGCGTCCTTCACCAGGCGCGCCAGCTCGTCATTCGAGAACGTCGCCTCCACCTCGTCCTTAGTCTCCACCCGCAACAGCTTCAGCAGGGCGTTGGCGAAGGCGTTGATCGCGAAGATCACCGGGCGCAGCGCCCGGGCCAGCGTCACCAGCGGCGGGCCGAGCAGCAGCGCGGTCCGCACCGGCTCGGCCAGCGCGATGTTCTTCGGGACCATCTCGCCCAGCAGCATGTGCAGATAGGTCGCCACCGTCAGCGCGATCACGAACGAGGCCGGGTGGACCAGGCCGTGCGGCACACCGACCGCGTCGAAGACGGGCTCCAGCAGATGCGCGATCGCGGGCTCGGCGACGATACCGAGCACCAGGGTGCACAGGGTGATGCCCAACTGGGCCGCCGCGAGCAGCGCCGAGACGTGTTCCAGGCCCCAGATGACGCTGCGCGCCCGCCGGTTCCCCTGCTCGGCCTGCGGCTCGATCTGGCTGCGGCGCACCGAGATGAGCGCGAACTCCGCGCCGACGAAGAAGGCGTTCACGACCAGCGTCAGCAGACCGATGAAGAGCTGTACGGCGGTCATCGCTCGTCCTCCGACGGCAGGTGGGCACCGGACAGCGGTGCGTGCAGCAGGGCCCGGGCGGCGCGGCGCCCGGAGGCGTCCACCACGTCGAGCCGCCAGCCGGCCAGCTCGACCGAGTCGCCCACGGCGGGGATGCGGCCGATCTCGGTGGCGATCAGGCCCGCCAGGGTCTCGTACGGACCGTCCGGCACCCGCAGCCCGATCGTCTCCAACTGGTCCGTGCGGGCGGCGCCGTCCGCCGACCACAGGACGCGCCCGTCGGCGTCCTCACCGGCGGGGGCCAGGTCCGGCGTCTCGTGCGGGTCGTGCTCGTCGCGCACCTCGCCGACGACCTCCTCCACGATGTCCTCCAGCGTCACGACGCCCGCCGTGCCGCCGTACTCATCGATCACGACCGCCATGGCGAGCTTCCCGGACAGCCGGTCGAGCAGCCGGTCCACGGTCAGCGTCTCGGGGACGAGCACCGGCTCGCGCAGCATCTCGGAAACGCGCTTGCGGGGGCGCTCCGCGGCCGGGACCGCCAGCACGTCCTTGATGTGGGCGACGCCCACGACGGTGTCGAGGCTGCCCCGGTAGACGGGGAAGCGGGAGAGGCCGGTGGCCCGGGTCGCGTTGGCGACGTCCTCGGCGGTCGCGCTGACCTCAAGGGCGGTGACCTGTACGCGCGGGGTCATCACGTTCTCCGCCGTGAGCTCCGGGAGGCCGAGGGTGCGGACGAACAGTTCGGCGGTGTCTGCCTCCAGCGCGCCCTCCTTGGCGGAGTGCCTGGCCAGTGCCACGAGCTCCTGCGGGCTGCGCGCGGTGGCCAGCTCCTCGGCCGGTTCGAGCCCGAAGCGGCGCACGATCCGGTTGGCCGTGTTGTTGAGGTGGCTGATGAAGGGGCGGAAGACAGCCGTGAAGGCGCGCTGCGGGGTGGCGACGGTCTTCGCGACCGTGAGCGGCGAGGAGATGGCCCAGTTCTTCGGGACCAGCTCGCCGACGACCATCAGGAACACCGTGGACAGGGCCGTGCCGATGACGAGCGCCACGGACGAGGCCACACCGGGCGACAGCCCGACGGCCTTCACCGGGCCCCGGATCAGCTTGGCGATGGACGGCTCGGAGAGCATGCCGACCACCAGGTTGGTGACCGTGATGCCGAGCTGCGCCCCGGACAGCTGGAAGGTGAGGCTGCGGACCGCCTTCATGGCGCTCGCGGCCCCGCGCTCGCCCTGCTCGACGGCGCGCTCAAGCTGACCGCGCTCCACGGTGGTCAGGGAGAACTCCGCGGCGACGAAGGCGCCGCAGGCGAGCGAGAGCAGTACCGCAACGAGCAGCAGAAGCACTTCGGTCATCGGTTCACCTCCGTCCCATGATCGGACAGGGACCGGCGGACCGCGCGATGTCGGTGGCTTCTGGGACTGGGAGGCTCGCCCATGGGCGGACGCTCACACCTTTCGTCGGGAGGGCAGGACTGCCTCCCCATAGTAAAGGATCGGCAAAGTGCGGGGTGCGGCCCGTCACCTTCCCCCTGTGCCCGGCCCGAGCGGCTTCACCCACCGCCGCCATTGGTTCTCGCGGCGGTAGCCGGCCGCCTGCCAGGCGTGGTGCGCCCGCTCGTTCTCCTCCAGGACCATGGCGTCCACCCGCCGCCCGCCCAGCTCGACGAAGCGCTGTTCCGCCGCGTCGAGCAGCGCCGTCGCGATGCCCTGCCGGCGGTGGTCCGGACGGACGGCCAGCCGGTACGCCGAGCACCGCCAGCCGTCGAAGCCCGCGATGACGCTCCCCACGAGCACGCCCTCCCGTTCCGCGAGGAGCAGCGCCCCCGGGTCGCGGTCGATGAGGCGGGCCACCCCGTCGTGGTCGTCGCTGATGCTGGTGCCCTCCGCCGCCGTGCGCCAGAAGCGCAGCACGGCGTCGATGTCGGAAGGGGCGGCGGGGCGTATCGAGAGATCACTCATGGCCCGACCCAATCAGAGAACCGTGCGCCCGGGCGATCGGTTTCCCGCCGGTACGCGACCGGCTCAGCGGAGTCGTGCGGGCAGCGACTCGACGCCGTACACGATCGACAGCTTGCGGAAGGTCAGGTCCTGCGGCGGAACGGCGAGCCGCATCGCGGGGAAGCGCCGGACCAGGGCCGGGAAGGCGGAGCGCAGTTCCATCCGCGCGAGCTCCGCGCCGATGCAGCGGTGGATGCCGTACCCGAAGGCGAGGTGCCCGGCCGGAGTGACCCGGTCCAGGTCGAACCGCCCGTCGTCCGTGACGTACGCCGGGTCGCGGTTGGCGCCGCTCAGCGAGCACAGCACCATGTCGCCGCGCGGGATCACCACCCCCGCGATCTCGATGTCCTCGCGGGCGAACCGGGGGAAGGCCATCTGCACGGCGGACAGATAGCGCAGCACCTCCTCCACGAAGGGCGCCGTCGCACCGTCGTCCGCGCGCAGCCGGTCCGCCACCTCCGGATTCCGCAGCAGGACGAGGGCGCCCAGCGCGATCGTGCTGGCGGTCGTCTCGAAGCCCCCGGTGAGCACCCCGTCCGCCAGGCCGGCCAGTTCCTCGTCGTCCACGCTGTCCCCGTGCTCCCGCACGATCATCCCGAGCAGGCCGTCGCCCGGCGAGCGCCGCTGGTCCCGGACGACGCCCCGGAAGTAGTCGAGCGACTCCGACATGGCGCCGAACGGCGCCGTGGCCCCCTGGAACAGGTCGAAGCGGTCCATGGCCAGCTTCTGGAAGTCGTCGCGGTCCTCGTAGGGCACCCCGAGCAGTTCGCATATGGTCAGCGACGGCACCGGCAGCGCGAACGCGTGCACCAGATCGACCGGCCCCGGCGCGGCCGCCATCGCGTCCAGCCGCTCCGCGACGATGGCGTCGATCCTGGGCGCCAGCCTGCGCAGCCGGCGCATCGTGAACTCCGGGGTCAGGATGCGGCGCAGCCGCGTGTGCACCGGCGGATCGCTGAACCCCAGACCGCCCGGGCTGTGTTCGGCGGCTATGCCCGCGTTGCCCGCCAGGTGGGCGAAGTCCGTGCTGAAGCCCTCGGCGGAGCCGAGCACCGCCTTCGACTCCTCGTAGCCGGTGACCACCCAGGCGTCCATCCCGAACGGCAGCGCCACCCGGGACACCGGTGCGGCCGCCCGGGTCTCGGCGAGCCGCCGGACCGGGTCGAGCCCCTCCCTGCGCAGCGGCATCAGCAGCTGCTCCGGGAGCAGTTTCATGGTGGTCGACCCGAATCCGTGCTTCTGGATCCTGGCCAGGTAGCCGCGCCCGAGCCGGGCCGTGATGCGGGAACGGAACGTCGTCGTACTCAATGTCACTCCATGAGTCGTCGCGAGAACTGGTCGGACGGCGCGCTTGCGGCGCCAGGACGTGGCCGACCGCGGTGACCTCGGCTACCTGAGCCCTGAGCAGGAATTATGACCAGGTGTTCGACCAATGGGGGGCCCGGGTACGGAATCCGTCCGGGATACGGCGGTGAACGGGCGCGCGGACGACCCCGCACGGGCTCCCGGCCCGGCGGTACCGCCCGCTCCGCTCAGCCCGACGGCCGGTCGCCGCCCAGCGGCGCGGCCAGCCAACTCGCCGCCCGCGCGCGGAAGTCGGCCGGGGCGAGCGAACCGGCGCCCTCCGGGACGACGCCCAGCAGCGGGGCGCCGGCGGCCACCGGGAGGTCCGCCACATTGCAACGCGCCGCGAGATCGGGCTCGGCCGGCATGCTCCCGATGACCACCCCCAGGCAGTCGAGCTCCCGCGCCCGCAGCGCCTCCGCCGTCAAGGCCGTGGAGTTCAGCGTGCCCAGCCCGGCCGGGGCGACCACCAGGACCGGGGCCGCGAGCAGCCGGGCCGCGTCCGCCAGCGTCGCGCCCTCGTCGTCGAACCGTACGAGCAGCCCTCCGGCGCCCTCGACCAGGACCAGGTCGTGGTCGGCGGCCAGCTTCTCGGCGGCCTCGGCGACCTCGTACGGGCGCACCGGGTCCATTCCGGCGCGGCGGGCGGCCGTCGCGGGCGCCAGCGGTTCCGGGAAGCGGGCCAGTTCGACCGCCGTGACGTGGGCGCCCGCCAGTCGTGCCACCTCCGCCACGTCGCCGGGTTCGCCCGGCTCCAGGCCGGTCTGGGCCGGTTTGAGGACGGCGACGCGGCGGTGCGCGGCGACCGCCGCCACGGCCGCGGTCACGATCGTCTTGCCGATCTCCGTACCGGTACCGGTCACCACCAGAACGCTCATGTCTCAGCCCTCCCGCGCCGCGGCGCACACCGCGCGGCAGATGCGCGCGACATCGTCGTCACCCGTCACATACGGCGGCATGGTGTAGACGAGGTCCCGGAACGGCCGCAGCCACACCCCCTCGCGCACGGCGGCCGCGGTCGCCGCCGCCATGTCCACCTCGTGGTCCAGCTGGACGACCCCGATGGCGCCGAGCACCCGCACGTCACGGACCCGGGGCAGCTCCCGTGCCGCCGCCAGGCCCTCGTTCAGCCCGGCCTCGATCCGCTTGACCTCCTGCTGCCAGTCCTGGCCGAGCAGCAGGTCGATGGAGGCGCAGGCCACCGAAGCGGCCAGCGGGTTGCCCATGAACGTCGGCCCGTGGGCGAGCACCGGCACCTCGCCGCGCGAGATGCCGTCGGCCACCTCGCTCGTGCACAGCGTCGCCGCCATCGTCAGATAGCCGCCGGTCAGGGCCTTGCCCACGCACATCACATCCGGGGACACCCCCGCGTGGTCGGCGGCGAACAACTTGCCCGTACGGCCGAAGCCCGTCGCGATCTCGTCGAACACGAGCAGCACGCCGTACGCGTCGCACGCCTCGCGCAGCACGCGCAGATAGCCGGGGGAGTGGAAGCGCATGCCGCCCGCCCCCTGGACCACCGGCTCCACGATCACGGCGGCCAGTTCGTCCGCGTGGTGCGCGATCAGCTCGCGCAGACGCGCCGCGTACGCGGGGTCGGGCCCGGAGTCGTAACCGGCGGGCGGTTCGTCCGCGAAGACCTGGCGGGGCAGGGCGCCGGACCACAGCTCGTGCATCCCGCCCTCGGGGTCGCACACCGACATCGGCTGCCAGGTGTCCCCGTGGTAGCCGCCGCGCCAGGTCAGCAGCCGCTGCTTGGCCGGCCGCCCGGCCGACCGCCAGTACTGGAGGCACATCTTCACGGCGACCTCGACCGACACGGAGCCCGAGTCGGCGAGGAAGACGTGGCGCAGGGGCTCCGGGGTGATCTCCACCAGCCGGGCCGCCAGCCGGACGGCCGGCTCGTGCGTGAGCCCGCCGAACATCACATGGCTCATCCGGTCGAGCTGGCCGCGTGCCGCCTCGTTCAGCACGGGGTGGTTGTAGCCGTGCACGGCCGACCACCACGAGGACATCCCGTCGACCAACTCGTGCTGTCCGTGGGCGGGTTCGGCGAGCCGCAGCCGGACCCCGGACGCGGACTCCACGATCAGCGGCTCCTGCCGGCCCGGCATGGGGCCGTACGGATGCCAGACGTGCGCCCGGTCCAGGTCCCGGAGTACGGCGGGGGAGAGCGGCTCAGGCATTGGGAGCGAGGTCCGTGCCCGCGCCGCGGCGGCGGACCGCCACCAGATCCGTGCGGGCCCCCGGCGCCTGCGTCTCCGGCGCCTCCGCGGCGGGTACGGGCTCCGCCTCCGCGGCCTCCCCGCACGGACCGCAGCCGCCGGCCGCGTGCGAACCGCAGCCCTCGGCCGCGTGTGAGCCGCAGCCCGCCGCCGCGTCCGCGCGGTGCCGGGGGAGCGTCGTCGTACTCGCCCCCTCCACCTCGAAACCGGCGTCCGCGATCATGTCCAGATCCGCCTGCCCGGCCTGGCCCTCACTCGTCAGGTAGTCGCCCAGGAAGATGGAGTTGACCAGGTGCAGGGCGAGCGGCTGCATCGAGCGCAGATGGACCTCGCGCCCGCCCGCGAGCCGCACCTCCACGTCCGGGCAGACGAACCGCACCATCGCCAGGATGCGCAGGCACCGCTGCGGCGTCAGGTTCCACTCCTTGGCGAGCGGGGTCCCCTCGAACGGGATCAGGAAGTTGACCGGTACGGAGTCCGGGTCCAGTTCGCGCAGCGAGAAGACCACGTCGACCAGATCGGCGTCGCTCTCGCCCATGCCCGCGATCAGCCCCGAGCATGCGGAGAGCCCGGCGGCCTGCGCCTGCTGCACGGTGTCCACGCGGTCGGCGTAGGTGTGTGTGGTGGTGATCTCCCCGTACGTCCCCTCGGACGTGTTGAGGTTGTGGTTGTACGCGTCGGCGCCCGCCGAACGCAGCCGGTCGGCCTGGCCCTCGGAGAGCAGACCGAGGCAGGCACAGACCTCGACGCCCTCGTTCTCCTCCTTGATGGCCTCGATGGTCTGCGAGACCCGGTCGACGTCGCGGTCCGTCGGACCGCGGCCGCTGGCCACCAGGCAGACGCGCTTGGCGCCGCCCGCCACCCCGGCGGCGGCCGCCTTCGACGCCTCCTCGGGCTTCAGCCACGTGTACTTGAGGATCCCGGCCTTGGAACCGAGCCGCTGCGAACAGTACGAGCAGTCCTCGGGGCAGAGCCCGGACTTCAGATTGACCAGGTAGTTCAGCTTCACCCGCCGCCCGAACCACTGACGGCGCACCTTGCCGGCCGCGGCCACCACGTCGAGCAGTCGGTCGTCCGGGGTCGCCAGTACGGCGAGCGCTTCTTCACGGGTCGGCAGCTCGCGCCGCAGCCCCTTGTCCACCAGCGTGTTCAGGAGGTCCATGGCGATGATCCTGACGCACCGCACCGCCCCGAGCCAAGGAGGAACCGGACAACAGAGCTGACACGGGGTGTGTGCATTGCCACACCGTGTCTCGGCATGAGCCCGGTTAGGGTCTGTGAGCTGCCTACAAAAGGGACCGCCCATGCCCGCCACCCCGTTCGACTGGATCGAAGACGAGGCGCGCCGGCGCGCGGACGCGGGTCTTGTCCGCCGGCTGCGGCCCCGTGAGGCCGGAGCGGAGCTCCTGGACCTCGCGAGCAACGACTACCTCGGCCTCACCCGGCACCCGGAGGTGACCTCCGCGGCGGCGGACTCGGCGCGCCGCTGGGGCGGCGGGGCGACCGGCTCCCGGCTGGTCACCGGTTCGACCGCGCTGCACGCCGAGCTCGAACACGAACTCGCCGCGTTCTGCGGCTTTGAGGCCGCGCTCGTCCTCTCCTCCGGCTACGCCGCCAACCTCGCGGCCCTCACCGCGCTCACCGGGCGCGGTGCCCTCATCGCGTCGGACGCGGGCAACCACGCCTCCATCGTGGACGGCTGCCGGCTCTCCCGGGCCGAGACCGCCGTCGTCCCGCACGCCGACCCGGAGGCCGTCCGCAAGACGTTGCGCGGGCACGAGGGCCGGAAGCTGGCCGTCACCGACTCGGTGTTCTCCGTGGACGGGGACGCCGCGCCGCTGGCCGCGCTCGCCACGGTCTGCCGGGCGGAGGGCGCCGCGCTCCTGGTGGACGACGCGCACGGGCTCGGCGTGCTCGGCGAGGGCGGACGGGGCGCGCTCGACGCGGCGGGGCTCGCGGGCGACGCGGACGTCGTGGCCACGCTCACCCTGTCCAAGTCCCTGGGCAGCCAGGGCGGCGCGGTCCTCGGGCCGGCCCGGGTCATCGACCACCTGGTCAACACCGCCCGGACGTTCATCTTCGACACCGGACTCGCACCGGCCGCCGTCGGCGCCGCCCTGGGCGGACTGAGGCTGCTGCGCCGCGAACCGGAGCGCGCGCTCCGGGCGCGTACGGTCGCCACCGCGCTGTACGAGGGGCTGACGGCGGCCGGTCTGACCGCGGTGCGGCCCGACGCGGCGGTCGTCTCGGTCCGGGCTCCCTCGGCCGAGGCCGCCGTCCGCTGGGCCGCCGACTGCCGGACGGCCGGGATGGGGGTGGGCTGCTTCCGGCCGCCGTCCGTGCCCGACGGCATCTCGCGGCTCCGGCTGACCGCCCGCGCGGACCTGACGGACGAGCAGGTCGCGCGGGCGGTGGAGACGGTGCGGAGGACCGCACCGCAGAGCTGAGGCGGTGGTCCGGCTCAGCGTTTCAAACCGGAGACGAAGGACGTCCAGGCCGCCGTGGAGAACTCCAGGGGCGTCCTGGCCACGTCCTTCGAGTCGCGGACGGCCAGCAGCCGCCCGCTTCCGGACGGCGCGGTCTCCACGCAGTTGTTCATCCCCGTGCTGTAGCTGCTGCTTCGCCAGCGCATGGCGTGCCGGGCGAGGTGATCGGACATGACGCTTCCTCCGGGCGGTGGGGGGTCACCGGTCGGCGCGGTCGATCGCGGCGATCCGGTCCAGCGTGTGCTCCGGCGACAGCGCGTGCGTCTGAAGGGTCTCGAAGGCCGAGCTGTACGCCGCAAGGTCTTCTTTCCGTTCCAGATAGAGGCTACTCGTCAAGTGGTCAAGAACGACCACGTCAAGGTCGGAAGCGGTCGGAAAAGAGAAGATAACGAAAGGGCTGGTGAGGCTGACATAGCCGCCGACCGAGAACGGAAGCAACTGGAGTCGCACATGGGGAAGTTGTGCCACCCGGGTGAGATGGCGCAGTTGCTCCCGCATCACTCTCCGGCCGCCGACCTCCCGGTGCAGCACCGCCTCGTCCAGGACCGCGCTCAGCCGCAGCGGCGGATCGCTCCGCAGCACCCCCTGCCGGGTCAGCCGTACCTCCACCAGTGAGTCCAGCTGACCGGACGGCAGCCCGTCCAGGGAGTCCCGGGTCACCGCGCGGGCGTAGTCGGCCGTCTGCAACAGGCCCGGTACCACCGTGGTCTCCAGCGTGCGGGCGGTGCGCGCCTGCGATTCCAGGCTGATGAAATCGCGGTACTGGGGCGGGATGAGCCCCCGGTAGGCGTGCCACCAGCCGGCACCGCCTCCGCCCGCCGAACCGGCGAGCGCGCCCAGGACCTCGCGGAGCTTCGGATCGTCCAAGCCGTACGCGTCGAGGAGCCGGCTCACGTCGTCCGGCCGGACCCCGCTGACACCTGTCTCGATCCTGCTCACCTTCGACTGGTGCCAGCCGAGGAGCGCCGCTGCCTCCCGGCTCGTGAGACCTGACGCGTGACGCAGGCTCCGCAGCTCCTCTCCCAGCTTGCGGCGCCGCACCGCAGGGCCGTGCTGCATCGATGGCTCCCTCCACTGCCCGACGAGCAGACAGTGTGGCGCCGGAGCGGCCCCGCGTGGGCAGAGTTCACCGGTTTGAGGGACAGATATATGCATATCTTGGTGGATCGCCGCCACGGAGGGCAGCATCGGTGGCACTCTGGCGCGAAGCACAACCGGACCGCTCGGCGGGCCGGTATCGGGTGGGAAAGGGACGGCTCGCCATGGCAGACCATCAGGAAGCACGTGTCACCCTGCCGAGCGAGCCGGTCTCGGTCTCCGCGGCCCGCGGGTTCGTCGCCCGGGTGCTGACGGAGTGGGGCCTGCCCGAGGACGCGGAGATGGCCGACACCGTCCGCCTCATCCTCTCGGAGCTGGCCACCAACGCCGTCCTGCACACCTTCGGGCAGTCGCCCACCTTCACCGTGGACCTGCGTCTCGAACGGGACGAGGAGCTGCGCCTCGGGGTGACGGACAGCCACCCCCGCCGGCCCCAGCGGCTGCCCGCAGCCGTGCAGCAGGACAACGGACGCGGCATGGTCATCATCCGCTCGCTGGCCAAGGAGTACGGTGGCCGACTGGCCGTCACGCCCACCGCCGACGGCGGCAAGACCGTCTGGGTGGCGCTGCCGTGGCAGGTCCCCGTCCAGCCCTGAGACGGGCGGGTCAGCCGACGCGGCCGTAGTAGACGCTCCTGGTCCAGATCTTCTCCAGACGGACCACGGCGCCGGTCTTCGGCGAGTGCCAGATCTTCCCGCTGCCGGCGTAGATGCCCACGTGGTAGACGCTGCGGCCGGAATGGAAGAAGACCAGGTCACCTCGTTGGCGCTGGGATGCCGAGATGTGCCTGGTCCTGTTGTACTGCTGCTGGGCCGTGCGGGGGAGTCTCTTGCCCGCCTTCTTGAACGAGTAGAGCGTCAGCCCCGAACAGTCGAAGCTGCCGGGCCCGGTGGCGCCCCAGCGGTAGGGCGCCCCCTTCTTCGACGCGGCGATCTTCAGGGCTTTCATCGCGTGGCCGGCCGCCTGCGCCTCGGGCGCGGCTCCTGGGACGCACAGCGTGCCGCCGACGGCGGCGAGAGTCATGACCGAGGCCGTGGTGGCCCGGGCGAGCAGAGACGGGACATGAACCTGCGCACTCATGCGCAACCCTTCGTCAGCCGCCTGTGAAGGATGACCTGTCGGGTTCGGGCTGGCGAAGTCGCCCGGCCGCGCGCTGCGGCTTCACCCCGAGGGACAACCGGAGATCCGGCGGTCCCGTAGTGCTCGGGTCCTCCACTCCTGCCGATCCACTCCTGTCGACCAGTCATCCGGGCGGCGGCAGGACTCGGCGTCCGCCCGGACCGCCCCGCCGCGGTGGCGGGGGCTTGTCGTCCCAGGGATCTTGACTCACCTCGTGCCGGATTTCCGAGCCGGAACGGCCATCGGTGAAGACCGGCACGGATGGCCCGTTCAGGTGGACGGAAACCCGGACGGCGGTCCGCCCGCCGCCCGAGGCCCTGGCCGTACCAGCGGTGTCGCGCAGGAATCCGCCCCACGCGCATCAGGAAAGGGCAAATCGGACCGTCCCTCGTGAGGGGGAGCCCCTACGCCGAACGAGCGAGGAAATCCCGCGCACCCCCCGGGCGTGTCGGTGACCCGCGGCGGTCTCAGCCCGGCGGGGCGGGCGGCAGGGCGACCCGGGCCGCCCTCCGCTCGCCGTCCAGCTCCCGCAGCGCGCGGGTCAACGTGCCGCTGTGGATGCGGGTTTCGCCGCGCCGGTGCATCAGCGCGAGCGCGTCCCGCAGGGCCGCCGCGTGCGAGGCGAGCGCCTGGGCGGCGCGCAGGGCCGTGTACGTGTCGTCACCGTGCGCCGGGTTGATCCGGCCCACCTGGTCGACCACCCGCAGATAGCGGTCGATGAACTCGGACTCGGCCCGGGTCAGGGCGGGCAGCGGCGAGAACTCCGGTGGCTGCATCGCCGGTTCACCACCCGGAGCGCGGCGGCACCGGGACCCGGTTCCGCACGATGTGGTCGACCAGCCCGTACGCCAGGGCGCCCTCCGCGTCGAGGGCGAGGTCGCGCTCGGTGTCCTCGGTGACCTGCTCGACGGAGCGCCCCGTGTGCCGGGCCAGCATGCCGGTCATCGTGGCGCGCATCCGGGCCATTTCGCGCGCCTCGATCTCCAGGTCGGAGGGCTGCCCCTGGACCGGCTCGTCCAGTGCGGGCTGGCTGACGACCACCTTGGCGCCGGGCAGCATGTGCCGCCGGCCCGGGGCGCCCGCGGCGAGCAGGACTGCGGCCCCGGCCCCCGCCCGGCCCAGGCAGAAGGTCTCCACCTCGCAGGCGAGGAAGTTAATCGTGTCGTACAGGGTCGTCATCGCCCCGAACGAGCCGCCCGGCGAGTTGATGTACAGCGAGACGGGCCGGTCCGGCGCGTCGTGCTCCAGGTACATCAGCTGGGCTACCAGGTCGTTGGCGGCCGTCTCGTCCAGGGCCGTGCCCAGGAAGACGACGCGCTCGGCGAGCAGCTTGGAGTACGGGTCGAGGGTCCGGGACCCCTGGGAGGTGCGCTCGGTGAACTCGGGCAGTACGTGACGGGCGACGGGACGGTACACGGCTGTGCCTCTCCTCCGGCCGCGCGGGCCCAGGGGGGCGCCCGCGCACGCTTCCGTAAAAAATGTACAGGACGTACAGAAGGTTATGATGGGAGCATGGCCTACGAGATTCCGGTGACGCAAGCCCGGGCTGAACTCGCCGAACTGATCAACCGAGTCGTCTACGGCGGCGAGCGCGTGGTCGTCACGCGGCACGGCAAGCCGCTCGTGGCCCTCGTATCGGCCGCTGACCTCGAACGACTTGAGAAGGAGGAGGCGGCGGAGCAGGAGCACGTGATCAGCTCGGTCTCCTCGATCGGCTCCACCCCGTCCGCTCCCGGCGAACGGCAGCGCTTCGGTATCGCTGCGGAGCACCGGGGCCACCACGGCCGGGACGACTGACCTCCGTACACGGCGAAGCGCCCCCGTCCGCCGGGACGGGGGCGCACTCCTGCGCGGCGCGTGGGATCAGCCCGTGAGTGCGGGCTCCCGCGCCGGTGTCGCGGTCTCCGCCGCCGTCCTGCGGCGCCCGCCGACGAGCACCGCGGCCAGTCCCAGCACCGCCCACACGCCGAGCGTCAGGCCCGGGCCGCCCGCCGCAGCGCCGTCGAAGAAGGCCACCGAGCGCAGCGCGGACCCGCCCGCACCGGGCGGCAGCAGCTGTCCGATCACGGCGACCGTGCGCGGGAGCAGTTCGGGCGCGCTGGTCACGCCGGAGAAGGGGTTGCCCAGCAGCACCATGAGCAGGGCGCCGACCCCGATGCCCGGAGTTCCGAGCAGGGCGGCGAAGCCCGCGACCGGCGCGCCGATGGCGAGCACGGTCAGGGCGATGGTCGCGGCCTCGCTCCACCAGTCGCCGGTGAGGGCGCCGAGCCAGCTGTCCGTCACCGTGGTGGCCAGCAGCCCCACCATGACGGCCACGCCGAACAGTGCGATCCCGGCCCGCGCCCCGCGCAGCCTCAGCAGGGTCACGGCCGCGCCGGCGGCGACCCCCGCGATGGCCAGCGGCAGGATGCTCGCGCCGAGCACGGCGCCCCGCGGATCGGCGGCGGGTGCGGCGACCACGTCGGTGACCGGCACCTCGGAGCCGGCCGGTGCCCCGGCGGTCACCGCTTCGCGCAGCAGCTGGGCGACCACCGTGCCGCCCGCGCTCGCCGTCAGCAGCTCGGGGCCCTCGGCGGTCACGACCACCGCGCCGTAGACGGTCCGGTCCTCGATCGCGTCCCGGGCCGCGGCCTCGGAGTCGTAGCGGTGCACGTCGAAGGCCCCGTCGCGCTCCTCGAACCGCTGCTGGAGCTGGTCGGCGGCCGGTGCGGTACCGGCGATCCCGACCGGCAGGTCGCGCGGTGCGGTCCGGGCGGCGGGCCAGGCGAAGGCCCACAGGGCGAGGGTCACCACCAGCGGCACCAGCAGGACCGCCGCCACCAGGCGGCGGTTCGGGGTGAGGGACATGGGAAGGGCCTCGATTTCGGAGAGGGTGATCCTCAAAGAGAAGGATCGTTCGTTTTATATGACTCGCTCACTGTCGCGCTCGCTGCCGATGGTTGTCAAGAATGAATGTTCGTTTTAAGTTGGCGGCATGGCCCGTGTATCTCAGGCGCACCTCGACGCCCGCCGCAGACAGATCCTGGACGGCGCCGCGCGCTGCTTCGCCCGTGACGGTTTCCACGGCACCTCGATGCAGGACGTGCTGAAGGAGGCCGGTCTGTCCGCGGGCGCGGTCTACCGCTACTTCAGCGGCAAGGAGGACCTGATCGCGGCCATCGCGACCGAGGCCGTCAACGGAGTGCGCCGGGCCTTCGAGGGTGCGGCCAGGGACACCCCCGTCCCCACCCCGGACGTCCTGATCGGCCGGGTCTCGCGGAGCCTGTTCACCGACGGGCTCGAATCGGGGCGGGGGCTCGAACCCCGGGCCTACGCGGGGCTGATCATCCAGGTCTGGTCCGAGACGCTGCGCAGCGAGCGGCTGGCGGCCACCCTCACGGAGGCGTTCGGCGGGCTGCGCGGGGCCTGGACGGAGCTGGTCGGGCTGTACCGGGAGGCCGGAGTGCTCCGGGCGGACGTGCCCGACGAACACGTCGCCCGGGCCCTGATCGCGACGGCCCAGGGGTTCATCGCCCAGCTCGCCATGTTCGGCGACACCGGTCCGGAGGTCCTGGAGGACGGGCTGCGCGGGCTGATGTCGATGGACGTGGCGCGGACGGGCTGACGTGCCCGGGGGTCACGCCTTCCGGGCGCCCCCACCGGAAGGCCCCGCGCCCGCCGTGCGACGCCGTGGCCTCACATCTCCGCGCCGAAGTCCTGGGTCCAGACGATGCCGCCGGGGCTGTCCTGTATGCCCACGCCCAGCTCCTTGAACGAGCAGTTCAGGATGTTGGCCCGGTGGCCCGGGCTGTTCATCCAGGAGTTCATCACGTCGGCCGGCGTCCGCTGCCCCTTCGCTATGTTCTCCCCGTACGTGCTCCACCGGTAGCCGGCGGCCGTGATCCGCTCGCCGGGGCCCGAGCCGTCCTGCGAGGTGTGCGAGAAGTAGTCGTGCGCGGCCATGTCCTCGGAGTGCCGTTGCGCGGCGGCCGTCAGCTCGTCGTCGCCGGTCACCGGCCCGCAGCCCTCCTTCGCACGCTCGGTGTTGACCAGGGCCAGGACCTGTTCCGCGTCCGACGGCGGGCTCGGCGTGGGCCGGGCCGGGGCCGGCCGGGTCGCGGAGGCGGACTTCGTCGCCGGGGGACGCCTGGTCGCGGGGGCCGTCTTCTCCGGCTTCGCCCGGTCCTTCTTCTTCGTGGCGCTCGGGCTCGGGCTCCCGGCGGTGTGCGAGGGCGAGGCGGACGGGGTCGCGGACGGGGAAGCCCCGGCCGAAGCGGTCGCGGTGACGGCGCCGTCGGCCTCGGGCGCGCTCGCGACGGACACCTCGTCGCCCCCGTCGTCACCCGTCGACAGATGCACGGCGGCGCCCCCGGCCCCCAGCACGCCCACCGCGAGGACGGACGCCACCATCGCGTTGCGCCGTCGGCGGCGCGCCTGGTCCCGCCGCAGCGCCGCCCGGCCCGGCCGTGCGGGCGTGCCGAGGGATGTGCCGGCCGCGACCTCGGCCGGCCGGGGCATCCGGCCGGCCCCGGCCACCGCCGGCGGGACCAGCGCGAGGCCCACGAGCAGGCCCTCGGCCGGCACCAGGCCCGCGCCGAACCCCGAGCAGACGGTGCAGCCGCGCGCGTGCCGTGCGATGCGCTTGCGCCACAGAGGTGAGGGCGCCCCGTCCCAACCGGTCAGGATGTCGTCCAGCAGGACGCACCGCGGCTGCGCGGCCAGCGCCCCCACCACCACACGTGCGGTGTCCAGCTGCGCCTTCATCCGCTGTACGCGTACGGCGGTGTGCTCGGGCGACAGATTCATCGCGGTGGCCACCTCGGCCCGGGTCAGCTCGCCCGCCGCCTCGAGCCACCACAGCGAGAGCAGCGCCCGGTCGTCCTCGTCCACCCACCGGGTCGCCTCGGCGACCTGGCGGCGCTGCCCGGCCAGCCCCAGCCGCAGGATCGTCACGTCCACGAAGTCCGCCGCCGGATCGACCCGGTCCTGGCCGGTGGCCAGGGGCTCCACGGGGATCGCGGCGGACTGCCGGTCGCGCCAGTGCCCCCGTATCTCGTTCATCGCGATGGCCACCAGCCAGGAGCGGAAGCGCTCCGGATTCCGCAGGCCGGGCAGGGCGCGCAGCATGCGCAGGACCGTCTCCTGCACGACGTCGTCCACGTCCGCGTGGCCGTTCAGCGCGCGTCCGACGATGTTGTAGAGCAGCGGAAGACAGGACGCGACGAGTTGGTCCTTGGCGTCGGCGTCACCGGCCCGTGCCGCCTTGATCAACGCCCGTTCGCGGTCCTGGCCCATGCTGTGCTCACTCTTCCGGAGTCCTGTTCTGGCTTCACGCACACCTGGGAGATGCCGCCCGGCCGGAGACCATAACAAAAACCCGTCGATCACTTGTACGTAAAGAAGTCCGGCCCCACCACACACGTGGCGGGGCCGGACGGAGTCACCGGGTCATCCGGTCACTGATCAGGGCGCGGTGCCCCAGGAGAGCGCACCGGCCGTGTACACGCCGACCTTCGAAGCGTCGGCGAACGAGGTGCCCGTGCCGTGGCTGTAGTCGTCCGCCTCGTTGAAGTTGGACCAGTCGCTCTTGTTCAGCCGCAGCTGCATCTCACCGGTGGAGGCGCCGGCCGCGAGGGTGCCGCTGCCGAAGGAGACCTCCAGGTAGTGGCTGGCCCCGGCCGTCGTACCGTCCGGCTTCACCGCCAGGCTCAGCTTCCCGCAGCCCAGGACCGCGTAGTCGCACGAGGTGCCGAAGGTGGAGGACCCGGACTCGGGGGTGAACCAGTAGCGCAGCTTCACCGTGGACAGGTCCACCGCCGTGCTGCCGGTGTTGACCAGCTGCAGACCGAACCGGATCTGGTTGTCGGTCGCGGAGGAGTCGTTGTTCTTGTACTGGACCTTCAGGGAGCCCGTTCCGGTGCCACCGCCCGCCGACGTGGTGACGGAGAGGGCCGAGGAGGCCGCCGAGACGTTGCCGGCCGCGTCCTTCGCCTTGACGGTGTAGCTGTAGGCGGTCGAGGCCGACAGACCCGTGTCGGTGTACGAGGTGGTGGTGGTCGAACCCACCTTGGTGCTGCCCCGGTACACGTCGTAGCCGGTGACCGCCTTGTTGTCGCTCGACGCGGTCCAGGACAGCGAGACGCTGCTGCTGGTCTTCGCCGTGGACGTCAGACCCGTCGGCGCGGTCGGCGCCTGCGTGTCGTCGCCACCACCGGGGTTCTCGCCGCTGCCGTCGATCGGCGGGTAGGCGTTGCGCACCAGCTCCTGGAACTGCGCGGAGAACCAGTGGCCGGCGACCGGGGAGTTCGGCAGCGCGCCCGTCATGCTGTTGCCGTTGCGCCCGTTGCCCTCATAGGTCGGGTCGCACATCCGGTCCCAGCCCTTGCCCTCGTCGTTCTCCTCGGGCTCGCTGTTGCCGTCCGACTCCCCCGGGGGCTTCGCCCACACATAGGCGTCGATCCCGGGCTCGGGGGCGGCGGTGGGCCGCTCACCGATGCCGGCGCCGCTCTGGTTGCACCAGTTGCCGGCGTGGATGCGCCGGTCGACGCGACCGCCGTTGACGTAGTCGTCCACGCTGGTCAGCGGGCCCGCCGAGGTGGGCCGGTCGGCGCCGCCCCAGCCGTTGCGGGCGGTGTCGATCAGCATGCCGATGTTGGAGTTGAAGCCCTGGCCGACCAGCTGGGTGCGCAGCGCCTGGGCGAACGTCAGTTCATCGGTGTAGTAGTTCCAGTCGACCCACTTGGACTGGCGCACCGTGGTGCCGTTCACCGTGTCGGTGATCTTGAAGTTCGGCTCCTTGAGAGCCGAGTAGTTCGCCGTGTTCACGATGAACCCGGCGACGTCGTTGACGGTGGCACCCTCGGAGGTGGCGGCCTTCTTGAACTCCAGGCCGGCCGGGGCCATGTTGCTGTCCCAGCCCAGCCAGCCGTGGTGGGCGGCGTCGATGTAGTTGTAGACGTTGGGAATGGCACCCAGGGTGTGAAGGGCGTAGCCGATGCCCTTCTCGTAGTTGCCGTTCGCCTTCATCGTCGCGCAGTCCTCGGTCGAACCGGCGGTACCGCCCGCGTTGGTGACGATGTTGGGCAGCGAGTCGGGCTCGATGATCGTGACGATGCGCAGGTTCGCGTAGGCCGGGTCGGCGAGGATGTCGGCGATCGGGTCGATGTATTCGTTCTTGTACCGGTCGATCTCCGTGGCGCCGAGCTCGCCGTGGGACGCCAGAGCGGCACAGTCGCGTCCCGGCAGGTCGTAGATGACGACCTGGAACAGGTCCGCACCCTGGGCGAGTGCGGTGTCCAGGTGGCCGCGCAGGCTCCGCTTCCCCTCCGTGCCCTCGATGGCCGCGATGCGGTCCATCCAGACGAAGGCCGGCGTGTTCGCGATGGCCGCGCCGCCCGGCTCGGCCGCCGCCAGGGCGGACCAGTCCGGGTTCACATATGCCTTGGCGCCCACGTAGGGGTTGTCGACCCGGGCCGCCGCCGCGTCGGCGGTGGTGGGGATCGCCACCGCCAGCGCCGCGCCCATGGCCAGGGCGGAGGCTGCGGCCAGCCTCCGGCGCAGACCTTGCTTGATGGTGCCTCTGGTACTCATTGCGGCTCCGTGCTCCTCTCGTACGCCTGCGGAAACTCCCCGCAGACGGGTACATGGGGGGTGCTGCCCGATGGCGGGTTCAGCGGGGTGAGTGTGAGAACCCGCCATCGGGAGTGGTGGGGTGACCGGCGGTTCAGCCGGTCAGGGGGCGGTGCCCGAGGACAGGGCGCCGTTGACGTACACCCCGACCTTCGAGGCGTCGGTGAAGGCGGTGTCAGCAGCCCGGCTGTAGTCGTCGGACTCGTTGAACGGCGACCAGTCGGACTTGTTGAGCCGGAGCTGGATCTCTCCGGTGGAGGCCCCGGGGGCGAGGCTGCCCCCGGTGAAGCCGACCTCCAGGTAGTGGCTCGCACCCGCGGCGGTGCCGGCCTGCTTCACCGTGTGCGTCACGTTTCCGCAGCCGACGACCGCGTAGTCGCACGAGGTGCCGAAGGCGGAGGAGCCGGACTCGGGGGTGAACCAGTAGCGCAGCTTCACCGTGGACAGGTCCACCGCCGTGCTGCCGGTGTTGACCAGCTGGAGACCGGGCCGGATCTGGTTGTCGGTCGCGGAGGAGTCGTTGTTCTTGTACTGCGCCTTGAGGGCGCCGGTCGTGCCCCCTCCGCCCGGATCGCCGCCGTCGTCACCACCGTCGTCGCCGCCGTCCGGTCCCGCGCTCGCCTCGAAGGAGAACTCCTTCATGCCGAGCCCCTGACCGCCCTGCCAGATCTCGAACCCGGCCTCGGCGTCGATCAGGTAGTGCGCCGGATCGATCTGGCCCCGGCCGACACCGTCGTCCACCAGGCTCTTCACGTCGAAGCCGGTCAGCTCGGTCGCGCCGCCCTGGAGGACGTACGAGATCACCTTCCAGCCCGACGCGCCGGGACCGGTCCACACGTCCCAGGTCCGGCCGTCGAGCTGGACCGTCGCCGTGCGGGAGCCGATGGGCTGGACTCCGCCCCGGTGGTTCATCCAGATCATCAGCTCGGTGCCGTCCGGCTGGTCGTCGGTGACCGGCGCCGAGTTGAACCAGACGTCCATCGAGACGTTGTACGCGCCGGAGCCGGTCTGGGTGGTCGACCAGTCGGTGCGTACGCTGCCCAGCTCGTCCACGCGCAGCGGCAGCCCGCTGTCCGACGTGCACGCCCCCCAGTGACAGCCCTTGTAACTGGAGGGGTACGTCGCCGGGGCCCCGTTCGTCGGCAGGTTGAACGAAGCCGACGTCACGGTCCAGGCACCGGTGTCCGGGTCGATGCCGACGCACTGTTCGCTGTCCGAGTTCCACTCGTTCTGCTGGTAGAGGTATTCCCCGCCGCGCAGTTCGGTGGTGCCCCAGGGCGTGCAGTCGGTGACCGGCGACGCCGAGGCCGTGGGCGCGCCGGTGAGCATCGACGCGGCGGCCAGGACCAGGGCGGCGGCCGTCCCGGCCAGCGCCGGCAGCGGGCGGCCTGTCACGGCTCGACACCCCAGGCGAGGGTGCCGGCCACGTAGGCGCCGACCTTGGTGGAGTCCGCGTACGAGGTGTTGGTGGCGCGGCTGTAGTCGTCCGCCTCGTTGAAGTTCGACCAGTCGCTCTTGTTGAGCCGCAGCTGGATCTCACCGGTCGAGGCGCCCGCCGCCAGCGTGCCCGCGCCGCCGGTGAACCCGACCTCCAGATAGCGGTCGGCACCGGTCTTCGGGCTGGAGACGGCGACCACCGCGTGCGTGATGGTGGACGAGCCGAGCGCCGCGTAGTCGCAGTAGGTGCCGAAGGTGCTCGGTCCGCCGTCCGCGGTGAACCAGTACCGGACCTTCACCGTCGACAGGTCGACGGGCGCGCTGCCGGTGTTCACCACCTGCAGGCCCATCCGGATCTGGTTGTCCGTCGCGGAGGAATCGGTGCTCTTGTACTGCACCTTCACCGCGCCGGTCCCGGTCGAACCGCCGGTCTTGGTCTTGGCGAGGACCGCGTCCGACAGCGGCGAGGTGTTGCCGCCCGCGTCCCGTGCCGCCACCGCGTAGGTGAACTCGGTGTTCGCGGCGAGCCCGGAGTCGGTGAACGTCCGCCCGGTCGCGTTGCCCGCGAGCACCCCGTTCCGGTACACGTCGTAGCCGGTCACCGCGACGTTGTCGGTGGACGCGGACCAGGAGAGCGAGACGCTGTCCTTGGTGGTACCGGTCACCGTCAGGCCGGCCGGCGCGGTCGGCGGCTCGGTGTCGCCGCCCGGGTCACCGCCGCCCTCCACCAGCAGCTCCGCGTAGATCGCGAAGGCCAGGGCGAGCGCGGCCTGCGCCCAGAAGCGGTGGTACGTGAAGACGGGCGCGTCCCCGCCGTCCAGGTACGCCTGCACCTTCGGCCAGTCCGGGTCGTCCTTGTACCAGCTGCGGATACCGATGAACGTCGCACCGGACCGGATCGGGTCGCCGTTGGGCATGGTGCCCGTCCAGCCGGACGGGATGTACACCTCGTCCTCGAACCGGTTGTAGTCCAGCCGGGTCTCCGGCACCGAGATGCCCTTGTCCGTGGTGTTCAGCGCCATCGCGTCCAGCAGGGCCTTCGCGAGCGCCGCCGCGTCCTCGTCGCCCGACTTGGCGGCGTAGTAGGTGAGCGTCTTGACGTACGCGGCGCCCACGCCGACGTCGTTCGCGTAGTTCACCACCGAGACGTGCAGGCCGGCGTTGTCACCGGGCGACGCGGCGTTCCAGGTGTCCGGCTCGCCCGTCCAGTTCAGGGTGGACGGGAAGCGGAAGCTGCCGTCGGCGCCGATGGTCGTCTCGCTCGACGCCCAGGCGACCCACTTCGAGAGCACGGCCTCGGCGGTCGCGTTACCGGTCACGTAGTAATAGGCGGCGACGCGCTCCATGCCCCACGCCTGGAAGCCGAACCAGTTGTTGCTCGCCGGGTCGTGGTACACCGGCTGCCAGTCGTACGCCATCCCGTAGAAGGTGGGCGTGCCGGCCGGGGGCGCGCTGTAGCTGCCCTCCCAGCTGTTGGTGCAGCCGCCGGCGAGGGCGCCCTCGCTGGACTGGAGCCAGGTCAGGAACTCCAGCTGCCGGGTCAGGCTCTTGGACCAGTCCGACTTGGCCGTCGCCGACTTCGGGGTCAGCGAGGGGACGTTGGACAGCGCCCACGCGGCGAGCGGGTTCTGGTAGCCCTGGTGCGAGGCGCTGTCACCGATGCGCCAGGCCCAGCCGCCGCCGGTGCCGGCGGACCCGCCCCACGCGTAGTACCAGGACAGCAGGTAGTGCTGGGAGTCCCTGCCGGAGGCGGCCGGGCAGGAGTTGGGGTCGGTGCAGTCGCCGATGCGCTTGAAGTACTTGTCGAACATGGCGTAGCGGAGGTAGTCGCCCATCTTGGCGGCCTTCGCCACCGAGGCCGCGACCTGGCTCTCCTTGCCCTGCTCCGAGGCCCAGCGGTACGCCCAGTAGGCCGCCTGCACCGCGCGGGCGTCGGCGTCCGGCGCGTTGGTGTACTTCCACTGCTTGGCGTAGCTGGAGTCCCCGACGAACAGGTCGAGATATCCGTTGGGGCCGCCGTACTTGAAGAGGTCGGTGGTCGGCTGGGGCACGGTCTCCCAGACCGACTCCTGCGCACCGCGCTGGTAGGTGTTGATGAAGGAGGCGCCGGCACCCGGCCCGGACTCGCTCCCGGTGCCCGGCTTGTTGCCGTAGCCGTAGACGTTGTCCAGGTCCATCAGCCAGTGCATGCCGTAGATGTCCATCGTCCCGTAGGACGAGGCGAGTTCGGCCGAGAGCGGGTCGCTGCCCACCGGGACGTTGCCGTTCATCGCGGAGGGGTAGCCGCTCGGCAGCGGGTGCTCGGCCGCGAAGGTCGCGGGTGCCGACGGCTTGTACGAGTCACTGGTGGGCTGGTCGGCGTGTTGCGGGATGATGGTCTTCTCCGCGACCGCCCAGGCCGCGTTGAACGGGGCCCAGTCGCCGGTCACCCTGCCGTACGCCGCCTCCAGCCACATCCAGAAGCTGACGGCCTCCGACGTCGTCTGGTGGCCGTGGTCCGGCGCCTCGACCATCAGGGTCTCGACCGAGTGGTACGGGAGGCCGTCGGGGCTGAAGTAGCCGTTCGCGGCGTCCTTGATCTTGCCGTACTGAGTGAGGAACGCCTGCGTGTACGGGTCGTCGCCGGCGGCGGCCGCGCGGGCCCCGGTACCGGCCTGCGCCGAGGCGGGCCCGGCGATCGCGGTGCCCTGGGCCAGGCCCATGGCCAGCACGCTGCCGCCGAGGGCGCTGCTGAACGTTCTACGTGATATCGACACAAATCCTCCAGTGGCGGGTGTCGTCGAGGGGGAGGGGAGGAGGGGAAGCGGTGGGGACTGGGTGCGGCGGATGCGCGGAAGGGTGTACAGGTGGGGGTTGCGCGGGGAGAGCGGGGGCCTGAGCGGGGCCCCCGGCCCGGGATCAGGGCTCGATGCCCCAGACGAGTTCGCCGCCGACGTAGACGGTGACCTTCGAGGCGTCCGCGTACGAGGCGCCGGCGCCGTGGCTGTAGTCGTCGGACTCGTCGAAGTTCGACCAGTCCGTCTTGCTCAGGCGCAACTGCATCTCGCCGGTCGACGCGCCCGGGGCGAGGGTGCCGCTCGCGAAGCCCACTTCGAGGTAGTGGTCGGCCCCGGCCTTCGGTGCGCTCGCCGCCACCACCCGGTGCGTGATCGTGGAGCAGCCGATCGGGGACCAGTCGCACCAACTACCGTACGTGGACGCGCCGTTGTCGCCGGAGAACCAGTAGCGGACGGTGACCGCGGGAAGGCTGACCGGGGCGCTGCCGGTGTTCACGAGTTGGAGACCGGGTTTGATCTGGTTGTCGCCGGACGAGGTGTCGTTGGCGCGGTACTGGGCCTTGAGCGTGCCGGGCGTACCGCCGTCGCCGCCGTCGCTCTCGTCGCCCAGCGCGGTGCGCACGGCGGCGTAGGCGGGCTTGGGGGACAGGTTGTCGTCGTACAGGTTGGCGGCACCCTCGCCCGGGAAGGTGCTCGGCACCCAGGAGTACTTGTCCGTGTAGTCCCAGACCGTGATGCCGACGCAGCGCTCGACGGCGAGGCAGGCGTCGACCACCTGCGCGTAGTACGAGGACTGGGTGGCGAGCTTGGTGGCGTCCGCCGGAAGCTGCATGCGCACGTCAAGCTCGGTGACGGCGACGTCCAGGCCGAGATCGGCGAACCTCTGCATGTTCGCCTGCATCTGGTACGGGAAGCCGTACTGGGTCGCCAGGTGTGCCTGCATTCCGACCCCGTCGAGCGGTACGCCCTCGGCGAGCAGGTCGCTCACCAGGTCGTACATCGCGTCGCTCTTCGCGCCCTTGCCCTCGACGTTGTAGTCGTTGATGTAGAGCTTGGCGTCCGGGTCGGCGGCGTGCGCCGCGCGCAGGGCCTTGGCGATGAAGTCCTTGCCCATGGCGTTGTAGAACGGGCTTGTGCGGAAGGTCCCGTCCTCGTTGAACGGCTCGTTCACCACGTCCCAGGCGGCCACCTCGCCGCGGTAGTGGGTGGCCTCCGCGGTGATGTGGTCGGTCATGGCCGTCTCCACCTCGGCGGCGGGCAGTGAGCCCACCCAGCCGGGCAGCTGGTTGTGCCAGACCAGGGTGTGCCCGCGCACGGTCTGGCCGTGCTCCCGGGCGAAGTCGGTGATCACATCGCCCTTGGTGAAGTTGAACTGGCCGCGGGTGGGCTCGGTGGTGTCCCACTTCATGGAGTTGCCGGGGGTGATCTGCCCGAACTCGGAGCCGAGTTTCGCCGCGTAGGCCGCGTCGGGGAGCTCGGGGTTGTCGGTGGCGGAGCCGAAGTACTTGCCCTGGGCTGCGGCGAGGTCGTGCAGTGTGTCCTGCGACGCGGCCGACGCCGGCCCGCCCGCCAGGCCGGTGGCCAGGGCGAGGGCGCCGACCACGAGGGCCGGGAGCCCCGGTCGGCGGGGCCTACAGCGCTTCACCAAGCTCATGACAAACGCCTTCCTCTGCCAGGCGGCGCGGAACGTCACGGGGAGCGCGGCTGCGCCCCGTAACACCCTTGCGGCTCAACGGCATTGGGGGAGAAGGGGAGGGGGTGGAGTGTGCAAGTCTTGATTGTGGGAGCGCTCCCAAGGTGGCGTGGCGACAGGCACCTGTCAAGAGTTAAAGCGCAACTGGCTTACGACGGTGTGAACGCGGCCATACGTCGAACGGATGCTTGGTGCGAGGGAGTTGACAGCCGGGTAACCGCCGGTCACCACGCCCCGGGGGGTCGCGTCGCCGCCCCTGCGAAGACGTTCGCAATCGCATGCCAGGGCCCCGCGTGCGGCAGGGGATCGCTGCCCGGTGGACGCGGGTGCGGTAACCGACGGTGACGTGCGCCGCCGTCGTGGTGACAGGTGTCGCGGTGTATCCGATGACGGCAAAGCGCCAGAACAGCGCCGTGTCCGGCGGTCGGGAGGCGCATCCCGACCCGGTGTGCCCGGCCCCGACGGCGCGGGGGGCCCGCGCGGCGAAACGGACGGGGAGTGACAGGTGAGGCGGCGGCGACGGCAGCCGCACACCTGTGTTTGCGGCGTTCGCAACGCCGTCGCCCGGGGTGAGGTGGGCGCCGCGGCCCCCCACGCCGGGGCTTGTGGTTCGCCGGGTGCCCGGGCCCGTCATGGGGTGCGGCGGCCCGGCGGAAGCGGTCACCGTATGCGGTGGTTCATCTGCGCGTAACCCGCTGCAATCGCCGTACGCCGGGTCCGGGCAGGCGCATGGGAGCGCTCCAGTCCGTGACCACGGGCCGGTCGCCCCCGTGGGCCGGGCGCGGGTACAGTCCGCGACCATGACGGACGACTGGCGGCAGGACCGGATCGGCTCCGCGCTCCGCGGCGGGAATCCCACGGTGCTCCGGAGGCTGGAGGCGGGGTTCGCCGTGATCGGGGACGTTCAGTTCCTGCCGGGATACTCGGTGCTGCTGGTGGACGATCCCGCCGTGCAGCGGTTGTCGGAGCTCCCCCGCGCCCGGCGGCAGGCGTTCCTGGCCGGTATGGATGCCCTCGGCGAGGCCGTCGAGCGCGTCTGCCGACGGCTGGACCCCGCCTTCCGGCGGGTCAACCTGGAGATCCTCGGGAACAGCGATCCGTTCCTGCACGCCCACGTGTGGCCCCGGTACGACTGGGAGCCGCCGGAGCTGGTGGGCAGGCCCGTGTGGCTGTACCCGGCCGAGCGGTGGCGCGACGGGCGCCATGCGCTCGGGGCCCGGCACGCCGTGCTGCGGGAGGCGATCGGCGCGGAGCTGGACCGCCTCACGTCTCCCGCGTAGCCGCCATCCCGATCGTGATCAGCCCCAGGATCACCCAGCCGAACCAGAGCCAGCCGTTGCTCCCCAGGGCCACCGTGTACGCGGTCACCGCCACCAGGGCCCCGGCGGTCAGCATTCCCATCGTCTTCGTGGATCCGGACATGCGCGCACCCTCCTCATCGGCCGCGCGGCCGTAAAGGCCATCGTCACCCGAAAGGCGGGTCCGCCGCTACTGTCCGCGCGCCTGCAACGAGGCGAGATACGCGTTGTACGCCTGGAGCTCCTGGTCCCCGTCGCGGTCCGCGGCCCGGTCCGAGCGCTTGGCCGTGCGCTGTTCCGAGCGGTACCACTGGAACACCAGGGCCACCAGGACCACCACCGAGGGGATCTCGCTGAACGCCCACGCGATGCCGCCCGCCGCGCTCTGGTCGGACAGCGCCTCGATGCCGAGCGAGGACGGCGGGTCCTTGTACACCTCCACCATGGGGGTGGAGGCCATCATGAGGGCGATCCCGAAGAACGCGTGGAACGGCATCCCGGCGAACAGTTCCAGCATCCGCATCACATAGCCGGGGCGGTGCGGCCCCGGGTCGACGCCCATGATCGGCCAGAAGAAGAACAGGCCGACCGCCAGGAAGTGCACCATCATCACGAGGTGCCCCGTCGTGGAGCCCATCAGATAGTCGAAGAGAGGCGTGAAGTACAGGCCGTACAGGCTGGCGATGAACAGCGGGATCGTGAACGCGGGATGCGTGACGATCTTCATGTACCGGCTGTGCAGGAGCATCAGCAGCAGCTCGCGCGGCCCCTTCGTGCCGCGTGGCGCGACCGGCAGCGCGCGCAGCGCGAGCGTCACGGGAGCACCCAGCAGCAGCAGGATCGGCGACAGCATGCTGATCACCATGTGCTGCACCATGTGCACGCTGAACATGACCATGCCGTAGTCGTTGAGCCGGGTGCACATCACCAGCGCGATCGTCAGGACACCGGCCACGAACACGACCGTGCGCCCCACCGGCCACGCGTCCCCGCGCCGCCGCAGCCGCAGCACCCCGTACCCGTACAGCAGCACCGCCAGGACGCAGCCGATCAGGAAGAACGGGTCCGCGGAGAAGTGGAGCCCGCGTCCCAGCGTGAACGGCGGTAGGTCCATGTTCATGCCGTGCCCGCTGTGATCCATCTGTTCACTCCCGACGGGAACGCCGGGACGTCCCTGTTTCGTGCTGGTTGTCCCGACCAGACTAGAACCGCCCCCGGCCGATCTTGCGGCCGGGGGCGGTCTCGTGCCGGGTGTCGCTCAGAGAACGCACTCCGCCTCGGCGTACCGGGCGGCCGGGACCGTCTTCAGGGTCTCCACCGCGTGTGCGAGCGGGACCAGGGTGATGTCGGTGCCGCGGAGCGCCGTCATCATGCCGAAGTCACCCCGGTGCGCCGCCTCCACCGCGTGCCAGCCGAAGCGGGTCGCGAGGACGCGGTCGTACGCGGTCGGCGTGCCGCCGCGCTGGACGTGGCCCAGGATCACCGGGCGGGCCTCCTTGCCGAGGCGCTGCTCCAGCTCGACGGAGAGCTGGGTCGCCACGCCCGTGAAGCGCTCGTGGCCGTAGATGTCCTTGGCACCCGACTGGAAGTCCATGGAGCCCTCGCGCGGCTTCGCGCCCTCCGCGACGACGACTATCGCGAACTTCTTGCCGGCCGAGAAGCGCCGGCCCACGACCTCGGTCAGCTCGTCGATGTCGAACGGGCGCTCCGGGACGACGATGGCGTGCGCGCCGGCCGCCATGCCGGAGTGCAGGGCGATCCAGCCGGTGTGGCGGCCCATGACCTCCACGATCATCACGCGCTGGTGCGACTCGGCGGTGGTCTTCAACCGGTCGAGCGCCTCGGTGGCGACGCCGACGGCGGTGTCGAAGCCGAAGGTGACGTCGGTCGACGCGATGTCGTTGTCGATGGTCTTCGGCACACCGACGATCGGCAGACCCGCCTCGGAGAGCAGGTTCGCCGCCTTGAGGGTGCCCTCGCCGCCGATCGGGATGATCGCGTCGAGCCCGAGGTCCCGCACATGGCCGCGTGCCGTCTCGACGCCCCCGCGCAGATGCGCCGGCTGGACCCGGGAGGAGCCGAGGATCGTGCCGCCACGTGCGAGGATGCCGCCCACGGCGTCCAGGTCGAGCTTGCGGTAGTCGCACTCCAGGAGGCCCCGCCACCCGTCGTGGAAGCCGATGACCTCGTCGCCGTGGTCGACCACAGCGCGGTGGACGACGGACCGGATGACGGCATTGAGGCCGGGGCAGTCGCCGCCGGAGGTGAGCACACCAATTCGCATTGCCCGGGAAACCTTTGCAACGTGGGCCGACGACCGGACCACGTCGTCCGGTTGGATCCCCGCCACCCTACCGGCGCGGGGTGGCGGGACCGAACCGGGCGTCCGCCTGCTGGACGCCGCTCATCCGAGCCCTGCGCCACTCATCGGACAACCAGTGAAATGCCTGGTCAGGCGGGCTGTGTGGCAGCCGCGATGCGCTCCGCGCGCAGCGCCTCGTACCACCGGTCGTCGGTCGGCGGGAGCGCGTTCACATCGAGGGCCAGCTTCAGCAGCAGGTCCGCGATCAGAGGGTTCCGCGCCATCACCGGACCGTGCATGTACGTGCCGAACACGGTGTCGTTGTACGCGCCTTCGGTGCCGTCCCCCGTGCCGTTGCCCCGCCCGAACCGCACCCGGGCGAACGGCCGCGCCGTCGGTCCGAGGTGCGTGACGCCCTGGTGGTTCTCGAACCCGGTCAGCGGCGGAAGGCCCAGCTGCGGATCGATGTCCGCCAGCACGTCGCCGACGCACCGCGCGCCCTCGCCGCGCGTCGACACCACGTCCAGCAGTCCGAGACCCTGCTCGCGCTCACCGAGGTCGTTGATGAACTCGTGGCCGAGGATCTGGTAGCCGGCGCAGACCGAGAAGATGATCGCGCCGTTGGAAGCGGCCCGGGCGAGCCCGCCGTCGCGGCGCAGCCGCTCCGCCGCGAGCCGCTGCGGCCGGTCCTCGCCGCCGCCGATCAGATAGATGTCGCCCGACGTGGGCACTGGCTGGTCGCTGCGCACGTCGACGCGCGCCACGTCCAGGCCGCGCTGGCGGGCCCGGCGCTCCACCACCAGGGCGTTGCCCTGGTCGCCGTAGGTGCTCAGCAGGTCCGGGTACACCCACACCAGCCGCAGGCTGTTGTTGCTCATGCTTCGTCCTCTCCGGAGGGGCCCGGGGCCGGGGTCAGTTGCCGACACGGCGGCGCAGGTCCTGGAAGGCGGTGTAGTTGGCGATGACCTCGATGCGTCCGGGCGGAGCCTGCTGCACGGCCTCGTCGAGGTTCTCGCAGACCCGGAAGTCGAGTCCGGCCACTTCGAGGCGGACCGCGAGGTCCAGCTTGCGGTCGCCGAGCACGAAGATCGGGTGGCCCGCGAGCTGCGTGTAGTCGACGTCCCACAGCCACGAGGTGTCCGTGCCGTCCGCGCCGCGCGCGTTCACGGACAGGATGACCGGGGTCGGCGGCGGGTCGATCAGCGAGAACGTCTCCAGCCAGCCCGCCGGGTTCTTCGCGAGCAGGAGCCGCAGCTCACGGCCGAGGAAGCTCACCACGTCGTAGCGGCCGGCGACGGCCTGCACCTGGTACATGCGCTCCAGGGCCACCTGCGGCGGCACCCCGAAGACGGCGGCGACGGCCGCCGAGCTCGTGGCGTTGGCCTTGTTGGCGCGGCCGGGGAGCTGGAGGTGGATCGGCCACGCCGAACCGTGCGGGTCGAGCACGTAGTCGCCGTGCAGGACCCAGCTCGGCGGCGGACGCCGGAAACCGCACTCGCCGCAGAACCAGTCGTCGCCGGGGCGCTGCATGACCCCGCCGCAGGACGGGCAGGACCAGGCGTCGTCCTTCCACGCCTGGCCGGCCGCGACCCATACGACGTTGGGGGAGGAGGAGGCCGCCCAGACGATCAGCGGGTCGTCGGCGTTGGCGACGATCACGGACTTCGAGCCGGAAAGTCCCTCGCGCCACTTCTCGGCCAGCATCCGGGTCTCCGCGGCCCGGTCCAGCTGGTCGCGCGAGAGGTTGAGGAGCGCGATCACCTTGGGCGTCGTGTCGCGGGCCACCCCGGCGAGGTACTTCTCATCGACCTCGATCACGCCGTACTGCGCGTCGGATCCGCCGGCCAGCGCCGACGTGATGCCCGCGGGCATGTTGGCGCCGAGGGCGTTCGACACGACCGGGCCCGCGGCGCGCAGCGCCTCGGCGATCAGCCGGGTGGTGGTCGTCTTGCCATTCGTCGCCGAGACGAGGATCACGTCCAGATGCTGCGCCAGCCGCCCGAGCAGGTCGGGGTCGAGCTTGAGCGCCACCCGGCCGCCGATCACCGATCCGCTGCCCCGCCCGGCCGCCCGCGACACCGCCGCAGCGGCCTTGCCCGCCGTCACGGCCAGCTTGGCCCGCGGCGACAACGGCTCCGTGTTGCCTGCCATCGTCCTAGATCCTCCTTGCATCGGTCCGCCGCCCAGCCTATCGATGTCCGGCACTGTGACCGCACGGCGGCACCGTCCGGCACGTGGACTTCCCATGGAATGGAGGACGCGTGAGCGGGCCGTCGCGTTCTCCATGGGCCCGCCGGCGACGGAATCCGGGTGCGCGGGCGGCCGGGGGCGCGTTACCTTCGGCGTATGGACGTCAACGGCATCACCACCACCGCGACCGCGCGAGCGACCAGCTCGCCGGTTGCCGCCGTCTGACTTTCCCTTCCCCCGGCGACCGGAAACGGTCCGTCGGAGGCTGCCGTGGTGATTTTCTCCCCGGCCGGGTGACCGAACGGTCCGTTCTCCGGCGCCTCCCCGCCACCCGCGAAGGAGCCGTCCCCATGGACACCGAACAGATCGCCCGGATCTTCCTCGAATACTTCGAGGAGCGCGGCCACCGCCGCGTCACCGGCTCGACGCTGCTGCCGCCGCCCGGCGACCCCGTGCTCTTCACCACATCCGGGATGCATCCCCTCACCCCGTACCTGGAGGGCCGCCCCCATCCGCTGGGCAGCCGGCTGGTCAACCGGCAGCGCTGTCTGCGTACGACCGACCTGGACGAGGTCGGCGACGCCACCCACCTCACCGTCTTCGAGATGCTCGGCAGCTGGTCGCTGGGCGACTACGGGGGCCCGCGGAGCCTGGAGTGGGGATACGGGCTGCTCACCGAGGGCCTGGGCATCGACCCCGGCCGGCTGCACGCCACGGTGTACGCAGGGGACGAGCGCACCGAGCGCGACACCGCCTCGCTGGGGGTGTGGCAGGAGCTCGGGGTGCCCGTGGAGCCGACCGTCGAGGACAACTGGTGGTCCAACGGGCCGACCGGGCCGCGCGGCCCCGACTCGGAGATCTTCCTGTGGAGCGGCGAGGGGCCGCCCGTTTCCACGCCCACCGGGGACGACCGCTGGGTGGAGGTGTGGAACCACGTCACGATGAGCCACCGCAGGCTCGACGACGGATCGCTGGTGCCGCTGCCGCAGCGCAACGTCGACACCGGGCTCGGACTGGAACGGCTGGCCTCACTGCTCCAGGGCCGACGCTCGGTGTTCGAGTGCGATGTCTTCGATCCCTGGCGCCGGCTCGTACCGGCCCTCTGGCCGCTGGACGAGCCCTCGCTGCGGTTGGTCTGCGACCACCTGCGCTCCGCCGTCGTCGTCATCGGCGACGGGGTGCGCCCGGCCGCCACGGGGCGCGGGTACGTGTTGCGCCGCCTGCTGCGACGGGCCCTCACCGTGCTGCGGCAGCGCGATCCCTCGCGCACGCTGGGCGATCTGCCGCCCGAGCTGGTCCGGCACACCCTGGACCACTTCCGGCAGGACACCGACCCCGGCGAGGTGCTGCGGGTGCTGGCCGACGAGGAGCGCCGGTTCGTCCGGCTCCTGGAACGAGGCCGGCAGGTGCTGGCCCGGCCCCGGTTCCGGGGGACGCTGACGGAGGAGGACCTGCACTACCTCCACGACACCCACGGGCTGCCGCGCGACCTGGTGACGAGCCTGCGGGAGGGGTGAGACACGGCGGTGCCGGGGGCCCGGAGACCCCCGGCACCGCTGGACGCCTACGGAGTGACGACGCTCCCGCCGAAGGACACGACCAGGCGGCCGTCGGAGGCGAACGACCAGTCCAGGGCCCCGTCGTACGCGGAGCACCGGGAGCCGTTCGAGCCGGTCCAGAACTGGTTGGAGCCGTCCGCGTCGCCGACGGTCTTGTCGTTGGAGCCGTCACCGCTGCGGCAGGAGGTGTTGTCCCGGAACACCGAAGTGCCCTTGTCGAAGGAGAAGTTGCGCTCCTCGTTGTCGATGCCGACGTTGTCGGACACGGTCATCGAGCCGGGGTTGCTGTTGTACGTGAAGCCGTGGTGGCCGTTGTTGTAGGCGATGTTGCGCCGCACGATGTGGTTGACCTTGATCCCGTCGCCGCCGAGCTTGAATCCGTTGCGGTCGCCGTCCTCGTTCACGGTGCCGTCGGAGAGGGTGCCGTTGTCGTAGCTGAGGGAGTCCTCGATGGTCACCGGGCCGATGGGGCCGGTCTCCGTCTTGGTGTAGAGGTCCCAGCCGTCGTCGATGTTGTTGTGCGAGACGGTGTAGCGGAAGACGTTGCCCGGACCCGCGGTGAGCTTGGCGGCGAAGCCGTCCGCGTCCTCGCCGTCGGAGTCCGCGTTGTCGTGGGACTCGGAGCTGAGGACGAGGTTGTTCGCCGGCCACTCGTCGTCGGGGGTGTCGGAGGAGATCCGGGAGATCTGGAGCCCCGAGTCGTGGTTGAAGCGGGTCACGACGTGCTCGATGACGTTGTCGCTGCCGCCGACGAAGATGCCGTTGTCCCCGGCGTGCTCGACCGTGAGGCCGTCGATGTGCCAGTAGTCGCCGTTCACGGCGAGACCGCGGTTGGCGGGGTCCTCGCTCATCTCCGAGAAGTTCAGCACCGGTTGCTCGCCCGGGTACGCGGCCATGGTGGTGCGGGCGCCCGATGTGCCGTCGTTGCCCGGCGGGATGGTGACCGTCTGTCCGTAGCGGTAGGTGCCGCCGCGCAGGTAGATCGTGCCGCCTGCGTTCACCCGGCTGATCGCCGAGGCGAGTGTGGTGGGGTCCGACTCGGTACCGGCGGCGTCGGCGGTGCCGTCCGGTGCCACGTACAGGGCCGCAGCCGCGAGGGAAGCGTTTTCCTGGCCGGGGGCGGCCTGTGCGGTGGTGCCCAGGACGGCTAGCGAACCGGCCAGCAGGCCGGCACATGCGAGAACAGGCTTGAGCTGCATCTTCGACTCCAGGTGGGGGGAGTGGACCGGACGGATTGCCGCCCGGTTTCGTGCAAGCGCTTTCCATCGACCGTAGAGTGACGCCATGGGCACGTCAATGGTCATGCATGTGTTCATGGGTTGCGTATGTGAACTCGGCCTGGGATGGGTGACCCGGGCCGGGGCGTTGACCAGGGGTGGACGCGCGCCGCGGCGCGCGCCCCGTGGAACGTACGATGACCGCCATGCGCAACCGTCCGATCCCCGGCAGCTCCGGAATCGTCCGCACCATGAGCCTGCTCGGCGACCCCGTCCTGCACGCGCCGTGCGAGCCGGTCACGGAGTTCGGCCCCTCGCTCGCCCGGCTCGTCGAGGACATGTTCGCCACGATGTACGAGGCGCGGGGCGTCGGGCTCGCCGCCAACCAGATCGGCGTGCCGTCGCGGGTGTTCGTCTTCGACTGCCCGGACGACGAGGACGTGCGCCACCTCGGGCACGTGGTGAACCCGGTTCTGGTGGAGGCGGACGGGGTCACGGTGCGCGGCTCCGAGGGCTGCCTCTCGCTCCCCGGTCTGGAGGCCGGCACCCCGCGCTTCGACCACGCGGTGGTCGAGGGCGTCACGATGACCGGTGAGCCGGTCCGGATCGCCGGCACCGGGTTCTTCGCCCGCTGCCTCCAGCACGAGTGCGACCACCTGGAGGGCCGGGTCTACACCGACCGGCTGACCGGGCTGCGCCGGGCCCGGGTGCTGCGCGCCGCCCGCCGGGCTCCGTGGGCGCGTAACGGCTGACCGGCCGGCGGTCCGTCAGAAGCCGGGCCCGTCCGCGCGGTCGCCCGCCGCGGCCAGCCTGCCCCAGAGGAGGTCGGCGAGGCTGTGGACCAACTGCTCGCGCGAGCAGGGGCGTTCGCCCAGCCACCAGTCACCGGCCGCGTGCATCATGCCGACGATGCCGTGGCCCCAGATCCGGGCCATCGCCTCGCTGTCCGGGCCGAGGTCCACCCGTTCCGCGATCACCATGGCCAATTCCTCGCCCAGGCGGCGCAGCAGCGGCGCCGAGTGCCGGCCCACGTCGAAACCCTGCTCGGGGGAGGGGGTCGCGTCGTCGGACGGGTGCATCAGGAAGCGGTACACCTGCGGGCGGGCCTCGATCGCCGCGAGGTAGGTGTCGAGCGTCGACTCGACCCGGGCGCGCCGCTCCGCCGGGGCGTCGAGCGCGGCGCGCAGGGCGCTCAGGAGTGCGTCGGTGTGCCGCTTGGCGAGGGCCCGGTAGAGCCCGCCCTTGTCGCCGAAATGCCGGTAGAGGATCGGCTTCGTAATGCCGGCCTCCGCCGCGATGGCGTTCATCGAGGCCCCCGGGCCGTCCCTGAGCACCACGCGGTCGGCGGCGTCGAGCAGCTCCCGGCGGCGGCGCTGGGCCGTGGTCCGCTGGCGCTCGGCCTGTCGTGTGGTCTCCATGTCGTCTCTCCCACCCCTGACCGTGCCTGTCCGTCGTGCCTGCGCAACGTAACACCCCGTCCGGCGGGGTGCGGATGGCGTCTCATGTGGTTGACAGAGGCTACTTGCCAGTAACAGACTGTTGTTACCGCAAGTAACGAAGCGTTTCGACGGCAGCACGTGGAGGGGAACATGGCCGAGTTCACGCTTGAGCTCAACGATGACCAGAAGCAGGTCCGTGACTGGCTCCACGGCTTCGCCGCGGACGTGATCCGTCCGGCCGCTTCGGAGTGGGACGAGCGTGAGGAGACGCCCTGGCCCGTCATCCAGGAGGCGGCCAAGGTCGGGATCTACTCCCTCGACTTCTACGCCCAGCAGTTCTTCGATCCTACGGGGCTCGGCATCCCGATGGCCATGGAGGAGCTGTTCTGGGGCGACGCCGGCATCGCCCTGTCGATCGTCGGTACGGGTCTGGCGGCCGTCGGCGTCCTCGCCAACGGCACCGAGGAGCAGATCGGCACCTGGATCCCGCAGATGTACGGGGACGCCGACGACGTGAAGGTCGCGGCCTTCTGCTCGTCCGAGCCCGACGCCGGTTCCGACGTCGCCTCGATGCGCACCCGCGCGGTCTACGACCAGGCCAAGGACGAGTGGGTGCTCAACGGCACCAAGACCTGGGCGACCAACGGCGGCATCGCCAACGTCCACGTGGTGGTCGCCGTGGTCGACCCCGAGCTCGGCTCCAAGGGGCACGCCTCCTTCATCGTGCCGCCGGACACCCCCGGCCTCTCCCAGGGCCAGAAGTTCAAGAAGCACGGCATCCGCGCCTCGCACACCGCCGAGGTCGTCCTGGAGGACGTGCGCGTCCCCGGGCACTGCCTGCTCGGCGGCAAGGAGAAGCTGGACCAGCGCCTCGCCCGCGCCCGCGAGCGCGCCGCCACCGGTGGCGAGCGCGTGAAGAACGCCGCGATGGCCACCTTCGAGGCGTCCCGTCCCGCCGTCGGCGCGATGGCGGTCGGCACCGCCAGGGCCGCGTACGAGGTGGCGCTCGACTACGCGAAGACGCGGACCCAGTTCGGCCGCCCGATCATCGACAACCAGGGCGTCGCCTTCCAGCTCGCCGACATGCGGACCCGGATCGACGCGGCCCGGCTGCTGGTCTGGCGTGCTTCCTGGATGGCCACCACCGGCAAGCCGTTCGAGTCGGCCGAGGGCTCCATGTCCAAGCTGTACGCGAGCGAGACGGCCAAGAAGGTCACCGCCCAGGCCGTCCAGATCCTCGGCGGCAACGGCTTCACGCGCGAGTACCCGGTGGAGCGCATGCACCGGGACGCCGCGATCTACACGATCTTCGAGGGCACCAGCGAGATCCAGCGCCTGGTCATCGCCCGCACCCTGTCGGGCATGCCCATCCGCTGACCGCGCTCGCGGCGGCAGCGGCCCCCGCCCCCCGGCACACACCGGGGGTGGGGGCCGCTGCCGTGGTGTGCTCACGATGGTGTGCACCTGCCATGTACCTGTAGATTCCCGGTGGAGATCGTGACCGGGTGATGGAGGGAGCACGGCATGGCGAGGTCCGGTGCGGGACGGATCGCGGTGACCGCGGCGGCGGCCTTCGGGCTCGTGGTCACCGTGCAGACGACGGCGCACGCCGAGCCCCGGACGGTCGACGCGGTCTTCGGCGGCTACGGGGAGTGGAACGCCGACCCGTACGGCGCCGCCCCCGGCGACTCCATCCGCGCCTGCGACACCTCCGCCGACGGCTGGAGCATCGAGGTGAAGATGGACATCGGCCGGGACGGCACCTGGGACCGCACGGCCACCACCCGCGGCCACACCTCCCCGTACTGCACGCCCTGGAAGACCGGCAACATCAAGGAGGGCACCCCCGTCCTCATCCAGGTGGCGAACGTGGGCGGCGATGCCACCTACCCCAAGGGCTCCGTGCTGCTCAGTCGCGCCTGAGCCGGGGTCCTACGCCGGCAGCAGCGCCTCGATCGCCGTCACCAGCTCGGGCGCGTCCGGCTCCGTGCGGGGGCGGATGCGGGCGACCGGCTCGCCCGCCGGTGAGATCAGGAACTTCTCGAAGTTCCACTGGACGTCCCCGGCCTCGCCCCCGGCGTCCGCGAGCCGGGTCAGCTCCGCGTACAGCGGGTGCCGGTTCGCACCGTTCACCTCGGTCTTCTCCAGCAGCGGGAAGCTCACCCCGTACGTGGTCGAGCAGAACGTCTCGATCTCCTCGGCGGTCCCCGGCTCCTGTCCGCCGAACTGGTTGCACGGCACACCGAGCACGGTGAGGCCCCGGTCCCCGTACTCCTTCTGAAGCCGCTCCAGGCCCGCGTACTGCGGGGTCAGCCCGCACTTCGATGCCACGTTCACCAGCAGCACCGCCCGGCCGCGGTAGTCGCCCAGCGACGTCGGCTCGCCGGTGAGGGTGCGCAGCGGAATGTCGTACAGCGTCATGGATCTCTCCTCGTCGGTGTCTACCCGGGCCATTCTCACCCCACGGGTGTGTCCGTGACGCGGCCGACCGCCTTGTAGTAGAAGGTCGTCGGCTTCAGGACCCCGTCGGGGCCGGCCGCGTAGTCCGGAACGGAACCGCACTCCGTCCACCCCGCCGCGCGGTACAGCCGCTCCGCCGGGCTGCCGCTCTCGGTGTCCAGGACCAGCAGCGTGACGCCGTCGTCGGCCGCCGCGCGCTCGGCCGCGGCCAGCAGCTCACGGCCGAGCCCGCGTCCGCGCGCCGAGGGGCGGACCATCAGCTTCGTCACCTCCGCGCGGTGGCGGGCGTTGGGCAGCGGCGCCCGCACCAGGCCGATGGTGCCCGCGACGCGTTCGCCGTCCCGGGCGATCCACACCCGGAGCCCGTCCGCGTCCACGGACGCGGCCCGGGCGCGCCACCACTCGGCGGCGGCGCCCCGCTCCAGGGGCGCGAGGAAGCCGACGGACGAGCCGCTCTCGACGGTCTCCACCAGCAGGGCGGCCAGCTCGTCGGCGTAGGTGACCAGCTCGGGGCCGGACACCGGGACGATTTCGGTCATGGGGGCAGGTCCTTCCACGGAACGCCGGGCGCATCCCCGCGCGGACCGGCTGCGACGCGATCCTAAGCGGGCGGTGTCCGGCAGCTCCTGCCCGCCGGACTGCCGGGCACGCGTTCCCGTGACACTCTGGAAGCGGAACGTCCGGTTCGGAGTGGTCCGCGCCGGGCGACCGTGCCAGCAAAGGAGGCCCGACATGGCCAACACCGGCAGCGCGCCGGCGGCTTCACACGGCACCAACGGATCACACCACCCCGCCCGTACGGGCTGGACCGCGTTCGCCGCCGTCCTGATGATCTTCGGTGGTGCCATGGCGATCTTCCAGGGCATCGCGGCCATCGCCAAGGACGACGTGTTCGTCGCCACGCGCAACTATGTCTTCCAGTTCAACCTCACGGGCTGGGGCTGGATCCACCTCATCCTCGGAATCGTGATCGTCCTCGCCGGCTGCGCGCTGTTCACCGGAGCCTTCTGGGCGCGGGCAGTGGGCGTCGTCCTCGCCGGGCTCGGCGCACTGGCCAACTTCGCCTGGCTGCCGCACTATCCGCTGTGGTCCATCGTGCTCATCGCCATCGACGTCTTCATCATCTGGGCGCTCTGCGCGGGCCCGGACCGAGCGAAAGCCTGACGGAGCCTCACGGCTCCCGCAGCAGTACGAGCGCGTCGCCCGGAGCCGGCTCCGGGCGACCGCTCCGTGTGGCCGGGGCGAGCAGGCCCTCCGGCCGCACCACGAACAGCAGATGCTCCCCGGATGTCAGCGGCCCGTCCGCCGCCCGCGTCACCACCCGCGCCCCGGCCTCGTACCTCCGGACGATCTCGGGCCGGGTGAGGCCCGCGCCGAACAGCGGCTCGCCCCCGGCGTACGGGGCCACCACACCCTCGCTCGCGGCGGACGGCGCGAGGCGGTGCACCGCCCCCTCGACGCGCTCGCGGAGCGTGAGCGAGGCCAGTGCGTTGAAGTCGTCCTCACCGGTGAGCAGCAGCACATCGGTGATCCCTTCGAGGACCGCGCCGAACCCCTCCGCCGAGGCCATCAGCTCGCCGGGCGCCAGGTCCAGCCCGGCCGCCTCGATCCGCGCCCGTTCCTCGTCCGCGCCCGCCCACATCAGCACATCGAGCCCCGCCGTGCTCAGGGCGCGCGCCAGGTCGACCGCCCACGGCGCCCCGCCCACCAGCAGCGGCCGGGACCGGGCCGGCCGCAGCACCCCGAGCCGCCGCGCCACCGGGAACGCCGTCAGGCCGTAGAGCATGACCGTCGCGACGATCACCACGAAGGTCGCGGGCAGGATGCGTTCGGCACCGGCGACGTGGTGCGCGGCGAGCTCGGCCGAGAACGTGGAGGCGGTGGCCGCGGCGACGATGCCCCGGGGCGCCATCCAGCCGATGAACCATCGCTCCCGGACCGGCACATCGGTGCCGGCCGCCGCGAGGTGGGCGATGAGCGGCCGGATCACCAGCACGAGCAGGGCGGTCAGCGCGAGCGCGGGCAGCACCACGTGCCGCAGCGAGTCCGGGGTGACCGTCGCGGAGATGGAGACGAACAGCAGCCCGATGATCAGGGAGACCAGCGTCTCGAAGAACGGCCGGCGTGTGGGCAGGTCGAGCCCCGGCAGGTTGGCCATGGCCATCCCCATGACCACGGCGGAGATCAGCCCCGTGTCGTCGCGCAGCGCGTCACAGGCGGCGGCCACGCCGATCACGGCGGCCAGTTGCACCGTTGTCGCCAGCTCCTCGCTGAGCCGCACCCGCCCCAGCACCAGCCACAGCACGCCGGCGCCGGCCGCGCCCGCCCCCACGCCCAGCGCCGCGCTGGCCAGGAAGTGCCCGATTCCGCTGCCGAACCCGGGCCTGCTCCCCGCGAGGACCCCGTGGAACACCAGCGCACCCAGAATGCCGCCGACCGGGTCGATCAGCGCCCCCTCCCAGACGAGGATCCGCTGCAACCGCTCGGTGGGCCGTACGAAGGCGAGCAGCGGCCCCACGACCGTCGGGCCTGACACCACGAGGATCGCCGCCAGCATGACCGCCGCATCGGCCGACATGTCGAGCACCGGTACGGCGAACAGCGCGGCGGACACCACCGTCAGGAGCGCCCCCAGCCACAGCAGCCGGATCACCACCCGCCGGTTGTGCCCCTTCAGCCGCCTCAGGTCCAGCCCGAGCCCGGCGTCGTAGAGGATCACCGCCACCGCCAGCGACACCAGCGGCGAGAAGGAGCTCCCGAGCAGCCGCTGCGGATCGATGTCGTCGGTGAGCGCCCCGGCGGTGAACCCGGCCGGCAGCAGTACGAGCAGCGCGGGCACCCGCAACCGGCTCGCCAGCAACTGCGACCCGACCGCGAGGACCACGATCAGCCCGAGTCCCACGTACACCTGATCCGCCGACATCGGCCCGCCTCCTCCGGCGCGCCTCCGGGCGCCGGACGCGACCCGCACAGCAGCGCGCGCGACCACCTTCCGTGCCGCCGCCCGGCCCGGACGCGAGGGCTCGCGCCGAGGGGTGCACTTGGCGGCCCGGATCGCCCGGACGGACTACCGAGGCGGGGCGGCACGCGGGGGGCCGGTCTCAGGGCCGGATGCTTCCTTCGGCGGCGTCGAACGCGGGCGCGAGCGGGGCCAGCGCCGCACGGAGCCGGTCCGGCAGTGAACCGGCGGGCACGACCAGCCCTCCGGTACCCGCGGCGGCGGTCCCGGCCGGCTGGATCCAGCCTTCCAGCGCGATGCGGACCGCGGCGGCCGTGCTCGCCGCGAGGACGCGGGCGGTCGGTGCCGAAGTGTCGCCCAGGCGCGCGGCGACGGCCGTCGCGAGCGGCGGCTCGATGCCCGCGGTGGCGTCGAGGTAGGCGTCGCGCAGCGCGGGCCGGGTCGTGACGAGCAGCAGCGCCTCCTGGCCGTGCGCGCCGGGGTCCGTGTACTGCTCGACCACCGCGTCGCTGACGGCGTCGGCCAGGCGGACATCCGGGGGCCGGGCCGCGACGGCCGCCCCCACGCGCGCCTCCCGGTCGGCGGTGACGGCGGCGACGATGGCCTGCTCGCGGCTGGCGAAGTAGTTGTTGTAGGTGCGCGGCGAGACGCCGGCCGCCTCGGCGATCTCCTCGACCCGCACCCGGTCCGGCCCGTGTTCGATGGCCAGGCGCAGCGCGGCCTCGCGCAGCGCCTCGCGGGTGGCCTGCTTCTTGCGTTCCCGCAGCCCCGGTGATGTCGTCACGCCGCCAGCGTTCCACAGAGACTGCGTGCCCGCAAACTTGCGCGCACGCACTTTTCCTGTCAGCCTCGGCCCGACCCGAACGGACCGACGGAGAGGACGCCGCCATGCGTGCCAGAGGAATGACCTACGACACCGGATTCGTGCTGAACGGCCGCACGTCCCGCGAACACCTCGACCTCGCGGTGGTCCGGCGCGAGCTCGCGATCATCCGCGACGACCTGCACTGCGACGCGGTCCAGATCATCGGCGGCGACCCGGACCGGCTGGAACAGGCCGCGACCGCCGCTGCGGAACTCGGGCTGGAGGTCTGGTTCTCGCCCTATCCGCTGGAGCTGGAGGCGGAGCAGATCCTCGCGCTCTTCCGCGACTGCGCCGCACGGGCGGAACGGCTCCGGCGCAAGGGCGCCGCTGTCGTGTTCGTCGCGGGAGTCGAGCTGAGCGTGATGAACCGGGGGTTCCTGCCCGGGGAAAGCCCCGAGGAACGGGTCGGGCAGCTGATGAGCCGCCCCGAACTCCGGGCCGCGGCGATCCGCGGACTGGGCGTCCGCTTCAACGCGTTCCTCCGCGACGCCGTGGCCGCCGTCCGCGCCTGCTACCAGGGCCCCCTCACCTACGCGGCCATCCAGTTCGAGCAGGTGGACTGGGCGCCCTTCGACTTCGTGACGTACGAGCTGATCCGCTCCGCCGAGATCGCCGACCGGTTCCGCGACGCGGTCCGCACCCTGGCCCGGGGCCCGAAGCCGCTCGCCGTCACCGGCTTCGGCACCGCGGCCTACCGGGGCGCGGGGGACCGCGGCGGCCGGGTCCTGGAGGTGGTCGAGCACGACCCGCTGACCAAGGATCCCGTTCGGCTGAACGGCGTCCACGAGCGCGACGAGGCCGGTCAGGCCGCGTACCTGAGCGAACTCCTGGAGGTCTTCGAGACCGAGGGCGTGGACAGCGCGTTCGTCTTCCTGTTCGCCCTGCCCGGCTACCCGCACCGCCCGGACGGCGACCCCAGGGACGACCTGGACCGGGCGGGGCTGGGCATCGTCAAGCTCCTCGAAGGGCGCCGGGGGCGGACCTACCCCGACATGGAGTGGGAGCCCAAGGCCGCCTTCGAGGCGGTGGCGCAGCAGTACCGGAGGTGACCGGCCCCTACTCCCGCTTGTCGTCCCAGGGCATGCCCAGCCAGCTGTCGAAGGAGGTGACCAGCGCCGTCAGCGCCGCCGCCAGCCGCTGGTCGGTCCACTGCGCGTGCACGACGACCTCGCCGTCGGCGTGGAACTCGAACGGGGTCTCACCGGCCGCCCGCCAGCGGATGCGCCGGGGCCCGCGCGGCACATCGCCGCCTCCATTCACCAGGCTGCCCACGCCGATCGCCAGCCACAGCGGGAACAGCAGCCACCACACGTACCACCAGAAGATCCGGCCCTTGAGGCCGACGGCCTCGGGGCAGCCGCTCTGGGTGACCGTCCAGCGGGTGCGCAGGCCCTTGCCCGAGCACGCCTTCTCGCGGACGACGGTGCCCAGCACTTCCCCGTAACCACCCAGTACCTGGTACGCCGAGACCCCGTCACCGGCCGACGCGGTGACGACCGTCGCCAGCCGGGCGCGGCGCTCCGGGTCGGCCCACAGCACGAAGGAGCGGGTGCCCTCCTTGCGGGCGGCGAGGTACGCGGGTATGCCGCCCGGCGGCAGCTCCCGCTCCAGGTGGGCCAGCACCCGCGACTCCCCGCCCGGCACGTCCGTGACCTTGACGACATGGCTGAAGGGTGAGACGGGAGGGGGAGCCGGCGCGCCCTTGCGCGGCTTCCTCCCCGTCGCGACGGGACTCACTTTCAGGACGGTGGCCACGTGCGCGCTCCTCCGTTGTGATGATCGGGAAGTCGAACAGTAGCCCTACCGTCTTGCCGGATTACGAGGACGGTGCGGCGCCCAGCCGCCGGAACAGGCCCTCCTGCACCACCGACACCAGCAGGTTCCCCGCCCGGTCGTAGATCCGGCCGCGCGCCAGACCCCGACCGCCCGTCGCCACCGGCGACTCCTGGTCGTACAGGAACCACTCGTCCGCCCGGAACGGCCGGTGGAACCACATCGCGTGATCCAGCGACGCCATGTCGAAGCCGCGCGGACCCCACAGCGGCTCCACCGGGATGCGGACCGCGTCCAGGAGCGTCATGTCGCTCGCGTAGGTCAACGCGCAGGTGTGCACCAGCGGATCGTCGCCCAGCGGCCCCACCGCGCGCATCCACACCGCGCTGCGCGGGTCCGCGTCCTTGATCTCCTCGCGCGTCCAGCGCAGCCGGTCCACGTAACGGATGTCGAAAGGCTGGCGCCGCGCCATCCGCTCCAGGGCCTCCGGCAGGCCGCCCAGGTGCTCGCGCACCTCCTCGGCGACCGTCGGCAGCTCCTCAGGGTCCGGCACCACCCGGGCGGGCGGCAGCTGGTGCTCGAAGCCCGCCTCCTCCGGGCGGTGGAACGACGCGGTCAGGTTGAAGATCGTCCGGCCCTGCTGGACGGCCGTCACCCGCCGGGTGGTGAACGACCTGCCGTCCCGGACGCGCTCCACGTCGTACACGATCGGCACCCCGGGACGGCCCGGCCGAAGGAAGTAGGCGTGCAGCGAGTGCACCGGCCGGTCCCCGTCCGTGGTGCGGCCCGCCGCCACCAGCGCCTGGCCCGCGACCTGGCCGCCGAAGACCCGTTGCAGGGACTCCTCGGGGCTCCGGCCCCGGAAGATGTTGACCTCGATCCGCTCCAGGTCGAGCAGGTCGACCAGGCGCTCGGCGGGGTTCGTCATACCGCTCTTCTCCACTCTCACAACTGGCCCACGGACGTGACCCGCACGACCGCCCGGCCCTCCTCGTCCGACGCGGCGAGGTCCACCTCCGCGCTGATGCCCCAGTCATGGTCGCCGTTCGGGTCGGCGAACGTCTGACGGACCCGCCACACACCGTGCGCCGCGTCCTCCTCGATCTTCAGCAGCTTCGGGCCGCGCGCGTCCGGGCCGGTGCCCAGCTCCTCGTACTCGTCCCAGTACGCGTCCATCGCCTCGCCCCACGCGTCCTCGTCCCAGCCCGCGTCCACGTCCAGCTCGCCCAGGTCGCGGACCCGGTCCAGCGCGGCCAGCTCCACCCGGCGGAACATCGCGTTGCGCACCAGCACCCGGAACGCGCGGGCGTTCGCCGTGACCGGCTTGACCTCGTCCGCCCGCTCCTGCGCCTGCTCGGCGGTCTCCACCTCGGGATTGGCCAGCTGCTCCCACTCGTCCAGCAGACTGGAGTCGACCTGCCGGACCATCTCACCCAGCCAGGCGATCAGATCCTCCAGGTCCTCGGACTTGAGGTCGTCCGGAATGGTGTGCTCCAACGCCTTGTACGCGCTCGCCAGATACCGCAGCACGATGCCCTCGGTGCGCGCCAGCTCGTAGTTCGACGTGAACTCCGTGAACGTCATGGCCCGTTCGTACATGTCACGGATCACCGACTTCGGCGACACCGGATGATCGCCGACCCACGGGTGGCTGCGCCGGTAGACGTCGTACGCGTGCCACAGCAGCTCGCTCAGCGGCTTCGGGTACGTCACCTCCTGGAGCAGCTCCATCCGCTCCTCGTACTCGATGCCGTCGGCCTTCATCTGCCCGACCGCCTCACCACGCGCCTTGTTCTGCTGCGCGGCCAGGATCTGGCGCGGATCGTCCAGCGTCGACTCCACCACGGAGACCATGTCCAGCGCGTACGACGGCGAGTCCGGGTCCAGCAGCTCGAACGCGGCCAGCGCGAACGTGGACAGCGGCTGGTTCAGCGCGAAGTCCTGCTGGAGGTCCACGGTGAGCCGGACGATGCGCCCCTCCGCGTCCGGCTCGTCCAGCTGCTCCACCACACCGCCGTCCAGCAGCGAACGGTAGATCGCGATGGCGCGGCGGATGTGCCGCAGCTGCGCCCGGCGCGGCTCGTGGTTGTCCTCCAGCAGATGCCGCATCGCCTCGAAGGCGTTGCCCGGGCGGGCGATCACCGAGAGCAGCATCGTGTGCGTGACCCGGAAACGCGAGGTCAGCGGCTCCGGATCGGACTGGATCAGCTTGTCGAACGTGGTCTCCGACCAGGCGACGAAGCCCTCGGGGGCCTTCTTGCGGACGACCTTCCGCTTCTTCTTCGGGTCGTCCCCCGCCTTCTTGACCGCCTTCTCGTTCTCGATGACGTGCTCGGGGGCCTGGGCCACGACGAAGCCCGCCGTGTCGAAGCCCGCCCGGCCCGCCCGCCCGGCGATCTGGTGGAACTCCCGCGCCCGCAGCGTCCGCACCCGGGTGCCGTCGTACTTGGTGAGCGCGGTGAACAGCACCGTGCGGATCGGCACGTTGACACCCACGCCCAGCGTGTCCGTACCGCAGATCACCTTCAGCAGACCCGCCTGCGCCAGCTTCTCCACGAGCCTGCGGTACTTCGGGAGCATACCCGCGTGGTGCACCCCGATCCCGTGACGCACGTACCGGGAGAGGTTCTGGCCGAACTTGGTGGTGAAGCGGAAGTTGCCGATGAGATCGGCGATCTTCTCCTTCTCCTCCTTGGTGCACATGTTGATGCTCATCAGCGACTGCGCCCGCTCCACCGCGGCCGCCTGCGTGAAGTGCACGATGTACACCGGCGACTGCCGGGTTTCCAGCAGCTCCGTGAGCGTCTCGGTGATCGGCGTCAGCCGGTACTCGTAACTCAGCGGTACGGGACGGGTCGCCGAGCGGACCACCGAGGTCGGGCGGCCGGTGCGCCGCGTCAGGTCCTCCTCGAACATCCGGACATCGCCGAGCGTCGCCGACATCAGGACGAACTGCGCCTGCGGGAGTTCGAGCAGGGGGATCTGCCACGCCCAGCCCCGGTCCGGCTCCGCGTAGAAGTGGAACTCGTCCATCACGACCTGGCCGATGTCCGCGTACTTCCCGTCACGCAGCGCGATCGAGGCCAGCACCTCGGCGGTGCAGCAGATCACCGGGGCGTCGGCGTTGACCGAGGCGTCCCCGGTCAGCATGCCGACGTTCTCCGTGCCGAACAGCTTGCACAGATCGAAGAACTTCTCCGAGACCAGCGCCTTGATCGGCGCGGTGTAGAAGGTGACCTTGTCCTGGGCCAGCGCCGTGAAGTGCGCACCCGCCGCGACCAGGCTCTTCCCGGACCCCGTGGGCGTGGAAAGGATCACGTTGGCCCCGGAGACCACCTCGATCAGCGCCTCCTCCTGAGCGGGGTAGAGGGTGATCCCCTGCGTCTCGGTCCAGGACGAGAAAGCCTCGAAGAGAGCGTCGGGATCGTCGGTCGGGGGGAGCTGATCGATAAGGGTCACGCCCCCATCTTGCCTGTCTTCCGCCCCGATGAGGGAACCGGACGACGGCCCGAAGATCACGGACGATACGCTTCCCTCTCAACTCGGCCACGCCGCAACGGCGGTGGCCGGAATCCCGCGCCCGGCCACCACAGGGCGCACTCGGCGACACCTACGGGGGCTCGGCAGTCATGATGGGACCGGCACACTCTCTGTCAGGGGCGGCGGCCTGGCTGGGGGTGGGCGCCGCGGCAGCGGCCACCGGCCACACCATGCCGTGGCCCGTGCTCGTCGTCGGGGCGCTGATCAGCGCGGGCGCCGCACTCGCACCCGACCTCGACCACAAGTCCGCGACCATCTCGCGCGCCTTCGGACCCCTCTCGCGCGGGGTGTGCGAGATCGTCGACAAGCTCTCGCACGCCGTCTACAAGGCCACCAGGCTGCGGGGCGACTCCAACCGCAACGGCGGCCACCGCACCCTCACCCACACCTGGGTCTGGGCCGTCCTGATCGGAGCGGGCGCCTCCGCCGTCGCGTACACCGGCGGGCGCTGGGGGGTCCTCGCGATCCTCTTCGTCCACCTGGTCCTCGCCGTCGAAGGGCTGCTCTGGCGGGCCGCCCGCGTCTCCAGCGACGTCCTGGTGTGGCTGCTCGGCGCGACGAGCGCCTGGATCCTCGCAGGGATCCTCGACAAGCCGGGCAACGGCGCCGACTGGCTGTTCATCGAACCCGGCCAGGAATACCTCTGGCTCGGGCTGCCGATCGTGCTGGGCGCTCTCGTCCACGACATCGGCGACGCGCTGACCGTCTCGGGCTGCCCGATCCTGTGGCCGATCCCGGTGGGCCGCAAGCGCTGGTACCCGATCGGCCCGCCCAAGGCCATGCGCTTCAGGGCCGGAAGCTGGGTGGAGATCAAGGTGCTGATGCCGGTCTTCATGATCCTGGGCGGTGTGGGCGCGGCGGCCGCGATGAACGTCATCTGAGCCGCCCGGGGGCCGGCCGGCCCCCGGGCGCCCTGTCAGCCGTGCCAGGAGCGCCAGAGCGCCGCATACGCCCCGTCCGCCGCCACCAGCTCGTCGTGGCTGCCCAGCTCCGTGATCCGGCCCTGCTCGACCACGGCGATCACGTCCGCGTCGTGCGCGGTGTGCAGCCGGTGCGCGATCGCCACCACCGTGCGGCCCTCCAGCACCTGGGCGAGCGACCGCTCCAGGTTGCGTGCCGCCCGGGGGTCGAGCAGCGACGTCGCCTCGTCCAGGACCAGCGTGTGCGGATCGGCCAGCACCAGCCGGGCGAGCGCGATCTGCTGGGCCTGCGCCGGGGTGATCACCAGGCCCCCCGAACCGACCTCCGCGTCGAGCCCGTCCTCCAGCGCCCTCGCCCAGCCGTCGGCGTCCACCGCGGCGAGTGACGCCCACAGCTCCGCGTCCTCGGCGTCCGTACGGGCCAGCCGGAGGTTGTCCCGCAACGAGCCGACGAACACGTGGTGCTCCTGGTTGACCAGCGCCACGTGCGACCGCACCCGCTCCGTCGCCATCCGCGCCAGCCGCGCACCGCCCAGCGTGACCTCGCCGTCCCGGGGCGCGTAGATCCCCGCGAGCAGCCGGCCCAGCGTCGACTTGCCGGCACCCGACGGGCCGACCAGCGCCAGCCGGGTACCCGGCGCGACGTCCAGCGACACGCGGTGCAGCACGTCGACGCCGTCCACGTACCCGAAGCGGACCTGGTCGGCGCGCACGTCCCGGCCGTCCGGGGACACCGAGGCGTCGCCCGCGTCCGGCTCGATCTCCCGGACACCCACCAGCCGCGCCAGCGACACCTGGGCCACCTGCAACTCGTCGTACCAGCGCAGGATCAGACCGATCGGGTCCACCATCATCTGCGCGAGCAGCGCACCCGTGGTGAGCTGGCCGACGGTCATCCACCCCTCGATGACGAACCATCCGCCCAGCAGCAGGACCGCGCCGAGGATCGTCGCGTACGTGATGTTGATGACCGGGAACAGCACCGTACGCAGGAACAGCGTGTACCGCTCCCACGCCGTCCACTGCTTGACGCGCAGGTCCGACAGCGCGACCCGGCGCGCCCCCAGCCGGTGCGCCTCCACGGTCCGCCCCGCGTCCACGGTCTCCGCCAGCGCCGCGGCGACCGCCGCGTAACCGGCGGCCTCCGAGCGGTACGCCGCCGGGCCCCGGCGGAAGTACCAGCGGCAGCCGATGAGCAGCACCGGCAGCGCCACGACGACCGCGAGGGCCAGCGGGGGAGCGGTGACGGTGAGGGCGGCGACCAGCAGGCCCACCCACACCACGCCGATCGTCAGCTGTGGGACGGCCTCGCGCATCGCGTTGGCCAGCCGGTCGATGTCCGTGGTGATCCGGGACAGCAGATCGCCCGTACCGGCCCGCTCCAGCACGCCCGGGGGCAGCCGCACCGAGCGGACGAGGAAGTCCTCGCGGAGGTCGGCGAGCATCTCCTCGCCCAGCATGGCGCTGCGCAGCCGCATCATCCGGGTGGCCGCCGTCTGGACCACGAGCGCGCACGCGAACACCGCCGCGGTCCGCTCCAGGTGCAGGTCGCGGGCCCCGTCGGACAGGTCCTCCACCAGCCCGCCCAGCAGGTACGGGCCCACGATGGACGCGATCACCGCGAACGTGTTGAGCAGGGTCACCACGGCGAACGGCCTGCGGTGGCGCCGCATCAGATCCAGGACATAGGCCCGCACGGTCGCCGGCCGGCCGACCGGCAGAGTGGTCGCGGTCTCGGGGGCCGCCGGATCATAGGCGGGGGGTACGTGGGCCGGTGGGGCGACGCCGGTCATTGCCTGTCCTTTCATGCCCGTTCCTCGACTTCCTGGTGCGCGGCGGCGCGCTCACCGTGCTCCGCTGTCGCCGGGGGCTCCGCCTCGTCGTCGTTCTCGCGGGTGACGACGGCCCGGTACCGCTCCTCGGTGCGCATCAGCTCGCGGTGCGTGCCGACCGCCACCACCGCGCCGCCGTGCACCAGCGCCACCCGGTCGGCCAGATCGAGGAGCAGGGGCGACGAGGAGAACACGACGGTCGTACGGTCCTCGCGCAGCGCCTTGACGCCCGCCGCGACACGGGCCTCGGTGTGCGAGTCGACCGCAGAGGTGGGCTCGTCCAGGACGAGGGTGTCCGGGTCGGTGAGCAGCGACCGCGCCAGGGCGAGGCGCTGGCGCTGGCCGCCGGACAGGGACCGGCCGCGTTCGGTGATCCGGGTGTCCAGCGGCTCGCGGTCCGGCTCGGGGGACGCCTGCGCCAGCGCGGCCAGCACGTCGTCGCACTGCGTGGCGGACAGCGCGGCCGCGGCCTCCACCTTCCCGGACGACGGCACGTCCAGGAGTTCGCGCAGGGTGCCCGAGAGCAGCACCGGGTCCTTGTCCTGGACGAGTACGGCGGTGCGTGCCGCGCCCGGTTCCAGTTCGTCCAGCGGCACCCCGCCCAGCAGGACGGAGGGCGGCTCGGCGGCGTCGGTGTCCGGTGCCTCGGGCTGGGCGTGTCCGCCGAGCCGTTCCGCCAGCCGCCCCGCCTCGTCGGGGTCGCCGCAGACGACCGCGGTGAACCGGCCCTCCTGCGCCAGCAGTCCGGTGACCGGGTCGTACAGGTCGCCGGAGGGGACGGTGCCGACGGTGGCCGGCCGGGTGTTCCGGCTCAGCGACAGCACGCGTACGGCGCGCTGCGCGGAGGGGCGGGAGAAGGAGTACGCCATCGCGATCTCCTCGAAGTGCCGCAGCGGGAACAGGGTCAGGGTCGCCGCGCTGTACACCGTCACGAGCTGGCCCACCTCGATCCTGCCGTCCCGGGCCAGCGAGGCTCCGTGCACGACCAGGGCGAGCAGCAGGACGCCGGGCAGCAGGACCTGGACCGCCGAGATGAGCGACCACATCCGGGCGCTGTGCACCGCCGCCTCGCGGACCTCCTGCGAGGCGCGCCGGTAGCGGTCGAGGAACAGCTCCTCGCCGCCGATGCCGCGCAGCACGCGCAGCCCGGCCACGGTGTCCGAGGCGAGTTCGGTGGCCCTGCCGCCCTTCTCGCGCTGCACGTCCGCGCGCCGCGTGGCACGCGGCAGCAACGGCAGGACGGACAGAGCGAGGAACGGCATGGCGACCCCCACGAGAACGCCCAGCGAGGGGAGGTAGAGGACAAGCCCCACGCTGATGACGACGAGGACCGTGGCGGCGGCCAGGAACCGTGAGAGCGCCTCCACGAACCAGCCGATCTTCTCCACGTCACCGGTGGAGACCGCGACCACTTCGCCCGCCGCGACCCGGCGCGTCAGCAGCGAGCCCAGCTCGGCGGTCTTGCGGGACAGCAACTGCTGGATCCGGGCGGCGGCGGTGATCCAGTTGGTCACGGCGGCCCGGTGGAGCATCGCATCGCCCACCGCGGTCAGCACGCCGAGGAGCGCGGTCAGCGCACCGGCCAGCGCGAGCCTGCCGCCGGACCGGTCCACGACCGCCTGGACGGCGAGCCCCACGGTCAGCGGGTATCCCGCGATCGAGCACTGGTGCACCAGCCCCCAGAACAAGGACTTGAGCTGCCCGCGGATCTGGTTGCGGCCCAGCCACAGCAGGAAGCGGGGGCCTGAACGGACATCGGGATCGCCGGGGTCCGCATATGGAAGATCGCGAATGTGCATGACATCCCAAAGGATCGGAAGACACTGGGCCCGCGAGGCGCCGCGCAGGCGCGTCGGGGCAGCACTGATTCGCCTGCGGGATGCGCAGGCGGGGGAACCGGACCGCGCAAGCCTTGCCTCTCGCCGGGATCGCGGCAAACGGTTTTAGGCGGCGCGGGTGCGGTGCGGGTAAAGATTCGGCACGCATTCTCCGGGGCCGCCGGGGGTGGACGGCGGCGTACATCGCCAGGTGCGAGCATGGACGGATGCGTATAGCCGGTGTGGTTCGGATGGCGGCCTCGGCGGCCGCCTGCGGTGTCCTGCTCACGACCCTGACGTCCTGCGGTGACGGGCACGACACGAAGAAGGGCGCCGCCGCCGGGCGTTCGGCGGTCGGGAAGGGCAGCACGAAGGCCCCCGTCAAGGACCTGAAGCGCATCCCCGATGTGGGTGACCGGTTCCAGTCGCAGATCCCCGCCGACTCCCGCCAGGTCGTCGCCGTCTACGGCGAGGGCAAGGACTCGGCGGACTCCACCGTCGTGCTCTACACCAAGTCCGGCTCCACCTGGGACAGGACCGCCTCCTGGAAGGGCCACAACGGCAAGAAGGGCTGGACGCCCGACCACCACGAGGACGACAAGCGCAGCCCCGTCGGCGTCTACACGCTCAGCGACGCGGCCGGTGTCCTGCCCGACCCGGGCGCCCGCCTCCCGTACACGCAGACCGCCTCGATCCAGGCCCCGCGCTACTGGGCCAAGTCGCACTGGCACGACTTCGACTACGTCATCGCCATCGACTACAACCGGGTCAAGGGCACCCCGCCCAACGACCCGACGCGCCCGCAGGGCCAGACCAAGGGCGGCAGCATCTGGCTGCACATGGACCACGGCAGCGGCACCTCGGCCTGCGTGAGCGTGTCCAAGGAGGCCATGGAGAAGCTGCTGCGCACCCTGGACCCGAAGCAGCACCCGGTCGTCGTCATGGGCGACCGGGCCAGCCTCCGCGCCTGACCCGCGCCGCTCAGGCGGGGCCCGGGCGGGTCGCCCACTCCAGCTCCATCAGGGCGGAGTGGTACGAGCGGCCCGTCGCCCGGTCCATGCCGATCTCGCACATCCGGTTGGCCGAGAGATACGCCTCGTAATCCCGGGACCGCACCTCGGCGGCCTCCTTGGCGGTCGCGGACGCCGTCAGCTCCTGGTGCAGCATCCCGCGGTCGCCCGCGAAACCGCAGCACGCGGCGTCGTCGGGGATCACGGCCTCGTCCGCGCAGGCGTCGGCGACCGCGCGCAGCCGGTCCACATCGTCCAGGTGCTCCATGGAACAGGTCGGGTGCAGCACGGCCGAACGGGACTTCCGCAGCACCGTCAGCTCCGGCAGCAGCTCGTCCGCAGCCCAGACCAGGGAGTCGACCACGTTCAGCTCGCGGTGCAGCGCCCGGTTGTCCTCGGTGAGATACGGGACCACCTCATGGGCGATCCCCAGCGTGCACGACGAGGCGTCGACCACCAGCGGCAGCTTCCCCCCGGCCGTCCAGCCCCAGGCCGCTTCCACGATCCGGTTGGCCATCACGGCGTTTCCGGAGTCGTAGCCCTTGGAGTGCCAGATGGTGGCGCAGCAGGTGCCGTTGACGTCGTCCGGGATCCAGACGGGCTTCCCGGCCCGGGCCGACACGGCCACCACTGCCTGGGGCAGCGACGGGCCGCGATGGCTGTCCGGGCTGCCGAAGATGCGGTTGACGCAGGCCGGGTAGTAGACCGCGCTCGCCCCCGTCCTGGACGTACGAGGCAGTTTGCGGGACGCGGCGCCGGGGATCTCCGAAAGCCACTCGGGGACCAGATCGGGGCTCACCGCCCGGCGGGCGAGCCGGGTGACCCCTTGCAGCAGCCGGTCGTCGATCCGGCTCGCCGCGGCGACCGCGAGCCGGGCCGCCGTCTCCGCCGTGCGGAAGTGCTTGGCGGCGAGCGCGGCGATCCGCTCCTCACGCGGGGAGTGCCGCTGGTGGCGGAAGTTCTTCATCATGGCGCCCGTGTCGATGCCGACGGGGCAGGCCAGCTTGCAGGTGGAGTCTCCGGCGCAGGTGTCCACGGCGTCGTAGCCGTAGGCGTCGACCAGGCCCGTCTCGACGGGCGAGCCGTCGGCCTGGCGCATCATCTCGCGGCGCAGCACGATCCGCTGGCGCGGTGAGGTCGTCAGGTCGTGGCTGGGGCAGGTCGGTTCGCAGAAGCCGCACTCGATGCAGGGGTCGGCGATGGCCTCGACCTTCGGGATGGTCTTCAGCCCGCGCAGATGCGCCTTCGGGTCGCGGTCGAGGACGATCCGCGGCGCCAGGACGCCGTCGGGGTCGATGACCTGCTTCGTACGCCACATCAGTTCGGTGGCCTGCGGGCCCCATTCCAGTTCGAGGAAGGGGGCGATGTTGCGGCCCGTGGCGTGCTCCGCCTTGAGCGATCCGTCGAACCGTTCGACCGTCAGCCGGCAGAAGTCGGCCATGAAGGCGGCGTACCGGTCGACGTCGGACGGCCGGGCCGCGTCGAACGCCAGCAGGAAGTGCAGGTTGCCGTGGGCGGCGTGACCGGCGACGGCGGCGTCGAAGCCGTGCTCGGCCTGGAGCGCGAGCAGCGCCTCGCAGGCGTCGGCCAGCCGGGACGGCGGGACAGCGAAGTCCTCGGTGATCAGTGTCGTGCCCGAGGGGCGGGATCCCCCGACCGCGGTGACGAACGCCTTGCGGGCCTTCCAGTAGCCGGAGATGGTGCGGGCGTCCCGGGTGAACTCGTTGGTCACCGAGGTGACGGGCCTGACCAGCTCCAGGCCGCGCACCACATCGGCCGCCGCCCGCTCGTAAGCCTCCTGGCCCGCCTCGTCGGGAGCGCGGAACTCCACCAGCAGCGCGGTGGTCTCCTTCGGCAGCCCCGCCCAGTCGGCGGGGACCCCCTGCACGCTGACCGAGGCGCGCAGGGTGTTGCCGTCCATCAGCTCGACGGCGATGGCCCCCGCCTCGTTGAACCGAGGGACGGCGGCGGCCGCGGCGGTCAGCGAGGGGAAGAACAGCAGCGCCGTGGAGATCCGGCGGTCCAGCGGCAGGGTGTCGAAGACGACCTCGGAGATGAAGCCGAACGTCCCCTCGGAGCCGACCATGAGGCCGCGCAGGATCTCCACCGGGGTCGATCCGTCGAGGAACGCGTCCAGCCGGTATCCGTTGGTGTTCTTGATCTCGTACTTGGCGCGGATGCGGGCCGTGAGCGCCGCGTCCGCCTCGATCTCCGCCTTCAGCGCCAGCAGCCCCTCGCACAGGCGGGGTTCGGCCCGGGCCAGCTCCTCGTCGGCGGCCGGGTCGGCGGTGTCCACGACGGTGCCGCTCGGCAGCACGAACGTGAGCGAGGAGACGGTCCGGTACGAATTGCGGGTGGTGCCCGCGGTCATGCCCGAGGCGTTGTTGGCGACGACTCCGCCGATCGTGCACGCGATGGCGCTGGCCGGGTCCGGGCCCAGCAGCCTGCCGTGCCGGGCGAGGGCCGCGTTGGCGCGTACGACCGTTGTCCCCGGGCGGATGCGGGCGCGGGCCCCGTCGTCCAGGACCTCGATGCCCGCCCAGTTCCGCCGGACGTCGACCAGGATGTCCTCGCCCTGGGCCTGGCCGTTGAGGCTGGTTCCGGCGGCGCGGAAGACCACGTTGCGCCCCTTGCCGTGCGCGTACGACAGGATCGACGAGATGTCGTCCAGGTCCTCGGGGACGACGACCACTTGGGGCACGAAGCGGTACGGGCTGGCGTCCGAGGCGTACTTCACCAGGTCCGAGACCTTCCAGAGCACCTTCTCGGCGCCGAGCAGGGCGGTGAGCTCGGTGCGCAGCGTCTCCGGGGTGCCCTGCGCCCGTGCGTCGGGGACGCGGTCGTGGGAGGGCGGGCGCACCGCCGCGGGGCGCAGCGTGTCGGGGTCCGGCTCCAGCAGCGGCATGGTGGTTCTCCTCGGCGGTTCGGCGGTCCGGCGGCTCGGCGCCGCGTCCCGTGACCGGTCAGCAGCGACGCTCCGGCATTCCGTTGACCAGGGTGGTCAGCAGGCCGCCGAGCACCTCGCGCTGGTCGGCGGCCAATGGAGCCAGGATCTCCTCTGCGGCCGCCCGGCGCGCGTCGCGCAGCGAGCGGAGCGTGGCGATGCCCTCGTCCGTGATCTCGATCCGGACCACCCTACGACTCTCCGGATCGGGGACGCGGCGCACCCTGCCACTCGCCTCCAGGGCGTCGACCAGCGTCGTCACGGCGCGCGGGACCACGTCGAGGCGCTGGGCGAGGTCCGCCATCCGGGGCGGTCCGTCGTAATGGGCGACGGTGCGCAGCAGCCGGAACTGCGCCGGCGTGATGCCCATCGGCTCCAGCTGACGGCCCTGGATGCGCTGGAGCCTGCGCGTCAGCCGCAGCAGCTGTTCGGCGAGCATGCCGTCGGGGTCGGGGGAGTCCATGCCCCGAACAATATCAGGACTTCGTTCATTGTGAGTAGGGGTAACAATGAGCTATGCTCGCATTCGGCTCGACTGTCACGGTCGCGATCCCCGCGCCCGGGCGGCCCCGCCCGCCTCACTTCCGCACGCCGGACGAAGGAGCTCATGAAACCCGACGGACCCACGTGGACACCCCCGCCCAAGGACCCCGCCCAGCCGCCCGCCGAGCTGCGCCGCATCCTCCGCCTCTTCCGCCCGTACCGCGGCCGCCTCGCGGTGGTCGGACTGCTCGTCGGCGCCTCGTCGCTGGTGTCGGTCGCCTCACCGTTCCTCCTGCGCGAGATCCTGGACACCGCCCTTCCGCAGGGGCGGACCGGCCTGCTCACGCTGCTCGCCCTCGGCATGGTCCTCACCGCCGTGATGAACAGCGTCTTCGGCGTGCTTCAGACCCTCATCTCCACCACCGTCGGCCAGCGCGTCATGCACGACCTGCGCACCGCCGTCTACGCCCAGCTGCAGCGGATGCCGCTCGCCTTCTTCACCCGGACCCGCACGGGTGAGGTCCAGTCCCGGATCGCCAACGACATCGGGGGCATGCAGGCCACCGTCACCTCGACGGCGACCTCGCTCGTCTCCAACCTCACCGCGGTCATCGCCACCGTCGTCGCCATGCTCGCGCTCGACTGGCGGCTCACCGTCGTCTCGCTGCTCCTGCTGCCCGTCTTCGTCTGGGTCAGCCGCCGGGTCGGCCGCGAGCGCAAGAAGATCACCACCCAGCGCCAGAAGCAGATGGCCGCCATGGCCGCCACCGTCACCGAGTCGCTGTCCGTCAGCGGCATCCTGCTGGGCCGCACCATGGGCCGCTCCGACTCGCTCACCCACGGCTTCGCCGAGGAGTCCGAGCGGCTGGTCGACCTCGAAGTGCGAGCCAGCATGGCCGGACGGTGGCGGATGTCCACGATCGGCATCGTCATGGCCGCCATGCCGGCCGTCATCTACTGGGCCGCGGGCATGGCCCTCCAGTCCGGCGGGCCCGCCGTCTCGATAGGCACCCTCGTCGCCTTCGTCTCCCTCCAGCAGGGCCTCTTCCGCCCCGCCGTGAGCCTGCTCTCCACCGGCGTGCAGATGCAGACGTCCCTCGCGCTCTTCCAGCGGATCTTCGAGTACCTCGACCTCACCGTGGACATCACGGAGCCGGAGAATCCGGTGCGCCTGGAGAAGATCCGCGGCGAGGTCCGCTTCGAGAACGTCGACTTCAGCTACGACGAGAAGAGCGGCCCGACGCTCAGCGGCGTCGATGTCACCGTGCCCGCCGGAGCCGGACTGGCCGTCGTCGGCCCCACGGGGTCCGGCAAGTCCACCCTCAGCTACCTCGTGCCCCGGCTCTACGACGTGACCGGCGGCCGGGTCACCCTCGACGGGGTCGACGTGCGCGACCTCGACTTCGACACCCTCGCCCGGGCGGTCGGCGTCGTCTCGCAGGAGACGTACCTCTTCCACGCCTCGGTCGCCGAGAACCTGCGCTTCGCGAAGCCGGACGCCACCGACGAGGAGATCGAGGCGGCGGCCCGCGCCGCGCAGATCCACGACCACATCACCTCGCTCCCCGACGGCTACGACACCCTCGTGGGGGAACGCGGCTACCGCTTCTCCGGCGGCGAGAAGCAGCGCCTCGCCATCGCGCGGACGATCCTGCGCGACCCGCCGGTGCTGATCCTGGACGAGGCGACCAGCGCGCTCGACACCCGTACCGAATTCGCTGTGCAGGAGGCCATCGAGGCGCTCTCCGCCGGACGGACCACGATCACCATCGCCCACCGGCTCTCCACCGTCCGCGACGCCGATCAGATCGTCGTCCTCGACGGCGGCCGCACCGCGGAGCGCGGCACCCACGAGGAGCTGCTCCGGCTCGACGGACGGTATGCGGCACTGGTCCGCCGGGACACGGAGATGGCCCCGGTGGCGGGCTGACCGGACGGCGTGCCGCCGGGCATGGCGTCCCCGGGGCCGGGACCGGCGCGGGTTAGCGTGCCCGCATGGCGCACGAGCCCCCGGATTCCCAGCCCCCGGCCACCCCGCCCCGCCGTCGCACGCGCCTGACCCGGCGCGGCCGCCTGACGCTGTTCATCGGTTCCCTGCTCGTCCTCGCCGTGGCCGCAGCCGTGCTCGTCCCCCTGCTGACACGAGAACCGCAGAACGAGGAAACGGCCCGCACGCTGGTGATCCCCGAGGGCCGCCGGGCGACCCAGGTCTACGAGGCCGTCGACCAGTCCCTCGGCGTACCCGCGGGCACGACCGCCGCAGCCGTGCCGACGTCGGACCTGCCGCTCCCGGCCGCGGCACGGGGCAACCCCGAGGGCTACCTCTACCCGGCGACCTACCCGGTCACCTCCGCGACCACCCCGAAGAGCCTGCTGCGCTACATGACCGACACGGCGGGCCGCCACTTCGGCGCCGACCACATCACGGCGGGCGCCCGGCGCAACGACGTGACCGTCTACCAGACGGTGACCATCGCCAGCATCATCCAGGCCGAGGCGGACACCGAGGCGGACATGGGCAAGGTCGCCCGCGTCATCCACAACCGCCTGGACCGGGGCATGCCGCTCCAGATGGACTCCACCCTCAACTACGCGCTGAACCGCAGCACCCTGGACACCACCACGGGCGACACCAAGCTCGACAACCCCTACAACAGCTACGCCCACAAGGGCCTCCCGCCCACGCCCATCGGCAACCCGGGCGACCAGGCGATGACCGCCGCCATCACCCCCACCCCGGGCCCCTGGCTGTACTTCGTGACGGTGGCCCCCGGCGACACCCGCTTCACGGACGACTACGCGGAACAGCAGCGGAACGTGGCGGAGTTCAACCGGAACCGGGGAGGGGGATGAGGCGGGCGCCCACGGACCTCAGACGAGGGCGGGCGCCTCTACGGACTCCTCGGGTGCCCCGTCCCGCAGCAACGCGACGATCTCCCGCACGGCGGCGCGCCCGGCACGGTTGGCGCCGATCGTGCTGGCGGACGGGCCGTAGCCGACGAGGTGGATACGCGGGTCGCGTGCGGCCCGGGTGCCTTCGACCCGAATACCGCCGCCGCGCTCCCGCAGCCGCAGCGGGGCGAGATGGTCGATGGCCGCGCGGAAGCCGGTGGCCCACAGGATGACGTCGGCCTCGACGCGGCGGCCGTCGTCCCAGGCGACCCCGGTGGGCGTGATCCGGTCGAACATGGGGAGCCGGTCCAGCACCCCGGACTCCCGGGCGCTCCGGATGGCGTCGTTGACGGGCAGCCCGGTCACGCTCACCACGCTCTGCGGCGGCAGCCCGCGCCGGACCCGCTCCTCCACCATGGCGACGGCGGCCCGACCCCGGTCCGCCCCGAAGGGCCCCTCCCGGAAGACCGGCGGCCGGCGCGTCACCCAGTGGGTTTCCGCCGCCACCTCGGCGATCTCCATCAGATGCTGCGTACCGGAGGCGCCGCCGCCGACCACGACCACCCGCTGTCCGGCGAACCCGGCCGGGCCCGGATAGTCGGCCGTGTGCAGTTGCCGCCCCCGGAACGTCTCCTGCCCCGGGTAACGCGGCCAGAACGGCCGGTCCCACGTCCCGGTCGCGTTGATCAGGGCACGCGTCACGTACGTACCCTCGGAGGTCTCCACCAGCAGCCGGCCGCCCTCGCCCTCGCGCACGGCGCCGACGTCCACCGGCCGGTGCACCTGCAGCCCGAACGCGCGCTCGTAACGGTCGAAGTAGGCGCCGATGACCTCGGAGGAGGGCCGCTCCTCGTCCGCCTCCCTCAGCACCATCCCCGGCAGGGCGTGCATGCCGTGCACCTTGCCGTACGTCAGCGAAGGCCACCGGAACTGCCAGGCGCCGCCCGGCGCGGGCGCATGGTCGAGGACCACGAAGTCGCGGTCCGGCTCCAGACCGACGCGTCGCAGGTGGTACGCGGCGGACAGACCCGCCTGCCCTGCGCCGATCACCACGACGTCCACCGACCGCATCGCCAAATCGTTCACGCTTCTACCAACTCCGACGGGCCCACGGAACTTCCCGCGCGTCGCCGCCCGACGGTTCCGGCCCCGGCTCCGGCCCTTGGCAGGATGGGACGCATGCCTTCTGCCTTCACCACCACGGTCCTGCACCTCACGACGGGCTCGACGGAGACCGTCACCGACCTGACGTCGGAGTGCGAACAGTTCCTCGCCCGCGCGGCCTCCGGCCGCGACGGCCTGCTCAACCTCTTCGTCCCGCACGCCACCGCCGGAATCGCGGTCCTGGAAACCGGCGCGGGCAGCGACGACGACCTCCTCTCCGCCCTCCACACCCTGCTGCCCGCCGACGACCGCTGGCAGCACCGCCACGGCCACCCCGGCCACGGCCGCGACCACGTGGTCCCGGCCCTGGTCCCCCCGCACGCCACCCTGCCGGTGATCGCGGGCCGCCTGGAACTGGGCACGTGGCAGTCGGTGTGCCTGGTCGACACGAACGTCGACAACGCGGAGCGGAAGGTGCGGTTGAGTTTCCTGGGGTGACCGGGGTCCTTGGGCGTGGTGTTTCACATCTGGACCGCACGTCTAATCTGAGGCGTACGCCGAGTGAGGGGAAGCCGGGACCGCCATGGCCGATGAACAGCCCTCGGGCGGTGCCGCCCCCGTCCTCCTCGACCGGTCCGGCCGGTGCTACCCCCTGGACGATCCCCGTTGGCGCGGCGATGACGGCGGGCCGCTAGCCGTCAGTGCGCTGCCGGGGCTGCGGCCCGAGCAGATCGACACCGGCGAGCGTTCCCTCTGGCGATATCACGCCGCGCTGCCCGTTCCGGTCGGCCGACGGGTGAGCCTGGGGGAGGGCTGCACGCCGATGATCCCGGTCGACTGGGCCGGGCGGCGGGTCCATTTCAAGCTGGAATGGTTCAATCCGACGTCCAGCTTCAAGGACCGGGGCGTGTCCGTGATGATCTCCCACCTCGCTGCGCACGGTGTCGACCGTGTGCTTGAGGACAGTTCGGGGAACGGTGGTTCCGCCGTGGCCGCCTACGCCGCCGCGGCCGGGATCCGCGCCCGGATCATCGTCCCCGCCGCCACCTCGGCGGCCAAGATTCTCCAGGCCCGGGCGTACGGAGCCGAGATCGAGCTCGTGCCGGGCACCCGCGACGAGGTCGCGGAGGAGGCGATCCGGCAGGCGCGGAGTACTTCGTACGCCAGCCACAACTGGCACCCCATGTTCATCCAGGGCACCAAGACCGTCGCCTACGAGATGTGGGAGTCCCTGGGCTTCACCGTGCCCGACAACGTGGTCCTCGTCGCCGGGGCCGGCAGCAACGTCATCGGGTGCGACCTCGCGTTCGGCGAGCTGCTCGCCGCCGGGCAGACCGACCGGCGCCCGCGTCTCTTCGTCGGGCAGCCCGAGCACTGGGCGACCATCGCCGACACGTTCAACGGCATCGACCCGGGCACGCGCGGCGAGCGGGTGCCGACCATCGCCGAGGGCGCGTCCATCGCCCGTCCGGTCCGGCTGCCCGAGGCGGTGGAGGCCATCCGCCGCTCCGGCGGAGCCGCGTACGCCGTTCCCGAGGCGGAGATCCGCGCCGCCGTCCGCGCCCTGAGCGCGCGCGGCCTGTACGCCGAGCCCACCAGCAGCGTCGCGGCGGCGGCCCTCGACCACTTCATCGCGACCGGTGAGATCGCACCGGACGAGACGACCGTCGTCGTGCTCACCGGAGCGGGGCTGAAGTCCGCCGAGAAGATGGCAGCGGTGTTCGCCTGACCGGAACGCGGACCCTGGGGGCCGACACGTACGGTGAGCTTCCCGGAGCGACCGGAACCGCCGACGAGTAAGGGGACTGTGATGAGTGAACCGGCCAAGCCCGAGGTCCATGTGCCGGAGGGCGCCGCGCCCACCGAGCTGACGACCCGTGACCTCGTGGTGGGAGAGGGGCCGGAAGCGCTGCCGGGCAGGGTGGTGCAGGTCCACTACGTCGGCGTCACGTTCGCGTCCGGGAGGGAGTTCGACTCCTCCTGGGAGCAGGGCCGGCCGTTCAAGTTCGCCGTGGGCGGCGGCAAGGCCATCAAGGGCCTGGACCGGGGCGTGCGGGGCATGAGGGCCGGAGGCCGGCGCGAGATCATCGTTCCCCCGCGTCTCGGCTACGGCAAGCAGTCGCCCTCCGCCTTCATCCCGCCCCACTCCACCCTGATCTTCATCGTGGACCTGCTCACCGTGGTGGGCCCGGGCGGCTCGGCGGGACCCGCCTGACCCCGGCTACCGGCCGCCCCGCCGACGGCGCGCGCGCTCGAACTCCGCGTGGTCCGCCAGCCAGGGGCCCAGCCCGTCGAGCGCGGCGCAGCCACCACGGACGAAGGCGCTCACCACGCTCCGGTACCCACGGATTCCGTCGACCAGGGCGTACTCGACGCGGTACTCCGGATCTGCCCCGCCCACCCCCTCGCGCACGGTCGTGATCCGGGCGACGGAGTCCGCGTAGAAGTGGACCTGGATCCCTTCGCCCCTCGCCTCGTCCTCGATGGTGAAGACCTCGTTGTCCCCCGCGACACGGTCCTCGACGAACTGCCAGAACTCCGCGGCGGCGTGACGGGGGCCGCCCGGGCGCCACTTCCTCTCGGCGCCCTTGTCGTCGGTGAAGGACAGGACCGTAAGGCCGCACCCGGCCTCCTCGTACGCCTCCAGCGGCGTGCTCCTGGCGCGGTCGGCGGCCTCCGAGCACATCAGGAAGCTCACGGTGCGCACCGCTTCGTCGGCGAGTTCCGGGTGGTCCCGGCGTACGGCCGACTCGACCGCCGTCGCCATCCGCTGCCAGTCCCGCTTGTCCGTGCCGCGTTTGCCGCGCCGTGGATCGCGGTCGATCCGCAGGCCGTCGCACGCGTGTTCCGCGGTGGCGATCACCCGCATGACCCCGGGCCGCTGCGCGGCGTCGACGGCGTCGGGCAACCGCCTCGGGACCGTCGCGCCGTGCACGTACTGGCCGGTGTACCTCAGGACCGCCGCGTCGAGCGGTCCGAGTACGGTGCCGCGTTCGGCGCGGCGGCGCCGGGCGTGGTACTCCTGGGCCCGTTTCGCGTCGGACGCCTCCGTCGCCGTACGCACAGCCGCACAGACCCGGCCCCGTTCGAGCGATTCGATCCCGGCCCCGTGGGCGATGAGCATGCCCTTGTCCCAGGGGATGCGACGGAAGTACGCGTCGACGTCGGCGGGTGCGGCGAGAAGGACCGGGTCCAGGAGGGCCACGGCGGCGCCCTCATCGAGCCGGCCGCGCGTTCCGGCGGCGTCGCACAGTGGCAGCACCGCACTCCACAGCAGCAGATGGCGGCCCAGATCCTCCCGGATCACCGCGAGATGCTCGTCCCCGACCGGGAACGTGAACGTCCGGGGCTCGTGGTTGGCGTCCGCCCCGGCCCCGAGCATCAGCTTCAGCACCCCGCCCTCGCGGACCACGCGCGGGATCCAGCCACTCCCGCGTGTGAAAACGACCTCGCTCATGGCCCCAGTCTTCCCCACGGTCCGGGAGCTACGAGGAGGCGGCCCCGCCGTCCAGCACGAAGGACCGGATGTGTGCGCTGAGCTCCGCCGGCTGGTCCTCGGGGATCAGGGTGTAGCTGTCCTCGATCTCCACGAGCCGCCCCTTGGGCAGCAGCTCGGCCAGCCTGCGCCCGTGCTCCGGGGGCATGACCTTGTCCTCGGCCGCCCACACCACGAGGGCGGGCCGGTCGAAGTCCCGCAGCTTCTCCGCCCAGCCGAGCAGTTCACTCTTCGGCGGGACGCCCAGCACGTACTTGCGCAGGTCCCGGCGGATCTCCTCGGAGGTCCACAGCGGGGTGAACCAGGCGTTCATCACCTCGTGCGGGACCGGGCGCTTGCTCATCCAGCCCCAGGTCACGGGCAGCCGGCGCATCGGCTTCGCCTTGAGCAGCCGGAAGGCGAGGTTGATGCCGCCCGGCAGCTTCGCCGAGGTGTGGAGGTTGCGGCCCGGCACGCCCGGCGGGAAGTTGTCGAACGCCTCGCACGACGTGATGACGAGCCGTCCGATCCGCTCGTCCCTGCCCTCCGCGACCAGGGCCTGCGCACCGCCCCAGTCGCTCATCACCAGCGTGACGTCACGCAGGTCGAGCCGGTCGAGGAACTCGGCGACCAACCGGGCCACGCCCGCGACCGACAGGTCCGCGTCGGGCCGCATCGGCCGGCGGTGGCCGCCCAGCGGCAGTGTCGGCACCACACAGCGGAGGTCGGAGCGCAGGGGCTCCACCACGTTCCGCCACAGGGAGCCGTCCATCGCGACGCCGTGCAGCAGGACCACGACCGGCCCCTCACCGCCGGTGTCCTGGTACTCGACCGTCCCGGCCGAAAGCTCCACCTCAGCCATTTCTGCTCGCCTCCCCCTCACGCGTCCGCCACCCACTTGAGGAATATGCCACCGCCGAGGAGGCCGGGCGTCGGGTTCCGGCCAGACCGGTCGGCCCCGCCGGGAACACCGCGCCCGGTCCGGGCGGTTGCACCGACCGAGGGTGCGGCGGATCCGCCGCACCCTCGTACCGCATGCTCGTTTCCGCTGGAGGACTGTGATGACTGACCGGCCGCTGACCCTCATGGCAGTGCACGCCCACCCCGACGACGAGGCCACCGGGACCGGGGGCGTGCTCGCCCGGTATGCGGCGGAAGGCATCCGCACCGTGCTGGTGACCTGTACCGACGGCGGATGCGGGGACGGACCGGGCGGCGTGAAGCCGGGCGATCCCGGGCACGACCCGGCGGCCGTCGCCGTGATGCGCCGCCGGGAGCTGGAGGCCAGTTGCGAGGTACTGAAGATCAGCGATCTGGAGACGCTCGACTACGCCGACTCCGGGATGATGGGCTGGCCGGCCAACGACGCCCCCGGCTCCTTCTGGGGGACGCCCGTCGAGGAGGGCGCCGCCCGGCTCGCCGAGCTGATGCGCCACTACCGGCCCGATGTGGTCGTCACCTATGACGAGAACGGCTTCTACGGCCACCCCGACCACATCCAGGCCAACCGCATCACGATGGCCGCCCTGGAGCTGACCGACCTGACGCCGAAGGTCTACTGGACGACGGCCCCGCGCTCGATGATGCAGCGCTTCGGGGAGATGATGCGCGAGTTCGGCGAGGACCTGCCGGAGCCCGACCCCGAGGAGGCCGCGGCGATGGCGGAGATCGGCCTGCCCGACGACGAGATCACCACCTGGGTCGACACCACCGCGTTCAGCGGCCAGAAGTTCGACTCCCTGGCCGCGCACGCCAGCCAGGGCGAGAACATCTTCTTCCTCAAGATGGGCAAGGAGCGGTTCGGCGAGCTGATGGGCGTCGAACCCTTCGTGCGCGTCAGGGACACCACCGACGCCCCTCTCCCCGAGAACGACCTCTTCGCCGGACTGCGCTGACCTGCCGGCCGCCCCACCGCGTCCCGCCGGCTCACACCCTGCCCGGGTGCGAGCCGGCGGACGTACGTGCTCAGTGCTCGCAGAGGGAGAACTCCCGCTCGAACAGCTGCTCGTTGTGCTCGTCCACGAAGAACTTGCGCTCCCGCATGAGCTCCTCGCGGTACGCCTTCGCCTCGTCCAGGGTCATGGTCGAGGTGCCGGCCCAGGGCTGCTGCGGCGCCACGTCGGAGGTCGAGACGATCGTCTCCGACGGGTCCACCAGGAAGAACGCCAGGATCTTCCGGTGCCCGGCGCGGCCCGGGTCGGCGAGGCGGAACGAACCGACCCGGTGCTGGAGCATGTTGGGGAACGCCAGACAGCGCCCGGCCGGGGTCGAGGCGTGGCCCAGTACCTGGTTCAGCGCACACTCGTTCTCCAGGCCGTACACCTCACGCACGCCGGTGTAGTCGCTCTGCTCGTAGTCCGGATCGTCGACGGCGGTCCGGAAGCCCAGCCGGCTCTCCGTGATGTTCTCGCTGTCCCAGTAGTAGATGGCGGTCGACACGATCCGCTCGTTCAGCATTCCCTCGACATGCCAGGAACCCCCGGCGTACTCGGGCTTCTCCGGCGTCAGGTGGATGGTCGCCAGCTTGGCGATGACCTGGAGCCGGCGACCGTTCAGGGAGACCCGGTCGGACTCGTCGGCCGGCTCGGGCGCGGTGTATTCCGGGGCGTCCGGGATGACCGGCCGACGGTTCTGATACCAGTCGTCGGCTGCCAGTTCGTGCGCCACGACCGCCTTCTCGTACGCGTCGGCGTCGCTGAAGTCCTCCTCGTCCGGATACTCCGGCTCCGCGTCGTACCAGCCGTACGGGTCGGCCTCGATCCGCAAGGGCCGCGAACGGCGCAGATCGGTGAGCACGTTCTTCCACAGCGGGAGCATCCGGGCGAACAGCTCAGGGAGGACGGCGGCCAGCTCCCGGTGCTCCTCGGGGTGGACGTTGTTCACGTACGAACGGAAGGCGGCCTCGCCGTCCGCACTGACGTCGACGTCCGTGGGCAGCCACTGGAAGCGCTCCGAGAACTCGTACTTCGAGTAGCGGTTCGCCGGGTTCTCCCAGGCCCGCTCCGGACCGCCGCTCACGTCCCGCACCAGGCAGAACAGCGAAGGATGCACCAGGTCGAGCACCTGGCCGTCCGACCCCGGATGCCAGTCCTTCTCCTCCTCGGGAACCTCCTCCAGCACCCGGACCGCCGCACGCAGCCGCGACCGCAGCTCCGCGTCGATCAGCGTGTCCGACTGCCAGACCCCGTCGACGGCCGAGACCTCGATGCCGGTACGGGCGTCCCGCAGCTCCGCGTAGTGCGCGAGCTCGGCCAGCACATAGCGCACCTGCGCCTCGGTGAGGCCCTGGTCGACCGCCTCCCGCGTCCACTTGGCGGCTATGGCCGTGTCGTGCATCTTCTCGAACCATCCCGGCTTCGCCCGAAGGTGCGCGCTGCACGCGATCATCTCCAGCTCACGCAGGGTGCGGGGCTGCGCGGACCCGCCGGCGCGGGAGGTGTGGAACGGCAGCGGAAAGGCGGACAGGCCAGTCAACTCTCTTGGTCCTTCCAGGCGGTGAGTGATGGCCGGAAGACTACGGGAGCCCACTGACACCACCGGCCGCCGGTCAGGGCCGGCGCAGGGCCAGGAGGGTCGCGTCGTCGGTGCGGTGGTCGCCGTCCAAGCGGCCCACCAGCCGTTCGACGTAGTCCTGGAGCCCGGCGTTGCCGGGGTCCGGCGCGAACTCCCGGAAGCAGCTCTCGGCCGCGCGGCGGAAGCGGAGCGCGTCCTGGTCGGGGTCGGCGGGACGGCGCTCGGTCAGTCCGTCCGAGTACATCAGGACGATGTCGCCCGCCTCCAACTTCGTCTCGCCTGCCTGGTACGACGTGCCCGGCAGCACGCCCAGGGTGAGCCCGGGCCCTCCGGCGGGCGCCGGCAGTTGGGCCGCGCGCCCGTCACGCAGCAGCACCGGGCGCGGATGCCCGGCGCAGGTCCAGCGGAGCAGGGTGCGCTCGGGGTGGTAGCGGGCGATGATCGCGGTGGCGGTGGACTCCCGGGCGTCCGCGCAGGCCACCTCGTTGAGCCACTCCGTCAGCCGCTCCACGGGCTCGAAGGTGTACGCGAGCCCCGCGAGCGCGTAACGGAGCTTGGCCATCAGGGTGACCGCGTCCAGGCCGTGGCCCCGGGCATCGCCCAGCGCGAGCAGCAGCCGCCCGTCGGGCAGCCCGCGGGCCTTGTACCAGTCGCCACCGACCCCGGCCCCGGCCGCGTCGGGGCGGTAGACGGCCGCCGCCTCCAGGCCGTAGCTGTCCAGCTCGTCCTGGAAGTGCGGCAGCACCGCGTCGCGCAGGACCCCGGCGATCTCCGCCACCGCGTCGGCACGCTCGTGCTCGCGGCGCGCGTGGCGCTCGGCCCGCCGTGTCGCCTCCCGCCTGCGCCGGTCCGTGGTGACGTCGGTCAGGACCGCCCGCAGGGCCCACACCAGGCCGCCGGGCACGATGCGCACCGGCTCGGCGACCATGCGGAAGACGCGCTCGCTGCCACGGAAGCGCAGCTCGCACTGGGTGACGCGCTTGCGCAGGAGGACGTCGTACAACGTCTGGTACAGCGTGGACAGGCAGTCCGGTGTGGTGGCGGCGGCCAGGTCGGAAAGGCTGGGCACCGGGACGTGCTCCGGCAGACCCAGCACCTGGCGGAAGCCCCGGGACGGCTGGATGCCGTCGTCGGCGAGATTCCACTCCGCCCAGCACGTGCGCACCAACTGCTGGGCAGCCGCGGCCATGCGGAGGCGGCCGCCCGGTTCCCAGGTGAGCAGGAAGTGGTGGCCGCAGGGCGCGATCCGCACCTCCGCGCTGACCCGCACCGGCCCCGTCCGCGTGTTCACCAGCCACTCCACCGCGTCGCTCTGCTGCGGCGCGCCCGTGCGGTGCGCGTCGGCCAGCATGCGCGGGATCGCCGTGGCGGCCAGCGAGGGGACCCGCTCGAAGAGCGACACCGGCCCCGTCCACGGGGGCAGGGCCTCGCCGGGGAACCGGGAGCCCGCGTCGGCACGGGCCGTGGCGTTGCGGGCGAGGAGGACGACATCCCGGACCTCGCCGTCCTCGCCGAACACCGGAGTCAGCAGCAGGGCCGCCACCGGGAGGGCGTCGAGCACCTCCTGACCGGAGGGCGGGTGATCCGCGACGGACCGCGGAGCCCGGGGCACGGCGTCGGGCGCGGGGGGCCCGTACCGCTCGGCGTACCGGGTGACGCGCCGGCGCTGGGCGTCCAGCAGCGCCCGGATCGCCTGGAGTTCCAGACGTGCGCGTGTGCCGCCCGCGGGAGGGGGTTCGTCCACGGGCATGTCGGGCCTCTCGGTGCGGGTGTACGGGCGGCGCCGAAACAGCATCGAGGCACGGGACCGGGCGCGCCACTCGGTGTACGCCGGGTGGCGGCGGCCGCCCGGTCCGCGCGGGCGCGCCGGCGCCTCCCGCACTGTCAGGCGGTCGTCGCCTCCAGGTAGGCGCGCCAGCCGCCGTGCTCCGTGATGTCGGTGCCGCTCGCCGCGGCGAGCGGGTCGCACTGGAAGCCGAGGACCCAACTGCCGTCATCGAGTTCGACGCGTCCCAGCGACATGGGCGCCGGCAGCGCCGCGAGGAAGCGCCCGAGGGCGCCGGGCGAGAGGATCCAGCGCTCGCCCGCGATCGCGGCCCCGTCCCCCGGCCCCACACGGACGAGGCCCGGCTTGGGCGGGGTCGTCCCGAGCGCCGTGAGCCGGTACGACGCGGCGGTCGTCACCGCACCCGCGTACCGGGCGCCGGAATCGGTGAGCTGATGGTTGAGCGGCTGTCCGGTCAGGTGGGCGCCGAACACGGCGAGGGCGGTGCCCCCGTCGGGCAGGGGGTGCGGTGCCTGTTCCCCGGTGAGCAGGGCGGCGATGTCGATGGCCGGCTGGTCCTCGAAGGCGCGGGTGACGACGCTGACCCCGAACGGGCCGCCGTCCGCGTCCCCGGCCGGAACCGCGACGGCCGCCATGTCCAGGAGGTTCACGAAGTTGGTGTACGTGCCCATCCGGGAGTTGACCCCCACCGGATCGGCCAGCACCTCGGCGATGTCCGGATGCCCGGTGGTCGTCGGCAGCAGCAGCGCGTCGTACGCGGACAGCAGGCTCTCCGCCTGCATCCGGTAGCGGTCCAGCCGTTCCTGGTCTGCGGCCAGCGCATGGGCGGGCAGAGTGGCGGCGGCGAGAATGATCCCGGCGACCGTGGGGTCCACCGCCGACGGGCTCCCCGCGATGAAATCGCCGACGGCCGCGTAGCGTTCGGCGACCAGCGCCCCGTCGTAGAGCAGCCGGGCCGCCGCCAGCAGCGGTGACACGTCCACCACGGAGGCCGTGGCGCCGGCGGCCTCCAGTTGCTTGACGGCCGCGGCGAACGCGGCGCGCGCGCCGGGCGACAGCGGGGCGAGATCCTCCTCCCGGGGAACCGCGATCCGGGGCCGGGCCGGGGCGGAGAGACGGACGTCGTCGGGCCAGGCCCGGCCACGCGGGTCGCCGCTGTCCGGTCCCGTCATGACACCCATCGCCGTCTGGGCCTCGGTGAGGGTGCGGGCGAACACCGTGACCGCGTCGTAGGGGCGGGCGGCGGGGAGCACGCCGGTGGTCGGCACCACCCCCAGCGTGGGCTTGATGCCGACGATGCCGTTGAGGGCGGCGGGGACGCGGCCGGAGCCCGCCGTGTCGGTGCCGAGCGCGATGTCCACGATGCCGAGGGCCACGGCGACCGCCGAACCGGAACTGGACCCGCCGGAGATCTTCCCGGGACGCAGGGCGTTGCGCACGGCACCGTACGGGCTCCGCGTCCCGACCAGGCCGGTGGCGAACTGGTCCAGATTGGTCTTGCCCAGCAGGATCGCGCCCGCGTCCAGCAGCCGTTGTACGGCTGTCGCGGACGCGTCCGGGACGTAGGCGAAGGCGGGGCAGCCGGCCGTCGTGGGCAGGTCCGCCACGTCGATGTTGTCCTTCACGGCGAGCAGGACGCCCGCCAGGGGCAGCGGCTCGTCGGTGGCCGGCCGGGCGTCCAGGGCGGCGGCCTCCGCCAGGACTTCCTCCTCCGGGCGCAGGAGGATCCACACCTCCGGCCGGTCGGTCTCGGCGATACGGCGGTAGGCGGCGGTGACGCGTGCGACGCAGCTCTGGGTCACGCTGCTTCCTCTCGTGCGACGACGGCCAGCGGTGTGCCGGCGTCGATCTGCTGTCCGGGGCTGACGAGGACGTCGGTGACGACGCCCTGTGCGGGGGCGCGCACCACGACCTCCATCTTCATGGCTTCCAGGACCAGAAGGACCTGTCCCGGCTCGACCCGGGTGCCGGGACCCGCCTCGACCTTCCACACGGTGGAGCTCAGCGGGGCCTCGACCAGTCCCGAGCCGGGCGGCAGGGTGAGCGGGGCGGTTCCCTCGGCGGCCGGCTCCGGTTCGGCGCGCGGGGCGAATTCGCCCGCCGCCTCCCAGGCCCGCCGCTCAATCTCGAAGGCGGCGGACTGGCGGGTCCGGAAGGCGGCGATGTCCGCCGCGTTCTCCCGCAGGAACGCCTCGTGCCCGGCGAGCGAGAAGACGCCCGGGCGGATGTCGAGTGCGGTGCGCCCGGCGGCGAGGTCGCCCCGGATGTCCAGGAGTTCGGCCGGACCGACCGGGTGCCAGACGATCCGGTCGAAGAACCGCAGCAGCCACGGCGTGCCGTCGGCGAAGGAGCGGGGCGGGCGCAGACCGCCCCACACCGGGACCGTCCGGCCGATGAGCTGATAGCCGCCGGGGCTCTCCATTCCGTAGACGCACAGGTACGAGCCCCCGATGCCCACACCGGCCTCCGCCGTCCAGGTGCGCGCCGGGTTGTACTTGGTGGTCACCAGGCGGTGGCGGGGGTCGAGCGGGGTCGCGGCCGGGGCGCCGAGATAGACGTCACCGAGGCCGAGGACGAGATAGCGGGCGTCGAAGACCGTACGGCGTACGTCCTCGACGCTCCCCAGGCCGTTGATACGGCGGATGAACTCGATGTTGGACGGATTCCAGGGGGCGTCCCCGCGCACCGAGGCCGCGTAGCGGTCGATGGCCTCGTCCACGGTCGGGTCGTCCCAGGACAGCGGAAGGTGCACCTCCCGGCTGGGCACCCGCAGATCGGCGGTGGCCGGCAACTGGCCCTCGGCCTCCCGGAGCAGACCGAGCAGGGTGCGCAGCGGCAGCACGTCCGGGTCGGTGTGCAGATGCAGCGAGCGCACGCCCGGAGTGACGTCGACGAGACCGCGCGGCGCGAGCGCCCGTATGTGCTCCGCGAGGGCGTGGACGCGCATCCGCAGGCCCAGGTCGAGGGTCATGGGGCCGTACTCGACCAGGATGTTGTCGTCGGCGCCCCGCCGGTAGGTGACCTCGGGGGCGGTGCCGTCGGCCGGGCGGCGGCCGAGCACTCCGTCGTCGCCGTCCGGGCCGCCGGGGGCCGGGAACGTGAGGAGCGCCGGGGTCCGGCGCAAGGCGTCGGCGGTCCGCTCGGTCACCGGCACGAACTGGACGGTGTCGCCCGGGCGCAGCTGGCCCGTCTTCCACCGCTCGCCGCGCACCACGGTGACCGGGCAGGCGAAGCCGCCCAGGCTCGGCCCGTCGGGGCCGAGGATCGCCGGGGTGTCGCCGGTGAGGTTGACCGCGCCGACGGAGTACGCGGTGTCGTGCACGTTGGACGGATGCAGTCCGGCCTCGCCGCCGTCCGGACGGGCCCACTCGGGGCGGGGCCCGACGAGACGCACCCCGGTGCGCGCCGACTGGGCGGAGACCTTCCAGTGCGTCCCGTACACCGTCGCGATGCCCTCCCGGGTGAGGAAGTCCGGTGCGGCGTGCGGCCCTTCGCTGACCGCGATGCGCCAGTGCGCGGCGAAGTGCGGGCGCGAGGCGGCCGGGACGGGGGCGGGCGCGGGAGCCTCGGGCCCGGGCCGGGCGGGCCGCAGTACGTCGCCGGTGCGCAGGGCGCGGCCCGCGTGGCCGCCGAAGCCGCCCAGGGTGAAAGTGGCCGCGCTGCCCAGGTAGCCGGGGACGTCGAGGCCACCGCGCACCAGGACGTAAGTGCGCATCCCGGGGCCCTGCGCGGTGCCGACGTCGAGCAGCTGCCCGGCGGCGAGCTCGACCGGCTCCCACATGGCGGAGGGGCGGCCGTCGACGGTGACCGCGGCGGGGGCCCCGGTGACGCAGACGGTGGCCGGTGCGGAGAAGCGCAGCGCGGGCCCCTCCAGCGTGCACTCCAGGCCGGGGGCGCCCTCCGGGTTGCCCACGGCCCTGTTGCCGAGGCGGAACGAGAGGTCGTCCATCGGACCGCCGGGCGGGATGCCGACCTCCCAGTAGCCGGTGCGCCCCGGCCAGTCCTGCACCGTGGTCTGGGCACCACCGCGCTCGACGTCGATCCGGGGGCGCGGATCGCGCAGACCGGCCAGGGTCGCCGTGGTGTGCCGGGCGTCGAGCACGACCGGTTCGCGGCAGGCGGCGCGCAGCAGCCCGAGGTTGGTCTCCACCCCGTCCACCACCGTCCCGTCCAGCGCCTCGGCCAGCCGGGCGAACGCCTGCGCACGGGTGTCCCCGGTCGCGACGACCTTGGCGAGCATCGGGTCGTACGCCGAGGAGACGTGCTGCCCGGTCTCCGCCCAGCCGTCCACCCGCACGCCCTCCGGGAAGCCGACCCGGGTCAGCAGGCCGGAGCTCGGCCGGTGGTCCCGGGCCGGGTCCTCGGCGTAGATCCGCGCCTCGACCGCGTGGCCCCGGGCGGGCGGCTCCGTCAGGAACCCGCTCTCGCCGCGCGCGAGGCGCAGCATCCAGGCGACGAGGTCGATGCCGTGGATCTCCTCGGTCACCGGATGCTCGACCTGGAGACGGGTGTTGACCTCCAGGAAGTACGCCTCCTCGCGCACCGGGTCGTACACGAACTCAACGGTCCCGGCCGACCGGTAGTCCACCGAGGCGCACAACTCCCGGGCGGCGGTGTGGAGTACGGAGCGCAGGTGAGGCGGCAGGTCCGGCGCCGGGGCCTCCTCCAGCACCTTCTGGTTGCGGCGCTGGAGGGAGCAGTCGCGGTCGCCGAGCACCACGACGGACCCGGTGCCGTCCCCGAAGACCTGTACCTCGACGTGGCGGGCGCGCTCCACGTAGCGCTCCAGGAAGACCCCGCCGTCGGCGAAGCTGCCCCGGGCCAGCCGGGACACCCGGGCGAAGGCGTCCCGCAGCTCCGCGGGCCCGGCACACGCCTGCATGCCGATGCCCCCTCCGCCGCCGGTCGCCTTGAGCATCACGGGATAGCCGGTCCGCTCCGCCGCGCGCAGGGCCGCCTCCTCGTCGGCGAGGAGCCCGCTGCCGGGCAGCAGCGGCACGCCCGCCGCGAGCGCCGCGGCCCGTGCGGTGTGCTTGGCGCCGAACACCTCCAGCTGGGCGGGCGTGGGGCCGACGAACGCGAGGCCCGCCTTCTCCACGGAGGCGGCGAACGCCGTGTTCTCGGACAGGAAGCCGTAGCCGGGGTGGACCGCCCCGGCCCCGGTGGCGAGGGCGGCCTCCAGGACGGCGTCCGCCCGCAGATAGCTCTCGGCGGCGGGGGCGGGGCCGAGGCGCACCGCCTCGTCGGCGAGGCGGACGTGCGGGGCGGTGCGGTCGGCGTCGGAGTACACGGCCACCGTACGCAGGCCGAGGGCTTCGGCGCTGCGGATGACCCGGCAGGCGATCTCGCCGCGGTTGGCGATGAGCAGGGTGTCGAACATGACGGCAACTCCTGGGTACGGGGCCGGGGTTCAGGCGAGCGGAGGCTGTGCGGGCAGCACGTGGTCCCCCACGCCGTCGGTGCTCAGGCAGAGCGAGCAGACGACCGCGTCATGGGTGGCGCAGGCGGCGACGTCGGGGCGTTCGTACGACTGGTGGCAGACGTGGCAGTCGTAGGTCACCGCGCTCGGGTTGCCGTCGGCGTCGAGCATCGGCTCGTCCAGGCCGTCGTCGGTGCGGCGCAGGTAGTAGCGGCCCTTGGTGACGTATGCGACCAGGGGCGTCAGCACGAAGGCGATGACGGCGGCGGCGACGGGGGAGTACGGCTGGAGGGTGTTGCCCAGGGCGTGGAAGTACATCGCGATCGACAGGCCGGAGGCGGCGGTGAAGGCGACCACGCCGACGGGGTTGACCGCGTACAGCATGCCCCGGCGGAACTCCGGCCGGAGCGGCGAGATGCGCAGCAGGTACTTGTTGACGCCGATGTCGGTGGCGACGGTGACGATCCAAGCGATGGCGCAGTTGGAGTAGAAGCCGAGGATGTCGTTGAGGAAGCTGAACATGTCGGCCTCCATCAGCGCGAGCGCGAAGCCGAGGTTGACCAGCACGAAGACCAGCCGCCCGGGGTAGTGCCGGGTCACCCGTGTGAAGGAGTTGGTCCAGGCGAGCGAGCCGGAGTACGCGTTGGTGACGTTGATCTTGATCTGGCTGATGACCACCAGGACCACGGCCAGCGGGACGACGAGCCAGGACGGCATCATCGCGTCGAAGGCGCCCCGGAACTGCTGGATCGGCTCGGGCGCGGCGGTGGCTCCGACCTCCGCGATGATGTACACGGCGAGGAACACCCCGATGGCCTGCTTGAGCGCGCCGAGCACCACCCATCCGGGTCCGGCCATGACCACGGCGGCCCACCAGGTGCGCTTGTTCGCCTCGGTCTTCGGCGGCATGAAGCGGAGGTAGTCGATCTGCTCGCCGATCTGCGCGATGAGCGAGAGGCACACCCCGGCACCGAGGAGCACGGACGCGGTGTCGATGCCGCCCTTGCCGTCGGTTCCGGCGTACGAGAGGAACCGGTCGACGGTGCCGGGGTCGGTGGCGACCAGATACACCAGCGGGCCGACCATGAGCAGCAGCCAGACCGGCGTCGTCCACACCTGGAGCTTGCTGAGCGCCGACATTCCGTAGATCACCAGCGGGATGACCATCAGCGTCGAGACCAGGTAGCCGAGCCAGAGCGGCAGTCCGAGGCCCAGTTCCAGGCCCTGCGCCATGATCGAGCCTTCGAGGGCGAAGAAGATGAAGGTGAAGCTGGCGAAGATGACGCCGGTCAGGACCGAGCCGTAGTAACCGAAACCGGAGCCCCGGGTGATCAGGTCCAGGTCGAGGTTGTACCGGGCGCCGTAGTAGGCCAGCGGGAAGCCGGTGGCGAAGATGACGACCGCGGCCACCGCGATGGCCAGCAGTGCGTTCCCGGTGCCGTGGGCCAGGCCGATTCCCGCGCCGATCGAGAAGTCGGCCATGTAGGCGATCCCGCCCAGGGCGGTGGTGGCCACCACCGCGGGGGTCCAGCGGCGGTATCCGCGGGGCGCGAAGCGGAGGGTGTAGTCCTCCAGCGTTTCGCTCGTCGCCCGGTTCCTGGCAGCGGTCGGTGGTGTGGACGTCGCACGTGACTCGGTCGTACTCATGGGCAGCCCTTCGGAGAGCGGTGTACGGAGGGAAGGCCGTGCTGAGGACGGGGGCGGACGTCGTCGGCCGCCGGGGTTTCAGAGGAGGTCGGCGTGCAGGGCCATCTGCGTCATGGCGCGCCGGGCCCGTTCGAGGACGACGGCCATGGAGTCGCCGACATGGGCGTGCAGGGCGCGGTGGCCGTCGGCGAGGCGTCCGTCGCGGACGGCCTCCATGATCTCGATGTGCTCCGTGATGGTCGTCCCGATCCGGTCCGGGGTGAGGAAGTCGTACATCCGGACCCGGCGGATGCGCTCGCCGACGGCCACGAGGGCATCCGTCAGGGCGGGGTTCCCGGAGGCGCGGGAGAGCTCGGCGTGGAAGCGCTCGTCCTGGACGACGAAGCGGGGATCGGGGGCCGGGGGCCGCTCGCGCATGGCGTACCAGCGGTCCAGCTCGGCCTTGAGGACGGCCGGGTCATGCCGTACGGACGGGTCCTCGATCGCCCGGGCGATGCCGCGCAGTTCCAGGGTGCCCCGCAGTTCGTAGAGGTCGCGCAGCTGGGCCAGGTTGGGGATGGTGACGAAGAAGCCGCCGTCCCCGCGCTCGATCAGGCCGTCGGCGAGCAGACGCGCCAGGGCCTCGCGCACCGGGGTCCGCGAAACGCGGAAGCGGGCGGCGAGCCGTGTCTCGGCCAGCCGCTCGCGCGGCCCGAACCCGCCGTCGAGCACGGCCGCGCGCAGCCGCCCGTACACCGTCTCGCGGAGTGAGGGCGCGGGCTCCGCGTCCGCGTCCCGCCGTGTGTCCGGGGGCGTATACAGCGTCGTGTCCAGCGTCGCGTCCATGGCCGGAGACGCTAGGAACCGGTTGTTTCACCGGAGTCCACGACGGAGTGAACGACTGGTTTCGGGCAGCTCACGCCGGCCCGGGGGAGGCATGGCGAAGCGCCCCGCACACGGGTGCGGGGCGCTTCACCATGGGGGCGGGCCGTTCAGCTCGTGGCGCAGGAGACGGTCGGCCAGGTCCAGTTGCCGTTGGTCTGGATGGTGACGCCGAAGTTGTTGCCGCTGCCGTTGGGTTTGGCGGTCAGCACCTGGGCGCTGGGGTAACTGGCGCTGATGTTCCAGGTGGAGAGGATCTTCTCCGGGGACGGGACGTTCATCGTCACGGTCCAGTTGCTGGAGCCCGAGACCGCGACGTTGAGGTTGTAGCGGTCGCCCCAGCTCTGTCCGGCGGAGAGGGTCGCCGTGCAGCCGCCGGTGTTCCCGCCGTCGCCGCCACCGCTGCTGCCGTCGGGGGCGACGGCGCGCCCGGTCTGCGGCGAGATCATGCCGGAGCACAGGCCCCGGGAGGCGAGCGACTGGGCGATGCGCGGGATGGCGGCCAGGGTGTTGGCGGGCCACTCGTGCATCAGGATGACCTGGCCGCTGGAGAGGCGCGACACGGCCTGGACGATGGCGTCGGTGCTCGCCCCGTTCCAGTCCTGCGAGTCGACGTCCCAGATCACCTCCGTGAGCCCGTACTTGGCCTCGACGGCCTTGAGGGTGGCATTGGTCTCCCCGTACGGCGGCCGGAACAGCTTCGGTGTGCCGCCGCCCGCGGCCGCGATGGCCTGCTGGGTCCGGGAGAGCTCCGAGTCGATCTGCGCCTGGCTCTGCTGGGTGAGATGGGGATGGGTGTAGCTGTGGTTGCCGACCCACATGCCCGCGTCGACCTGGGCCTTCACCTGCGCCGGGTACGAGGCGGCGAACTGCCCCTCGTTGAACATGGTCGCCCGCAGGCCGTTCTGCTTGAGGGCGTTGAGCAGGGCGGGGGTGTGGTCGTTGGACGGGCCGTCGTCGAACGTCAGGCCCACGTAGCCGTTGCAGGCGGCGGCCTGGGCCGGTGCCGCTGCCGTGGCGGTCAGACCCAGCGAACTCGCCGCGGCGAGCACGAGCCCCGCCACCATGGCGGCCGGGCGGCGGTCGAATCGGAGACGCATGAACTGTCCTCCAGGTGAAGGGGAGTTCCGGCCGCACGGGCGGCACGGCCGGGCCTGAGCACGGAGTTTTTGGCCCCCTCGGGTGACTGTCAATAGTTTCGGCAAGTATTTCGAAAGCGTCGGTCCGATCCGACACTGTGTCAGTACGCCATCGGTGCACTTCAGTGGGTGTGAGGTGTCGTGCGTCGGCCGACCGTGAAGGCGGCCGGGGCCATGGGTGCGTTGCTGCCGGAGATCGCGCGGCGAAACTTTCGAACCCTCGGAAGTCTCCGCCTGTCATCGTATTGACAGTGTCTCGTCAAGCCGCTGTCATACATGGGAGCGCTCCCACATACTTCCCCACGCCCCGAGGAGGCGCACATGACCATCCACCCCCGCCGCTTACCGCGCAGAACCTGGACGGCGGCCGGCTCCGTCGTCGCGCTGGCCCTGTCGCTCTTCGTCGCCATGCCCGACGGGGGCCGGGCCGCGGCGGCGGAGTCCGCGCCCGGGTGCCAGGTCGACTACACCGCCAACGAGTGGACCGGCGGCTACACCGCCGAGGTCAGCGTCACCAACGAGGGCCCGGCGCTCAGCGACTGGCGGCTGACCTGGACGTACGAAGGAGACCAGCAGGTCACCTCCGGCTGGAACGCCACGGTCACGCAGACCGGCCACGCCGTGACCGCCGTCAGCACGGCCTGGAACGGCGCGGTGGCCGAGGGCGGCACCGTCTCCTTCGGCGTGCAGGGGACCTCGCAGGCGGGCGGCCCCGCGCCCACGGGCTTCGCGCTCAACGGCGTGTCCTGCGGGGGCGAGGACACCACGCCCCCGACCACGCCGCCTCCGACGACGCCGCCGCCCACCACGCCGCCCTCCGCCGAGTGCGGCGACGCGGTCGTCTGCGACGACTTCGAGGACCAAGCCGGTTCGGCACCCGCCGGGAACTGGCGGTTCACCGCGCCCGACTGCCAGGGCACCGGGACGGCCGCCGTGGACACGCAGACCGCGCACAGCGGCACGCGCTCGCTGCGGCTGGACGGGAAGGCGGGGTACTGCAACCACGCCTTCGTGGCCTCCACCGCGGACCTCTCGTCCGTGGGTCCCGTGATGTACGTGCGCATGTGGGTGCGGCACACCACGGCGCTGCCGGCCGCGCACGTCGCCTTCGTGTCGATGCCCGACAGCTCCCAGGGCGGGAAGGCGCTGCGGATCGGCGGGCAGAACGGGGCGCTCCAGTGGAACCGGGAGACCGACGACGCGACGCTTCCGGCGCAGAGTCCGACCGGGGTGGGGCTGAGCAGGCCCCTGCCGACGGGCAGCTGGCAGTGCCTGCGGTTCGCCGTCGACACCACGGCTCCGGGGCTCGACACCTGGCTGGGCGACGAGCAGGTGCCCGGCCTGCACGCCGACGGCGTCCCCACCCGCGACGTGGACGACCAGTGGCTCTCGCGGACCACCCCGCCCCGGCCCACCGCGCTGCGGCTGGGCTGGGAGAGCTACGGGGTCGGCGACGACACCTTGTGGTTCGACGACGTGGCGGTCGGCTCCGCGCCGATCGGCTGCTGACGGGCGGGCGCGTACCGGCGGCGGCCGGTACGCGCCCGCGAGCGCGCCGCCCGACGGGGGTCCGCGCTCACCCCTCGCCGAGGTGGTCGCTCAGCGTGCCGATCGCGGCGGCGGCTTCCAGGACGTGGGGGACGGCTCGTTCGGCGAGGTCGGGGTCGGAGGTGACCACGTTGATCGCGGCCCGGACCGGCCAGCCCGGCAGCGGGGCCGCGACGCCGTGGGCGCCGATGTTGACCTCGCTGTGGGTGATGACGCAGCCGGTCTCGCGGATCGCCTGGACGCGGGGCGGTTCGGCGGCGCGCGGGGGACCGGATGCCAGCGCGGCCAGGCCGCCGGAGCCGTGGTCCAGAGGGTCGCGGCTGCCCTTGCGGTACCAGAACAGGGGGCCGTCAGTCGGCGGTTCGGCCACCACCGTGGTGACGGCGGCGGTGCCGATGGCCTCCACCAGGCTCGCGGTGGCGTCCAGGCGGCGGGCGAGGCGGTGCAGCACGGGCTCGGCGACGGTCCGCAGGCTGGGCCCGGTGCCGCCGAGGAGGCCGGTCACGGCCGGGCCCACGGTGTAGCGGCCGCTGTCGTCGCGAGCGGCGAACCCCGTCCGGTGGAGCGAGACAAGCAGCCGGTGCGCGATGGAGCGGTGGAACCCCGTCGCGGCCGACACCTGGCTGGTCGACAGCCCCTCCGGGTGGCGGCTCAGTTCGACCAGCAGGGCGAGTCCGCGCTCCAGGGTCTGCGAGCCGCCGCTCTCGGAGTCGTTCGGCGGTGTCATTCCACCTCTTCGGGGATCGGCCGGATGGTGGGGAGGATCCTGCCACGGACCTCGCCCAGGCCGATGCGCCCCCGCGCGCCCGGTGCCGTGTAGCGCAGGACGACCTCGTCGCCGTCCTGGAGGAACGTGCGCTCCTCGCCGCCCGCCGTCCAGGTCTCCTTGCCGCCCCAGGACAGTTCGAGGAACGAGCCGCGCTGGTGCTTCTCGGGGCCGGAGATGGTGCCCGACGCGTAGAAGTCGCCGACCCGCAGCGAGGCGCCGTTGACCGTGAGGTGGGCCAGCATCTGCGCGGGCGACCAGTACATGGACGCGTACGGCGGGCGCGCCACGACCGTGCCGTTGACCTCGACCTCGACGTCGATGTCGTAGCCCGACGGACCCTCCTCGCGCAGGTAGGGCAGCACGGCGGGTTCCTGGCCGGGGAGCTCGGTGCGGGCGTGCTCCAGCGCGGCGAGCGGGGTGACCCAGGCGCTGATGCTGGTGGCGAAGGACTTGCCGAGGTTGGGGCCCAGCGGGACGTACTCCCATGCCTGGATGTCGCGCGAGGACCAGTCGTTGACACCGGTGACGCCGAACACGGTCTCGGTGAACTCGGAGGTCGGGACCCGCTGCCCGAGCGGGACCGTACGCCCGACGACGAAGCCGAGCTCGGCCTCGATGTCCAGGCGCAGCGACGGCCCGAACGTGGGCGCCGGGTCGGTGGGCGCCTTGCGCTGTCCGGCGGGGCGGTGCACCGGGGTGCCCGAGACGACGATGGAGCCCGCGCGTCCGTGGTACGCGACCGGCAGGTGGCGCCAGTTGGGCATCAGGGCGTCGCCGTCGGGCCGGAAGATCCGCCCGACGTTCGTGGCGTGGTCCACGGACGCGTAGTAGTCGACGTAGTCCCCGACCTCGAACGGCAGGTGCAGGGTGACACCGGCCAGCGGCACCAGGCGGACGCGGTCGCGGTACGCGGTGTCGGTGAGCAGCTCCACGGCCCAGGCACGGACCTCCGCCCACACTGCGGCGCCCGCGGCCATCAGCGGGTTGAGCGCGGGTGCGTCGAGCAGCGGCGCCCAGTCGGGGCGCAGCCCGGTGGCGGCGGCGCCCAGGTCCAGGACGTGGTCGCCGATGCGGACGCCGACGCGCGGGGCGGTGTCCGCGGCCGAGAAGACGGCGTACGGGAGGTTGTCGACGTCGTACGCGCTGCCGTCCGCGGCCTCGACCCAGGTGACGGGGTGGGTGCTCATGTGTGAAGTCCTTCGGAATCGGTATCGGTGGCGGGGCCGAGCAGGCCCAGGGCGGTGAGGTCGTCCAGCGGTTCGAGCACGCTGCACGACCCGTACGAGACGAAGGCCTCCCGTGCCGCGGCGGTCTCGGCGGCCGGGAGCGCGGTCACCGCACGGGCCAGCGCCTCCGGGTCGCGCTCGGCGAGGGCCGTGCGGACACCGGACAGGGGGTCTCCGGCGCGGGCCCGGGCCGTCGCCAGGAGCACGTTGAGGTAGCCGTGGTGCTCGAAGCCGGTGGCGGCCGCGGTGTGCCGGACCGCGTGGTGCAGCCCGGCCGTGCACTTGAAGGCGGCCCCGGCGGCGACGGCCCCGTGGATCCACGCCGCCACCTCGTCCTCGTCCGGGAACGCCGCCGCCTCGGTCCCGCCGGTACGGAACTTCAGCCGGAAGCCGTGCCGTGCCACCGGCGCGAGGGCTCGCTCCCAGTCCGGCGTACCGGGACGCGGCATCTCCACGTACACCGTGCCGGGGAAGCCGAGCGCGGCCAGCTCCTCGATCTGCGGCCCGAGCGGCCGGGCGGGGTCCGGTCTGTACTCGATGGCCGCCGGTACGAGCCGGTCGGTCCGCGCGAAGGCGGCCAGGACCTCCGGGAGCGCGGTGGGCCCGGTCACCACGCTCACCCGCAGGCCCTCGGGGAAGAGGTCCGGCCCGGCGTGCCCGGCCAGTTCGCCGAGCCGGTCGGCGGCGATCACGAAGGGGCCGACGAGCTCGGCGTGGCCCGACGCGAGATGTCCGGCGTGCTCGGTCACGGCACGCGGCAGTGGAGCCAGGCCGGGCGGGAAGACCGCGGCGTCGTCCACGAGATGACGGAAGGCGAGAGGGAAGGACACGCGCGACACCCTAGCCGAGAGACCCGTAATGCGGACGGGGGATGTTCCGATATCGGTCACGCGTGGCGCGGGGCTCCGGTGGGATCTTCAAGAATGCGCAATGGTCTAGGCCAACTCATTGACGTGAATGCGTCATCCTTCGATTCTGGCGGCACCTTCTCCCGACAGGAGCCTCCATGAGACGTCTTCGCGCTCTGCTCTCCGGCGTGGCCACCGCCGCCCTGGCCACCGCAGGACTCGCGGCCTTCGCCGCGCAGCAGGCATCGGGTGCGTCCGCCGACGCCACCGCGCTGTCGAACCGGTGGTACGCCGCCGCGCCCTATCTGATGCCGCACGACAACAACCCGCCGGACGCGGGCGCCATCATGGACGCCACCGGCCTCAAGGCGTTCCAGCTGGCCTTCATCCTGGCGCCCAACGGCGGCGGCTGCAGCCCCACCTGGGACGGTACGTCGCCGGTCTCCTCGGACACCGCGGTCGCCTCCGTCATCAGCGCGATCCGCGCCAAGGGCGGCGACGTGTCGGTGTCCATCGGCGGCTACGGGGGAACGAAGCTCGGCCAGACCTGTTCCGACGCGGCCTCCACCGCAGCCGCGTACCAGCAGGTCATCACCAAGTACCAGCTGAAGGCCATCGACTTCGACCTGGAGGAGCCGGAGTACGAGAACACGGCCGCCATCGCCCGCGAGATCGGCGCGGCCAAGATCCTCCAGCAGAACAACCCGGGCCTCTATGTCTCGGTCACCACGGCGGCCACCGCCGACGGCACCGGCTGGTTCGGGAAGCAGATGCTCAACGAGGCGAAGGCGCAGGGCTTCACGCCGAACAACTTCTCCATCATGCCGTTCGACGGCGGCTTCAACGGCGCCGCCGCCCAGACCGGCGCCCTGGCCAACTTCAACTCGATCCTGCGCACCACCTTCGGCTGGGACGAGGCCACCGCCTACGCCCACGAGGGCTTCTCCGGCATGAACGGCCGCAGCGACACCGGCGAGTACTTCACCCAGGCCGACTTCCAGACCGTCCTGGACTTCGCCACCAGCCACCACATGGACCGCTTCACCTTCTGGTCCCTCAACCGCGACCGCCAGTGCACCCCGCCCGACAACAACGGCAAGACCTCCGGCACGTGCAGCAGCGTGGCGCAGGCCGACTGGGACTTCGCGAAGTACTCGGTGAGGTTCGCGGGCGCCACCCCGCCCACCACCACACCGCCGACCACGCCGCCCCCCACCGGCAGCTGCACCGCGGCCGCGTGGAGCGGCAGCGCCGTCTACACCGGCGGCGCCACGGTCTCGTACGGGGGACACACCTGGAAGGCCAAGTGGTGGACCCAGAACGAGACGCCCGGCTCCACCGGCGAATGGGGTGTCTGGCAGGACCTGGGCCCCTGCTGACCCGCTGACCCGCCGGCCTCGACGGCTGCCCCGGTACCGGCCGGGGCAGCCCGTGCCGCGTACCTGCCCGCACCTGTTCACCCGCGTTTCCGGGCCCCACCGTCCTGAGGCTAGTTTGTGTCCAGCACAGACGGGTGGTCCGTGACGGCAGAGGTGCACGGGGACGAGAGGTCGGGAAGAGTGTCGCTGCGCGCAGGCGATCCAGCCGAGATCGGCGGTTATCCGCTGGAGGCGCGGCTCGGTTCAGGGGGCATGGGCACGGTCTTCCTGGCCCGTACGAGCTCCGGCCGGCCCGTCGCCATCAAGCTGATCCACCAGCAGTTCGCCGGCGACAGCGAATTCCGCATCCGCTTCCGGCAGGAGGTCGCGGCGGCACGCCGGGTCAGCGGCGCCTTCACCGCCGCCGTGGTGGACGCCGCGCCCGAGGCCGAACAGCCCTGGATGGCCACCACCTACATCGAGGGCCCCACCCTCGCCGAGCGCATCGCCGCCGAGGGCCCGCTGACCGGGGCCGGACTGCGCAACCTGGCCATCGGACTCGCCGAGGCGCTGCGCGACATCCACCGCGTCGGGGTCGTCCACCGCGACCTGAAGCCGTCGAACGTCGTGCTGTCCCCCGAGGGGCCGCGCGTCATCGACTTCGGCATCTCGCGCGCCGCGGACCAGCAGACCCTGACGATGACCGGACGCGTCATCGGCACCCCGCCCTTCATGTCGCCGGAACAGCTCCAGGCACCGCGCGGCGTCGGACCGCGCTCCGACGTCTTCTCGCTGGCGACCCTCCTGGTGTACGCGGCCACGGGCCACGGCCCCTTCGACGCGGACAGCCCGTACCTCACGGCCTATCAGGTGGTGCACGAGGAACCCTCGCTGGACGCCGTGCCGGGGCCGCTGCGCACCGTCGTGGAACCGTGCCTGGTCAAGGAGCCGGAAGGACGGCCATCGGCCGACGAGCTCCTGGAGCTGCTACGGGACCTGCCCGCCGACCTCGGCGGCGCGGCGGCTGCCGGGCGCGCCCCCGGCCGCACCCGGGACGTGGCCACCCAGCACCACCTCGCCACGCGCGACACCCCGGCGCCGAGCGCCCCCGCCTCGGAGCGGACCGGCCCCCTCGGCGGACGCCGGCTGCGCGGCCGCTGGCGCCCCGTGCTCGCCGCGGCGCTCGCCGTGGCCGCGATCGGCGGCGGAGTGGCCGCCCTCCGGACGGGCGGCTTCGGAGCGGAGCCGGACGAGGGCAAGGCCCGCACGGTCGCCGCGCCCGCGGGCACCCTGCCCGACGGCTTCACGCCCTGGCGCGTCACCGTGCCCGGCGGGCAGGAGGACATCCCCGACGAGCTGCGGTGCGTCGCGCGCGGCGAGGCGGCGTTCTGCGGAGGAGGCGGCGTCGTCGCCACCCGGATCGACGTGCGGGACGGCTCGCGCGCCTGGACGGTGAAGAGCCCGGGCGTCCCCGTTCAGGGCATGCACATGGTGGGCGCCACCGGCGACACCGTGATCGGTTACCGGTTCGCCGCCCAGGACGACCCCCGGGCACGGGGCGACGAGGTGGTGGCCGTCGACGCCGACAGCGGCAAGGAGCTGTGGTCCACGGTCTCCGGCGCCCAGTCGACGGCCGTCACGGGCCGGACCCAGGACGCCGTCGTGACCGGCTCCACCGTGATCACCGTCAACGCGTCGGACGACGCCTTCGAGGCCCGGGACGCGCACAGCGGCGAGCTGGTCTGGACGGCGCCCTTTCCCGGAGGTTCCCGGTGCGCCCCCGTCCTGGCGGACGACGCACTGCTCGCCATGTGCGTGACGGACGCGGAGGTCCAGGCCCTGACGGCACGCCGCCCGGTCGTCCACACGCTCGACCGGGCCACGGGGAGCTGGGGCCGGGCCATCGCGCTGGACGGGCCCGGCGTTCCCGTGGGCGCCGACGGCGGCCGGCTCGTCCTGCTCCGTGAGCACACCGACGGCCCGGCGCTCAACGGCTACGACGCGGTGATGCGGGTCGACCCGGCCTCCGGGAAGGCCACGGACAAGCCGCTGGACACCACGTACGAGGGCACGCCCGGCATGGCGGACGGCACCGTGTACGTGAGCGGGCGGACCGGCCGCGTCACCGCGTTCGACCCCGCCACCGGCCGGAAGAAGTGGTCCCGGCAGACCAGCGTGGAGGGCGCGTCGGGCCCCGCGGCGGGGGACGGCGCCCTGCTCTTCAGCTCCGCGACCGGCCGCGTGGTCGCCCTCGCCCCGTCCGACGGCACGGTGCTGTGGGCGACGGACCCGAGGGCGGACGGCCTGACCGGCGAGGAGGGGGCGAGCCCCCGCGTGACCGTCGCCGGACGCGCGGTGATCGTGGCGGCCGCCCGGAACACCGTTTTCGCCTTCGACGCCCACCGCCCGCCGAAGTCGGGCTGACCAGGGCCCCGTCTACAGTGGCCCGCATGAACCGCTGGACCGAACTGACCGGAGACACCTCGGGCGAGGACTACGCCGCGCGCTTCGCGGCCCTGGCCCGGAGCGGCAAGGACATGCACGGCGAGGCGCGGTTCTGCGCCGCCCTGGTACCCGCCGGGGCGCGGGTCCTGGACGCAGGTTGCGGCACCGGCCGGGTCGCGATCCGGCTCGCGGAGCTCGGGTACGACTGCACCGGGGTGGACGTCGACGCCTCGATGCTGGCCGTCGCGCGCGAGCAGGCGCCCGGGCTGCCCTGGTTCCGCGCCGACCTGGCCGCGTTCGACCCGCACGCGCTCCCCATCGAACCGGGGTTCGACCTCGTCGTCGCCGCGGGCAACGTGATGGCGCTGCTCGCCCCCGGCACCGAAGCCACCGTGGTCGCCCGCCTGGCCGGAGCGCTGCGCCCGGGCGGTCTGCTGGTCGCCGGGTTCGGCCTGGACGCGGCCCACCTCCCCGTACCGCCCGGCCTCACGCTCGCCGAGTACGACGCCCACTGCGCCGCCGCCGGGCTCACCCCCGTCGACCGCTTCGCCACCTGGGACGCCGACCCGTACGACGGCGGCGGCTACGCGGTCAGCGTGCACCGGCGGGGCGAGGGCTAGCCGGACGGCGGGTCCGTCCTTCGGGAACGCGCGTTCGGCGCCGCGGATGCCGTTGATCCATTCCATCGCGTGTTCGTATTGACTTGGACAAGGTCCATCGTAGGATCGGTTCCGGCCGAAGCCAGGGCAGGACTCCCTCCGGGCGAGACCGGTCAGGCCAGCCCCCCTCGCATTCTCAGAGCACCGAGATCCGCCCCGTCCGGAAGGAATTCCATGACTGAGAACCACGACGCGATCGTCACCGACCCCAAGTCGGAGGAGGCCGGCGGCTGCCCCGTCGCGCACGGTCGCGCGCCGCACCCCACCCAGGGCGGCGGCAACCGCCAGTGGTGGCCGGAGCGGCTCAACGTGCGGATTCTCGCCAAGAACCCCGCCGTGGCCAACCCGCTCGGCGAGGACTTCGACTACGCCGCGGCCTTCAACGCCCTGGACCTGCCCGCCGTCAAGCGGGACATCGCCGAGGTGCTGACGACCTCGCAGGACTGGTGGCCCGCCGACTTCGGCAACTACGGCCCCTTCATGGTCCGGATGGCCTGGCACAGCGCCGGCACGTACCGCATCAGCGACGGCCGCGGCGGCGCCGGCGCCGGCCAGCAGCGCTTCGCCCCCCTCAACAGCTGGCCGGACAACGCGAGCCTCGACAAGGCGCGCCGCCTGCTGTGGCCGGTCAAGAAGAAGTACGGCAAGAACCTCTCCTGGGCCGACCTGCTCGTCCTCACCGGGAACGTCGCCCTGGAGACCATGGGCTTGAAGACCTTCGGCTTCGGCGGCGGCCGCGTGGACGCCTGGGAGCCCGACGAGGACGTGTACTGGGGCCCCGAGACCACCTGGCTCGGCGACGAGCGCTACACCGGCGACCGCGAGCTGGAGAACCCGCTCGGCGCCGTGCAGATGGGCCTCATCTACGTCAACCCGGAGGGCCCCAACGGCAACCCGGACCCGATCGCCGCGGCCCGCGACATCCGCGAGACGTTCCGCCGCATGGCGATGAACGACGAGGAGACCGTCGCCCTGATCGCCGGCGGCCACACCTTCGGCAAGACACACGGAGCCGGTCCCGCCGACGCCGTCGGCCCGGACCCCGAGGCGGCCCCGATGGAGCGCCAGGGCCTCGGCTGGGAGAGCTCGTACGGCACCGGCAAGGGCGGCGACACCATCACCAGCGGCCTCGAAGGCATCTGGACGGACACCCCCACCGCCTGGGACAACAGCTTCTTCAACATCCTCTTCGGTTACGAGTGGGAGCTCTTCAAGAGCCCCGCGGGCGCCCACCAGTGGCGGCCGAAGGACGGCGCGGGCGCGGGCACCGTGCCCGACGCGCACGACCCGTCGAAGAGCCACGCCCCGACGATGCTCACCACCGACCTGTCGCTGCGCTTCGACCCGGCGTACGAGCAGATCTCGCGGCGCTTCCACGAGAACCCGCAGGAGTTCGCCGACGCCTTCGCCCGCGCCTGGTTCAAGCTGACCCACCGCGACATGGGCCCCGTCGTCCGCTACCTCGGCCCCGAGGTCCCGCAGGAGACGCTGATCTGGCAGGACCCGCTGCCCGAGCGCACCCACGAGCTGATCGACGCCGCCGACATCGCGGCGCTCAAGGAGAAGGTCCTCGCCTCCGGCCTGTCCGTCTCCGAGCTGGTCTCCACCGCCTGGGCCTCCGCCTCGTCCTTCCGGGGCAGCGACAAGCGCGGCGGCGCCAACGGCGCGCGCATCCGCCTCGAACCGCAGAGCGGCTGGGAGGTCAACGACCCGGACCGCCTCGCGGGCGTCCTGCGTACGCTCCAGTCCGTCCAGGAGACCTTCAACGCGGAGCAGCGGGACGGTAAGCAGGTCTCGCTGGCCGACCTGATCGTCCTTGCGGGCGCCGCCGGGGTCGAGAAGGCGGCCAAGGACGCCGGTACGGACATCGAGGTCCCGTTCACCCCGGGCCGCGTGGACGCCTCGCAGGACCAGACCGACGTCGAGTCCTTCGTGGAGCTGGAGCCCGTCGCCGACGGCTTCCGCAACTACCTCGGCAAGGGCAACCGGCTCCCCGCCGAGTACCTGCTGCTCGACCGGGCGAACCTGCTCAACCTGAGCGCCCCCGAGATGACGGTCCTCGTCGGCGGTCTGCGCGTCCTGGGTGCCAACCACCAGCAGACCTCGCACGGCGTGTTCACCGACGCGCCGGAGACCCTCACCAACGACTTCTTCGTCAACCTGCTCGACATGGGCACGACGTGGAAGTCGACGGCCGACGACCAGAGCGCCTTCGAGGGCCGCGACGCCGTCACCGGTGAGGTCCGCTGGACCGGCACCCGCGCCGACCTGGTCTTCGGCTCGAACTCCGAACTGCGCGCGGTCGCCGAGGTCTACGCGAGCGACGACGCCAAGGAGAAGTTCGTGCGCGACTTCGTCGCCGCCTGGGACAAGGTCATGAACCTGGACCGGTTCGACCTCGTCTGACGACGCCGCAAGGGCCGGTCCCCCCGCGCGGGAGGGCCGGCCCTTGCCGTTGTGCGGGGGCGGTCAGGCGGTGGCCACCGCGAAGACGTGGATGATCCCGCCGTCCGTGGTGCGCGGCAGCGTCACGGACGCGAGCCGCTTACCGGCCTGGAGCGCGAGGGGCGCGGTCGTGAAGACCTCGGTGCCCACCGGGTCCTTTCCGCCGCCCTGCACATCGCGGTACTCGGTGTGCACCGCCACCGTGTTCCCGTACGACGGCTGCTGCGAGCCGCCGCCCAGCGTCCAGTCGCTGAAGCCGATCTCGGCCTGCTGCGTGGTGCCGTCGGTGTACGTGAGCGTCACCGTGCCCGACGCCTTGCCCTCGGCCGCGCTCCCGAGGAACGCCAGCTTCGTGTCGCCCTCGGCGGAGGAGACGTTGAGCACCTGCGGGCCCGCACCGACCACCTCGATGTTGTCGGGGTCACCGGCCTCCACCTTCGGCCAGGTGAAGTCGAAGCCGCCCGAGGAGACCGTGCCGCCCGGCTTCGCCCCCGCCGCCGCCAGTGCCTCGGCCGAGTAGCTCCAGCCCTCGCCGTCGAAGTTGGCCTGCGGATTCTCGTCGTCCGCCGAGATACCGGTGCTGTTGCGGTTCCACAGCAGCCCGTTCCTCTCGGCGACCGTCACCGCCGCCGACGTCTTCGGCAGCTCGGTGCCCGTCGAGGACTCCAGTGTCACGGGGACCGTGTAGTAGCCCTCGACGGTGTCCTTCCCCGCCGACACGGTGAGCTTCGCCTGTGCCGCGCCGCTCGCCGGGACCGTGAAGTCGCCCTCGGACGGTGTGACGGTGACCCCGGCCGGGGCCTCCGCCTCCCAGTGCACGGTGGTGGCCTTCGTCTCCAGGCTCTGCACCTTGACCACGGTCTGCGCACCGTCACCGCCCGGCTCGACCTTCAGCTGGTCCGGGGACGCGCCGGTGAAGTACTTCAGCCCGCCGCCGGGGAACGACGGCGGCGCGTCGGCCGGTGCGCTGCCCCAGGAGGTGTCGGGCGTCGTGCCGAGCGTGAAGTCCAGCCGCCCACCGTGCTCCACCAGCGAGTCACCGACCCACGGCTTCGTGGACGTGCGGCCGTCGACCTTCAGCCCGTGGATGTACGTGTGGTCCGCCGACGCGGCCGGAGCCTCGATCGTGATCTTCTTGCCGTGCCCGGTGTGCACCACCGCGTGCGGGAACAGCGGCGCGGTGAGCGTCAGATCGGCGCGGCTCGGGTTCTGCGGGTACATGCCGAGCGCCGAGAAGACGTACCAGGACGACATGGTGCCCGCGTCGTCGTTGCCCGGGATCCCGCCGGGGCCGTCGGTCCACAGCTGGTCCAGCTCCGCGCGGACCGTCTCCTGCGTCTTGTACGGGGCGCCGAAGTAGTTGTACAGGTACGGCGCGTTGATGTCGGGCTCGTTCGTCGGGTCGTAGCGCGTGGCGTCCTTCGCCGAGAAGTCGAACTTCCCGTCGGGCGTGCGGAAGAACGCGTCCAGCCGCTCCGTCGCGCGCTCGTTGCCGCCCATCGCACCGGCGAGACCGGCCACGTCCGAGTACACCATCCAGGTGTAACGGGCGCTGGTGCCCTCCACGAACCCGGCGCCGGTGCCGGGCGTGAAGGTGCCCGCCCAGCTGCCGTCGGACTTCCGGTCGCGTATGTACCCGCCGTCCTCGGTGGCGTTGGCGTCGAAGACGTTCGTCCAGTTGCCCGACCGGTCCAGGAACTTCTTGGCGTCGCCCTTGTTGCCCAGCCGCCGGGACAGCTCCGACAGACCGTAGTCGGCCGCCGCGTCCTCCAGCGTCTCGGCCGCCCCGCCCCAGCAGTGGCAGTTGTCCGCCGGTACGTAGCCGAGCTCCAGGTACTTGTCGAGCGCGGGGCGCTGGCCCACGCACTCGACGTTGCAGCCGGAGCTGTCGGAGTCGTTGGCGGTCGGCACGGTCGCCGCCTTCACCAGCGACTCCAGCGCGCCCCTGACGTCGAAGTCACGGCCGCCGAACGCGTAGATCCCGGCGAGCGCCGCGTCGGACGGGTCGCCCGACATCACGCTCGTCTTGCCGTTCTCCAGCAGCCAGCGGTCCCACTCGCCGTCGCGCTGGTTCGCGTAGTTGAAGAGGGACTGCGCGTAGTCGCTGCCCGCCTTCGGGTTGATCAGCGCCATCAGCTGCACCTGGGCCCGGTACTGGTCCCAGCCGGAGAAGGTGCCGTACTGCGCCTTCTGCCCCTTGGACAGCCGGTGCGGCTTCCGGTCGGCGCCGAGGTAGCGGCCGTCCACGTCGCTGGTGAGGGTCGGCTCCAGCATGGAGTGGTAGAGCGCGGTGTAGAACGCGGTGCGCCGGGTGTCCGAGCCGCCGCCGATCTCGATCGCCTTCAGCGCCTTGTTCCAGTTCGCGGCCGCCTGCCGCTTCACCGCGTCGAAGCTCTTGCCGGGTCCGTTCTCCTTGCGGAGGTTGGCCTCGGCGTTCGCGGCGCTGACGTACGAGACGGCCACCTTGGCGCGCGCCTCGGTGGTGCCGTCCGCGAAGGTGACGTACCCGCCGGAGCCCTTGCCCTCGACCGCGTTGCCGGACGAGCTGTAGCCCGTTCCGCCGGAGGCGGAGGTGGAGCCGGGGGTGAGGGTGCCGTCCTTCCAGGTGCCGACCTTCGCGAAGGGCTTGTCGAAGTGGGCGGTGAAGTACAGCGTGTAGAGGTCCTTGCGGTTGTTCGCGCTCTGCGGTCCGCAGAAGTTGCCCGCCGTGACCGACCCGGTCACCGTCCGCGCGGCCTTGTCGATGCGCACGGTGGCGTCGGTGCTGCCCGTCTCCGAGTTGGAGGTACGGAAGAGCAGGCTGGCCGGTTTGTCCGCCGGGAAGCCGAACTCCCCGGACCCCGTCCTGGCGGTCGTGGTCAGCGCGGCCGAAGCACCTCCGGCCAGGCCGACCTTGTAGTAGCCCGGGGTGGCCGTCTCGTCGTCGTGCGAGAAGTCGCTGGCGTACTTCGCGTCGGTGGTGTCCGAGCTGGGGGAGGAGTCCACGTCACCCACGTACGGCATGATCGGGATGTCGCCGTTCGCGCCCGAGCAGCCCACCCCGTTGAGGTGGGTGAGGCTGAAGCCGCGGATCTTCTTCGCGTCGTACTGGTAGCCGCCGGGGGCGGGCGTCGAGACCTGCTTGCCCCTTGAGTTCTGCGGGCTCCACGCCAGCATGCCGAACGGCTGCACGGCACCCGGATAGGTGTTGCCCGCGTTCGACGTGCCGATGAGGGGATCGACGTACGACACCGGGTTCCTGACGGTGTCCCGGCCCGGTGCGGCCGAAGCGGGGGCGGCGGCGGCCGCGAGCCCCGCCACGGCCATGGCGGCGGCCGTGACGGAGCCCACGGCCCGGATCGCGGTGTGCGTACGACGTTTGTGCGTGTGTGGCACCGTTCCTGCCCTTCTGATGTGACGGACGGTCAACGCGGCGGGGCCCGGCGCCGTGACCGGGGAGGAACGACGTGCCCCCGACAACGTTGTCAACGACGTGAGGATGCTCCTCCTGCCGGTCCTGGGTGTCAAGGCTCCCCGGAATCCGCCCGTCCGGCCGGGCTGTCCACGCACAACAGCCCGGCCCGTGACTCCGGTTGTCCGGAGTCCGTCAGCGCAGGGCCGCCGGAAGCGCCTCCCGGTGCAGGATGCCCAGCCGCTGCGTCGCCCGGGTCAGCGCCACGTACAGGTCACTCGTCCCGAACCGGCCGGGCTCCACCACCAGGACGTGGTCGAATTCGAGTCCCTTGGCCTGACGGGGCCCCAGCAGCACCACTGTGCGGGTCAGATCGGGCTCGCCGCCGGGCACGACCCCGTCCAGCGGCGCCGCGATCTCCTCGTGCAGCTCGCGCGGCGCGATCACCGCGAGGCGGCCTTCGGCGGGGGTCAGCTCCTCGACCGCCCGCGCCACCGCGCCCGCCAGATCCGCCCCGGAGTCCCGCACCCACGGCACCTCGCCCGTGGAGCGCACCGAGCCAGGCGGCTCGAACGACGGGTCCTCGGCCCGCAGCACCTTCGCCGCGACCTCCATCACCTCGGCGGGCGTGCGGTAGTTGACCCCGAGCCGGACATGCTCGTACCGGTCGCCGACGTACGGCTCCAGGATCTCCCGCCACGAGCCGACCCCGGCCTCCTCCGAGGTCTGTGCCGGGTCGCCCACCAGCGTCATCGACCGGGTCGGGGACCTCCGCATCAGCAGCCGCCACGCCATCGGCGACAGCTCCTGCGCCTCGTCCACGATGATGTGCCCGAACGCCCACGTCCGGTCGGCGGCCGCCCGCTCGGCCGCGCTGCGGTGGTCGGCCTCCTCCTGGCGCTCCGCCATCCGCTCGGCGTCGATGATGTCGTGCGCGGCCAGCAGCTCCGACTCCTCGTCCTCGAACTCGAAGGACTCCGAGCCCCTGGACAGCTCCAGGACGCCCTGGGCGTACGCGATCCGCTCCTGGCGCTCCGCCTCGGCGGCGGCCCGCGCGGCACTGTCGTCCACCCCGAGCAGTTCCGCGGCCTCGTCCAGCAGCGGCACGTCGGCCGGGGTCCACGCGTCCTCGCCCGGCGCCCGCCGGATGGCCTCGGCGTCCGCGTCCGGCAGGTGGACCGGCTCCGCCAGGTAGTCGGCGAGGAAGTCCTCCGGGGTGAGCGCGGGCCACAGTCCCTCGATCGCGGCGTGCACCTCCTGGCTGACCGCGACCGCCTTGCCGAGCTGGGCGATGTCGTCCGGGCCCAGGAAGTTCGGCCCGCCGTACGGGTCGGCGCCGATGCGCTCGGTGAGCTGGGCGGTCAGCGCGTCGATGATCCGGAACGCGAAGTGCGGCCGGGCCAGGTTGTGCGGCAGCCGGGTGTCCCGGGCCGCCTGCCGGGCCTCGTAGGCGATCTCCCAGTCCAGGACCAGGTCGCCGTCGTCGTGCGGGATGATCAGCGGGGCGCCGGGCTCGGGCAGCAGCTGCCGGTCCCGCACCGCCAGCGCCAGCGCCTCGGCCATGGGGGCGCCGCCCTTCACGGCCGCGGCCCGGGGCGTGTCGGTGCCCCGGGCGCGGACGCCGGGGAACAGCTCGGCCTGGGTGGCGAGGAGGACGCCGGTCTCGCCCAGCGAGGGCAGCACCTCGCCGATGTAACCGAGGAAGGCCGGGTTCGGGCCCACGATGAGGACCGCGCGCTTGGCCAGCAGCTCCCGCTGCTCGTACAGCAGGAACGCCGCACGGTGCAGGGCGACGGCCGTCTTGCCGGTGCCGGGCCCGCCCTCGACCACCAGGACGCCCCGGTGCGGCGCGCGGATGATGCGGTCCTGCTCCGCCTGGATGGTCCGCACGATGTCCGCCATGCGTCCGGTCCGCGCCGAGTTCACCGCGGCGAGCAGGACCGTGTCGCCGCTCGGGTCCTCGAAACCGGTGCGCTCCCGGTCCCCGACATCCAGGATCTCGTCGTGCAGCTCGGTGACCGTGCGGCCCTCGGTCGTCACATGGCGGCGCCTGCGCAGCCCCATCGGGGTGTGATTCGTGGCGAGATAGAAGGGGCGGGCGACCGGGGCACGCCAGTCGATCAGCAGAGGCGTGTGTTCGGAGTCGTCCTCGCGGATTCCGATACGGCCGATATGGTGCGCGACGCCGTCCGTGAGATCGATCCGGCCGAAACAGAGTGAACCGTCCACCGCATTCAGCGCGGCGAGCAGACCGGAGCGCTCGGCGACCAGGACATCGCGTTCGAGCCGGGCCTGCTGGCCGGTGCCGACCGGCGTCAGGGCGTCCTGTACCTGCTCGGCGGCGTCACCGCGCAGCACGTCGACACGGTGGTGGAGCCGGTCGATGTATTCCTGTTCCTTCTGCAATTCGGCGCTTTCCCGAGTTGACAAAACAGCTCCCTGACGGATATGGTGATTCTTGTTGGCCCCCGGTGAGGGGCCTTTTCTGTGGGCGCACAGAATCACTCAATATACTCGTGAAAATCCCCGGTCCGCAATTGCGGACCGGGGATTTTCACTTCGCCCGGGGCCGTCACAGCTCCTTCAGCAGCGCCTCCGTCGTCGTCACGACCGCGCAGCGGCCGGCCGCCCAGCGCAGTGCCATGTCGTGGTCCTCGCGCGAGAAGTCCGCCACCGCGTCCGCCACCACGAACGCCTGGATGTCGCGCATCCACGCGTCGGCCGCGCTCATCAGCACACCGATGTGCGCGTACACACCGGTGATCACCAGCTGGTCGCGGCCGTCGTCGCGGACGAGGGATTCCAGCTCGGTGCGGACGAACGCGCTGTATTTCCACTTGGTGAGCACCGTGTCGCCCGGCGCGGGCGCCACCTCGTCCGGCGAGGCGAGGGCCTCCGGGTCGTCCGCCACCCCCGGCCCCCAGAAGTCCAGCTGGAGACCGCGCTCCTCGGCGCTCTGGCCGCCGCGCTGCGCCGAGTGCACCACCGGGATCCCGGCCCGGCGGGCGGCCCCGATCACGCGGGCGGTGTTCGCGAGCATGCCGGTCAGCGGCTCCTCGCCGGGGCGGTACGCGCGCAGGAAGTGGTTCTGGAGGTCGTGGACGAGCAGCACGGCGCGCGCCGGGTCGACGGTCCAGCCGACCCGGTTCGCCGGGAGCTCGTCGGGGCCCGGCAGGGGATACGGGGCGATGGCGGGAAGAGCCATGAGGGCAGCCTTTCGGTGCCGCGGCGAGGCGGACTCAGTTCTGTGCGGGGGGAGTTGACGTGGTGGCGGGAACCGCGTCGGTGCGCAGGCCCTTCTTGCTGACCTTGCCGATCCCCGTGTGCGGGAAGGCGTCCACGAACTCGACGAGGTCGGGCACCTTGTACGCGGCGATTCCGTGTGCGCGCACATGCCGCTTGACGGCGAGCGCCCCGGGCGGTTCGGCGCCCTCGCGCAGGATCACGTACGCCAGGGTGCGTTCACCGAGATACGGGTCGGGCACACCTACCACCGACACGTCGTGCACCGAGGGGTGGGCGAGGATGATGTTCTCGATCTCCTCCGGCGCGACCTTCTCGCCGCCCCGGTTGATCTGGTCCTTCGCCCGCCCCTCCACGACGAGGTGGCCGCTCGGGGTGCGGCGCACGATGTCGCCCGTGCGGTAGAACCCGTCCTCGGTGAACGCGGTCCTGTTGTGCTCGGGCGCGCGCCAGTAGCCCCGGATCGTGTACGGGCCCCGGGTCAGCAGGTGCCCGAACTGCCCGTCGGGCACGTCCTGTCCGGCGTCGTCCACGATGCGGATCTCGTCGTCCTCCGAGATCGGCCGGCCCTGGGTGGTGACCACGGTCTCGTGGTCGTCGTCCAGCCGGGTGTAGTTGACCAGGCCCTCGGCCATGCCGAAGACCTGCATCAGCCGGCAGCCGAGCGCCGGTTCGAGGCGGCGGGCGGCCGTCTCGCTGTACTTGGCGCCGCCGACGAGGACCAGACCGAGGCTCGACAGGTCCTGCTCCGCCGAGGCGGCCGCGTCCGTCCACACCAGGGCGAGCGGCGGGACCATCCCCGTCATGGTGACGCGCTCCCGCTCGATGACCGGGAACGCCGTGGCCGGGTCGGGGCGGGGGCACAGGACGACGGTGCCGCCCGCGTACAGCGTGCCGAGCCAGCCGGGCGAGCTCATCGGGAAGTTGTGCGCGGCGGGCAGGACCACGAGGAAGCGGGTGTCCGCGTCCACGCCGCAGATCTCGTTGGATCCGCGCAGCGAGTAGATGTAGTCGTCGTGCGTACGGGGGATGAGCTTGGGCACCCCCGTGGTGCCGCCGGACAGTTGGAGGAAGGCCAGGTCGTGCGGCTCGGGCCCGTCCTCCGGCTCCCCGGCCGCGTCGCGTGGCACGTCGGACAGGGCGGTGTGCTCGCCCGGGTCGCCGACGACGAACACGTGCCTGAGGGTGGGCGCCTGCTTCCGTACGGCCGTGGCCAGCGCGCGGTGGTCGAAGCCGGCGTGCCGGTCCGGGATGACGTAGGCGACGGCCTCGGCGAAGGAGCAGAAGTAGCCGATCTCCGTCTCGCGGTGGGCGGGCAGCGCGTAGACGGGGAGTGCGCCGATCCGGAAGAGGGCGAAGACGACCTCGGCGAACTCGGCGATGTTGGGCAGCTGGACGACGACCCGGTCGCCCTTGGCTATTCCGCGCGCCCGGAAGCCGGCCGCCAGCCGGGCCGCGCGCTCGTCCAGCTCCCGGTACGTCCAGGCGCGGCGCTCCGGCGCGGGGTCGATGAGCGCGACCCGGTCGCCGTGGGCCCCGGCCCGTTCGCGCAGCATGCTCGTGAAGGTCTCGCCGCGCCAGTGCCCGGCGGCGCGGTAGCGGGCGGCGAACTCCGCGGGCCAGGTCGGGGCGTCGTCGTACGGTGAGGCAGTCATCGTTCCAGGTCTCCAGGGGAGGGCCGTTTCGGGGGTGCCGGGCGGACGGGTCAGGCGCGCAGGGTGGCGCCGCCGTCGACGTACAGGTCGTGCAGGGTGATGTGGCGGGCCCGGTCGGACACGAGGAAGGCGACCGCCTCGGCGATGTCGGACGGCTCGGCGATCCTGCCCAGCGGGATGCCCGTGCGGTAGCTCGCCAGGTCTCCGGCCACGACGCGCTGGGCGGCGGGTCCGTGATCGTCGCCCGCCTCACCGGCCGGCCACATCCCGCGCTGCATGTCGGTGAGCGTGGAGCCGGGCGAGACGGTGTTGCAGCGGACGCCCCGGGGGGCCAGTTCCAGGCCGAGGCACTTGGTGAACATGACGGATGCGGCCTTGGAGGCGGCGTACGCCGCCATGGTCGTACGGGGAATGCCGGCGGCGTTGGACGCGACGGTGACGATGCTGCCGGCGCCCCGGTCCGCCATCCGGCGCGCGACGGACCGCGATACGTGGAAGACCCCGTCGGTGTTGACGGCGAACGTCGCCCGCCAGTCCTCGTCGGTGAGCTCGGTGACGGGTGAACAGCGCAGTATCCCGGCGACGTTGACCGCGATGTCGAGGGCGCCGAATGCCGCCTCCGCCTCGGCGACCAGGGCCTCGACGGCCGCGGCGTCCGTGACGTCCAGCGCCCGGGCCACGACGCTCCCGTCGTACTCCCGGGCGAGCGTGTCGATGCCTTCCGGGGCCGCGTCGGTCGCCAGGACCCGGCAGCCGCGCGCGACGAGGGCCCGCACGACCGCTTCGCCTATGCCGCGTCCGGCTCCCGTCACGAGGGCCAGCCGGCCGCTGAGCTCCTCTTCGGCGGGGGCGACAGGAGGACGGGAAGAGGAGGCGGAATGCGGCGCCATGGTTCAGGGGTCTCCCTTATGACGGTGCGAACGGGGGCAATGTCACTTAGGTAAGCCTAACCATAGAGTGATCACGTGGGCCAGGGGGCCGGAACCCGTGATCCCGCCTGATCGCGGGCTGCTTGATGTCCCTTTTGTTCATGTATGAGGTGAAAGTCAATTGCGGGCGATTGGGGTGAGTTTGCGGGTGCCAGACATGCCCAAAAGGGGCGAATCGCTTCATTTCGGCCTCAGTGGGCAGCGTCACGTCGGCCGTTTCTGACGCGCAATCCGATCTCCCGGTTCCCAGTCGTGCCAAGAAATTTGACTTCCTCCGGTGCGGGCGATCATGAGCATTTCCTTTGATTGATCTTGCAAAACAATTGTGATCAGCAATTCCGGGCTTGTTCCGGCCGTCGTTTCTCGCTTACGGTCCCGTCATCAATCCGGATGGAACGCCGAATCCTGCCGCCGTCCGGGAACCCGACCACTCACGTACGGCAGGAGCGGGGGACCCAGGTATGCCGCCGGTCCGGAATCCGGAGCGGCTAGGGGTGAAGTCGCCATGCGCGACCGGACATCTCCAGTCCGAACCCGACAGCTCACCTCGCAGGCGACGGAGAGGAAATACGCCATGCCCTTCCCGGGTAAGCACCGTCGTGCCAAGTCCGCGTCCCTGACCCGCGGTTTCATCGCCGTCAGCGCGGGCGGAGCCGTTCTCGCGCTCCCCCTGATCGCGGCCGGATCGGCCTCCGCCGCCCCCGCCAAGACCGTCGCCGCCGAAAAGGCCGCGGCCCCGACTTCCGTCGCCGGCAAGGAAATTGCCGTGCGCAAGGCCGCGCCCACCACCTATTCCGTGGTGTCCGGCGATTCGCTTTACAAGATCGCCCAGGGACATTCCCTCAGCGGCGGCTGGGAGCGGCTGTACAAGGACAACCGCGGTGCCGTCGGGAGCAATCCCGACCTCATTCACCCGGGCCTGAAGCTCACCATCGGCGCCAAGTCCGAGGCCGCCGCCCCGAAGGCCGCCGAGAAGAGCGCCTTCAACGCGGAGACCGCCGGCAAGAACGGCGACACCGCCCCCCGGACCGAGAGCGCCGACCGCGCGGACCGCTCCGAGCGCACCGTCGTCCCGGTCGCCGCCGAGAAGCCCGCCGAGACCCAGGCGGCCGTCACGTACACCGACGACCTCGACGGCTGGATCAAGGAATCCCTGGCGATCATGGCGCAGCAGGGCATCCCCGGCAGCTACGACGGCATCTACCGCAACATCATGCGCGAGTCCTCGGGCAACCCGATGGCGATCAACAACTGGGACATCAACGCCGTCAACGGCACGCCCTCCAAGGGTCTGCTCCAGGTGATCCAGCCGACCTTCGACGCCTACCACGTGCCCGGTACGTCGCTGGACATCTACGACCCGGTCGCCAACATCACGGCCGCGTGCAACTACGCCGCCGCCACTTACGGCTCCATGGACAACGTCTTCGGCGCGTACTGACCGGCACCGGCCCCGCGCTCGGGGCACGGCCGTGAGCAGGGGTGGGAAGAAGCGGAAGCGCTTCTTCCCACCCCTTCGGCGTGTGCGGCGGGAGGACCGGCCGTCCCGGAATGCGGGGCTACGGCGGGGCGTGGATGCTGGAACGGTCAGCGTCTCTAGGAGGTCAGTCATGGGCATGCTCGACAAGATCAAGGACATGATCAAGGGGCATCCGGACCAGGCCCGCCAGGGAGTCGAGAAGGGCGGCGACTACGTCGACAAGAAGACCGGCGGCAAGTACGGCGGCCAGGTCGACTCGGCTCAGCAGAAGATGAACGACCAGCTCGGTGACCGCCGCCCGCCCGACGAGGGCCGGTAGGCGCTCGCACGGACCGTGGGGGGGCCGGGGGGGGGGGGGGCCCGGGCGCGCCCAGGCCCGCAGGTGCCGGTGGGGCCCAGCGGCGCGCCCCCCCGGCGAGCGGGGAACGGGCGGGGGGCGGGGGGGCGAGCCCAGGG